>SGBB01000007.1 GCA_004195025.1 Candidatus Acidulidesulfobacter diazotrophicus | reverse complement strand
GATCCAATAAATGAGTAAGGCTCATTAAAAAACATGTATCGTTTAAAGAATAATCTATATTGCCTTTTATGTCTTCAGAGTTAAGGATAGAATCAATACCGAAAGATTCCCAGAGTTTTTTGTATGCGACAAAGCCGTAGTTTAGAATATCGGCTTCGGAGATATTTTCTAAATCCATAATCTTTTTTTTCTTTGCAAGTTCTATAAATTTAACGCCTAATCTGTAAAAAGAAGGGTTGTTTTCAATTAAATCCAGCCTTCCGAGATTTAATATCTGTTTATGCTTAGTTATACCGTTTTCTCTATAAGAAGAAACGATAGAAGCATACTTTATATTATTTTTGCTTGATATTTTTATAAACATAATAAAACTATACCATATCATATATTTAATGTCAAGTAAAATATGACATATTATTATAATGTTTCCTACTACACTTTTTAAAAAACAAAAAAAACATAAAAATGATATTCAGTGTTTACAGTAGTTTAAAGGAATTAACTTATGAAAATATGGAATTTGGTGTCAAAGTCAGGATATAAAATTGTGTCTATAATATAATAACAACCTTACTATTTTCTATTTAAAAAAAGTCTTTTAAAAAAGGATTCCTTTTCTTTTTCTTCATTATTTATTTTAATCAAAACCACTAAATTCCCATTTTTTCCGCCAAAAACTCCCTCGTCTCCCCTGCTGTTAAATACGATAATTTTATTATTGGCGCTGCTGATGTTATCGGTGTTATTAACGCTATTAACGTCATTTATATTTGTATTATTACTTAATATATCTTCCTTTTTAAAATTTAATGAAATTTCTTCTGACTTCTTTATTCTCCCCATACCGTTGCATGTTGCGCACTTATACAAGAATATATCGCCATATCCATTGCAACTTTGACAAACTTCATTAATCTTTGTTTCGCGATTTTTAACCATGCCATATCCTTTACATTGAGGGCAAACTCTCGCAAGCGTGTCTTTTTCCTTGCCTTCTCCGTCGCAGTCGGGGCATCTTATATATCTTTGTAATATCAAAGTTTTAGTGATTAATTCGTTACCCGTCAAATCTAAAATATCTTCCGTAAAATCCATTTCTATATTTATATTCCCGCCATCCCTAAGCCTTGTTCTGTAAGGAATAATTTTATCGCCGGGCTGAGACTCTTTTAATTTGTTAAATTCTCTTAGGTCTCTATCATAATATTCTCTAAGAGTTGGGTCTATAAGAGTTTTATACGCTTTGTTTAAATCCATAAATTTGTCAGTATTATTTGGATTTTTATCAGGATGATATATTAAGGCAAGTTTTCTATATTGACTTTTAATTAGCGTTTCGCTGGCATTTTCTTTAATTTCTAAAATAGCATAGTAATTCTTCATGAGATATTAATTTAAAAGCCTTCAAATTTTTGTATAGCTTTTCTAATATAATCCGGAATTTTATGCGGTTTAAAATCAGTGCTGTCCACACAGACTAAAACCGTATACCCTTTTGCTATGCTAATTTCAGATTCTTCATTATTTTCATTTTTTTTAACAATTTTGTATAAAAAATTAAAGCTTGAATTTTTTATATATTCTACCTTGGCGTATATTTTTAATGAGTCGTCAAATCTTGCAGGCGCAATATAATTACAGTTTGATTCTGCAACAGCAAAATAAAATCCGCTTTTTTCAATATCAATATAGTTATAACCGATTTTTTTAATATATTCTGTTCTTGCAACTTCAAAAAAAATAAAATATTTTCCGTAATAAACAACCGACATAGCATCGGTTTCTTCGTATCTCACTTTTAATTCCGTAAAAAATTTAAAATCAGCGATACCATTATTATTATTAAGCATTATTATAATTTTATCTATTTAATTTAATTAAATTAAGAATTTATTAATTTTTTCAAACAAAATGTTTTTATCAATGGGCTTTTCAATAAAATCACTAAAACCTAATGATAATAAATGTTCTTTATTTCCTTTCATTGCATGTGCAGTAACTGCTATAACAGGAATATTGGCGGTATTTTCCGATTGCTTTAGTCTTTTAAACACTTCTATCCCGTCTATTCCTGGGAGACCTATGTCTAACAATACCAAAAAGGCATCATCGTTATTATTATTTATTTTTTCAATAGCTTCAAAACCGTCATAAGCTTCAACTATATTAAAATCATATCTTTCAAGCATTGCTTTAATTAAATCCATATTTATTTCATTATCTTCTACTATAATAATTTTTGAATTATCTATTTTATCATTATTTACACTGGCATTTTCAGCATCCATAAATAAATTACCGATTAGTATTTTATTATTTTTTTAGAGTTCTTTAGCATTTTATTGTTATATATAATGTAATTTTATATAAATATGTATAGTATATAAAATGTTTGATATATTATACGATTTACTTTATTTCAATTTTTATACGTTTACAGCATTAGTATTTTATTAGTATTTTATTATATTTTTAAATTTCTTTTACGATATTTCCTCCTGCGCCCTTAAGTTCGCATAATTTATTAAATATTTTAGATATAATTTCTTCAGGTGTCTCGCCGTCTTTAGGATAGGATGCAACCACAAATGTTGCCGTTAAAAACTTTGAAGCAAGTTCTTCTTCTTTATAAAAGGGGTATTCTTTTATTGAAACAAGAAATCTGTTCGCAACATATAAAGCAGGTTCTTTTAAAGTGTTATTGAGTATTATTGCAAATTCGTCATACCCGTATCTGACAACTACATCTGAACCTCTAAGAGATTTTTTGAAAATATCGGCAATCTTTTTAAGCGCAATATCTGAATGAAAATTACCGACTATGTCGTTATAATCTTTAAAATTATCTATATCTATAAATATAACGCTAAAAGCTATTTGATATCTTTGAGCCCTGTTAATTTCCTGAGCAAACCTGATATTAAAATAATTATGATCCAATAAACCTGTTATATCGTCAAATAAACCTGCTTTATGAGGATATATAAGTTCTAATTCTCTAATTGATCTCGTTAGTTCTTCGGATGAAAATATTCTTTTCCCTATTACTCTGTCAATATTATTTGAAAGCCTCATTCTTTCTTCAACCGTTAAATCTTTTGATGTTATTATAAAAATAGGTATTTGGGAAGAGACTGGATGTTTTTTAATATTTTCCGCTACTTCAAAGCCGTTGACGTCCGGCATTATCAGGTCTAACAATATTAAATCAGGTTTATATTCAATAGCTATTTTTAATCCTTCATCGCCTGTATAAGCATGCAAAAGATTAAATCCTTCAGGCTCAAGAATTTTTGAAATCATTTTATGCGTAATTTCTTCATCGTCTATTAATAAAATATTTACCTGTCTTTTTTTTCTTTTTGTAGTCAATGTAAATTCAGATAAAGTTTTTATCAAAGTTTCTTTATCTATCGGTTTAACAAGATAATCAGTTGCTCCGAGCGCATATCCTAAATCTTTATTGTCAATCATGCTGGTAATTACGACAGGAATATTTCTTGTAGTTTTATCCGATTTTAAATCGCTTAATACTTCCCAGCCGTCTTTTTTAGGAATCATTACATCTAAAAGAATTGCAAAAGGTTTATACTCTTTAGCTTTTTCAATAGCTTCTATTCCGTTATAAGCATGAATAACAGAATATCCTGATTTTACCAAATTAACGGTAAATAATTCTGAAGTAGGCAAATCGTCTTCTACAACCAACACGACTGGTTTGTTTCTTTTTTTGCCGAAATCGTCTCTAAATGTTTTATATTGAGTTTTGCCTGTAATTAATTCGTTATTAACATTAATAGTTTGGGTTTGATCGACACTTTGATTAATATCTATGCCTTCCGCTAAATTTGATGTATTTATTGCGTTTGGAATAATAAATGTAAACGTAGTTTGTACATTTTCAACTGAGTAAACGTTAATGTAGCCGCCGTGAAGTTCTATAATTTTTTTTGTTAAAGCAAGACCTAATCCCGTCCCTTCAAATTTTCTTGAGTAGCTGTTGTCAACCTGAATAAATTCGTCAAAAATAACTTTTAGGTTATTTTCAGGTATGCCTATTCCTTCATTAATAATATCTATTTGTAAGTATTCTAATGTATTTTTTTTAGACCCTTTATCGGATGCTATATTTTGTTCCGTCTTGGATGAATTATTAATGGTATTATTGCAAATAATTTTAATCTTTGAATTTTCAAAAGAAAATTTTATGGCATTGCTTAAAAGATTATAAATTACCTGCTTAAATTTTATCCTATCGGCATATAGCTTATAATTTTCATTGTTGTTATAAATAATACTTAAAGACAGCATTTTTTGATCAAATAATGATTTTAAAACAGTATTTACTTCTCCTAAAACTTCTTTGATAGAAAATATAGAATAGTCTAAATTAAATTTCCCCGCTTCAATCTTAGCTATGTCTAATATATTATTTATTAATTGAAGAAGATGTTTTCCTGAAACTAATATATTATTTATATATTTTTTATGTTTATCGGTTATATTAGATGAATCTAATATAAGATCCGAATATCCTATAATAGCGTTTAATGGAGTTCTGAGTTCATGAGACATATTGGCTATAAATTTTGATTTTAATTCATTGGCTTTGGCTAGTTCTTTGATAGAATTTTCTAATTGTTTGGTACGGTCTATTATCTTTAATTCAAGGTTTTCATTGAGATTTTTAAGTTCTTTTTCATATTTCTTTTTTTCTGTTATATCTTTAGAAATACCTATAGTCCCGATTATTTCTCCTTTATTATTTAAAATTCTGGAAATTGTAAGAGAAATATTTTCAAGACCATTATCTTTTCTTTTTAGAACAGTTTCATAATTTTGAACAAAATGTTCGGTGCGCAATCTATTTAAAATTTCATCGCGTTCAATTTTATTAATATATAAATCAGATGCTAATGTACCTATAATATCTTTTTTAGAAAATCCTAATATTTTTTCTCCGCCTTTATTAAATTCTGTAATTTTACCGTTTTTATCGGTAACTATTATCATATCAAATGAGTCGTCCAGAATATTTTTAAAATAATTTTTCTGATTTTTAAGCTGATTTATTATAGATTCTTTGTCTGAATGTGCTTTGTTTCTGTCATACAGCAAATCCCATATTAATTTAGCGCTTGTAGAATCAATTATCTCCACATTGAATTTCTTTTTTTTATTGACAACTGCTTCTTTGTCTTCATTATCAGTATCATTATCGCAATTATTAATGTTTAGAGTAAAATTAACATCGTATATATCTTTAAGTTCAGGTATAGTATAAAAAGGTTCTCCAGTGAGATTAAAAATAATATTAAAATCAAAATTATTATCAAGAGCTTCTTGTATTGAATTTAAACATATAATGTTTAAATTCTTCGCATATTGAACACCTTCTTTAAGCATATTTCTTGAAACTAATGCAGCAATTTCTATATTTTTATCTCCATAAAGAAGTTCAATAACTGATTTAGCGGCTTTCCCTCCGCCGTAAATTAAAATTTTAGCCATAAATTCTTTCATAAGATTTGTTTTTTTAATCATAAATCAAATTATTATTTAGTCTAAAGACTTAATTCTCCCTAATTTTTAATTTTTTAGAAAATTTAAATTGTAATCAATTATAATCAAATTTTTACAAATTTATAAATTTAATAAATTCATTAACTATTTCCGGATCCCACTGCCCTGAGTTTTTTTCGTTTTCAAATATAAACAAAGCCGCTTCCATAGTCAACGCTTGCCGATATGGTCTATCGCTGGTCATTGCATCGTAAGAATCAACGATAGACAGGACTCTTGATAAGTATGGAATATTTTGGCAGTTTAATTCACCGGGATAACCGTTTCCGTCAAACCTCTCATGGTGGTATCTGACAATATAAGATTCTTTTTTAAGAGAAATTAAAGGTTTGCAAATATCGCTGCTTGTTATGGAATGATTTCTTATCAAATTAAGTTCGTTATCGGACAGTTTTTCTGTTTTATTTAAAATATCATTCGGTATCCCGATTTTGCCTATATCATGTATGCACCCTGCTCTTTTAAGCAGTAAACAATCTTCTTTATGCAACCCCAAATATTTTCCGAAATTATAAGCCAGTATACTGACCCGTTTAGAATGACCGCTTGTATATTTGTCTTTGGCTTCAATAGCTAAAGCTAAAGACATTATTATATTTTCTGAATTTTCTAAAGTATCATGCAGTTTTTTTAAATTTATCAGCGAATTTACTTTGGATTTGAAAATATTTTTTACAATAGGTTTTGCAATATAATCGTTAGCCCCCAGCTCTATACCTTTAGAAATAATAGAAGATTCGTTTAAAGCGCTTACAATCAAAACAGGGATATTGCCTACAGGATTACCAAAACTGCCGCAGGATCTGATTTTTTCCAATACATCAAAACCGTTTATTAACGGCATCATTAAATCTAAAATTATTAAATCAATATTGATCGGAGAAAATACTATATCTAATGCTTTTTTTCCGTCTTCCGCAATAATTATATTGAATTTAACCGACGCCTCATTTATTGAAAATTTTTGCGGTGCAGAAGATTCTATTATCGCTTTCATAAGTTCGGCATTTATTTTATTGTCTTCGGCTATCAGAATATTGAAAGGAATTTTGTCAATTTCATCGGTTTGTTTTTTATAGGAGGAAGAAACATGTCTTGAGCCAAAGTTACAGCTGCTTTTTTTATCGTGTTTTAAAAGTTTATCTAATATAAATGCATCATCATTTTTGACTAATTTCAGCATTTTTACAGGATCCGCCATTAAATGAATAAAATTTTAATTTTAATTAGATTTATTTATATACGCTTAGCGCTTCCTCGATAAACGGGTCTTGCCTTGAGGAATAAAATTTTAATTTTAATTATATTTATTATATTTTATTTATATATATTATATTTTATTTATATTTTGTCAATGTTATTATACCCAAATTTTATATTCTGGATTCCCGCTTTCGCAGGAATGACTAAAATGTAATTTAATATTCACCATTCAGATGGCATTCCTGCGAAAGCGGGAATATAATGTTATTATTTAGCATTAAAATTTCTCAGGCAGCTTCTAAATTAGGTTTTGGGTTATATATTGATTGATTTATATTATTTTATTGTATAAGTCAATATATTCATTTATACTTTTTTCCCATGAAAAATTACTTTTCATCCCGTTTAAAATAAGTTTTGCCATAGTATTTTTATCATTATAATATAATGAAATTGCATAATTAACAGTTTTAATCAAATCTTCGCCGTTAAAATTATAAAATTTAAAACCGTTTGATTCTCCAATATTAATACCGTCAAAATTAATTATCGTATCGTCTAAGCCTCCGGTTCCTCTTACGATAGGAACGGTTCCGTATATTAAGCTGTACATCTGGTTCAGCCCGCAAGGTTCGTATTTGGAAGGCATTACATAAAAATCGCTCCCTGCTTCAATTTTATGTGCCAGTTGATTATTGTATTCTATTTTTAAGCATACATTTTGCGGATATGCTTCGGCTATTTTTTTCAGTTCTTTTTCTATTTTAGAATTGCCGGTTCCGAGAATTATAATCACGGCATTATTTTTTATTATTTCAGGAATAGCTTCTATTAATATATTAAACCCCTTTTGTTCATCAAGTCTTGCAATAATACCGATTACAGGTTTATCCATTAAATCAGGAATTAAATCTTTTCCAAAAAAAATATTTAATAAATCCTTTTTACATGATTTTTTGCCTGTTTTATAATTTTTATATGCAAAATTTTTAGCTATATATTTATCTGTTTCAGGATTCCATTCATCATAATCAACGCCGTTTAATATTCCGTGAAGCTTTTTATTGCAGGTTTCAAGAACCCCTTCTAATCCAAAGCCGTATTCTTTTGTTTGAATTTCAAGAGCATATTTTTTGCTGACGGTAGTCACGATGTCTGCAAATTCGATTCCTCCTTTGAGAAGGTTTATTTTTCCAAAATATTCAAATCCTTCAATGTTCAATAAATATTTACTTAAAAAAGTGCATTGGAATTGTTCTACGGGAAATAAACCCTGATATCCTAAGTTATGAATAGTCAATAAAGTTTTTGAAGGCAGCTTAAATTTAAATTTTACGAGAGCGGGGATTAACGAAGTTTGCCAATCATTGCAATGAATGACGTCAAATTTCATCATATTGTCGGAAGCATAAACAAGCGACGCGTAATTAAAGAAAGCAAATCTTAATAAATTGTCCTCATAATCAATATTTCCGTTGGAATATAAAAAATCACGATTAAATAAATAATCGTTTTTTATAAATAAAATGTTTACCCCTTTATATTTATAAGGTAAAATGTCAAAAAATCGCAATTCATTTGCAATTTTTTTCTTAGATAAGTTATCTATATTATTATGAAAAAATTTTAAACAATCCTCCGGCGGATCAATTTCTATTTTGGAAATTTTTCCCGAGATTCTGAATTTCTGCTGACTTACCTGTTTGTAATACGGCACGCAAACCGTAACATTTAAACCTTTTTGAACAAGATTGACGGTTATAGCTTCGGCAACTTCGGCAAGCCCTCCGCTTTTGGCAAACGGATAATATTCAGGCGTCATAAAAAGAACATTCATAGTGTGTTATAATCTTATTTTAATTTTTAATAAAGTTTAAGTTTAAATATTATGTTTTTTTTCAAATTCTTCTTCTTTGGTTTTGCATCGTATGCACATTGTAGCTTCAGGACGCGACTCTAATCTCTTAACGGAAATTTCCTGTCCGCATTCAATACATATTCCGTAAGTTCCGTTATTAATTCTTTCAATAGCCTGATTTATTTTAGGTATAAGTTTTCTTTCTCTGTCTCTTATCCTAAGTTCAAAATTTCTGTCGGATTCTAAGGTCGCTCTGTCGGTCGGATCCGGAAAATTTTCTTCTTCAGTCCGAGACATAGTATCAACTGTTTTAATAGCTTCATTAATCAGAGAATTTAATTTATTATTTAAAATTTCTCTAAAATGTACTAATTGTTCCTGATTCATTTTAAAATTTAATAATTAGAATATAAAAAGTTAAAATTTAATTTAGTTGACTAATTTAAAAATTATAACATAATTTTTAAATTTAAATAATAATAATTTATTATATTTTATATATTAATAAATTTTAGTATATAAAATACAATATTATAAAAAATTGCATTTTATTTTATATAATATAGCATGTATAATAATATTAAGTAATATTAATAAGTTATATTGTAAAATTTAAAGTATTGATTTTTACTTTATTATATATATAAATTAATAATATTTAATTATTTTATAATTATTTAATCTCTGAGCAGGCGTATAACCCGCATCTTTTATTATACGAACCATTTCAGTTTCTTCTATCATAGGATTGCATGCACCGGCAGCCTTGACGACATTTTCTTCAATCATAGTGGAACCTAAATCATTCGCTCCGAAACTTAATGCCGCCTGAGCCATTTTTGCCCCTTGAGTTACCCAAGAAGCCTGTATATTATCAAAATTATCTAGAATTATTCTTGAGATAGACAAAACTTTAAGATAATAATGACCATACGTGTTTCTTGGATTTAACTTTGTATTTTTGCTCTGAAAACTCCATGGAATAAAAGCTCTAAAACCGCCCGTTCTATCTTGAAGTTCCCGTAATTTAAACAAATGCGCTATTATTTCTTCGTCGGTTTCTATAGTTCCGAACATCATGGTAGCAGAAGAATTTAATCCTATTTTATGAGCTGTTTCCATCACTTCGAGCCATTTATCGCTGCCAATTTTATTCGGGCTTATTTTAGCTCTTACTCTATCGGAAAGAATTTCGGCGCCTCCCCCTGGAATTGACTGTAAACCCGCCTCTTTTAAAAGCATAAGAGTTTCTTTGACTGTTAAATTGTTATTGTCCGCCAGATAATATATTTCAGGGGGGGAAAACCCATGAATATGAATATCAAAATTTTGTTTGATGCCTGATAATAAATCTAAATAATAATCAAAATTTATATCAAAATTTAATCCGCCCTGTATTAATATTTGCGTTCCGCCCAAATCGGCAGTTTCTTTAATCTTTTTAAATATTTCTTTTTTATCTAATGTATATGCGCCGTCATCATTTTTATTTTTATAAAAAGCGCAAAATTTACACTGCGACGAACATATATTTGTATAATTTATATTTCTGTCTATTATAAAAGTGACTATACTGCCGCCGTGTTTTTCTTTTCTAATAGAATCGGCTTTTTTTCCTATTTTAATTAAATCATTACTTTTAAATATCTTTAAAGCCTCATTTTTATCTATTCTTTTTTTATAATAGGTCGGCAGCATAATTATAAATTTCCTTAAACATTAATATAAATTAAATGTATTTATTTTAATTATATGTTTTAGCTTATTATCTTTAGCGGGAATGACGCCAGTTGGATGAAAACTTAAATACCCGCAAAGTCATTCCTGCGTAAGCAGGAATCCAATGTTCGTATAACTTTAGAGCTATTTTAAAAATTTATATCGGTAATTTTGGGTTAACTGTATCTATCACTTTATAATTATTATATTATCATATTGTCTATTGCTAAATAAGTTCTTTTAGCAGATTTACGCTTTCGCCGTAAGTACACTCTTCGTCAAAATTTTGTCTTATAAAATTTTTTATTTTATCTATGCTGTCAATTGCAAAATCAATGTCTTTATTAGAACCTTTTGAATAAGCTCCGATATTAATCAGGTCTTCATTAGTTCTGTAATCAGAAACTACTTTTAAAACTTTCCTTGCCTGAATAAGATGTTCATTTGAAATAATATCGGGCATGACCCTTGAAATGCTTGATAGCGGATCAATTGCCGGAAAAATGCCCTCCTCGGCTATTTTTCTTGATAAAACTATATGCCCGTCTAATATAGACCTTGCGGCATCGGATATAGGTTCGTTTAAATCGTCTCCTTCAACTAAAACGGTATAAATACCTGTGATACTGCCTTTGTCGGATATTGCAGCCCTTTCTAAGAGTTTAGGCAAAACAGAAAAAACAGAAGGAGTATAACCTCTCATAGTAGGAGGTTCTCCTGCCGATAATCCTATCTCTCTGACTGCCATAGCAAATCTTGTCAATGAGTCCATCATTAATAAAACATTCTCGCCTCTGTCTCTAAAATATTCTGCTACCGAAGTTGCGGCAAATGCGGCTCTCATCCTGACAAGCGGAGATTTATCCGAAGTCGCAACAATAATAATAGATTTTTTAAGCCCTTCTTCTCCGAGGCTTTTTTCTATGAATTCTCTAACCTCTCTTCCTCTTTCACCTATTAAAGCTATAACATTAACACTTGCGGAAGTATATTTTGCAGTCATACCCAGAAGAGTACTTTTGCCTACGCCTGAACCTGCAAAAATACCAATTCTTTGTCCTTTTCCTATCGTAAATAATGAATTAATCGCTCTAACTCCTACATCCATAACTTCTTTTATTCTGCTTCGCGACAATGGAGAAGGAGGGTCATTAACAATTTTTGCATAATCGGCACATATTATTTTGCCTTTATTATCCATAGGATTTCCGAAAGCATCGACTACTCTGCCTTTTAAATTGTCTCCAACCGGAAATTTTTCTTCTTCGTCTAATAATATTACTTTGCTGTCCTGATTTATTCCTGAAATATCGCCATAAGGCATTAAAATAGCTTTACCGTCTTTAAAACCGACAACCTCAGCCGTAATAAACTGTTCATTGCCTGTTTGGGCATTATTTATAATTTTACAAATTTTTCCGATTGACAAATAAGGGTGCGTTGTTTCAATTACAAGACCAACGGCTTTAGTTATATTTCCGCTTATAATATAAGTATCCGTATTATTTGCCGAATCAAGATATTCCCCTAAATTGATAATTTTACCCATAAAATCAAAATAATTATTATTTTAAAGTTTGCTCAGAACTATACAGGCTTCATTATCTTTACCGCTAAGCCAAAAATTTTTTAAAATAATTATTATTTTAAAGTTTACTTAGAACTATACAAGCTTCATTATCTTTACCGCTAAGCCAAAAATTTTTTAAAATAATTATTATTTTAACGTTTATCTTAAAACATTAAGTTGTAATATATATCCTCAATTATTCCAACCATTGACCTGTTAATTATTTTTTGAAAAAAAGGTTTCTTTATTTCCATGTAAACAACTTTTTCCGGTTTCGTGCCTATTTTTTTACACAGGTCTTCTATTGCGGTATCTAAATCTGAAATCTCGTCAATAAGCTTGTTTAACAATGATTTTTTAGACGAAAATAACTCGCCCGTAGCAAGTTTTAAAACATCGTCTTTAGGAATTTTTCTTCCTTCTGAAACTATTTCTATAAATCTTAAATAAATATCTTCCTGAAGTTCGTCTATGCTTGCTCTTTCTTCGTCGGTATAATGCCGGGTAAAAGACCACATATCTTTATATTTGCCTTTTTTTAAAATCTCGTATTCTATGCCTATTTTCCCCAATATTTCTTTTAATACGGGCTTTAAACTTATTACTCCTATAGAACCAATTATTGCTGACGGCGGAGCGTATAATCTTTCTAAAGACGAAGCAACCAGATATCCTCCCGATGCGGCAAGTTCTAGATATCCGTAAACCGTTTTACCTTTTTTCTTAAGCCTTTCTATCGCAAAATATAAAAGTTCTGAATGTATCGCGCTTCCTCCGGGACTATCTATTGTAAAGAGAACACCTTTTATTGAATTTGTTTTTTCAATTTTTTTTATTAAAGCAATGTACGGGGCAATACTTTGAGCTGTTATAGCGCCTGAAAAATTAACTACGGCTGCTTTATTTCTTTTAAATATAGACATTGTATATTCCTGTTTTTAAATTATTTTGTTTATTTTATATTATTATATTCATTATAATAATTTAAAACTTTTTTTACATAATTTTCCGTTTCCGTAAAAGGAGGTATTCCGCCGTATTTATCAACATTGCCCTGTCCTGCGTTATAAGCGGCAAGAGCTAATTCTATATTGCCGTTATTACTGTTTAGCATTTTTTTAAGATATAGACTTCCGCAAAAAACATTAGATACTGGATTCAAAACATCGGAAACACCTAATTCTTTAGCAGTTTCAGGCATCACCTGCATTAACCCTACTGCTCCTTTTGGCGAAACGGCGGAAGGATTAAAGTCTGATTCTGTTTTTATGACAGCCTTGATTAAATTATAAGGCAGGTCGTAAATTTTAGAGGCTGCCTTTGCTAAACTGTCTATAGAAGTATAACCGCCTGAAGTATTATCTCCTGAAATATTACCGCCGTCTTGATTATTTAAGGCGCTTAATTTTTTATAATTATTTAAAACATTTGCGTTGCCTAAATATTTGTCTGAAGTATTTACCGCTTCCATAAAATTGTTTGAACCTGAAAGTTCGCCAGCTTCTGATTTTAATTTTGAAATATTTAAACTATTTTTTATCAATGAAGGGTTTTCCTTAAAATAATTGACAATCATTCTTGCTATGCCAATACCCCTTCCGTAAGATTCATCATTTGCAATTGCTTCATACATCATAGAATTAAAAATTTTATATGCGCTGCCGTGGTTTATAAACGTCCCGCCGCTATTTTCTTTAGCCATAGAATCAAATAGCATATTTAAAAAAATAGATTCAAACTTGGATGCAACAAGTTTGATTTCGCTCATTTCGGCAGGAGTTATATTTTCATCGGCTTTACTATTGCTTATAGTATTGCCTGTTTTGCCGCTGCTTCCGTTTTCATCAATTTTATTTGTCAAATTATTAATTATTTCCATCATAATAATTAGTATACTAAATATATTTTAAAAATTATAGAATATTTTTTAATATATTGAGAAAATTAAATAAATTTGATAATATTATAAGAATATTTTATTTAAAGTTTTAAATTTATTTTTATTTAAATTTAAATAAATTTAAAATAATTTAAAAATAGTTTTTAAAATATATTTTATTTATAAAAATTTTATTAAATTCTTTAATAAAGCAATTTATAAGTTTTGCTATTTAAATTAATAAGTAGTTAAATTCAATAATTAAATAATTAAATAGTAAATTCAATAATTAAATTAAATAATTAAATAGTAAATTAAATAATTAAATTATTCAAATAACAAATAATAAAAATGGATTTAGCATCAATTATCGGTTTTATTATGGGTATAGGCGGGTTAATAGCCGCTAATGCAATGCAAGGATCTACGTTTATGCAATTAATAGATCCTATCGGTATTACAATAGTTATAATCGGAACGGCAGGCGCTACGATAGCAGGCAACCCTTTGCCGAATTTAAAAAAAGCGATTCTAACCGTTAAAGAGGTATTTATTTCAGAAAAAATTGATTATGCAAATACAATAGCCGACATTGTAGATTTCGCAGGTAAAGCCAGGAAAAATGGCGTCCTTGCCTTAGAAGCGGAAGTGGAAACTTCTGACGATAAATTTATGAAAAAAGCCTTATCGTTAGTGGTAGACGGCATAGATCCTCAGGTTTTAACTGAAATTATGGAAACAGAATTAGGCAATTCAGAAGATTTTGGAGAAGAAAGCGTTAAAATTTTTGAACAGGCTGGCGGATATTCGCCTACACTCGGTATAATAGGCGCTGTTTTAGGTTTAATTCACGTTATGCAGCATTTAAATAACCCTGATAGATTAGGAGCAGGTATTGCAGTTGCTTTCACCGCTACTCTTTATGGTTTAGCGTTTGCTAATTTAATATTGTTTCCGATAGCAAGCAAGTTAAAAATAAAATTAAAAGAGAAAATATTAAAAAATGAATTAGTGCTTAAAGGAGTACAGTCAATTCAAAACGGCGAAAATCCCAGACTTATTGAAGAAAAATTAAAATCATTTCTGAGTGAAAGCCAAAAAACCATATATGAAGCAAAAAGCGCTAGATAAAAACCAATGACTATAGTTGTAACCATAACGATGTTCTATGCCGATTTTGCTTGCTATTCAAAATTAAATTACAGGATATTAAATAATTAATTAATTAATTAATGCCGTAATCAAATGACATAATTATATTTAATAATTAAAATAATAAATAAAACTTAAAATGAGCATAAAGAGAAGAAGAAATACTCAGGGAGAATCAAACAAAGAAAGATGGATGATTAGCTACGGCGATTTTTTGACTACGCTGCTATCATTTTTTATAGTTATGTTTGCTATATCAAAAGTCAACAATGTCCGCCTGAAAGAACTATCCGTTTCTATTCAGCAGGCTTTCGGCGCAAGCAAACTTGTTACAGTAACTAAATCAAGACCTAATATTGCGTCAACGCCGAAACTCGTCGTCCCTAAAGTTGCACCGTCAACCTTTAAAGTTTCGGTGCAAAATAAAAAACTGATAAAAGCGGAACACCATGAAGCTCAAGTTTTTAATATGATTTCTTCAAGTATTAAAAAATATATAAAAGCCAATAAGACATTTAAATCGTCTATTAGAGTCTACAGGTCTACTCGAGGATTAATTATTTCGCTTAAAGGGTCTAGTTTTTTTAACTCCGGAAGCGCTAAAATATTGAAAAAATTTCATCCTCTTTTAAAACATATTGCATTATCATTATTAAAAGTTAGAAATAATTTGTCAATAGAAGGATATACCGATTCTACGCCTATTCATACTTTAAGATATCCTAATAATTGGATGCTTTCTACCGCTAGAGCCGTTAATGTTCTTAGATTTTTCATAAAAAAAGTTCATTTTAATCCCATAAGGCTCTCAGCTTCCGGGTATGGGAAGTACAAACCTGTTGCTTCAAATAAGACCGCTCAGGGGAGGGCGCTCAATAGAAGAGTAAATATTGTGGTTCTTTCTACATTTCTCAATAATGAACTTCCAAAATCATAAATCTCATGAAATGAGATATAAATTTTTGATGAATAATTTATTTTTATACGTATTATATTTATATATAATATATAATGCCGCTTAAAATCTAAAATTAACTTTTTATCTGCTGCCTTTGTTTCACACTATTAACATTGATATAAGAATTAATAATGTGATTTTATAAAATTAACCTTTTTTTATCTGCTGCCTTTGTCTTTCAAGCGTGTATTTAATAATCTCGTCTCTGTCATATTCGTTAATTGCTGCAAATTTGCACGCAATGGAATAATTACTGTCAATTTCAACTCTGACAACCTGGGCAATCAGTTTAATAATAAACTGCGGTATAGTAGGAAACAATATAGTCATTTTTAAATAATCGCCGTATTTTAATGAATCTAAAACATTATTATTTTTTTCATTAACCCGATAATTAAACATAATACCTGAACCGCTAATAGATACCCTCTGTTCTTCTACATTGGAAAGCAGGGATTTTTCGGGATTAAGCAAAGAAAGTATTATATCTAATTTGCTATTTATGGCAATTAATAATTTTTCTAATCTTGGATTTATCGGCGCTCCGGTATCATCTATAATAGGCATTGAGGAAGATATATGCGGCATATTAATTTTATATATACCGTAAACTGAAGTGGTGAAAGAAGATTTGGAAATATATTCTTCTTTTAACTCAATAAACTCCTGCAGACTTATTTTATCGTATGAAAATTGCAAAAAGGCGTTAACTCTTAAAAATTCCCTGCCTTCTCTTTTCGCAGGTTCATTTAATACATTTATTTTTAATACGATATTATCATTTCCTTTAATAATCTCATCAATCTTAATTGTCGCAACATATGCGTCTTTAATATCTTCATAAATTAGAATATTATCATCAGTTTTATGTATCCCGTCGATAATATTGTCTATATTAATATTTGCGCGGTCGGTAAAATTAATTTCATTGCCCGAATCAAATTTTAGCAAATCGTCTTCTTTAAATAATGCATACAAAATTACAAAAATATAATCCCCTTTTAGATCTGAAATATAGCCCTTATAATTATTTCCTTCGGATTTAATAATAACTTCTTGATTTTTGTAAAAATATATTTTGTAATCTATCATAGAATTATGACCTTATTTTATTATGCAATATTAGATTTATAGACATCAAAAAAGAACAATATATTTATTGCTAATTTTGTTATCTTATCATGTAATATTAGATTTATAGGCTTTCATAGCATAACTTATTTTTTTTAAAAATTTTATCTTTTCAGCTAAATTTTCTTGTTTTGCAGAAAATTTATCGGTAATACTTTTTTCGATATTTATATTCTCTGAAATAATTTTTTTCAAAATTATAATTTTGTTTGTATAGTTTTCATTTAATTTTGATAAATCATTATAATCTATTTTAATTTTTAACATAATATTGATAAATAATTGTTTTTTATCAAATATATCAGATAAATTTTTTATATTTTCTCTTCCTTCAAGTATAACAAGCAATATATATTTATTTAATATAAGAATTTTTCTTGCAATATCTACTTTTAAATCAATTAATTTTTCGCAGCTGATTTTAGATAATTTCATAAAAATAACATTTAATTTAATTTAATTTAATAAATAATGCCGTAATTACTATAATAAATTTAAGACGGTTAAGTTAATTAATTTTTATTATATATTATTATATATTAAGTTAAAATTTTAATATAGATTATATTATTTCCTATTGCAGGATTAAAGTATTTAGCTGAAGCAATCATCAAAACTTCGTTTTAACAATAATATATATTTATGTTATATAGTATAAATATATATTTATTATAGTTAAGTTTTTTGCTTTATTATAATATTAATATATAATACAATATAATATATTAAACATTGTTAAAATTCAACGGCCATTATAACTTAATCTTAAAAAATAAATTTATTAAAAATATAATTATAAATGAAAAGAATAAAAATTGAAGAGGCCTCGGAAGGCAACATATTAGCTAAAAATATTGTTTTAGAAAACGGCATTGTATTATTATCAAAAAAATCAACATTAACTAAATCATTAATTAATCAAATAAAAAAACAGAATGTATTTTTTATATATATTGAAAATAATAGCAAAGAATATGGAGATGATATTGCTTATATTAAAAATGAAACAATAAAAAATAATTTATCAGATATAGAAGAAAGATTCATTCTTGTAAAAGATATAAAATTAATGAAAGATATTGAAAATATTGTTAAAGAAGTGATAACTAAGGGATATTCAGATTAATTATGAAAAAAGATAAATTTGATGAAATAATGAGCGCTATTAAAAGTACGTATAGTCTCCCCTCATTGCCGGAGGTTATTAACAAAATTAATGATTTGATGGATGACGATACCGTCTCAGTTAATTATATAGGAAATTTAATGACGAAAGATATAAGCTTATCTGCCAAGATACTCAAGATAGTCAATTCTCCCTATTACGGTTTCCCTCAAAGGATTTATAATTTAAACCATGCTCTTGTTCTGCTCGGTTCCAACACATTAAAAAGCATTATAATTACATCTTCTATTTTTGATTTAATGAAAGATGTAATGAAAGGGCTATGGGAACATAGTCTATTTTGCGGATTAACCGCAAAATATATTGCAAAACAGATAAATAACGGTAAACAAATAATCGATGAGGATTTGGTTTTTTCTGCCGGTTTGCTGCATGATATAGGTAAACTTATCATTGCTATAAAATTTAAAGATGATTTTAATGCCGTAATAAAATTAGCTCAGGAAGAAAAAAAAATTTATGTTGAAGCTGAGAAAGAAGTTTTAAGTGTATCACATGCGGATGTCGGATATTATTTGACAAGAGAATGGAACTATCCTGCGTCTATTTGTACGCCTATAAGATTTCATCATGAGTTTTTGATGTTATACAGTAATGAAAATATAGATAAAAATTATAATATAAAATCAATAACTAACAATAAAAATAAATTATATTACTCTAAAAACTATGTAATTGAAACTGCCATAATTAATTTATCGGATATTTTAGCTAAATCTTTAGGAATTGGTTTTTCAGGAAGTATTTATGTGGATGAAATTAAAAACGAAATAATGGAAGTATTGTCTATAGATTTAGCTTTCTTAAAAAAAATTATTGAAGAAATTTATTATTTTAAAGATGAATTAAATGTTTTTAACTAAAATAATTTTATAATATTCTCTTAAAATGCCCGAAAATAAAGAAACTATTTTTATTGTTTCCCAAAAAAAACCAGAATTAAATGATTATTTTACAAAAGAACTTTCTAATAATTATAACCTGCAATTTTATGAATCTATAAATCAGGCATATTACTCCGTGTATGTATCTCCTCCAAGCCTTATTTTAATAGACGTAAGATATGCTTTTGGCGAATCAGAAAATAATAATAAAATAACTGACTTGAACGATATACGTATTATCCGTAAAAACTATAACAATCCGTCCGACAATACCGAAAGCATCGCTTTAAAAAACGACTGCAGCAGAATTTATGACGATATATTTAATGCAACCGATGATATTCAAAAAGATAATGTGATAAGCAACATTCCTTTAGTTTTTATTTTATCGCGTAATTTCAATTTTAAAAAAATTTTAGATTGCGGCTATGCTATGAGAGATTATATAAAAGAACCGCTATTAAAAGGCGAACTGCATTATAAAGTAAAAATTTCGGCATTATTTTCCAGAACTCAATTAGATGCTAATCCTTTAACTAAATTGCCTGGAAATTCTTCTATAATTAACGAAGTAAAAAATAAAATATTAAGCAATATAAATTGCTCTTTTGCTTATATAGATATTGATAATTTTAAATCTTATAACGATAAATACGGTTTTTTGAGCGGAGACGAAATAATAATGCTAACATCAAGACTTATTGCTTCAACCACATATGATATATCAAAAAATCACAAAAGAAACATTAAAAGAAATGTTTTTATCGGTCATATCGGAGGAGATGATTTCGTAATTATTTCTCATCCAAATGATATTGTAGAAATTTGCAGTAATATAATTTCAAATTTTGATAAAATAATACCGTCATTTTATGATGAAACAGACAAATCAAACGGTTACATTGAAACTCATGACAGGTCTAATATTTTAAGAAAAATTCCTTTAATGTCTCTGTCTATATCTATCATCCCCAATATAAACAAAAAAGTATCGCATTATGGCGAAATAAGCGAAATAACTTCATCTTTAAAATATAAAGCAAAAAGTACGCCTGGCTCTAAAATCATTATTGACAAGAGAAAAAATAAGTAAAAAAATAATATAAAATTTATTTTATTCCATTCTTGCAATAGGCAATTTTTGATTAACAGCATAATTATCATCTGTAAGAACACACTGAATAGCTTTATTGCTCAGAGTATTAATAACTACAGGAGCTTTAAGATTAACAGTGGAGTCTGCTATATTGGCTGCCATAGTGGCTATAACAAATATTATAGCTTTACTTTTATCTTTTAAATCTATAATTTCTTTTTCCTCTTCGCTTATAGGAACGCTATAATCTTTAAAAAAAATATTTGGGTCTGTAACTATAAAACATAAATTTTCATTGTCAATACTTTGCAATATAAAAAAAGGCACATCTTTTTCTTTATCTACATTTAAGATGCAAAATTTTTTATAATCATTAAAACCAAGAATAGGTTTTGAGAATTCAATAATTTTTATTTTTTCTACTTCAACTCCTTCGGGATAATATTTGCTTTTTACTAAAATAGTTTCGGCGCTCACTATAAAACCTCTAATTAATACTTAATATTTTATTTTATATATTTTAATATAATTTTTACAATTATTTTTTTTTGTTTAAATCTTTTTCTAAATATTGCAAAGCAGATTTTAGCTCGGACATTTTTTCTAAGTTAATTTTAGAAGCGCTAATATTTTCGGAAATAATACTATCATATAATTCTTTTCTAAAAATAGACACTTCACGAGGAGCTTTTATTCCAATTTTTACATTGCTTCCGCTCACGGAAATTACCTCTATTTCAATTTCGTCGCCTATCCTTATGCTTTCACCTTCTTTTCTGTTTAATATAAGCATAATTATTTCATTTAATAATTAATTTATTATTTTATGTCAAAACTGCATTAACAAGCATATAGCTAATTATATAATATATAATATATAATATATAATATAATTATTTTATTTAATAATTAATTCGGTATCTATCTAACTAACTAAGTAACTAACTAAGTAACTGATTGTAACTGATTAAGTAAATGACTCTAACTAACCTATGCTTATATTTATAAATCTGAGAAAATAATTAAACAGCTCAGATATAAAGCAATTTAATTAAATATTTACACTTTTTTTACATCGCAATATTATCATTATCCTAAGTATTTTAATAGCATAGGCGTTAATTGTGTTATCTGGGAAGACATCGCAAGGGTCGCTTGATAAGTAGTCTGCGCTTGAGTAAGATTTGTCATGGCTTGAGGAATATTAATGTCTTGAGTTTGACTTAACAGTTGCTGTATATTGGTTGTAACAGTCTGATAGCTTTGCGATTGTTCGGTTAATCTTTGCTGCTTAGTTCCAATAGTTGCCTGAGCTGAAAGCAATGTATTTAAACCACTGTTAATACTAGAAATAATATTGCTTGAATCGTTGGTAAACGTATTTGATTTTAATTCCGATTGAAATAATGATAAAACGGATAGTAAACCTGACGGACTATAAGAACTAGTTTGAGAATTAGGAGCAGGATTGCTGCTGCCGAATATTACATCAGCCGTTAGACTCGGAGCAATTGTTTCATTTTGAGCTATCTGATACCTTTGCTGAACATCATTCCCAGCGTAAGTATAAACACTATAATTAATATTAGTAGGCGTTCCCCCGGAAGTTGAAGAAGGAACACTGTAATAAGCTTGCGATGTCGTATAAGCCGGAACCTGAGAGGTATTTTCACCCGTAAATATATTCTGTCCGTTATAATTTGTATTTGCTATCTGTGATACTTCATTAATTAATTGCCCTACTTCATTTGCCGCAGCCTGATTATTCATAGACGTATTAGTAGCGCTATTTGCCATTTGTATAGCAAGAGTTTTTGCGTTATTTACGACCCCTACGGCGCTATTTAAAGTTGAAGATGCTAATGATGAAATTTCATTAGCCAAATTTACATTTGAAGTATATTGATTAACATCCGACATAGAATTTTGGTATGATAAGACATTAACCTGCCCTGCAGGATTATCCTGCGGAGAATTAATTTGCAAACCGCTTGAAATTTGATTTTCAAGATTATAAATAGAAAACGATTCGTTGGATAATTGGTTATTTATATTATTGTATATCATATTATTAGTTATCTGCATCATTTTTTACTCCTTATACCTATCTATATATTATCTATCTATCTATCTATCTATCTATTTAATATATTTATTTTTTAATAATTTTAATTGCCGTTTTATTACCGATAAATATTTAAAAATTTAAAACAAACTTTATAATTAAATTTATAATTATTATATATTATTATCGCAAATAAATGTTTAAAATTAAAATATTTTCATTTTTATTTAAAAATTTTTAATAAATATATAGTTGATGAATCCTTTTAAGTTTATATTTATTTTATTTTAATATTATATGACATATTTTTAAAATTTTATAATCCATTTTATAAATAACAAATTCTTACGGCACCATATTTAGAAGCGCAGTCATTATAGTTTGGGCAGATTTTGAAAGAGCTGCAGCTGCTTGATAAGAATTTTGATAATTGGTCAAATTTGTCATCTGGTTGTTCATATTAACTCCGACTGACGAAGAAAGCTGATTATTAAGATTTGTAAGCACAGAATTGGAATTTGTATAATTAGAATTGGTGCTTTGAGCCACAGTGCCTATGTTGGAAACTATTGAAGCATAAGAATTTGAAATAGTTTCGCTTGAACCGTTTATATTGACATTATTGTTTTGAATATTTGCTATATTAAGCGCATTAGCGTTATTTCCCTGCAAACCTATGCTGTTCATTTGCGTTAAAGTCAAAGGCGTAGCATATGCGGGAGGCGTTGAATTAGATTGAGGCGATAAAACATTTGCAGTAAACGTATCACCGTTAGCAGGAGTGCCTGTGATTGAAACATGAAAATTTTGCGCATTAGCAGTAGTATTTGAATTTTGATTTCCGAAAAAAACAGAATATGCAGGCTGTCCGCTTGAATTAGTTGTCGGCGTTATATCTTGATATTGGGTTTTTCCCGTTGTCGTATTTGTAATTGCAAAATTATAAGATGAAGTCGCTCCGTTTATAGTAGCAGTTGGAAGAGGACTGGTATTATAATAAGTTATTGTATATTGCCCTCCTTCATTGCTATTTGTCAGGTTTGTTCCATTTGTATAAGTCGTCGGATTAATAACCGAACCTGCGCTAATTGTGGCATTACCGGTGTTATTGGGATTAACGGCGGTTGAAACCGCAGAGGCAGCCGCAACTTGAGACGCAGATAAATTTGGATTAACCGCCATTGTAAAAGCAGGGTCGGTTGTTAGCTGATTAACCGTAAATGTATCTCCGCTTGCCGGAGCGCCGCCTGTCGTAGAAGTAGAGGTTATATTCGCCGAAACCCCGTCAAAACCTACAGTATATACTTTTTGACCATAATTATTAGTTGTGGAAGATATGTTGACTGAAGAACTGCTTAAAGCTTGATTTGTTGTATTATTATAAACGCTAAAACTGCCTGCAGTCGTTCCTGCGGTAATGGTATAACTATCCCCCGTCAAATTTTGGGGATTTGTAACCGCACCGGTTGATATAGTCGCATCGGTTACAGGGTTTCCCGCTGAATTTTTTCCTACCGCAGTCGTTAAATCAGGACTAAAAAAATAATTTCCCGTTGAACCGTTAAGACCGTAACCGTTTGATTGCGCCGAATTTACATTATCGGTAATAGCCGCCGCTACAGAGTTTAACTGGTTGATATATGACGGAGCGGCTGTCTGCTGTAAATATACATAAGCGCCTAAAGTTCCTCCTGTTACGCTTGAAGTGATATTTTGAACGGTAGAATCAGGTCCGTTCCACATAATATTAAGCGAGCTGACATTTTTGCCGTTAATTTGAGCAGACAAATTATAAGACGTGTCACTGGACACTAATGCATTTCCGCCGAGCGATATATTAATTTTACCGTTCTGATTTTCATAATAGGATATATTAACTAACTTTGACAGACTATTTATAGCCGCTGCTCTCTGATCTCTCAATTCGTTTGCATTGCTTCCCGCATTCTGCGCATATGTAACTTGCTTATTTAAAGCTGCAATCTGTTTGGTATAAGAATTTATTTCCGGTATTACTCCGTTTATAGATGTTCCCGTTGAAGCAACGGTATTGGTAATTGTCGTGTATGCATTATTAATGTTTCCGGTTAAAGTTGAAGCATCCGATAAAAGCGCGGTTCTTTGAGCAGTGCTTGAAGGATTATTTGCAACATTTTGCCAATCGTTAAAAAATTTAGTTATAGCAGAATTAAATCCGGACCCAGATGTATCATTAAAAACATTTTGTATTTGCTGCAGCCCTTGATAAAGAGTGTTGTAATAGCTGTTGTTAGTCGTTTCGCTATTAACCTCGTTTTGAACAAAAGAATCTGTTTGCCGATGTATTGCGGTTAAATTGACACCCGTACCGTAATTATAAGGAGCCCCGATAACAGCCGGCGCTTCCGACAAAATCGGATTTTCATTATTATAAAAAGGCGTATTTACATTGGCAATATTTTGACCTTCAACGTTCATTGCCGCCTCATTAGCGTTTAATGCAGAATTGGCAATATTTAATATATTATTTATACTTAACATTTTTTTATAAGTTTATTATTATAAATTATATTTATATACCTATATAATTAATCATTAATTATATGGTTATATTTTTAAGGATAATTGCAAAGATTTATATTTCACTATTTTTAAATAATACAGTCAAAACATTAATTAAAGTAATTACTTAGCATAAATATTAAATCTAATATTTTAAATATTTTATACTTCAGTTTTTAAATTTTTATATCCTTAACTAAACAAACGGATTTTTTTAAATTTTTATTATTATATGAAGCATTTTTATTATAATCGCAGTTGTAATCTTTATTAAATAAATTAATTATAAAAGAAATAGTCAGCTGATTGTAATGCATACTTTTATTTACGAAATTGCTGAGTCCGCTGCTTATGTTTATAATTTCATAAATAGAATTTCTGAATTCATTTTTGATTTCATTCAATTCTAAATCTTCATCATCATTATTTTCTGCATCGGCATCGCTTTTATCTTCTTTTTTATTTATATTATTATTAAATTTTATATCGGAATTGTTATTATCTATATTTAGCATTAATGTTTTTAAGCTGTTTAAATTTAAATTAATTTCGCTTAGTTTTTCGTTAAATTCAATCAAATGATCAGAATGCAGAACATTTGATTGAACTATCCTGTAAAGTTCTTTAATATCTTTCTTTATAATATTAACTAAATTTAAAAGATTAATTAAATCTATTTTTTTTATAATATTTTCCATACAGATTTATAATATTTTATTTAATTATTTTATTTAATAATATTTATTAAATTTATAATCCCGCCTGCTATCTTAGAACTGTCCGCATATGTTCCTGCTTTAATATTGTTTTGTATATCGTTTATTTTAGAAACATTAGCCGCGCCAGCATTATTTATTTGATTTTTTATATTTTCTATAAACATACCGCTATCCGATATATTGATAGAATCTGCCGGAACAGAACCCGAATTGCCGATATTTTTTAAAGCTTTTTCTTTCGTTTTATAAACATCGGACGAATTATTGTTAGGTAAAATACTATTAATTTCGATTGCCATAATTATTCTCCGCTATATTTAATTTATTATATATAGCAATCGTCATTTTTATTAAAATTCTTTAATCATTTATCATTTAATTATTAGATGACTTTTATTCTGGCCGACAATGCTCCTGCCGCTTTTATTGTTTCTAAAATAGATATAATACTTGAGGTAGAAGCGCCGACTGCATTTAACGCCTTAACAAGTTTTGCTACCGTTAATCCTCTTTTAATTAAAAAAGCCTTAGGAAGTTTTTTATGATTAATTTTCACGGTTATATTTCTGTTTGAAATAGCTACCGATGATATTTTGATATTTCCGCCCATTACTACCGTACCTGATCTTTCATCTATCACTATAATAGCGGGTGTATGGGTCTTCACATTTATTGTGTTTATCTCGGATATATATTTTGCAACTTTTCCATAAAATGAAGGTTTAACGTTAACGGCTACGGTTGTAGAATTTAAATCTGAAGCAGTTGCTTTGCCGAATTTTGTATTTATTGCCGATGTAATTCTTTCCGCATTGATAAATCCGGGATTTTTTAAAATTAATTTTAAAATTTTATATGAATTTAATCCTATAGAAATACCTTTTTCTACAATACCTCCGTCATCTATAATGCCTGCAGTCTGAAAATTTTCGGAAACAGGAATGTAGCCCGGAAGCGGCATAATATTATCTGTGGCAACATTCCCTCCGGTAGAAATGCTGCCCTGCGCTAACGCATAAACTTTGCCATTAGGTCCTTTCATGGGAGACATCAGAAGAACACCGCCCTGCAAACTTGTTGCGTTTCCTATGGAAGCTACCGTTACATTGATTTTTTGACCCGGAATCGCAAAAGGAGGCAGCTCTGCCGTAACCATAACTGCGGCAGTATCTCTAATTTCATATAATGACGACTCATTGGTATTTATACCTAATTTTGAAAGCATAGTTACTATACTTTGCTGAGTTACATTAACCCCCCATTGGTCTCCCGTTCCGTCAAGTCCGACTACTATACCATAGCCTACTAAAGGGTTGCTCATAGCTCCGTATATTGAAGTTATATCACCTATAGTTGCAGCTTCGCAATTATTGTTTATATTTAATAAAACGGCATTAAATAAAAGACTAAATATTACAATTAAAAAAATTAAAAAATTATTTTTTAATTGTAATACAACTTTTTTTCTAAATGCATGACAATTAAATATTCGCATTTATTTTCTCCGATAATATTATTGTATTATATTTTAACATAACAAATAACACGCAAAGTGTGTATTGAGTGATAGATAATATTGATAACATTATATTATTATATTAAATATAAATATTAAATTGATACATTAGTTATTATTATATAAGATATTGATAATAAATGAAAACATATAAAATTATATTTACTTTTAGTAAAATTTACATTAAAACGGCCATAAGAAATTCAAAATACGATACAGCCAGCCTGGTGATTGCTGCCAATTGACGGGACCCTGCCCGTTAATCCATATTCTTTCATCCGCAATTTGGCTTGAAAGAACCGTATTACCCGGGGATATATCAATAGGTCTTACTATCCCCTTAATTAAAATATATCTTTTTTCCCTGTTCAAAGAAACTATCCTTTCGCCTTTTAATTCTAAATTTCCGTTAGGATAAACCCTTACAACCTGTGCCTCTATAGTGGTATTAATCTGACCGGAATCGGAAACTCCTCCGCCTCCGTTAAAACTTTCAACATTAGAACCGTTATATCCTGTAGGTTTTGACGTAGAACTGCCAAACGAAAAACTTCCCTTCCCCGATGAATTTTTAGATAATGTTGTGCCTGACGTATCTTGAGCTTGGGTTTGATCATCAACAATTATAGTTACTACTTCATTTAAAGTAAAAGCACTATTATCCGTAAATAGATTAGTTCCTCCTGATGTTCCCGTCCATAAAGAACCTGCTATCTGTTTATGTATGATAGAATTTTTTGCCGTAGGTTTAACATAGGTCGGCGGAACCATTGATTTAGGAGGTGTTATATTTCCGGCGCACCCGCTCAAAGTAAAAGATAAGCCTGCAATCATTATTGCGGCAAATATAATTTTATTTTTATGCTTATTGTTATTAATTTTATAAATCAGCATATTTTTCATAATCTTTACTCACTCGTATATTTTTTTATTTTTATAATTTTAAATTTAATTCACCGTAACCAATTTATTTGTTTTTACCCTACCTGTAATAATATTGCCTGATTCAAGATTTTTTACTCTTATATGCTGACCATAAGCGCCGGCTTGCAGAGCCATTCCTCTAATTTTTATATTTATGCCGTACTTTTTATAAACTATTGATATAATATCTCCAAAATTAATAATCCTTTTTCTTTCCGAGTTTATTTTAGTAATGGGAGTATTTTGAGGTATAAAAATCACTGCTTCTTTTCCTGCAGTTTTATTTAAATAAAAATTATATCCTCCATAAATATTTGGAATATTAATACTTCTAATTTTTAACTCTTTTTTATTTAAAATCTGAAATTTTCCTATAGGGCATGAAGAAATAACAACCGGCGCAATTATTGTATTATTAAAATCGGCATAGAATAATTTAATAAGTTTGCCGTTTCTTTTGCTTATTAGTTTAATAACTGCCGTATGCATTCCTGCGAAACCTTGATTATAAAAATCGTATTTTATAAAATAATTCTGCATATTGATTCTATTAAAATTATTTATAGATAATTTAAAATTTGAAATATGCATATATTTAACATAATTTTTATAGCCTGAAGGAATACTGTTAAAAAAAAATTTAATTATATTATTCTTTAAACTCTTTGATGAAAGAAAATTTCCGCCTTTAATTTTGCCTGCCGCAGTCTCGGATGCGTAAACATTATTAGCATTAACATAAATAAAAACAGATAAAAGAAACATTGTAACTAAATTTAATTTAAATTTATATTTCATAGTTTATATTTGCTAATCTCTTAAAAATCTAATTACGGAACCAAAGATGCAGCTGTTTGAAGCATCTGATTTGCAATAGTTATAGCTTTTGAATCTATCGTATAAGCATTTTGCGCCGTAATCATAGATACCATCTGTCCTACTAAATTAACATTGGACATCTCTAAGAATCCCTGCTGTATGGTTCCTAAGCCGTTTTGACCGGGCGTTCCGACTTCAGGAACACCTGAAGCGGATGTTTGAAGATATAAATTGTGTCCTATGCTGTTCAAACCTGCAGGATTAATAAAATTGGTCAGCGTAATCGTTCCCACCTGAACAGGATTAGTTTGACCGGATACTGCCGCCGATACCGTGCCGTCCTGAGCTATAGTTATAGAAGTGGCATTCGGAGGAATAGTAATAGGCGGAACTAATGTATAACCCGTTGCGTTCACTAATTGCCCCTGCGAATTAGTCTGTAAAGTTCCGTCTCTTGTGTATGCCGTTTGACCGTTTGCCATCTGTATCTGAAAAAAACCTTGACCTTCTATTGCTAAATCAAGCGGATTTGAAGTTTGCTGTAAATCTCCCTGTGTAAATTCTTTTTCAATAGACGAGACTTTAGAGCCAAGTCCTAACTGAATTCCCGTAGGAACTTGAGTATATTCGGATGAATATGCTCCGGGAGACTTTATAGTCTGATAAAAAAGGTCTTCAAAATTAACTCTTGATTCTTTATATCCCGTAGTATTGGTATTTGCAAGATTATTTGCTATATTGTCTATTTCAACCTGCTGTCCTTCCATACCAGTGGAAGCAGTCCATAATGCTCTCAATTTGTTCCCTCCCTTTATATATAAAATATATAAATTAATTCATATAGCATAATATTGTCATATGAATTATAAAATTAAAAATACCTTAAATTAAGTAAAACTCCCGCATAGACATATACGATAAGAATAGCAAAAATACAGCGGCAATATATATGTCAAGCATAAGCATAAACATAAGTAAATAATTATAAGTATCTCCACAGACAATAAATAGTAAGCTGTATATTTAAACTAAACTGCAGCTCCTACGGTATTTATTGCAACATTGTCAATTTGAGAATATGATTTTAAGACATTATTCATTGTAGATTTAACCTGGCTTATATCTATAAGTTCAACCATGCTTTGAATTTCATTGACATTTGATTCTTCTATATATCCTTGCTCAATTTTTGGATTTTTAAGCAGCGCTGATTTTCCCGACTGTTTAGTCTCTGAAAATAACGTATTGCCGTTTCTTGAAAGCAATGAAGGATTTTTAAAATCAACTGTTTCAATTTTACCTGCATATTGATTTTCATCAGTTTGCGGATTTAAAATATTTATAATACCATTCTGTGTAATCGTAATATTTGAGCCCCTTTCAGTAAGACTAATCGGTTTTCCGTTAGTGCCTAAAACAGGATACCCTTCTTGCGTTACAATCTGATTGTCGCTATTTAACGAGAAAGAACCGTTCCTTGTATATTTAATTCCTTCAGGCGTTTTAACTACAAAAAAACCTTTGCCTGAAATAGCTAAATCTAATCTGTTTCCTGTATGTTTTAACGCTCCTTGAGAAAAATTATTATAACTGTAAAGCATAATAGGATATTGATTGTCTGCAAGAGGTTTTTTATCGCCTGCATTTACGGCGCTAATAGCTTTTTGGGATAAAAAATCGCCGAACACCGAACCTTCGCTTTTATATCCGACGGTATTTATATTGGCAAGATTATTAGTAATAATATTCATTTTATTGCCTTCCGATATAATTCCGCTTAAATTAATATATAGTCCGCCGTTCAATTTTAAATCTCCTAAAAAAATTAGTTTTTTTTATTAGTTTTTTTTATTATTATATTTATACGCAATAAATATGCCATTTAATTAAGGAAAAAATTTCTCATATTTTTAAATAAAAACGGAAAAAATTGCCGATATTAAATGTAATTTTATTTTTAAATTGATATTATATATAAATATAATTTATAATATTTAAGCAATTCTAATATAAATATCTTGAATGTCTATTAAAATAATAACTATTGAATATCTATTAAAATAATAACTATTGAATATTTATGTTCGATTTAAAAAAAATTAAAGAAAATCCTAATACAGATATTGTTTCTCGAAGTAAAGAAATAGTAAATATTTTAAAAAATTTCGCACAAACAAAAAAAAATTTAATAATTTACCCTTTTGTTCCTGATTTGCAAACTTCTGACAACAATAGCGATTATTCTACTAATATTATTAAAGTTAACGATGATATTATTATGATTGATTCTTTAATGCCAGAAGACGGCAATTTAAAAATGCTGTCTTCAACTTATCTTAAAGTTAATTTTAACTTTAAAGATAAAGATCATTATTTTTTATCTAAACTCTATAATTTTGCGGAAGATAATAATTATTTTAATTTTAACATTTATACGCCGTTAGAAATTTATTCTATTGAAAAAAGAAAATTTTTCAGAATAGAACCTTCTATGTCGGAACCTGTAAAAATATCATTTTTTTGGATAAATAAATACCATAACTTTACAATTTATGATATTTCAGGTGAGGGGTTTTCTTTTTTATCCTATTTTTATTTTGAAAAACATACAGTAATAGAAAATATGAAATTAGAATTTCCCAACCTTCCTTCCATTATAGTAAGGGCTGAAATAAAAGCATCAATAAAAAAAGATACAAGATACAAAATAGGAGTGCAAATAATTAATTTAAAACCAAAAGAACAGGATATAATGTTTAAATATATATTTAAAAGGCAAAGAGAAATAGTGGCTAAAGACAGAGAGTTGTAATAAATCTATAAATTACGGGCATATTTATATTTTATTATTTAATTTATAGATAAACGCAAAAATATGAGCTATTACCTTATAAAGTTCAGGGGGGACTTCTTCGTAAATTTCTAGTTTGTCTATAATTTCTGCAAGACCTTTGTTTTCTATTATAGGAATATTATTTTCTTTTGCTATGGCTTTAATTTTTTCCGCTAATTTGCCTTTACCTTTTGCTATTAAAACAGGAGCTTTATTTTTATCTTTATCGTATTTTAACGCAACAGCCGTTAATTCTTTATTATGCTTGTTCATTTATTATACCGTTAAATTCTTCATTTGAAATATTTTTATTAAATCCGATATCTTTTAAAGTTATGTTATCTTTGAGCAGTTCTTCTTTCAATATATTAATATTTTGTTTTATTAATATTTCTGCAGTTTTTGAATATGTTTTAAAATTTAAAACTAAATTGCCGTTAAAATAATAAGAAGACAATTTTAAGAGTCCGAGCGGTTTAATTTGAATTTCAACCATAAAGAAATAACCGTAAGAATTTAATTTATTTTTCTTATTTGAATTCCTGCTAATATCTTCTTCTTTTCTAGAGACTATAAATACGGAAGCAAAATCGCCTGAATTATTTAAACCAAAATTTAAAATTAATGTATTATTTTTAATATCTGCTGTTAAGTTGTTGATATTTATATTTAAATTTAAATTGGTATCCGCAAATATTGTAAAATTTTCTTTAATTAAACCGGTTATATTTTTAATAACTGCATTAAAAAGATTTAAGTTATTTTGATCTAACGATTCGTTAACTATTTTAAAAATAACATTACTACCGTTTATAGATTCTGCGCTTAATTGTAATGTAAAGTTTTCTCCTGATTGAGAGTTTGCTGCCGCGGACGCTTTAAACTCGTTATAAATAGATTCAGGTATTACGGCTTTAAATAATTTTCCGTTAAAAGATAGAATTCCTGTAAATAAAGAGCCTGATATTTCTGCGTCAACTAATTGAACATCAATAATATCATTAACTGTTATAGAGTCTAACAAATTAGTTAAACTTTTATTTATTAATATTTTTGATATATTAATGTTTGTATTAAAGTTTATTTGATTAATAAGGTTGTCATGCGGTAAGTTCATAAATTAAATAAATTAAATTTAGACCATAATATTAATATGATGAAGAGTATTATTTTCTGAGCTGCCTGCATTAGTTTTGGTTTCTTCTTGTTCTTCTTGTTCTTCTTGTTTTTTTTGTTCTTCTTCTTTATTTTCTTCAAAATTACCGTAATTTTCGTCAATAGGCTCTAAAACTTCATTTGTTTCATTTACGGTATCTGATTTTTTTATTCCTGTATTGTCGTTTTTTTCTTTAGAAATACTATTGGAATTTATTGCAAAAGTTTGAGGGGTAGAAGCTACTTTTTCTACTAAAGAAGCATTAGTTATAATTTGCTGAATTTCTATTATACCTGCCATAATGCATAGGTAAAGTCAATTTATTTATTTATAATTTTAGATAATCATAAAGGTTCCGCATTTCAATTATTGAAGAAAATTTACCTTCTTCATTCTCATATAATTTGTAGATCAGATTTTTTGAATTTTTATATTTAATAATATTTGGCGTTATCAGCTCTTTATTCTTTATTTTTTTTATTGTGCCTGCATTATTTATACATAAACCGAAATTTTCTTCGTTATAAGAACATATTACTATATATTTAAATCTGTTTCCATTAAATAAAGCAAGTCTATTATAGGAATCGTAAGTATAAGAATCATGAGAGTTAACGGCAAAAAAATCATATATAGGAATAGCAATACCTCTATGATTAATTAACCCTAAAAGCTCTATTTTATTTGTATATAGCTTAAAAGGTTTTATGTATCTTATAATTTCAAGTATATTTTCTACCGGAAAAGAAAAATAAGAATTATCAATATTGAAACTTAAATATGTAATTTCTTTTTCAAGATTTTTTTCAAAAACAAAGCTGTTTAAAATTTTATTATCTATATTATTATTATTATCGGCAGTTAATATTTTTTTAACAGGATACGTATAAATTCTGGCGCCTTCTTCTTCTAAATCTTCATCATTTTCGGAATTTACAGAGAATATTCCTTGGTTTAATTTAGCGCTGTTTAATGATATAATGTTAGATGGGGATTTTGCAGCATTATCTTCTTTAATAATATTGTCTATATTATCTATGACTAAAAGTCTGTCGATCCAAGGACTTATAAGATCAGGTTCTTTTGTAAAAGAATTTTCTGCTACAAAATTGTTTTGCATTTTATTCCCCTCCTTTTGCCGAAGCACTTAGAATCTCGCGAGCTATGAGTAGATAATCAATAGATCCGCGAGACCTAACTTCATAATAAGTTAAAGGTTTTTTAATAAAACTTGCATCTTTAAATTTTGTGTCTGCATTTATGAAATTATCAAAACTATTCTCTTTGTAATTATTTTTAAAATAATTCAAAGACTTTAAAGATGAATTTGTTCTTTTATCGAACATAGTTATTAAAAGTTTATAATCGCGCTTTACATTAAGCGCATTTTCCACCTTTTGTATAGTTTTTATAAGCAATTCTACCCCTCTTACCGATAAATAATCAGCTACGACTGGTATTATTATACCGTCGCATGCTGCGATAGCGCTAATTAAAAGCACGCTTAAAGCGGGAGACGAATCTATTATAACATAATCGTAATAATCAGGCAAATACTTTAATTTTTCTTTTAATTGCAACCCTCCTCCATTGGAAGCCGAGAGATTTGATTCTATTTTTGCAAGATTAATATTGGAAGGTATAATGTCAATACCTCCGCCACCTTTAATTTTATATTTTTTAATAATAAATTGTTCAATATCCGATGTTTCTGAAACAAGCAAACTGCCTATAGAATTTTCAACCATTTCTGGTTCAATAGCTAAGTGATTAGTTAAACTCGCCTGAGGGTCAATATCTATCAATAAAACATTTTGCTCTAAAATAGATAAAGAACTCGCAAGAGTTAATGCGGTAGTAGTTTTTCCAACCCCTCCTTTTTGATTTGCAATTGCATAAATAAACGGTCTTTTTTTACAAATCATAAATGTTTTATATGATTATTTATTTGATAGTTGACTCAATTAAACGATGCTCGCCCGTTGTAAAAATTTTATCTATATCAAGAAGTATAATAAGTCTGTCGTCAAGTTTGCCTACGCCTTTTATATAATCGGAATCTAAACCTGCAACAAGCGGAGGGGGAGGCTGAATAGTATTTGAATTAATTCGTAAAACTTCGGATACGCTATCAACTATAAGACCTATGGTTTTACCCAATATATTTACAACAATAATTCTTGTATCTTTTGTGGATTCTTTCAAATTTAAATGAAATTTTTTCCTTATATCTACTATAGGAATAACTTTACCCCGCAGATTTATGACTCCTTCGACAAAATTAGGCGCTTTAGGAACTTTAGTTATTTCTACCATCCTGTTGATTTCTTGAACTTTTAATATGTCTAAAGCAAATTCTTCGCTGCCCAACGTGAATGTGACTAATTGTATTATTTCGTCTGCGCCGGTATTTTTATCAGCTTTTTTATCTTTCGGCAAATTAATTGCTTCTTGCTCCATAAAAATAAACCTCCTAAGATAATATATTTATATTTATATTTATATTTATTAAAAAAAGTGGAGTCAGATTTTTTCCGTCTCAATATATCGTAATAATATCATATATCATATTAAACAAATATACGGAAAGTAATTAATCCGACCTTTTTTTCTGCCGATTCTAATCAATGTTTTCAGCTGTGTGATTATTAATCGACCAATTGCTTTCTTTTATAATTTCTTCCGCTATTTTATATATAGGAAGAACTTTATCTACAATACCTGCATCGACTACTGCCTTAGGCATACCGTAAACAACACATGTAGCTTCATTCTGAGCAATAGTGCTGCCGCCGTATTTTTTTATAGCAGCCATTCCGTCTAATCCGTCCGAACCCATACCCGTCAGTATCACGGCAATAGATTTTTCATGATATTCTACTGCTACGGATTTCATCATTACCGTAACGGACGGTCTATTAATAAGATATTTAGGCTCTTCGGAAACAAATATTCTCATACTTCCGTCTCTTACATCTTTTTTAACACTGAGATGCTTATCTCCGGGAGCAAGATAAGCTATTCCAGGTTTAACAATTTCATCCCCCGCAGCTTCTATTACTTTTATATGCGAAATACTTGACAGCCTTTGAGCAAACGGACCTGTAAAAGCTTTAGGCATATGTTGAACTAACAGTAACGGAATCGGAAAATCGGCAGGAAGTAATGGTATAACTTCCTGCAAAGCTTTCGGACCGCCCGTAGAAGAGCCGATAGCTACTATCTCTTTTTTTGAATATGATTTATGATTTAAATTAATATTGTTATTATATAATGTTTTACCTGAATTATCGCCATTTTGTATTTTATTTTTATTTATTTCATATATAATTTGTTCGTTATTTTCAAATGACGGTCTAACAGATTTAGCCCCATAAATAATTTTATTGGCAGTAATCGCTCTTATTTTTGAAATTAAATCATCCTTAATTTTTATAATATTTAATGAAACATTTGAAAGATTTTTAGGTATATAATCTGCAGCGCCGTAATCTAATGCATCCAGTGTAGCTTTAGCTCCTTCTTCGGTAAGCGAACTCAACATAATCACAGGCAATGGATTTTTTTCCATTATAATTTTAAGAGCCGTCAGCCCGTCCATTTTAGGCATTTCAATATCCATTGTGACAATATCAGGTTTAAGATCTGCTACCTGTTTGACGGCATCCTCCCCGTCTTTTGCCTGACCTATAACATTTATATCGTGTTCATCTTCTAGTAAAGAAGATATTGCCCTTCGCATAAATGCGGAATCGTCAACAATAAGAACTCTTATAATTTTTTCAGGCATCTAACTAAATCCTCCGAACATAAAATGAACTATTTTTTAACAAATTGCAAAACTTCCTATTTCCATTAAGAAGAAGAGAATTTTGCAATTTTTTATAAATATTAAAATTACCTTTTTTGTAAAATATCAATCATTGAAGCAATGTCCATGATAAGAACTACTTTTCCGTCGCCTGTAATAGTCGCTCCCGATATGCCTTTGTAGCCAAATTGATAGTCTCCTAAAGATTTTATAACTACCTCTTCCTGCCCGTAAAGAGTATCTACTACTATACCTATTCTTTTTTCTGCAAGAGCGACGACAACCACATATACTTCTTTATTTGACAAAACTTTTGTCTTACCTTCAGATACGCTTCCGGATGCGCTTTCAATACCGAATTCTTCGCTTAAGCGCAATAAAGACAAAACAGATTTTCTTAAATTGATTACTTCGTGATTATCTATAGTTTGTATTGACGATTCAGATATCCTTAAAGTTTCTACAACCGAATTTAAAGGAATTGCAAATATTTCGTCTTCTATTCCTATTATTAGCGTCTGGATTATTGCAACGGTTAAAGGAAGTTTGAGAATAATATCAGAACCTTTGCCTTTTTCAGATTCAATATCTATAATGCCGTTAAGTTTTTGAATGTTAGTTTTTACAACATCCATTCCGACGCCTCTGCCTGAAATTTCGGTAACTTTGTCTTTCGTGCTGAAACCCGGAGCAAAAATAAGACTTAACGCATCTTTATCAGAAATACTAAAAGCTGTTTTTTCGTCAATCAACCCTTTTTCAATGGCTTTTTTTCTTAAAATATTCGGGTCCATACCTTTACCGTCGTCCGAAACTTCTATGATAATATAATTTCCTTCATGTTCAGCCGACAATTTAATTGAACCTGCTTTCGGTTTTCCTGCTTTAATTCTATCTTCAGGCATTTCTATGCCGTGGTCTATACTATTTCTTATAAGATGAACAAGCGGATCGCCTATTTCTTCAATTACCGATTTATCTAGTTCCGTCTCTTCTCCCGCTATATTTAATTCTATTTCTTTTCCTAATTCTTTAGATAAATCTCTAACCATTCTGGGAAATTTGCTAAATACTTTTTTAACGGGCTGCATTCTTGTTCTCATAACCGCAAGCTGTAAATCCGTAGTTATAAGATTTAAATTAGAAACAACCTGTATTAAGCTTTCTGTGAATTCATCTTCAGGATATTTAAATTCTAATTTTGAAGCTATATTAAATATTCTATTTCGAGACAACACCAATTCACCGACTAAATTCATGACATTATCTAATCTTTCAACATCTACTCTTATAGTAGTTTCCGCAGACACGGAAACAGTCGGATGCATTTGAGGCTGAGGAGGAACGATATTAGACAATACCTGAGCCGCTGAATCAGTTTTTTTAGATTCGGCAGGAATAGACGGCGGAGACAGATGCAGAGGCGGAGTTTGTTTCTCCGAATCATTTAATTTTACAGTTTTATTTGAATCTTCATGATTATTAGTTTTATTAATAATATTTTCTTCTTTAATATCGGCATCAGAATAAGTTTCTATCTCCTGAGTTTTTTCTTCTTTCTCATTATTATCTTCCTTACCGCCGGCAGTTCCTTCCATATTGGCTATATTAGAAATAGAATCTATTTCTATAGATTCTATTTTTTTTTCTTCTTTCTCTTTTTCTTTTAATATTTGAGAAAGCTCGTCGGATGACATTAAATTATCTTCTAATAAAATATCTCCGAGATTTCTAACTTTTCGCTTAGGATGTTTTTCATTATTTGCCTTATTGGTCGGATTTAAAGGTTCTTCAAGTTTTATTTCTTCAATTTTATTATCTTTATCTTCATGGTTTTCTTTTTTTTTAGCCTTTTCTTCATTTTGTTCTTGAATTTTTATTTGTGCTTCTGCCTCCGCTTTTTTTTCAATATCTTCTGCCGCAGTATTCAGTTCGGCAGCTGCAGCTGTATTGCCGGCTCCGCCTTCATCTAATGCAAGCATATTAAGCTTATTAATAATTTCGGCGTTGTCAAAATTTCCTTCTTCGCCGGTATCATTAATATTTCTAATCATAAGCGTTAAAATATCCATAGTTTTAAGCAGATAATCCATCATGTCCGATGTTAGTTTAATTTCACCCTGTCTTAATTTGTTTAAAATATTTTCGGCGCTATGCGCAAGTTCAACAAGATTCTGAAAACCGAGAAATCCTGCCGAACCTTTAATCGTATGGGCTGCTCTAAAAATGGTATTTAAAAGTTCTTTATCTTCGGGATTTTTTTCCAGCTCAATAAAATTTTCGCTTAAGGTATCAAGCAATTCTAACGCTTCTTGAACGAAATCGTTTATAATTTCTTTCATTGAATCGTCAATCATATATAACCTCAAAAAAATTAAGAATTAAAATTAATTATATTAATTATAATTACGGCAAAATAAAGTCGTTTAATCAGGAAATATTTTTTCTATTTTTTCTTGAAGCACTTCGGCGGTAAAGGGTTTGACAATATAATTATTAACGCCGGCTTTAACTGCCTCCACTACATTTTCTTTTTTTGCTTCAGCCGTAACCATTAAAAACGGAGTATCTTTTATCGCTTCATTTGCCCTGACTGCTTTTAAAAGTTCTATGCCTGTCATCTCAGGCATATTCCAATCAGATACAACTAAATCATAGTTATTATCATTTATTTTTGAAAGAGCTACCTGTCCGTTTTCTGCTTCGTCAATATCGGTAAATCCTATCTGTTTTAATATATTTTTTATTATTCTTCTCATTGTTGAAAAATCGTCCACAACCAGAATCTTCATTGATAAATCCAAAGCCATAAGTTTCAACCCCTTAAGATTTTTTACAATTTTAAACTTTTAAAAAATAAAACAAAATATTCTGTAATAATATACTATTTTTAAAAATTAGCAATATAACTTATAATCCCAAAATTGCCGATAGAGATTGTTAAATATACCGCAATGCATTAAAATATAATAAACAAAAAATATATATTTTAAAATATTATAACAAAATATTAATATAATCAATCAATATTTAAAGCTTTTTTAGAAATCTTCAATAAATCTGATTCCTTAAAAGGTTTTTGCAAAAATGCGTAACTGTTTTTAAGTTCATCTTCCTTTGGTTCCATTGAAGACATAAGAATCACCGGAATGTTTTTAGTATCTTCATTTTCTTTTAAATTTTTTAAAAGCGTAATACCGTCCATCTGAGGCATATTAAGATCGGTAATAATTAAATCTATATCGTTTTTAATAGCAATCTCTAATGCTTCAAATCCGTCTTCCGCCGTCAGTACTCTAAAACCTTCTTTAGCAAAAGATAAAGACAGCAGCTTAATAACTACTATAGAATCTTCAACTATAAGAATAGTTTTAGCTTTCAAACTTTTATTAAAATTTTGGTTTTTCAATATTTTCATAATTTTCTAATTATTAATCATTCTTTTATATAAAGTGGAGTTTTCCCGAAACCGACCAATTTAAATGAACTTGAAATAAAGTGTAAAGATTCTGAATGTCCTAAAAATAAATATGCGCTATTTTTTAAAGCGTCATATAAATTTGATATAACAACTTTCTTTGAATCATTATTAAAATATATTATTACATTTCTGCAAAATATTATATCAAAATTCCCTAATTTTTTTATGGAATCAGAATGTATTAAGTTAATATTATAAAAACTCACCATATTTTTAATATTGCTTTTAACCTGAAATTGTTCATTGTCTATTTTGTCAAAATATTTTTCTATCAATTTTAAATCAGTATTTCTTAGCGTATAACTATTATATATTCCTTTTCTTGCGGAAGACAAGACATTTTCGCTAATATCCGAACCGATAATTTCAAAACTGAAGCCTGCCGGAATTTCACTTAGATGCTCCATAATTATAATCGCCAGCGTAAAAGGCTCTTCTCCTGTAGAACATCCTGCGCTCCATATTCTTATTTTTTTTGAATAATTTGCGGACTGTTCTTTAATTTTAATTTTTTCCAATATTTCCCTTAAAACATTATCTTCAAAAACTTTTAATTGAGGAATATCTCTAAAAAAACTCGTTTCATTTGTGGTTATACTGTTAAACAACTCTTTTATTTCGTCAGATTGTTTTGCAGAATATTTAAGAAGATAAAAATAATCTTCATAATTTGTTAAATTAAGATCTGTTAATCTTTTTGACAATCTAGTTTCTATTAAATATTTTTTTTGCTCATTATAAAATATTCCCGTGAGCTGATATATAAGATCTCTAATCTTATAAAAAGTTTCATCGCTGAAATCTATATTTGAAGTATTTTGCATTATTTATAATAATTTATGATATTAGAATATAATACTATGAAAAAGAATATTATAATATAAGTTTACGCTTCTGTTATTGTTATTATTTATTTAAATTTAATCAGATTCAATTAACTCTTTTGCAACGAATGTCATTCCTGCGAAAGCAGGAATCCAGTATTCTATTTATTTAATCAGATTCAATTAACTCTTTTGCAAGGTTTCTTAAATCTTCATTGTTATCGGTTAAATAATTTTTTATGACGGATTTTGATCTTATCCCGTCAACAATATATAATGATTTTAAAATACTTATTTTTATTAAAATATCATCGGAGTTATGCAAAAAGTCGACTAATTTATCAAAACTTTTTTCATCTTTTAGTCTTCCGATAAGTTCAATAACTTTAAATTTGAACATATTTGAACGGTTTTGTGGCTGTATAGTTTCAAAAAATACGTTAGAATCTTTAAAACCTGATTTTAGCAATGACTCTAAAGAATTAAATTTTATTTCTTCGCTGTTATTATTTTTAAGCAAATCAATTAAAATATCATAGAACACATCCTTATACTGAAGCATACCTAAGATACTGTTTGAAAGATTACCTATGACCGACGCGAGCAATATTTTAATCTTATCGGATTTGAAACCCGACAATTTTTTTAATTTCTCATATATATTTGCGGTGTCTTTTTTATTTAAAGGTTTATTTAAAGATATTTTAAATTTTTTAATAATACGCAGCGATATTTCAATAATTTTAATATTATTTGAATTAAGATTATTTACAAAAAAATTAAAATAAGTTTTATTATTATTGCTTAAATTTACAATATTTTTTATATAAGAATCTAAGACATCTAAATAATTTTCGTTTATTGCTTTATTGTAAATATTTTTTGTATAATTAATATTTTTTGATTGACCTATTAAATCTGCAGCAGCTTTTCTAACATCTCCGCTGACGTCATCTAATAAAAACAAAGCATTTTTTAATACTGATTTTGAAAGTTTCGGAGCGCCGTAATGAATTATAGAGGCAGATGAATTAAGCAAAGCAATTTTTAATTCAACAGGCATTTTCTTATTTTTATAATAATTTAAAAGCTTCGACAGTTCGTTGAAATTTCTATTTTCCGACAAAATTTCAATCAAAATGGAGTAAGAATTAAAAAAAATACCTGAAGATGCGATCTTTGTTTCAAAAGAAAAGCCTATAGATTCCAAATATTTTTTTATATACACAGGATAAGAAACTTTTCTTAGAGATTCTTTAATATATTTATATTCTTTATTGTCTGCAGTTATTAAATTTTTATTGAGATACTCCATTAAAAAATTAAAAATTTTAATAGATTTCTTTGGGTTAGATAAAGAAAAATAAAATAAAATTGCTTCTTTGGTTAATTTATCATCATAAAATTCTAATTTTAAAATATTTATTTTTGCGTTTATATTTTGTATTTTTTTTATAATATAATTTTGTATTTTTTTATTTTTATAATTTTCGCAATATATTCTATAAATATTTTTAATCAAATAAATTTTATCAATTCTTTTGTTTCCAGAATCTAAACTTGCAATATCTATTAAAAAATCAAGTCCTGTTTCACCGTCTATTTTAGCTATAGAATCAATTATTAATTTTCTTATAACATTGTCTTTATTGCTCCAGAACGCATATTTAAGATCTGCGGTAGTTGATTTTATTTTTAATTCTCCCAGAGAAAATATTGCGGAAGCTTTAACTAAAAACGTGCCGTTTATTAAAGCTTTTTTTAATGTTTGAACAAGTTTCAGTTTTAAAAAACCTACAGACTCTACGGCATTTGCTCTGACTATTTCATTTTCGTCATCGCAAAATTTTCTTAGACAAACTGAAGGAAGGCTGCGGGGGGTAAAATTACCGAATCTTAATAATTCAGATAAAAACATTTTATATTTTATATCGGTATTGCCGCAATAATCTATTAAAAAATTTCCGTTGATTTTTGCTTTATTTTTAATAATATTAAAAGCGTTAGAACGCATTTTAACATTATAATTTCCCGTAATTATTTTAAATAAAATATTATTTAATAATAAAGAACCGGGGGTTCCCGACAACGCATTAAATACAATCTCTGTAACGGCATTATTATTGATGTCAAATAATCCAGTCAATTGATTTAATTCATCTTCGTTATCACGCTCAAGTATTTTATCAATTTCTGAAATTAATTCAAATTTGTTTTCTAAAGATATTTTACTGATTTTTTCTAATATATTATTCATTTGATTTTAATTGTGTTCTTAATTTTAATATTGCTTTTGAATGTATCTGACATATTCTTGATTCGGTCAAATTAAGAATTTTTCCGATATTTTTTAAAGTAAGCTCATCATAATAATACATCATTAATACATTCTTTTCAATATCGTCTAAATTATCAATATATTTTTTTAAAATTTTCTCTTTCTCATTAACGATAAGATTTTCATAGGCTGCAGGGTCACTGCTTTCTATTGTCTCTAAATTTTCATTGCCTATTTTCGGCGCTCCTGTAAAATCCATATTGGAAATAAAAGAAGAACCTCTGATTTTATACATTAACTCGTTGAATTCATTTAAATTTATACCGAGTTCTTCGGCTGCTTCAAAATCCTCGGGAATTCTGCCCAATTTTTGTTCTAGATGTGTATAAATTTTTTCAAGTTTATTTGATGCTTCTCTCGCATTTCTTGTCAAGTAGTCTAATTTTCTTATTTCATCAAGTATTGAACCCTTAATTCTTGATACGGCATATTGTTTAAAGTTTTCGTTTTTGGAATGGTCATATTTTACCGAGGCGTCAATTAATCCTTCAATGCCAAATTCAATAAGATCGTCTCTGTCAACAATCCCATGATATTTAAGTGTCATAAAATTGACAACGCTATTGACTAATTTAAAGTTTTCTTCTATAAGTTTTTTTGCTTTATCGTCTAATTTAATCATAATCATATAAGATAAAATATATTTTAATTTCTTTCATTTTTAAAAAGATTATTAAAAAAAAATTGCAAATTTCCGTCTGAATAATCATTTTCATTTTTAGAAATTATATCATAAGCCAATTTTTTAAAGCATGACGCCGATTTTGATTCAGGATAAAGTTCCATTGCGGTTTTTTGCATAATAACGGATTTAGAAATATTGTCGTCATATAATATAAATCCTGCATAGCTTAAAGAAACCTTAAGAAATTTATCGGCAACAATACTTAAGTGTTTATATATGCTTTTAGCTTCTTTTTCATTTTTTGCCATATTTAAAATGATAGAAAAATTCTTCTGTCCATGTTTAGTGCTCATTACTTTTATAAGAGCATATGCATCGGTTATTGATGTGGGTTCTGGAGTTATTACTACCATTATCTCGCCAGCGGCAAGATTAAAATAGATTACATTTGACGATATACCCGCTCCTGTATCAATAAGCAGCATGTCAATATCCGAAAGCAAATCGCCGAATCTTGTCATTAATGTCATTTTTTGCATTTCCGTCAAATTAGATAATTCCGGTATGCCTGAAGAAGCAGGCAAAACTAAAATACCGTTTTTGTCAGAAATAATAATATCTTTCAACTGCTTATCTCCGTATAATACGTTAGATATATTATACTTAGGTGCAAGCCCTAAAACAACGGAAACATTTCCAAGACTTAAATCTGCATCCATTATCATCACTTTTTTACCCATAGAAGCAAAACAATAGGCAAGATTACAAACGAGATTAGTTTTACCTACTCCGCCCTTTCCGCTCGTAACAGATATAATTTTTGTCTGATTTAACCGTTTTCTATTTTTCATAATTTTTTTTATTAATTTTAATATATTGTTAAATTTAATTGTTTATTAAACTTTAGATTTAATATTACCTAAATCCCGATTTAGAATATAATATTCTGAATGACCGCTTCGCTCTCGGCTTATAGCCTCGTTAATAGAAACGGCGTGCGTTTCTATCTTCGGAACTTTCCTGCTTTCGCAGGAATGAATTAGCTAAAATTTAACGGTTTACCTTCCTTGTGTCATTCATGCAAAAGCAGGAATGACTTAGCTAAAATTTAACGGTTTACCTTCCTTGTGTCATTCATGCAAAAGCAGGAATGACTTAGCTAAAATTTAACGGTTTACCTTCCTTGTGTCATTCCTGCGAAAGCAGGAATCCAGAATTACTTACTATTAGAATACTTAAAATTATCGTCAAATTTCCGGCTTTGGAAAAAATAAACTATACAAATTATCTAATTTTGCTTCTTCAATATTTTCGGGAACATTTTCGCCGTTTGTCAAATAATCAATAGTTAAGTCAGACTGTAAAAAAATGCCTGCCAGATTTCCTATACTGTATGATTCGTCAACTTTGGTTATAATTAAAGAATTTAAACCTATTTTATTATTAAAAGATTTATAAATTCTCATTGCATCATGAGATTTAGTCTGAGCCGACAAAAGAAGCGAATTCTTAATTTTGCCTTTATAAATATCAAAAAATTTAGCCAGATTATTCAATTGATAAAGATTATTGTGGTTTACGCCAAAAGAATCAATAATTATAATATCCGAATCTGCGTTTGATATAAAATATTTAAATTCTTCAGGATTTTTTATAGACACAAACTCTATTTTTAATTTTTTAGCATAATTTTTTAATGCTTCATTGCTGCTTACTTTTAAAATATCGAGAGAACAAAGCGAAACATGTTTGTTTTTTTCAAATATATACTTTGCGCATAATTTTGCAGCTGTTGATGTTTTTCCGACGCCGTTATTGCCTGTTAAAGAAATTAGCAGTTTTCCGTCTATAGTGGATGTCAACGCGGTTTTCTTTTCTAATCTGCGCTCAATTAATTTTTTAAAAAATTTTAAAAAATATTCTATTTTTTCATTTGGCGTAAAGTTTTTAAGCACAAGATCTTTAAAAAAAATATCATTTAATTTAACGGAAATTCTTCTGTCAAAACCCAATCTGTCTAAATATGAAAATAATTCTTCATCTATTATTTTAGAGCTATATTTTTCTTTCTTTAAAGAATCTACCGAAAATCTTATTTCGTCAAGTATAGATTTTACTTCATCAAACTTTGAATTTAAAACAAAAATAACTTTATCTTCCACAATGCTTTCAAAGTTATCTTTTAGAAATTTTATGTCGTCATAAAGCGGTGTTATTAAATCATAATTTAATTTTTTATCATTGTCTTCTTTGCCGTTTACAGAAATTTCTTCATTATAATCAACTGCCGCCACTACTTCTAAAAACGGTTTACCGAAAAAACCGAATTCTTCGGACTTATTAACCTGCCTTGTTGAAATAATAACGGCATCTTCTCCGAGGTCTCTTTTTATAAGCTTAATAGCTTCTTTTATATCTAATACTTCATATCTTTTAATTTGCATAATCTATCTCCATATTACCTATAGACTGCAATTTAATATTAGGAGCAATTTCTGCAGATGAAACAACGACTATGCCCGGAATAATATCTTTTAAAATATTTTTTACAAAAAGTCTTATAGCCGGCGAAGTAAGTATAACGGGCGTATGCCCTCCGTCTAAAGCCTTTTTGGCTTGATCTTTGACTACGCCTATAATCTTTTGATAGACAGGCTGCTCAATTGCTGAATAAACTCCAAGCTCTTTAGCTTTTTTATATTCATTAAGCATGGTTGATTCAAAATTTTTGCCTAGCGTTATAACTTTTATTGACCCGTCCTGATCTAAAATTGTTTTAGTAATTGTCCTTTTTAGCGCGCTTCTTACGTATTCAGTTAGCAATAGAGGGTCTTTTATATTACTCCCGTAATCGTGCAAAGTTTCAATAATAGTAAGCATATCTTTTATCGGAATACCTTCGGATAATAAATTTTCTAATATTTTCTGAACAGTGCTTAAAGATAAAACATTAGGTATGAGTTCATCTACAACTTTTGGATATTTTGCCGATAATATATCAAGAAGTTTTTGCGTATCCTGCCGGGTTAGCAGTTCTGCTGCATTCTGTTTTATTATTTCAACAATATGGGTTGCTATTACAGCCGGAATTTCAACAACTGTCCAGCCTGCCAATTGCGCTCTTTGCTTTTCGTTTTCGTCAATCCATAATGCAGGCAGATTAAACGCAGGTTCTTTAGTTACCGTTCCGGGAATATTTTCTGTCGCATTACCCGGGTTCATAGCTAAAAATTTAGCCGGCATTATCTCAAATCTTGATACTTCTACCCCCTTTATTAAAATAACATATTCATTAGGTTTTAAAGCTAAATTATCTTTAATATGAATAGGCGGCACAATCATTCCAAGGTCTGCCGCTATTTGTTTTCTAAGACCTTTTATTCTTTCAAGAAGTTCTCCGTTTCTTGAAGAATCTACATAAGAAATCAGTCCGTATCCGACTTCTAATTCCATCATATCAACCTGCATAACGCTTTCAATAATCTGTGATTCAGGAACTGCTTTCTTTTCTTCTACAGCCTTTTTGTCTATATCAATCTTTTTTCTGATGTTTTCTTTGGAAATTAAAAAAGCTGTAACGGCAACAATTAGAGCCAATAAAATAAACGGCCAGTGAGGAAGTCCCGGAATAACGCCGAAAAAGAATAAAATACCTGCGGCAGTGTATAAAGCGCGGGGATAAGAAGAAAACTGTTTTGAAAATTCTTTTGAAAGATTAGTTTCTCTGCTTGCCCTTGTTATAATGATACCGCTTGCGGTAGAAACTATAAGAGCCGGTATCTGCGCTACAAGACCTTCTCCGACAGTCAGCAATGTATAATAATTGGCAGCTTTAGCTAAAGATAAATGGTGCTGAAAAATACCTATTAAAAGACCTGCTATAATATTGATTACAATAATAACGATAGCAGCTATTACATCGCCTCTGACAAATTTACTGGCACCGTCCATAGACCCGTAAAAATCAGCTTCTTTTATAATATCCGATCTTTTTTGCCTTGCTTCCTGATCGTTTATGAGACCGGAATTTAATTCTGCGTCTATTGACATCTGTTTTCCCGGCATAGCGTCTAATGTAAATCTTGCGGCAACTTCAGCCACCCTGCCCGCGCCTTTGGTGACGACTAAAAAGTTAATAACTATAAAAATTATAAAGATGACTATTCCGACTGCATAATTCCCGCCTACTATAAAACTTCCGAAGGACTGTATGACAATACCTGCCGCATCGGTTCCTTTATATCCGTACAGCAAGATTAGTCTTGTAGCCGCTATTTCTAATGACAGCCTAAATACCGTAGAAAATAAAAGTATCGTAGGAAATGTCGAAAATTCAAGCGGTCTTAAAACATAAATAGAAATTAAAAGAACTACAATAGAAAAAGAAATAGATAAAGTAAGAAAAATATCAAGCATCCAAGTGGTTATAGGAAGAACCATAAGGATAATTACCATAAAAAACATCAAAGCAAGAATAATATCCGAATTCTTTAATATAAAATTATCGCCTGCAGCCCTATTATTCTTAGCCATTATTGTTCATACTCCAAATTTTCTTAAATTTTAAATTTGTTGAATACAAATGGGCAAGTATTTCAGCAACAGCTTTATATAAAGCGTCCGGTATATAATCTCCCGGTTCGCATATTTCATAAAGAGACCTTGCAATATATTTATTTTCAATAACGGGGATTTCATTGTCTGAGGCAATTTTTTTTATTAAAAATGCCATATTATCGGCTCCTTTTGCGACAACTACCGGCGCTTTATGTTTTTTGTTTTCATATTTTAACGCAACTGCAAAATGCGTAGGATTTGTTATAACGACATGCGCGCCTTTAACTTCTTTTAATATTTTTCTGCGCGATATTTCTCTTTGCATTTTTCTTAATTTATTTTTTACTTGAGGATTTCCCTCATACTGTTTCATTTCATCTTTTACTTCCTGTTTGCTCATCATAAGACTTTTAGTATATTGCCATTTTTGAATAAAAAAATCTATTATGCTCAAAATTATCATAACGGCAATAATATTAAAAAAAACTTTGGATAAAAGTTTCATAATAAAAATCATATTTTCTTCCGCATCGGCATACTGTAAAGTAAATAATTTATGAAGATAGCCGATAGCTGAAAAATAGGCTACTAAAATAATAATAAAAAATTTTACAAATGATTTTAAAAATTCATTTACCGATTGAAACGAAAAAAATCTCTGAATACCTGTGATAGGATTTATCTTGTTAAAATCAGGAATAAGCGGTTCAAATGTCAATATGAATCCTACCTGCGCTAAATTTGAAGCTATAGAAGCTAAAAAAATAATTATTATTAAAGGCAGTATAGCAAAAAGAACGGTATAAACAATATTGTATAAAACATTGAGAGTGCCTGCCTTTGTAAGTTCTATGGCGGAAGCATTAGAAAAAAAGTAAACCATTTTCCCTTCAATTATATTTCCGATATGTCCTATATTAAATGACAAATATATAAATATTACCGTTAAGGCAAAAGCAGTACTGACTTCCCTTGATTTCATCACCTGCCCTTTTTTTCTGGCGTCCTGTATTTTTTTAGGGGTGGGCTGTTCAGTCTGTTCCGATTTATCTGCCATAGTTATATTTTTTTATTTTGCAGCTATTAAATTTAATACCGTTATATATTCGCTTTTAAGACCATGAAATAAAAAAATAATATAATTGCTGAAATAAGGCATAAATAAAAACATAAATACAAGTCCAGCAATAATAATCATCGGGAAACCTACCGCAAAAATATTAAATTGAGGGGCTAAGCGTCCCATTATTGCGATAACTATATTTGCAAATAAGGCAACAATAACTAAAGGTATGCTGAGTTCAAATCCTATGACGAAAATATCATTGCCTTTCTCTACTAAATATTTAAAAAGATACGGAGAAAATTTAAAAAAAGTTAAAGGGATAACTTGAAAACTTTTATAAAGACCGTCTAAAACTATAAAATATGCATCTGAAATTAAAAAAATCATCAACGCTATAAAATTCTGCATATTTGCAAGTAAAGAAACTTGGTCTTCAGAAATCAACGGATTTATGAGACTCATCATGCCGTAGCCTATCTGAAAACCTGCAAATTGCCCCGCAAGTTCAACGCCGCTGAATATTATTAACACTAAAAATCCTAATATAAGACCGATTATAATTTGGGAAAGAATCAATAAAACAATAACCGGCAGCGAAATATGCGGAATAATCTGAATTTTTACCACTAACGGATACATAATAACAGATATAAAAAAAGCCGTTCCTATCTTAACCCAGTTAGGAACCGCGGAACTTCCGATAAAAGGCAAAATAACGATCATAGACATGACTCTAAAAAATATAAGCATAAATTCAATTAATAGATACCTGTGAATTTCTATCATATTTCTTTAGCTTCCTCCTCTAATATAAGAGGGAAAATGAATAAAAATAGCCGTGGTAAAATCAACTAAAATATTTAGCATCCATGGACCGAAAATTAGCAAAACGAAAATAACTACTATGATTTTAGGAACAAAAGTAATAGTCTGATCCTGTAATTGAGTAACCGCCTGAAAAATACTTATAATAAGCCCTATCGCCAGACTTGCGATAAGGGGCGGAGCGCTTAAGTATAAAACTGTCAATATCACTTTCTGTATAATGAAATTTACAAATTCGATAGACATAAAATAAATTTACCGATTAATAATAATTTAATACCTTAATATTTTAATAATATAACAACTATAAATCAGGCATTAAATAATGTGGATAATAATTTACTTTAATAATATACATATAAGTTATTTAAAACTCTGAACTAATGAACCGACGACTAAATACCACCCGTTGACAAGAACAAAAAGCATCAATTTGAAAGGCAAAGAAATCATCGTAGGCGGCAGCATCATCATACCCATAGACATTAGCAAGCTGGATACCACCAAATCTATGATTAAAAACGGCAGGTAAATTAAAAAACTAATTTCAAAAGCTGTAGTCAGTTCGCTTATAACAAAAGCAGGGACAAGTACATACATAGGAACATTTTTTGGAGATTTTATTTTTTTTATTTTTGCCATTTTGACAAAAAGCTCAAGATCTTTCATTCTTGTTTGCCTGAGCATAAATTTTTTTAGCGGCTTTACGCCTAATGTATATGCCTTTTTAATTCCTATTTTATTACTTGTATAGGGTATGTATGCATTATGATATATATTATTAATTACAGGAGCCATTACAAAAAACGTAAGGAAAAGGCTGAGCCCGATTATTACCTGATTAGGCGGCATCTGCTGAACTCCGAGCGATGTTCTTAAAAAAGAAAGAACTACGACTATTCTAACGAATGACGTCATCATTATTAAAATAGACGGGGCAATGGAAACAACCGTAAAGATAAGAAGAATCTGAATAAGCATAGAAACTTCAGAATGGTGCGGATGCTTGGTTAGAGCAATAACGGGCAAAGCAATTAAATTTGTTCCGTTTAATCTAATTTTTTTTAAAATTTTCATTTATTTTTTAGCTCATTTGTTTTTTCTTATATAGTTATTTTCCATTAATCCTTTTATTTTTTTTTCAATGTCAAAAAAAACATTATCCGCTTTATTTTTAATTCTTGCTTCGGAAATATTTCTTATTTTATATTCTGAAGATTCATCGCTATTATCCCCGACAGGCAGTGAGCCGTCTTCGTTTTTGCTTTTATCGTTTGACAATGCACCGATATGCTGTTTTAAAAAGGTATTAAAATTATTTTTTGCGCCAAAATTATTTTTATAAATATCTTCATCTTTATAATTGTTACCATTATCATTGCTGATGTTATTATTAATTGAAATATTTTTTTCATCATCTGATTTGTCTATATTATTATTATTATAAATACTGGCATTATTTTTATCGTTAATATTTAATGCGTCATTTAAAGCATCGGCACTGTTTGCCTCAATATTATTATTATTTTCATTGTCTTTAATATGTCCTATTACCTGCATATTTGTAGGAGAAACTCCTATTAAAAAAAGCTGACTGTTAACTGAAGCTAATATTAAAGATTTTTTAAATCCTATATTAACAGAAGATAAAATTCGTATGCTGTTTTGATTTTTTTTAATATTAGAGATTTTGCCTTTAAATTTGGTCAGTAAATAATAAATGGCATAAATAAAACCTAAAACAAGAAGCAATGAAAATATAGTTTTTATAATTTCAAATCCAAAATTAAAATTCATTTTTGCAGGCTGTTTATTTAAAATTTTTTTATTATTTTTTATATTATATAGAGGATTTAATTTATTTTTTAAACTAGCGTTTTTATTGTTAAACTTATTGCCGTTTTTATTTATTTTTTTAAAGCTGCTTTTTAATAATGTAAGTTTATCTGCCGATGATGTTTTTTTACCTATATTTTTAAATATATTATCTGCAAAATTATGATTTATTTTAATAATGTAATAATCTTTATAAATAGACTCCTCTATATCTTTCTGATTAACTTTTATTCCTTTTTTGAAATAGACAGTGACATCGGTTTTATTTTTTTTGCCATGAATTAATTCTATGCCTGAAATTAAATGATTATTATACTTTAAAAATTTAGATTTAAAATGAAATCCCGTATTCGGAAATTTTAATTGAAAACCGTAATTATATAATTTATATTGAGGGTTTAATTTTTTGACAATATCATTATTAAATTTTAGCCATAAAAAGTATTTGCCGTTATTATTTTTTGTGACTAAAATTTTTTGAATTAAAAAATTTGACGGAATTTTGCCCGCAGCATAACATTTTTTTGACGATGACGATATTGATATAATTAATATAAATATAATAGATATAAATACTAGAAAAAGCTTTCTCATAATTTTTGGACCCTTTCTATTGGACTGATTATATCTGTTAATCTCACGCCGAATTTATCGTTTACAAGAACTACTTCACCTTTAGCCATTAGTTTATTATTGACATATACTTCCAAAGGTTCTCCTGCCAGTTTATCAAGTTCTATAACAGAGCCTTGACCTAATTGAAGCATATCGTTAATAACCATTTTAGTTCTGCCTAATTCAACAGATATACTGAGGGGTATATCAAGAATAAATTCAAGATTTTTAGGCGGTTCCGAAGTTTTATCGTTAACATCAAATGAAGCAAACTCAACTTTTTTAACATTAAATTTATTTTTTGAACCTGATTTATTTTTTTCTTTTTCATCCGATACTTTATTTTCATCATTTAGGTTGGCAGATTCTGCGCTATCTTGCTTATCCTGAGGGTTCTCTGCTTTTGCTTCTTCAAACGCATCATCCCAGGAAATGTCGTCAACAGATTCAGTTTCCTTTTTCTGTTCAGCAGCGCCTCCTCCGTTATCTGCGCCTCCGATTTCTTTGTCTTTGCTATCGTTTTTGCCGCTCCCTGATTCCGCTTCTTCTTTAAATGCGTCATCCCATGAAATGTTATCATCCGCAGTTTTATCTTTATCTTTATTTTCATTTTCATTTATGGAAGACGATTCTGATGCTTCATTAGTTTTTTTATTTTTTTCTTCTTCCTGCTGCTCAGTTTGACTCATCGTAATACCCCTCTTTTTCTATTGGAATAGATGAAATTAATTTTACTGCAAGCTGATTTTGCATTTTGCCCGGATAAGCTAAGTATTTCGGTATATTTTCTACTCTTACAACCAAAGGTTCTATAACTTGTTTGTCAAGAACAAGAACATCGCCTTTTTTTATATTTAAAAAATCTCTTGTCTTAATTTCAGTTCTGCCAAGTTCAATTCTTATATTTAAATCAGATTCTTTCAGTCTTTCTTTAAACCTTTGTATCCATCTTGAATCTACTTCTAATTGCTCGCTTTGAAAACCGCTGTATAATTTTTCTTTAACAGGCTCAATCATTGAATAAGGCAGACAAATCATAAATCTTGAAACAGCGCCTTCAATATCCACTTCAAATCTGTTTACTATAACTACTTCGGTAGGAGTAACGATAGTAGCAAACTGCGGGTTAATTTCACTTCTTTGAAATTCCAGCTCAACGGGACTGACGGGTTTCCATGCCTCTTTAATATCGGCAAATGCCATATCAATAACTTTTTTTATCAATCTATTTTCTATAGGCGAAAAATCTCTGCCTTCAACTTTCACATGAAGATCGGTATTGCCGCCAAAAAAAATATCTATAAGATTATAAACAAGCCGCGCATCAAGAACAAATATTCCAAATCCGCGTAGCGGAGGCATTTTAAAAATTGTAAGGCTTGTCGGAAGCGGTATATTTTTTAGAAATTCGCCGAATTTTTGCATATCAACGGAAGTCCATGTTACTTCGGCAACTTTTCTCAATGTTGAAGTTAAATTATTTCTGAGAAGTCTTGCAAATCTTTCGTTTATAATTTCTAGTGTAGGCATACGGCCGCGAACTATCCTGTCCTGAGATGTCAAATCATAAGACCTTACCCCGCCTGTTTGTTCAGGTTTTTTTTCAGCTTCTATAGCGCCTGAAGATATACCCCTTAACAGCGCATTTACTTCTTCTTGAGATAAAACATCAGCCATAATATTAAATTAATTTTAGAATAACAAACATTATAAAAATAAACTAAGTTAAGTCAACTTAAGTTAAATTAAATTGGAATAAATTAAAACAAGTCAAATTACATTAAAATTAAAATTAAAAAATAAATTAAATCATTAAATAATTAAAATTACTGCACTAAATAATTATTAAAATAAACACTGACAACCTGCCCTCGTCCTAAAATTCTGTTAAGGCTTCTTGCTATTTGATGCCTTAAAGCAGTTATCCCTGCAGGGGTGTTAATTTCATGGGATGTTTTTGAACTTAATATCATAATTATACTGTTTCTTATTTGAGGGGTAAGCTGTTTAAAAAGTCCTGCATTACCTCCGGGTTTAAGTTCTACAGTTATTGAAGCCTTAACATAGCTTGAAGAATTTTTATTTGCAAGATTTGTCAAAAACGGTTTAAGTTCTATCATGTTTCCCGGCGTAATATTTTTTCTAACGTTTATTGCAGTAGGCGCAACCTTGCCTGCAGGTTTAGATAAAATAAAATGATACACTGCAAAACCGCCGCCAAGTAATATTAATATGGGAACGACTATAAAAATAATTTTTTTTAATCCTGATTTATTTTTAATTTTTTTAGAATCTAAACCCTCAATAGATGACAATTCGCTGTCGTCTCCACCCATTTCTTTACTGCCATTTGGCTTTTCACCCGCCATTATATAATTCCTCCCGTATGTACCAAAATTTTAATACAAAATATTTTCAATATAATTGCAACAATTATGCCATTAGCTAAATGTATTCAATATTATTGATAAATTTATGTTTTAATATAAAACATTTAATATATTATGATAGATATTAAAATACTATATATCATAATGTCATATTTTTGACAACTAGTATTTTTCTATATACTAATATTAAAAATATATTGAAATAATAATGTAAAATTATTTTCCTGCAATGCAAGAGAAAAAAATAGGCTAATTTATTTTTATTAATTTATATATTAAAAAAATGTAAAATTATTTTCCTGCAATGCTGTTTGTAAAAAAAACGGCGGATTTTGTTTTCATACGTGAAATTATTGACGAGGCAGCTTTGGGATTCATATGAGACAGTATGTAAATAGCCAGCTGCCTGTTTACATGGGGCAATATTGCAGCTGCTTTTTTAGAACTCATAGATGAATAGACAATAATAAGGTTTTTAACTGTAGATTTCTGCGAAGCTTTTATGGTACTTATTTTAGTTTCTATTTTTTTTAGTTCGTTTAACTCGGTTTTTATCTGTTCTTTTAAAATTTTAATTTTAGATTGTTCAGTGCTTAACTTTGATGCATAAACATTTCCGACGGTTAAATAAAATTGAAATAATAAAAGAATTAAAAAAAATAAAAAAATTGAAAAAGAAAAAAATATATATTTATATTCTTTATTAACGCTACAAACCATATAGTTAATAGTTAATTTTATTTGTTAAAATATTTTATATTAATTATATATTTAAATTATATTTAAGTCAAAAGCATCAGATAAACCCAAAATTGCCGATAGAGATTGTTAAATATACCGCAATGCATTAATAACGCTGGATTCCTGCTTTCGCAGGAATGACATCCAATGGGTGAACTTTTAAAATTCCTCAACGTCATTCCCGCGTAGGCGGGAAAGTTCCGAAGATAGAAACGCATGCCGTTTCTGTTCACGAGTGTCGTTAGGCACGAGAGCGAAGCGGTCATCCAGAATAAACTTTTCTATCGGCAATTTTGAGGATAAATAATATTATTCTATATAAATTTTTTATAATTAGAATATGAATATTTTAATTTTGTTCAGTGTTATATTTATTTGATGTTAAATCATTTAGTATCATTTCTTCTTTTTTAATTAAATTTAATTTATCAATAGCAAGATATTTATCTTTCAATTTTTTTATTTTTTCAAATTCTATTTTGGATTGTAACAGATATAATCTTTTTTTTTCCAATTCTTTTTCAATAATATCTTTTTCTCTAAGCGTTGTATCTAAACTATTCATTAATCCTTGATATCCGCTTTCTAAAATCAAAAAATCATTAATAGATGAAATGCCTGAAGCATTCTTAGAATAGTTCAATTTAAAGTCTTCTATTTTATTTTTAATATTATTTATATTCAAATTAATTTTAATATATTCTTTTTGAACTTTTGAAAATTCAACATAGGATTTATCTTCTATTAATTTTCTATACTCTAAAATGTTATTAAATTTAAACGGCATTATTTTCAAACCTTTACTTTAGTTTAAATCTATAATTATATTTAAATCTAAAACTTAAACAAAATAATCAATAATAGAATTTGCGCGGAGCATCGGTAATATGCCGTTATTTATTACATCGCCTGCCAATGCGCCTGCATTTCCGCTGTTTGAAGCGGAAGCATAATTTTTGCCGCTGTTTTTTGAATTTTCGGCATTTGCATTATCTCTGCCGCTACTATTAAATCCTGAACTGATATTTAAATTAACACCCGTAAATCCTTGATTTTTAAGTCCGTCGGTTAAATTAGCGGCGGAAGACTGTAAAATAGTTTTTGCTTCATTAGTCTGCGTTACAATATTAACTGTAATTAATTTGTTTAATCCGTTTATTCCGTTTATTTCGTCTTTGCCTGCGCCTGTAATTGCAAGATTAATTTTAATGCTGCCGAGCGAAGCAGGTTTTAGCGTTATAACGGCAGACTGCATATTTTTCCTGAGCATAACCGACAGAGTGCTTGCAGTAATAGACCCCGGCGTTGAACTGCCGTTATCGGCATTATGAATATCATTATTTAAACCGGCGGATAATTCGTTTGAAAAATTAGAACCTAACCCCCCTGCGCCGCCGCTGTTTGAAGATTCGGACTGTGGCAGTCCGCCGTTCAATATATTAATTTCTGAATTTTTATCATTTAACAAATTTATTTTATTTGTTTTATTTTCGGCGCCGTTTAATTTATTAGATTCTATTTTGCTTTTTTCGTAAATATTGGCGGCTAAAGCCGATAATTCGGCATTGTTAAGCTGTGATTTAGAAGATGAGCCAGAATTTGAATTTATGTTTGTAATATTTCCGTCGTTAATGTTTTTGCCGTCATTTATTTTATTTTTATGTGCGGCGTCGGTATTTGAAGTATCAGCATTATGTGACATATCCGCATTTATATTACTATTATTTTTATTACCGTTATTGTTAATATTACCGCTTTCATTTTTAACGGCGTCATTGATATTATTAATTTTTTTATGTTCCAAATTATTTGTGTTTTTACCGCCGTCCGCGCTTAAAGACTTACCTAAAGGGCTATTATCGGCGGATTCGGCATTGTTATTGTTAATAGCCGTTATATCATTTGCATCCGTTTTGCTGATATTATTTCCGCTATTTTTGCTGTTGCCGTTATCGGCAGTATTTATTTCATTGTCCTTATTATTGCTGTTATTATCGATAATTTTATGTTTGCTTATTTTGCTGTTGACGGAATTTATGTTTATATCTGCGCTATTTTTGGTATTAATATCATTTTTAGAATTATTATGGTTCTTACCTGTAAATTTATGTTCTGATTCTATATTGCCGCTATTAGAATTTGATATTTCTCTCGTTTTGCTATGTAAACTATTATCATTATTAAAAGCGGCAGTATACATATCATTTTTTTGGGATAAATTACTGTTTTGCCCAGTATTAAGCTTATGATGCGCAGGTTTATCATTATTTCCTGCGATGCTATTTGAACCGGTAGTATGCGAAGTAGAATCTGAAGCGCTTGAAGATTGCGCCTGCTCTTCGGAATAAGCCGGATTTGCATTATTTTGAATAGAATTATTATTAGCTGAATTATTTTCAGGGTTCTCTGAAATAATATTGCCTCTGCCATAATTATTATAATAATTATTCTGATTAGAAACAGTTGAAACTTGCATATTGTTTATTGAACCGTTCGGATATGAAGCGCTGCCCGTATATGCCGTATTTTCGGTATTTGCAGTATTATTGCCGCCGTTATTTTCCGACAAATTTGCCTGCAGAAAACTATCGTTAGCTGAAGAATTATTTGAAGTAATACTTGAATAGCTATTATTGTGATTTTCTAATGACAAATTAAAATTATTCAGCATATTGCTGAATTCGGAATCGGCAGAATTACCGATATATGCCGACAATGAATTTTGCGGCAAATTACCTTCTGTATTGTTGAAATTAGAACCGATAATACCTGCTCCGGTTTGCAATATATTAAAATTATTCAGCATTTTTATTTCACTTATTTTATTTTTATATTAATTTCTAACTCTCTTCCTTAAAAAGGGAGGATAGTTAGGCTTATAGAAATAATTATCTTTATATTACAGTGTTGAAGATATCCCAAAATTGCCGATAGAGATTGTTAAATATACTGCAATGCATTAATAACGCAGGATAACCGCTTCGCTCTCGGCTTATAGCCTCATGAACAGAAACGGCGTGCGTTTCTACTTTCGGAACTTTCCTGCTTTCGCAGGAATGACACCTAACGGGTGAACTTTTAAAATTTTTCAAAGTCATTCCCGCGAAAGCGGGAATCCAGAACTATAAATCTCTACCTGCAATTTTAGATAACTCTTTGCTATTTTGCAATAACTATATTATATTATGGTATTGCTTGTTCAAGCGATGTCAGCATCGCGTTTTCTGTAGTCAGCACTTTTGAATTTGCCACATAAGCGTTTTGCGCTATTATCATATTTGTAAACTGTGTTGAAATGTTTACATTAGACTGCTCTAACGCTGAATCGGTAATATATCCGAAATTTCCCGTCTGAGCGGTCCCTATTGCAGGCTGCCCCGAAGAATAACTCTGAGAATAAAGACTGTTGCCTTCAGATACTAAACCAGTCGGAGCAATAAAATTAGCAAGCGCTACCTGATATAAATATTTAGTCTGTCCGTTTGAAAATAGTCCTGATATTCTTCCTGATTTATCTACCGTAAAACTTGTAAGCGTCCCCGTAGAATAACCGTCTTGAATAAATGATGTCGTCGCCGATGTTGCTGCATACTGGGTAAGATTAGTCAAGTTTAAAGCAACATTTAAAGGCTCAGTTGCTCCATCGGGAAGCGTAGTCGTAGAAGGGCTCACATAAGTTGGCGCATCAGTTAATGTTTGAGAAGCTCCTGACGTAATCTGACCGTTAGAATTAAAAGTAACATCCGGGGCTGTTGCAGAAAGCGACTGTCTTTGCGCCGCTGTTCCGTTAAAGGAATAATAAACATTCCAATTGCCCGCCGTTGAAAATGACGGAGCAAAAGTAACATTTAAAGGTAAGGCGTTTCCTAAAGAATCGTAAGTATTTATCGTAGTAGAATAATAATCGGAAGAAGGACCTGCTATAACACCGCCTCCTGCAGTGAAACCTGCCGACGGAAGCGGCATAGCGTTAGATAAATTAACAGTGCTAGCCGTCGTACTAACGCTTGCAACCGTATTTAAAAATTGGTAAGGGTCAACTGTTGAGCTTGCAGCTGTTCCGTTAGCATTTATCTGTATAGAATCCCCTTGCGATATACCCGACATACTTGTTAACCCTAATGTATTTTGTGAAACCGCAGTATTTTGAAGAATAGAACTTGAAAGAGGTTGATTTAATGTAATAGTATTGCCGGTAATAGATTTAATGGTATAAAGATTATTGGTTCCATCACCGTTGCCTATAAGAATTGAATTAGCGGCATTACCGGATGTTGCGCTAAAATTTGTGGCAGAGTTAACAGTAATGGTTGTTGACCCTGCTGCTGCCGAAGATGTAAGATAACCCCCTGCAAATGTCCCTGTCGTTGTAGTAGGAGTTGTTTGCGGCGATATAGTTGAATTGAGATTTGCCGTCAAAGTTGCAGTGGTAGTAGCTTGAGGAGCTATCGCCCCCGTGTTAAGACTTATATTTTGGGGAGAACCTGATGTTGCGACACCGGAAGAATTTAGCGCATAACCCTGGACTATATTTCCGGTAGGATCTACAATATTTCCGTTATTATTTTCTGAAAATTGACCGTTTCTTGTATAATATTGAGTTCCGTTAGGAGCTTTTACAATAAAAAATCCGTTTCCGTCAACAGCCATATCAAGCGGATTTGAAGTCGTCTGTAACGCCCCCTGTCCAAATTGCTGCTGAATAGAATATAAATTTGTGCCGAGTCCTTCCTGCGAACTTGATGTTCCGCTTAAAGTCTGACTGACAAGATTTTCAAATATCGGATTGGAGCTTTTAAAACCGATAGTATTAGAGTTTGCAATATTGTTTCCTATAACTCCCAGATATGTCTGGTTGGCGTTTAATCCTGAAACTGCTGTAAAAAGAGCATTAGCTGACATTTTGTTTTCTCCTGCCTAAAAAAATATTTAATTTTTTTTATTTTTTATTTAATAAATTAATAAATTAGCTGATGCCTTGAACGCTTGATAAAGGCACAGTAGTTCCGTTGTTAAGCTCAAGCTCTACCGCTCCGCTGTTTGAAGAAGTTATTCCCGTTACGGTTCCGCCTGCCATAGTTTGCGCCGTTATAGAATTGCCCGACGAATCGGAAGCATTAACCGAAAATGAGTAATTTCCTTGTGGAGCCTGCGTTCCTGAATTAGTCATTCCATTCCAGTCAAAGCTCTGGCTACCCGCGGTTTCTGCGCCTAAATTTGTGTTATATACAAGATTGCCTGAACTATTATATATATCCATTGAAGTGTTTGCTGAATTTTGAGGAAGCGAATAAGCTAAATTAACCGTTCCGCTGCCGCCGTATTGCAAAGAATTTCCGTTTGCCTGAACGGTTTTACCGACTAAATTAACGGCGCTGCCCATTGCCGCCTGATTTTCAGAAGAAACTAAACTGCTCATAGATGTATTCATCGTGCTTAGTTCATTCATAGAATTAAACTGAGCTAACTCAGAAATAAATTGCGTATTAGACATAGGCTGAAGAGGATTTTGATTTTGAAGTTCTTTAACCATTAAAGTCATAAAAGAACTCTCGCTTATCAAATTGCTGTTGCTTGACGATGATGCCGAACCGTACATATTTGACGGCGCTGCCGCTTGAGACGATGTTGAAGACGCACTAGGTATTGTTGAAGCAGCTGTGGTCGGCGCCCCAAAAAGAGAATTTACGGACATTTTATTTCCTCCATATTATTTATGAAAATTTTTCCTTTTTTTTATTATTTATTGTTAATTTGCGGAAAAATTTTCCTTTATATTTATATTTACGTTCCAGTATTATCATATTATATTATCATATTATATGTTAAGCAATATCCGTGCCGTATTTTATTTTAACTTAAAAAAATTACGACTATTATTATAAAGAAAATTACTTGAAATATTATATATATTCTTTTTTTAGACAGTATTTTTTAGCTTTATCGTAAATCATTAACATTTGCAAGGAATATTTAAGAACCTCATCAAACTTGCTTATTATTGAATCTTCTAAATATTCAAGTACAATCTCATTCCTTAAATCTTTCATTGCTATTAAATCATCTGCAGAATCTACAAAACCCCTTTTTTCCGCCCTAAACACGATATCCAATTTTGTTTCTATGTTTTCAAGTTCCAATATATCAAGACCCCTGAGAAATTTATTTATAAAAACATCTATAGATCTGCCAAATCTGGCGCATAATGCTTCAAAAGCTTCCAATTCATTTTTTGTGTATTTATTTTTAATGCCGGTTTTATTACATTTTTTATAAGATATATCAAGCCAATTAATTGTTTTTGCAAAAATTTCAAAATTTTCTTTGAATATTTCAATGTTTTTGCTCATAATAATTTTAATCAAATTTTATTCCTGTATGATAAATATTTTTTATAAAGGCGTTTTTGTTGATATCTTCCGTTAATATTAAATCAATTTTTCTATCTCCTATCGCTTTTATCAATTCAACTCTAATTTTTCTTTTAATAATATTGTCAATATTGTGTAATTTTATCATAATATCAATATCTCCGCCTCTTTTTGAAAGATCTGTCCTGGAACCGAAAAAAATAATTTCAGCTGTATTATCGTATTGTTTAATTATGTCTATAATTTTTTCTAATTCATTTTCTTTATATCTTAGCTGCGTATTCATAATAATTTGTAAGAATTAATATAAGTTAATACTAAGTTAATATAAGCTGCTATTTTAAAACTATAATTTTTTATTCGCAATATTCTGCTTTTTCCCAAAATAAACTTTTCTATCGGCAATTTTGAGTTTTTATTTTTTATATCATATCATATCATATCATATATTGTTAATTCACGGCTATATACGGTTACTTTAATCCTTATATAATATACATATTATATAAGGATTAAAGACGGTTATATTATGATATTTATTTATCTTCAGTTTCAAATTCTTTTAATTTATTTCTTAACGTTCTTGATGTAATGCCAAGTAATTCGGACGCTTTGTTTTTATTTCCGCCTGTTTTTTTAAGGGCTTCGCCTATTAATTTTTTTTCCATTTCTTTAATATTCAGAATATCCATTTTATTATATTTATTATAATCGGCTAAATTATTTTCAATATTACAGTTATATTTATCTTTACTGTTTATATTGATTACATCATTTATATCAGGACTCTTAATATTATCATTATCATTATCATTATCATTATCATTATTATTATCATTATCATTATTATTATCATTATTTAGATTATCGCCGATAGTATTTAAACTATCGTCATTAGCATTATTCATATTACCTGTATTACCCGTATCTATTGTATTTATAATAATACTTTTTTTATTATTTTGCCCGCCGGTATATTCAAACAACCGGCTTAAATTATCTGCATTATTATTGTTGTTGTATGAGCCGCTTAATATATCTAATCTGCTCAAATGCGATATATTTAGAATATCGCTGTTTTGCGCAAGTATTACTCCCCTTTCTATTATATTTTCTAATTCTCTGACATTGCCTTTATAATCCAATGACATTAAATAATCTAAAGCGTCTTCTGATATAATATTTATATCTCGGTAATATTTTCTGGCATATTTTTTAATAAAATAAACACTCAGGGGCTTAATATCTATTTTCCTTTCTCTTAAAGGAGGCAATTCTATAGGCAGAACGTTCAGTCTGTAAAATAAATCTTCTCTAAATGTTCCTTCTTCAACCATTTTTTTTAAATCTTTATTAGTTGCAGCTATAACTCTTGTATTAATATGCACGGGACTATCTCCTCCAACCCGGTCTATATAGTGTTCCTGAAGTGTTCTCAGAATTTTGGATTGAAGATTTTTATCCATATCGCCTATTTCGTCAAGCAGTATCGTGCCGTTATTCGCAAGTTCAAATTTTCCCGTCTTTCTGGCTGACGCTCCTGTAAAAGCCCCTTTTTCATGACCGAATAATTCGCTTTCAAGAAGCGTAGGAACAATTGCCGAGCAATTAACGGCGATAAAATTGCCGTTTCTTCCGGATTTATTATGCAGATATTTAGCGACGACTTCCTTTCCTGTGCCCGACTCCCCTGTTATAAGAACCGTCGCATCGGTCGGCGCTATAATATTTATAAACGATTCTATTTTTTTCATTTTTTCAGACAAAAAAACAAAATTATTTACTTTATCGTTTATTATTTTATTTTTATGATTTTTTAGATTTATTATAGTAGTTGAATTTATTGAATTTATTGAATTTTTAATATTATTATCCAAACAGACGTTTGTATCTTTATTGCTATCGTCATCATCATTGTTATTGTCATTAATATCTATATCATCTGCATCGGTATCGTACGCAGCGCTATTTTTTATAAAGTTTATGCCGTTCTTTTCAAAACTGCGCTTTTCATATATAATTTTTTCTATATTTTTTATTGTGTTTTCAAGATCCGATATACTGAACGGTTTTAAAAGATAATCTGCAGCTCCGTTTTTTATGGCTATTATTGCGCTTTCTATAGTTCCGTATGCCGTAATAATAACAAAAGGCGTATTCTTAAAGTCTTTTATTTTTTTTATTTCATTTAAAAAGCTTACTCCGTCCATTCCAGACAGATTTAAATCCGAAATTATCAGAAAAAAGTCATTGCTATTTTTATTTATATAATTTAGCGCATCTTCGGCAGAGGAAAAAATTTCCCCTTTTCTGTTTAATTTAGAAAGACCAAGACTTAATGCAGAACGCATATAAGGATCATCGTCAACAATCATTATTTTTTCTTTAAGCATTTATACTATACTCCGCCAATAAAAATTATCAGATTTAAGATAATCAATATAATATAATTATACAATATATAACAGTATAAATATAAATATAAATTATGATACAATATCTAAGAAAACAAATTGAGAAACGCATAAACGCATTAAGAAAATTGCAAAATTAGCAATAAATAATATAACTTAAATATAATAATAATTAGTAAATAATACAGTTGATTATGATTACCGATAAAAATAATAAAATTAGCACTATTAATGGTGATAATAATGATGATAACGATGTTAACGGCAGAGCCGATATTAAAATAGATATTAATCCGGAGATTATTTTAGAACCGTTCACTATTAATCCAGACAAAGAATCTTTAGAAAAAGCTTTTAAATCTTTTGAACTGGCTTCCGTAAAACTTTCCAACTATTACAACAGCTTAGAAGAAAAAATAATAGATTTAAAAGAAAATTTAAATGCGGTTCTAGAAAGCATGCCTTTAGGAGTTATAATTACCAATGAATCAAATAAAATAACATTTATAAATAAATATTTAACGGCGCTTATTTCACAAAATAATTTAATTAAATATTTAAATAAAGATATAAATGAATTTTTATACATCTTTTTTGAAAAAGCAACACTTGAGGATTTTATAAAACCTATCTTTAATCCTATTGAAAAAACAATGGCTATTTCAAAAAGCAAATCCATTCCTATCTTTGCCTATATTAAAATTTTATACGGGAAAAATAAAAAATTTTCAGGCAGAATATTTATTTTTCAAAATATAGAGGAAATTAAAAAAACAAAAAGACTTGCCGAAATAGGAGAAATGTCGGCAAAAATAGCTCATGAAATAAGAAATCCTTTAGGCTCTGTAGAATTATTCGCATCTATTTTATCAACAGAATTAAAAGACGAAAAACATAAGGAAATTATTTCCTATATAATTTCCGCCGTCAAAAATATGAACACCACAATTACCAATCTGCTTGAATTTTCAAAAAATATAAAACCTGATATTTCAAAACAAAATTTGTATGATATTTGCAACAATTCAATTTTATTCGCATCATATATTGTAAAACAAAAAAATATTACCGTTGATGAAAATATTGATAGGGATCTTTTTATTAACGGAGATAAAAATTTATTAACGCAGAGTTTTTTAAATATTATAATTAACGCTTGCCAATCCGTTCCTGAAAATAACGGCATAATTAATATAAACAGTACAATAATAAAAAACGATTCAAATGATACCGACTATATTTGTATAACATTTAAGGATAACGGCAAAGGATTTGAAAAAGAAAATATGGATAAAATATTTACTCCCTTTTTTTCCACAAAAAAAAGCGGCGGGACAGGTTTGGGACTATCAATAGCTTTAAATAATGCTATATTGCACGGCGGCTACATAAATGCAGAAAATTCTGCCGACGGCGCTAAAATAAGCGTTTATCTTCCTATGTAAACTATGTTTATGTAAACTATGTAAATATATCTTTGTCAGATTAGAGAACTTCATAATCTATTAGTAAGCATCTCTGCTTTACGAAAGAGGTTTCTTTGGTTAAATTATACGGCATATATTCTGTGTATTTTTAATTTGGTTAAATTAAATTATATGGCATAGATTTTGCATATTTTAATATTGAACTTTTTAGTTAAAAAATATACGATATACTTTATTATATTTAATATTTATTTTATTACTATTTAATACTATCACTATTAATTACTAAAGGTCAAAATGGAACTTTTTGGAAAAATATACAGCACATTGGATGACAGTTTAAATGTCCTGAGCGAAAGACAGAATGTTATAGCTTCCAATATAGCCAATGCCAATACGCCGGGATATAAGGAAAAAACAGTTAATTTCGAAAAAGTAATGCAAGACATTGTTAATTCAGGCAGTTCGCTTAAGCTAAAGACAAACAGTCCTAAAGATTTTACAAATTTAGGTCTTAATAATTCTGAAAGTTTTGGAAATGCCTTTGTTGAAAAACAAAAAGTTCAATCTGTACCTGCATTGGACGGCAATACAGTAAACTTAAGCTCCCAAATGGCAGAAATGTCTTCAAATGCAATAAGATTTCAAGCTGTTGCAGGATTATTGACTAAAAAATTTTCAATGCTGAATTATGTTATTACGCAAACTGCTCCTTAACTTTAACTTAGTTGAATTCTTTAATAATTTAACGGTTTAGATAATTAATTAATATTGTAAAATAATACTCTTAAAATGGTAAACTAAAATTAAAATAAAAAATAAACTAAAATTAAAATAAATTAAAATAAAAAATAAACTAAAATTAAAATAAATTAAAATAAAAAATTTATATTTATATTAATATAAATTAATATAAAATGAGGATACCGATATGAGTTTTAATGTTTCATTAAAAATTGCAGCTGAAGGATTAAATGCCGAAAGAATCAGAATGAATGTAATATCGTCAAACCTTGCCAATATTAATACCGACAATGCGGGAAACGGTTTGCCGTATGTAAAAAAAGAGCCTCTATTTAAGACTACAAGTTTCGGTAATTATTTTGGGGTTGAGGTTGATAAAATAGAAAATGCAAATCATCCGTTTACTTTAAAATACGACCCTTCAAATCCTTTAGCAAATAGAGCGGGCTACGTTAAGATTCCGAATATTTCGTCTATTAGGGAATTGGTTAATATGATTTCTGCAACAAGAGCCTATCAGGCAGATGCTCAAGTAATAGCCGAATCTAAAGCGATGTCTCAAACATCTTTAAAAATTTAACTAAAAATTAACTAAAAATTTGACGTTAAAAATTTGACACTCAGTTAAATAACTTATAAAATAATAATATATATTTAATGTATTCATTAATGTATTAAATTAAAATAAAAAAATAATAAACTTTATTTAAATAATAAATATAATTTAAATAAAAATAAAAAATAGTTAAATATAAAAATAACTTAAAATAAACTAAACAAAAACTGCATAAATAATTTTAAAATATACATTTGGAGACTTATTATGGCAATCCCGATAAACAGCATAAATATTAATTCTATAAAAGAATTAAATCCGAACGATATAGCTAATCCTAATTCTGCCGCAGCTTCTTCCTCTTCAAACGGAAACGGCGCAGGCAGCTTTTCAAATACGCTTTCAGGCTATATAGACAAGGTCAATAATATACAGACTGACGCAAATAAGCAAACGGAATTAATAGCCTCAGGAAAATCTTCAAATATACATCAGGCTATGATTGACGTAGAAAAGGCAAATGATTCTTTTGAACTTATGATGCAGATGAGAAATAAAATTATTACGGCTTACAACACAGTTATAAATATGCAGGTTTAAAATTTTTTGTTTTTATATTATATATTATATTTATACTCACAATTTATTCTCATCAATTTTTTTTAAAATAATAATTTTTAATTTAATTTTTATTTATTTATTTTTATTTATAAATAACCATAATTTTTACTTATAAATTTTTATAAACTAATCTATACCTATATAATAATAATACAAAAATAATACAAATGGCAGCTACATTTAAAGATTTTGGAACTCAATTTAAAAAATTCTACGCGGATCTTTCAATAGAACGCAAAATTATATTTGCAGTTCTTATAATGGGGGTTTTGGCTGCAATTTATTTTATGGCAATGTACGCCTCCGCTCCTAAATATCGTGTTTTATTTTCTAATCTAAACCCTGCAAGCGCATCTGCTATTATCAATAAGCTGCATACTTACGCAATTCCGTATAAGCTTTCAGATCAGGGCAAAACTATTTTAGTTCCCAAAAATAAAGTTTATACCACTCGGCTTAAACTTGCTTCCGCGGGGCTTCCAAGACAGGAAGGCGTCGGATTTTCAATATTTGACAAATATCAGATAGGTATGACCGATTTTATACAGCATGTAGAATATCAGCGAGCTTTACAGGGAGAATTAGAAAGAACAATCAACGAGCTTAATCAGGTAAAATATTCAAGGGTTATCATCGTATTGCCGCGTCATTCTATTTTTGTGACTCGAAGAATTCCAGCAAAAGCATCGGTCATAATTAAACTGCATACGGGAATGCATCTTAACAGACAAGAAATTTCCGGAATTATGCATCTTGTCGCAAGCTCGGTTCAAGGACTTAAATCAAAAAACATTACCATAGTAGATACCAGCGGCAAGATACTTTCCTTGCCTCACAGAAAAAATTTTATTTATTCCACTTATCAGCTAAGTTATGTTAAAAAAATAGAACACAACCTTGAAAATAAAATTAACAATATGCTTATACCTGTCGTCGGAAGCGGCAATGTAGTTTCAAAAGTATTTGCCAAAGTTAATTTTTCAAAAAAGATAGAATCTAAAGAAACATATAATCCAAATACTACCGCTATCGCTTCTCAGGAAACTTATAAATCATCTTCCGTAGGCTCGGTTAAACCATCAGGCATACCTGGAGCAAAATCAAATCTGCCTCCTGGAAAAACTCCTATTCCCGTTATGACGCCAAAACGCAATAACGTAAAAAAAGTAATTACAAATTATGACGTTTCAAAAAAAATAGAAAAGATTTCTTATCCTGCGGGAACTATTCAAAAAATTGACGTTTCTGTTTTAGTTAACGGAGTGTATAAAAAAATAAAAAATAAAGCAGGGAAAATTACTACAAAATATACGCCGAGACCCGCAAGCCAGATTGCTTTGTTTAAAAATATCGTAAAAACCGCCATAGGATATTCAAAATTATCTAAAGATAAAGTTATAGTTGCAAATATGCCTTTTAAAAAAGTTTCCGTCTATATACCTAAGCCTTCTAAAAAAACTTTTATTTCAATTATTAAATCGCATTTAATGCTGATAATTAAATATTTCATTATTCTCATAGCGGTTCTTCTTTTAATATTATTAATTCTAAAACCTATTTTAAATTACATTACCGCATATAAACAAAAAGAAGAAATGACTGATTTAGAAGAACGCAGGGGCGAGGCAATATCTCAATTAAAAGAACAAGCGCCGCCTAAACCTGAACCAACGTTAAAAGAAACGGCGGTAAACATAATCCATTCAGATCCTGAATCTGCTACCAATTACGTTAAAACCCTTTTAAGAGATAACGGAAGGGATGTATAATAATGACTAAGAAATTCATCGGAGCTGAAAAAGCGGCTGTATTCCTTGTTTCAATTGGTGAAGATGCTGCTTCTGAAATTTTTAGAAAATTAGATCTCGTTGAAATTCAAAAAATAACTAAATATATGAATCAATTACCGCCTATTTCAAAAGAAGATTCGGATTTAGTATTAAAAGATTTTAATTCAAACTTCGGCAATGTAGGATTAGTTATTAAAGCTGATGACTATGTAAAAAATTTAATAGCAAAATCGCTTGATCCAGAAAAAGCTAAAAAAGTAATAGATAATTTACATGGCCCCATTGAAGAAGAAGGTCTCGAAACATTAAAATGGCTTGACCCGCATGTTATAGCCGATTTTGTGAGGAACGAACATCCTCAGACCATTGCGCTTATATTGGGACATCTTGAACCTATGCAAGCTGCTTCTGTCTTAAGTTTACTTCCTTCATCTATAAGATCTCAGGTTGTTTTCAGATTAGCAAAGCTCGAAAGAATTCCTCCAGGGGTGATAAAAGATCTGGACGAAGTTCTTCAGGAACAACTAAAATCTACCGGCTCTACCCAAAGCAAATTGGTCGGAGGAGTTAAAATAGTCGCCGAAATCCTGAATAATATGGACAAATCTATTGAAGAACCTATAATGAACGATATTGAAAAATTAGATAAGGAAGAGGCTGAAAAAATCAGGGAATTAATGTTCACTTTTGACGACCTTGCTTTAATTGACGATAAATCTATGCAGATTGTATTGCGTGAAGTTTCTCATGACCAGATAATTATGGCTTTAAAAGCTGCTTCAGATGAAGTTAAAGATAAAATTCTTGCCAACGTTTCAAAAAGAGCTCAGGAAATGATAGTGGACGATCTTGGGGCTATGGGTCCAAAAAAACTTTCTGAAGTTGAAAAAGTGCAGCATGAAATATTAAAAATTGCCAGAAGGTTAGAAGATGAAGGCAAAATAAGTATTACTGTCAAATCTGAAAGCGAAAAACTTGTATAATAAATATATATTTAAATTTTGATTAATTATAATAATTATTATGTCAAATGTTATAAGAAATTTTGAAGTTAATTTAGAAGACGATACGATATACGACGGATCTAAAATTATTCTTGCAAACGTTATAAAAAGCGGTAATATCGGGGAAGACGAGGAACTGCTTATATTGCTGGAATCAATTCCTCCTTCAATTCAAAAATTTATTTTAAACCATATAGACGGCTATAAAAAAAAATTAGATAAAACAATTAAGGATAAAGAAGAACTTATATTTAAAGAAAATAAAAGCAAGGGATATAAAGAAGGCTTTGCAGAAGGCAAAATTGAAGCTACCAAATCTTTAGAGAAAGAAGTCAAAAATATGACGCAAATCGCGTCGGAAATCGGTCAATTTAAAAATATTTTATATAATGACGTCACAAAAGACGTTGTAGATTTATCATTAAAAATTGCAGAAAAAATAGTTAAATCCGCTGTATTGTCGGACAATGATTTCTTGAAAAATATAATATCGGATGCCATAGACAAAGCGGCAAATTCTACCAATATTATTATATATTTAAACCCTTCCGATTATGCTTCGTTTAGTAAAAATTCAAAAATAGCAAAAGATTTGTCAAAAAACATACAATCAAATATTTCATTTGCATCAGACACCAATCTATTACCGGGAAATACTTTTATTAAAACCGATTTTGGCGAAATAGATGCTAAAATAGAAACCCAGCTGCAGCAAATAAAAAAAGCTTTTAATAAAATTATCCCCGGTTAAATAAATTTTTTAATACTTTCATTGAAATTTATTTTCAGGATGACTGCTTCGCTCTCGGCTTATATCCTCATTAACTGAAGCGGCGTGCGTTTTTCTACTTCGGAACTCCTCAGCGCAGGTGGGAATCAGGTATTGCTTATTATTGAAATATTATTCATGGGTTCTATTGCTGCAGAATTAATGTAATAATTTAATTAAAAAATTAAAGTTTTTTAATTTTTCTCATTTTCAATCTTTCTTTTTTAGAAAGTCTATGGGGGTTACCTTTCTTTTTAGTGCTTGAATGTTTGGATTCATTACAAAAATCATCGCCTGCATCATCGGTAAAATCGTAATCATTTAAATATTTGTCACTCCCCCCTTCTTCATTTATAATAATATTATTTACTATAAGTTTAAAGTCCTCGGGGCTTATACTGGAAACGTTATCTAATCTTTCAACATATCTCTTGATTTCATTATCATTTGTAACAACTAAGGAATTCCTGATTTTTTCAGCTATGCGCATTATAACAGCGTCAGCTTTTTCCCCTCTTTTTGAATAAATTACTTCAATATTACCTATATTATATTTTGACTCGGCAGGTTCCTGAGTCAGATAACCGTCAAAAACCACTATCACTTTATTTTTTTTTACATTATAATATCTTGATAGTAAAATAATAGCGTTATTTCTTAATTCTTGTAGTTTTTCAGATTTTACGCTGATTTTAAAATAAGAATTAAATATAAAATTATATCCGTCAATTATTACTGTAATCATAATACCTTTAATTATAAATAAAATGATGCGCGGCAGTCAAACAGAAAATAATTTTAAATACCTTGCATATATAATTACGCAAACTGAAGAAGCAGGGATTATCATTAAAAAAACGCTTTTAAAAACCTTATCTGCAGATAAAATAAAACTGCTTAAAAATTGTAATGAACTCCCAAAACATTTTCAAAATTCAACTTATATTATTTTTGAATATAATGAAGCAAATATATCTTATATTGCAAAAATAGGCTCCAGAAGAAATTTAAATCTTTTTGTTTATGTTGAAGATATTAATAATTTAACGGAAAACAATATTCTAGAACTTATAAAACATAAAATTGACCACGCATTGTATCCGCAAAATATCGTCAATATACGATATGAAAATTTCGTGGATTCAAAAATTTTCAAAAAAAAAAATACGGGTGCATTTATTGATATTGAATCTTCTCTGTTAAATGATATTAACATAGAATTAGAAGAAAATATATACGGTATTTCTTATAAATTAAAAAAAATAATTGACGGCATAAAAAAAATAGCGCTTTCAGACAGCAATGTTTTAATTACAGGAGAATCAGGAACAGGAAAAGAATTAGTTGCAAGATTAATTCATCAGAAATCAAAAAGAAATAAAAAAAATATTATACCCGTAAATTGCGGAGCAATGCCGGGAGAATTATTAGAAAGCGAATTATTCGGCTATAAAAAAGGCGCTTTTACCGGAGCTTATGCCGATAAGCCCGGTAGATTTGAGCTGGCGAATCAATCCACAATTTTTCTTGACGAAATAGGCGATATGAATTTCAGCCTTCAGGTAAAGCTTTTAAGGGTAATACAGGAACATGAAATTGAACCTGTCGGTTCTATAAAACCGACAAAAGTAGATTGCAGAATTATTACCGCAACGAATAAAAATTTAGAAGAACTCGTCGCAAAAAATTTATTCAGGGAAGATTTATTTTACAGAATAAATGTAATACCTATATATATTTTACCTTTAAGGGAAAGAAAATCTGATATAATTTTATTAATATATCATTTCTTGAAAAAATTAGCTTCCGCAAAGAATAATTTAGTTTACGGTATATCTGAAAATGCAGTAAAAATTCTTTTGAGCTACGACTGGTTCGGCAATGTCAGAGAACTAGAAAATATTATAGAAATGCTTGTTGTTTTGAACGAAAAAGGTGTTATAACTGAAGATGAAATTCCGGATAAATATTTTAAAAACTCCGATATTAATAAAACTTACTATTTAGAAAAAGGGTTAAATCTAAATCAAAACGATAATAACATAAATAATATAAAAAAACATACAGAAATTAAAACTGCTATAGATAATTCAGCATCAAATAATAATATAGGCGGCAAAATAGATAATCATAATAATAATAATAATAATTTAATAAATACATTAGACTTAAGTATCAACCCTATAAACTTAAAGAACGAAGTTGAACAATTTGAATTAAATCTGATAAAACAAGCCCTGGAAATTTCTAACGGCGTAAAAGATAAAGCCGCAAAAATATTAGGCATCAACAGAACGACTTTGATTGAAAAATTAAAAAGATACCGCAGTAATAATTTAAAATAAATAAATCAAACACAAATAATTAAAAACATAGTATAAATTTATCTATCTATATATAATCTATATATAATCTATATATAATATATTAATCTATCAATTATATATACCATTATTAATTAATTAATCCATAATGTATATAAATAAGTAATCATTTAATAAAAAATATATAAAAATAAATAAAATTTAAAAATAAACATATAAAAATAAGTAAAATGAATAATATAGAAATAAAAGAACATAAAAGAACTAATTTTTTATTTATATTTGTTATATGCGCAGTTTTTATTCCGGTTTTTTATTTATTTGTTTTTATATCTATACATAAAGCATTTTCTGCAAGCAATACCGGCAATTCGCAGCGTCAAGCCGTTATTCTTTACAAAAAAGCCGAGGGTTATTATAAATCAGAACAATATCTTAAATCATACAGTTTATTAAAATTTATTCTGAATAATTACTCGCTTAATAAATTAAATAATGCTAAAACATATTTTTTGCTTGGGAAAATTTACTATTACGGTAGTAATTTTTTAATTGCCAAATCGTATTTTCAACATATTATTTTTAAATATCCTGATTATTCAAAAATATATTCCGTAATTTATTATATGGCAAAGTGCGATTTTAATCTTAATAATGTCAGACGTTCCACTAGAGATTTTAAATTTTTAATAAAAAAAACTAAAGAAAAAATAAAAGCGGATAATAATTTGCGCTACATGAAAAAATTAAATTTAAAATCTTTAATTTATCTTGGAATAACTTACGCTGAATCAAACAAAAATAAAAAAGCTGCAAAAATATTAAGCGGTAAAAATTTGCGTCATTTTTTTGATGCAGATAGTTTTTTATTAACAAGGGGTAATAAATTTAATGAAATATACTTGAATTACCTTGTTAATATTAGATCAGATTTTAAAAAAGCGCTTTTAGTTTTAAATATTAAAAATCTTTTTAAACCGGATAAAAAAGATTTATGTTATAAAAATTATTTTGAAGGATTAATTTTTTTAAAACTTAAAAAATATGCTTTTGCCTCAAAAGATTTTCGCAATAGTTTAAAAGTTTGCGGTATATATTATTACCACAATATATCAATACTGAAATACGGGGAATCTTTGATTGGAGAAAATCAAATAAAAGCAGGTCTAAAATTAGTTAATTTTGAAGCTGAGAATATAAACTACCCTTCTATTCAATTATCAGCTCTAAAATATTTATTTAAATATTATTTTGCAAAAAAGAATTATAATAAAAGTCTTAACTATTTAAGCCGAATTCTATTTAATTTTCAGACCGGTCTAAAAAATAAGAAAAAATATAAGAAAATAGCCTCAAAATTATTATACACGGCAATAAACAATTATTTTTCAAAACATCAATATAATAAAGCTATAAAAATATACAGGCGCAAATCATTTTTAATAGGGAAAAATAATTTAAATCCGAATATATATTATATGCTTTCTAAAATAGAATTTAATAAAGGAAATATAAAAAAAGCTATATATTATGCTAATAAATATTACAACAACAAGACCAATATTAATTCATTATATTATTTAGCTAATATTTATTATAAAGCAAAAAAATACAAACATTCGCTAAAATTAGCAAATATGATTAAATTGCCTCAAATTAAAAATAAAATTTTATTTAATAAAGCTCTAAATCTTAAAATTAAAGATAATACAAAATTAGGGATTGAAAAAGATACATTAAACATTCTTAAAGAAAATTTAAACAGACTTAAAGGAAAAGAATATGTTAAAACATTATACCTGTTAGCCGTAGATGATTATAACGGCGGTATGATAAATAAATCTTTGCATTATTTCAATATTATAATAAAAAATAATTATGCAAAAAAAGAGTCTGATATTTTAGACTCAAGTTTTTATTATTCCGGCATTATTTATTATAAATTAAAAGAATTTAAAAACGCATTGTTTAATTTTAAAAAAGCATACAAACTGCAGACGGCGGGGAAACATTTTCAATATGAACTCTCTCAGATAGGCTATATTTATTTGAAAAACAAAAATTATAAAAATGCGCTTAAATATTATGGAAAATTAGAAAAAAACGGGAGTTCTTCATTTTATAAAAATTTAGCAAAATCTATGGTGCAGGCAATTAAATTAAAAAATTATTAATTATTTTTTTAAATTCACTTTAATGACAAAATAAAAGGTCTCGTAAATTTAGAATAAATCAAAACATCGTTTATATCCATATTTTTAATTTCATCGGCATTCATTAGCGGATATAACCCCGAAGCTACAGGAGTTTCTCTTTTGCGGATTATTCCGAGAGCATTTAAAATATTATCAATTTTATTATTATAACTACTATAATTATCATAATTATGGTGGTCTGCATTATCCGTATTAATTTCGTTTTGAGAATAATTGTTATAATAATTATCGGTGCCCATATTAAATTTTTCTTTATGCAAAATATATTTTTGACCCATTTTTTCCGAATAACGCTTGGCAGTATCAATACCTGCATTGCCCATTATGATATGAGTTCCTATATTTGAATCTATAAGTGAAATATCTCCATATTTATTTTTTAAAAATGAAATATCTTGCAAACTTATACACACTCCTGTTCCTGTTTTTCTTAAATTTGCGAGCTCTATATCAAAATTATTTATATTTAAAACAGGGAATTCATCTAAATATATAAAAATATCTTTATAATTATAATTTAAGTTTATATCAGTATTTTTATCTTCATTAGCATTATTTCTTAAAATTGTTCTCCTGTATTCATAAATTTCTTTAATGACTAAATCGGTAATAAAAGAAATGAGTCTTGAGCCGCCTGAATTGATTTTTTCCTTCGGAACGGCAACAATGATTAAAGTGTCTTTATTATAATCAAACAAATCTTTTATAGTAAAAAAATTTCCGCCGTTCAAAACATTTTCATTTGTTTTAAAAGAATCTTCTACGGTACCGTTTTTGATAAAATCAAGCCCGTTTAAAATATCTGTAATAATTTTAGCTCTCTCATAGGAAGGAATTTCAAAAAAATTATTAAAAATTTCTTTTATTTTTTTGCTATTTTCTCCATTAAATGATTTTATTTCCTTTTCTATAAAATTAAATCCTTTTTCAAAAAATTTTTTTGACGTAATTAAATTAAGATATTTAATATCATATTTATATTTCATATACAATAAACAGCCGTATAAAATATCTGCGCTCCTTTTAGAATAATATTTATGCGCTTGAATATCTCCTCCTTTAAGCTCATTATTATCGGCGTAAAAAATCATAGAAGATAATTCATAAAGTTTATCATCGCTTACAGGTATAATTTTAGTCTCATTATTATTATAATTATTATATCTTTCTATTAGAGGATTAAAATGAATTGAATCTGTATTGTAAGGGTCAAAATGGATTATTCTTTTTTTATTAATGAGCCATTTATCTTTAACGGCATTATATAAATAAGGTCCGTCTATATCTATTGCGTAAACGCTTGTATTATCAAAGCAGGCATCGTTTTCGATTGAAGGTATTATGTATTTTGAAGTTTTTCCGCCTCCTGTCGGCGATATTATCATAATATGTTCAAATCTTTTTTTTCTATCTATTCCTATAATTAATTTATTATTGAAATTTTTATTAATATTTTTATTATTGCTGCTATTTATATTGCTATTATTAAATTTATTATTATCATAAATATTAATACTATTTTGGTTTGCATATAAATTACCTTCGCACCTATAATTATCAAAATCTAAAATCCCTAATTTAAAATAATTATCGTTGTTATTATGTGTTTTCAGACTATTATTATTGTTATTATTGTTTTTATGATAATTATTATTTAAACGCTTATCATTATCGCGTTGCATAATATATTTATATTTATCGGTATAATTATCATCATTATTATTAATAGCTTTATAATCATAACCGCTTTTATATTTATATTTATATATTTTATACAATAAAAAAAATAGTGCAAATAAAACAACAATGAAATCTTTGAATATGAAAAAAGGAATATTAATGCTGTTAATACGTTGAAAAGGCATGAGCAGGAATATTAAAGCAATTACAAAAAAAGCGTAAAATAATATATTTTTTCTGGTAAAATTTTTAAAACTTATTGATTTATTTGAAACACCTGTATAGTTAATGTTTGCACGGGCATGGGCATTGACATAGGCACTAATGCTATCATTATCGGTATAAATATTAATACCTGTATCATCAGTGTTTAAATTTTTATTAATATTGGGGTTAATATTTATATTTGAATTAATATCATACTTGGAATAAGATATTTTATTAACAGTCTCAAAATAAAAATTTTGTATTATTTCTTCAATTACGGCAAATCTTCCTGTTGCAGCAATATGACGGTTATTATTTTTCTGATTTTTATTTTGCGAAAGCTTTCTTAACATGCGCATATATATAAATGGCAAATAAAATGAATATTATTATAATCATAGCCAGTCCCATTTTATGAAAAAACGGTTTTATCAAATATATATTTTGTCCGAGTTTTAAACCGAGATAAACAACGACCGTATTATATATAAGAGAACCTGCGACAACAAAAACAGCAAATTTTTTATAGTTCATAAGAGAAGCGCCGGGCGGAAATCCTATATACGTTTTTATAACGGGAAGCATTATTCCTATAAATACGGCAAAGCTGCCATATTTTGCAAACCATTTGTCTGCTTTTTCAATATCTTTTTTACTGATCAGCAAATATTTTCCGTATTTTTCTAAAAATATTCTTCCGCCTTTAACTCCAATTAGATAAAGCAGCGAAGAACCTATTAAAGTTCCTGCCGTTGCGGACAGAATTACTAAATAAAAATTAAATTTACCTTGCCCTGAGAGAAAACCTGCAGTTCCAAGTACAATTTCGGAAGAAACAGGCAAAGCGCAGCTTTCTAAAATCATCAAAAATATAATACCTATATATCCAAATGAAATAGCAAAAGCTATAAGGGAAGATAAATATTTAAACAGGCTTGAGTTCATTAATGATTTTTAATTGATAATTTTAATTATGAGAAGACATTTGATTAATATTGTATTAATTTATATATATACTTCCAGATAAAAATTACATAAATCAACAATGCTGTATTTAGATTAATTGTTTAATTTAATTTACTAAATGTTGACTGACTAATTCAGAATAAGCAATGATTTTATGTAAATTATTTATAAATTAATCATATAATTTTATTGCTGGGTAACAGCCTTAATAGAATCGTAAACAACGCTTAAAAGTTCGTCAATTTCATTTATTCCTATGACAAGGGGCGGCAAAATTACAATAATATCTCCAAGAGGTCTTATTATAACGCCTTTTTCTCTTGCTTTTAATATTACTTTATGACCTATTGTATCTTTTTGCGGATAAGGTTCTTTAGTATTTTTATCGGCAACAAGTTCTATTCCCGCCATAAGACCTATAGTTCTAACTTCCCCTACATTATTAAGTGCATCAAATTCTTTAAGCAGTTTTGAAAAATGTTCTATTTTTGGAGCAATAGCATTAATAATATTATTTTTTTTAAACAGTTCTATAGATTTTACGGCTGCAGCAGCTGCAAGCTGATTTCCCGTATATGTATGACCGTGAAAAAAAGTTTTGTTGTCTTCAAAATTTGCTAGAAACCCGTCGTAAATTTCTTGAGAAAAAAGGGTCGCAGCCATAGGCAGATAGCCTCCTGTTATACCTTTTGCAATACACATCGCATCTGGATTAATGTCTTCATGTTCGCATGCAAACATTTTTCCTGTTCTTCCAAAACCGGTGGCTACTTCGTCTATAATCAGCAAAACTTCATTATCATGGCATACTTTTTCAATTTTTTTCATATATCCCGCCGGCATAGTTATCATACCCGCCGCTCCCTGAATCATAGGTTCAATGACAACTGCCGCCGCCTGATCCGCATAATAGGTTATTATTTTCTCGGCTTCTTTGGCGCAATATAGTTCGCAATTAGGATATTTTAAATTAAACGGACATCTATAACAATATGGATAAGTTATTCTTAAAGTATCAAAAAGGAGGGGTTTGTAAATAGAATGAAAAAGTTCCATGCCTCCTATGGAAACGCTGCCTATTGTATCACCGTGATAAGCCGAAGTCGCAGCGATAAACTTTTTTTTATTTTTATATTTTGAACCTTTTTGCCTGAAATATTGAAAAGCAACTTTAATTGCAATTTCAACTGAAGTTGAACCTGAATCGGAATAAAAAACTTTTTTTAAGCTTGCAGGAGCTATTTCAATAAGTTTTTCCGCTAAAACCGAAGACGGCACATTAGCAAGACCTAATAAAGTGCTATGGGATATTTTATCTATTTGGTCTTTAATAGCATCGTTTAATTCTTTATTATTATGTCCGTGTATATTAACCCACAATGATGAAACACCGTCTATATATTTATTTCCGTGAATATCGTAAAGATATATCCCGTCGCCTTTTTCTATGACGATATTGTTCTCTTTTTCCCAATCAAGCATCTGCGTAAACGGATGCCAGACAAATTCTTTATCTATTTTTTCAATATTGTTTGGGGTCATAGCATAGAATAATAGTTAATGAATAAATAAATTGATATAAGTAATATACACTTATTCGCTAAAAATTTCAATATTATTAGAGTAAAGATATGTGATTTTTTTATACCCTTTTATAATATTAATCTCAATTCTGTAAAAATTTGAACTTTCAGGCTTATTATTATTTATAAAATCTTTAATTGTTTCAATGCCGTAATTATCATCGTTTTTATTTTTAATTTCAGTATTTAATTTATCTGTCAATTTAACCGGTTTAATATTTGTATTATTATAAGAAATCTTAATTTTAAATTCAAGGGCGCTATTTTTAACTCGATATAATTGTTTTCCGTTTTTATATAAAATTATTTCATAGTTTGTCTTTTTATGATTTATATTTATCCCTGAATAAAAATTAATATATTGAATTTCATTTTTCAATTTTTTTAAATTTATAGTGTCTCCGCTTGCGAAATATTCATTCCTGTTGTTTTGCCCGATAGTTTCCGCTTCAAAATAAAAACCTGAGGGCTTTCCGAATAAATCAAAAGAAAAGTAGCAAGAACCTTTTTTAATAGCTTTTATTATTAAACTTTTGTCTTTTTCTATATTGCCGGAAAATTTTTTATCCAGCATCAGATGTGTTCTGGCGATACTAAAAAGTTCCTCGTATTTTGGAAACTTTACTCTTTTGTTTTTGCTAATTTTAACATTGGAATGAGCATCTATTGATGCTATGCCTGTTATCAGCCTATTGTGCTTCTGAACGCTGTCCCAAAATTCTAACGTTTTTTTAGGTTTATGCGCAAGAAAATGCAGGGAATAAAAACTATTTATTTTATAAGTAATCAGAACCAACAAAATATATAAAGGATTCATCCCTCTCCATTGAGAATCTAAATTTATTATTTCTATACCGTTAAAACCTGAAACGGAAAAATTTTTCCACGGAGTCCACCAGTTATGCGGATGACATATAATCCCTAATCCATTTTGTTTTTTTATGTTTAAAAGAACGTCTTTATAATCCCCTCTTTTTATTTCGTCTTTTATTCCTAATGCAAGAAAATGACCGAATTCAGTATTGATTTCTTCACCTGCAAAATAAAATAAATTTCCGTAATGTCCTTCTAACCCGTCATACTTAGGTTTTAAAGTATTATGGTCCGATGAAATCAGAAAATCCGCTTTAAGTTTTTTTGCAATTTTAATTAAATTTTCAATTTTGCCTGAACCGTCTGAATATGTTGAATGAAAATGGATTATCCCGTTTAAATCATAAAATTTTATATGTCCTTTATAGAAATTATTATCTAAAAAATGGATTTTTATTTTAAATGATTTAATTCTTGCATAAATCAATACCAATAAGATGACAGCAAACAGAATAATATACCTTGCGCCTAATATTAAAAATAGAGAATTAAAATACATTTTGTTTTGTTGTTTATTAAATTTTTTATTTATTGTCTGTTATATATTGCTTGTCTATTGCTTGTCTATTGCTTGTCTATTGCTTGTTTATTGCTTGGTTTATTGCTTGTTTATTGCTTGGTTATTGCTTGGTTATTGCTTGGTTTATTTATTAAATTTTATATTTTTATTTTATATTTATTAAATAATATATGCTATATATTCCCAAAATTGCCGATAGAGATTTATATTTCTGGATTCCTGCCTGTGCGGGAATGACTTTGAGAGTGTTTTATCATTTCACCTTTTGGTTGTCATTCCTGCGCAGGCAGGAATCCAGAGTTATTTAGCATTAGAACTTATAAATAGTTTCTAATGCAGGATTAAGGAATTTAGTTTAGTTTAGTTTAGTTTAGTTTAGTTTAGTTTAGTTTAGTTTAGTTTAGTTTAGTTTAGTTTAGTTTAAAAATTCATTTTTTATAAAATAATTTAAATTTTCGGCGTTTTTTTCTTGCTGTTCTTTAAATATATTAAAAGAAATTTCACCCATTGTACTCCATACTTTATTATTTTCTATAAATTTAATAAATTCTATTAAAAAATTTTCTTTTTTAATTATCTTGACGGCATTATTTTTTATATAAGTATCTGCTATATTTTTAAAATTATTTATATAAGGACCGGTAATTACTGCTTTTGAATATAGTATAGGTTCAAGAATATTATGTCCTCCGCTTTCTTCTTTAAATAAACTTTTGCCGACATATACAATATCCGAAACACTATATACTTCATCTAATTTTCCATAATCGTCTACTGCTAAAATATCGGTTTCTGCAGAAAAGCTATAGTTTGTAAATTTTTCTATACTAATTCTATCTTTTTTATAAAAAATTACTTTAAAATTTTCTTTTTCTGCTTTTCTTTTTATTAATTTTATAATCTTAATATTTCTAGGAGCAAAAATAAATTTAAATTTGATATTCTTACTAAAAAAGGCTTCATTAAGCGATTTTAATATGCCGATTAAAAAAACAGCTTCTTTCTTATGAATGGATATAAAGGAAACGACGATAACATTTTTGTTATTTTCGGTTATTTTATGCTTACCTATATTTTCATATTCATGCTCATGCACATGCTCGTGCTCATACTCATACTCATGAGTATTTTCATGTTTATACTCTTTATGCTTATTGTCATTATTTTCTTTATATTTATTTTCACTTGTATGTTTATCCCTTGTCAAATCGGCTAATTTATTAAGTCTACTAAAATTATTAAAAGACGATGCAGTTTTTAGAGGATAATCCGATATTTCCAAAATCGTTAGATTGCTTTGCGATGATTTATCCGCATCGTAATTAAAAATTAAATTATTTTTTGTCAATTTATCTGCATTGTCATTAATAACTAAATTATTTTGCGATAGCTTATCCGCATTGTCATTTTTATTTTCTTCTTTATAATTAAAATAATTATTATAGCTAATTTTTTTGCAGCTTTTAAACAAATTTTCAAGGTTTATTTCATCTTCTTTATCATACACATTTATATATATATTGTTTAAAATTTGCTTTTTTAATAAATTATATCTTCTTAAATATCTTTCTTTTTTAAAATTTAAATCTAATAAATAAATTTTAATATTCTTATTATTATTAAACAAAACTTCCACACATTTATTATTGATACTATGTTCTATGGAAATAAAATAATTCGGTTGAATTAAATTTACATAATATTTAAAAAAAATAGAAGTAAAATAAATGGGATGATAAAAAAAAATAATATTGTTGCTATGATTTTTATTATAATTATAACCGTAAACGTGACTTTTTAAATTATCAATATTTTCGATGTTGTTAATGTTGTTAATGTTGCCTGCATTATAAATAATATTTTTGTTATTGATAATATAAGTATTACCTATATCATTATCGTTATCTATACCATTTGTAATATTAATATTATTTATGTTATTAAAAGTATTAGAAGTATTAATATTGATAGAATTATAACTTTTTAAGGTTTTATACGCCGAAACTGTTTTAACACTGATAAAAAAAACAGGCATTACATTTATATTTTTTACTTTTATATTTTCTTTTATTAATTCGCATAAATAAAGAGCAATTTTAACTTCCCCTATAGATTCGGCATAAAACCAAAATTTTTTATAATTTAGACTACTGCAATTATAAGGCTTGTGGATTTCTTTGTTTAAATTTTTTGAACAGGATTCTAAAATATCGGCATTTACGTTTAAAATATATTTTTTTAAATTAACATCTAAAGCAAATAGTTGTTTTAATTTAATCCGTAATAAATTATCATTTTTCATTTATATTTTTTATAAGACAAAGGAACTAAAGTATTTAAATAAGTTTATATATAAAAATTATCGGTTTTCATTTATATTTTTATATTAATTATTACCGTCTAATTTTCTTGCTTCGTCAATTAACAAAACAGGTATATCATCTTCTATAGGATAATACACATCGCAGCTTCTGCAAATCAATATAGGATATTCACAAATATTACTTTCTTCTGTTTTGTTATTAATCGTAGATAATTCAAGCTGTCCTTTGCACTTAGGACATACCAAAAATTCTTCTATCATTTCCTTAATATTCATAATTATTAATCTCTATTTTTATCGGTTTTATTGTATAAGTAAACTGTCCATCTTGATACTTATTCTGCATATTTTTTTAATATATTAACCTTAATTCTGCAATAGAAACTATAACTCTATAAGTTATATAGCTAAGTAACTCTGCATTTCTGCTTATGCAAATAATAAAACCCCGTAAAGTCCCAACCGGCTTCAGCGGGAAAGTTCCGAAAATAGGGACGCATGCCGTTTCTGTTCACAATGCTATAAGCCGAGAGCGGGGCGGTCATCAGTATTTAAAATTATATTTTTGATATGCTATTACACTATAATAATACTATCAATTCTATATTTTCATAAATATATTTAATTCTCAATTTTATATTTTGTTTCAAAACCCGTATCTTCTAATATTATTCCTTTATCTGAAAGCATTTTGCGTATTTCATCAGCCGATTTATAATCTTTGTTTTTTCTGGACTCATTTCTTTTATTAATATAGTTTTGTATTTCTTCATTAGATAATCCAATATTTTCAGAATTTCTTAAATATCTTTCTAAAAATATTTGCGGATTTTCTTTTAATATTCCGAAAATATTTTGTATTATTGCAACAAAATTATAAAATTGATCTAAAAATTTCAGCTCATAATCGTATATAAATCCTTTAGCGAGTGAATTATTTATTATCTGATTAGTTTTTCTAATTAAATTAAATAAAACTGCCAATGCGCTTGCAGTATTAAAATCATCATTCATCGCATTATAAAATTCATTTAAATAATCGTCTATATTATCATTAGAAATTTCAGAATCTGGTTTATTAAATTTATTATTAATATTATTAATATTGTTAATATTATTAATATTGTTGATGCCGTTATTAAAATTGTAATTCGCACTGATTTTCATATTGTTATTATTATTAACGGTTTTCTTGTTTGCAAAACTGTCTTTATCGTAATTATCTAAATTATCTATTTTTATAATTTTATCGGCGATTTTGTTTTTAATGTCAATATATAAATTTAGAGTCTCGTATAATCTGATTAATGATTGTTTTGCGCTTTCAAGACCGTTTTGCGAAAAATCTATGTAAGACCTGTAATGCGTGAACATAAAAAATAATCGTATAACTTCAGGTTCATAATCTTTCAGTAAGTCTCTTATAGTTATATAATTTTTAAGTGATTTAGACATTTTCTCGTTGTTGATATTGACAAATCCGTTGTGAATCCAATAATTTACAAATTTTTTACCGGTAAAGCTTTCGCTTTGGGCTATTTCGTTTTCATGATGAGGAAATATCAAATCCGAACCTCCGCCGTGTATGTCAATCTGCTCACCTAAAAATTTCATGCTCATTGCCGAACATTCAATGTGCCAGCCTGGTCTGCCTGAACCCCAGGGACTTTTCCAGAACGGTTCGTTCGGTTTTGATCTTTTCCATAGAGAAAAATCAAGCGGATTTTCTTTTTCCTCATTCAAAGGTATCCTTGCGCCGGACAGTAGTTCGTCAATATTTTTATGCGACAGTTTGCCGTATTCTTTAAATGAATTTACTTTAAAAAAAACATCGCTATTTTTTTCATAAGCAAATCCTTTATCTATTAAAGATTTAATAAATAATATCATATCTTCAACTGTTTCCGTAGCTTTCGGTTCATAAGAGGGAGATTCGACATATAGTGAATCCATATCTTTATGAAATTCATCAATAAAACGTTCGGAAATTATATTAAAAGCAACGCCTTCTTCATTGGCTTTTTTAATTATTTTATCATCAATATCGGTAAAATTCCTTACATATACAGTATCAAATCCGATATGCCTTAAATAACGGTAAATAATATCAAATGTAATATATGCTCTTGCATGTCCTATATGCGAATAATCATACGCCGTAATACCGCAGACATACATCAACACTTTATCTTTATTAATCGGTTTAAATAACTCTTTTAAACCGCTCATTGTATTAAAGATAAAAAGATTATTCTTAATTTCGGCAATGTTCATTAAAATTATATAGCTCAAATATCATTGTTTAAATATAAAAAACAGATAATAATTAAGAGCCTCCCCCCTTCCGCATTTTAATTTATAATTGTAAATTTATTTTATCAATTTATAGTTTAAATTTATAGCTTTATTTTATGATTTTAATTTACTTATCTATTTTTTTTACATCAAATCTTTATTTTAATTTAATTCAATTTTAACAAAAGCTTAATAATAATGAAATATTTTTTTGTTAAATTAAATTATACATAAAAAATAATTTATTAAACAATCTAACAAACAAAAAAATTAAAAAAGGAATTTAAAATGGATTTAAACGTAAAAGTATTAGAAAAATCAAATAATCTAAATTTAAAAAATTTAAATAACGGTAAAAACAATGATATTAAAAGCAATCTTAATATATCTGAAAAAGATATCGGTGAATTGTCCGATAAAATAGTCGGATTTGAAAATTTAACCGATAAGATAAAGGCTATTAAAACTTTTAACGATGAAAAAATAAGGAGCTCTAAAATAATAGAAGCAGAAGGTGAAATTAAAGATCTTTGCAATTCAGGTTTTATAATAAAAAATGACAACGATTTTCTTTGTAAAACTTATGGCGCAATAGATAATAAAACAATAGAGAGTATGAAGAGTATGAAAAATATCACTTCTGAAAATAGCATAACCGAAATTCAGGGAATTAAATTTCATGAAATGACAAAATACGGCAGGGACATTGCCGTTAAAAACATCTTAATTTCACAAAAAAAATTAAACGACATTAATAATAAAAAACTTACAGATAATTACAGTATAAATGATGAATTTAAATTATCCGATTTTACACTTAAAAATTATTTTGAATTAAAAGAAAAAGGTATAAAAATAAATATTCAAAAAACAGTTCCTGGCGAAATTACAATAATTTCAAAACAAAACAACAATGAGACTAACGGTAATATTATTAACAGCAATAATAACAATTATATCGCTTTTAATAATAATTTTAACGAAATTAAAAACAATATTAAATTACAGCTAAATGATACCGCTAAAATAGTCAAGTATGATTTAAAAGAGAAACCTTCCGTATATATATGGAAAAATAAATCGGACTACATTGAAAACATAATTTCAAGAACGCTCCCCGATAGCAGCAAACCTTTACTTGGCGCTTTAAATTATTATAAAAATTATATAGATGGATTTAAAAATATAAAAATTTCCATTGAAAATAAAAAAATAATGGAGTTAGAATCCCATTTTAACTGGGATAAAGTCAGGGACTATATTAAAAAAAGAGATTTTAAAGATGAAAAGTTGAATTATACAAAAAATATAATTTCTAAAAAAGAAAGTTCAGTCCAAATACATCATATAAATCAGCTTCAAGACGGCGGAACAGACAATGTTTCAAACTACATAGCGCTTCAGGAAGAACATCATAAATTAATTGACTCGTGCGATATTTTTATTGACAAAAATTTATCTCAATATAGAGAATTTAATTTTGAAAAAAATATTAAATCAAACAACAGCAATTTCAAACATAATATTACAAATGAAAATGAAATAAAAAATTTATTAGATACAATCGGCAAACTCTCTACATCCGAAAAAATTTTATTGAATGAAATTAAAACAACCGTAGAATCAAACTCTTCATGCAGATTGACAATTGCAATAAACAAAGAAGAATCTTTAAAACTAAAATTCACCGACTATAAGACAAATGAAGATTTAAGAATATATTTATTAACAAATTTAGACGAGGAAGAAAAAATAATAGCTTTTGCAGGATTAAACAATTTTATAAAAGAATTAACAACATACAATAAAATTATATAACTCTACGGGAGATAACAATATGAATTATTATCATGAATTAAATAAGCTAATAAGATTTTATGAAGGTATAAAAGCGTTTCAAAAAAATGCCGAAGAATTTTTAACTAAAAATAATGATGATAATGATGATAACGATAAAAATATAGAATTAAGATTAAATTTATTAAAATCTTATTATATTAGCGGAGATTTTGAAGCAATAAAAAATCATCTTGATAATTTCAAAAAGACTTACGATATTCATAATAAAATTAATGAGTTTAAATCGGTTTACAAAAAAAATATTGCCGTTAATAATACTAATAACACTAATAATTCTGAAGACGTTAAAGATATTGCCGGCACTAATAAGAATATTAATAATATTAACGGCATTAATAAATTAGATAATATTAATATTGATTATAATATTAGCGAATTTATTAATTCAATTACATCTGAATATTACAATATAATTATCACATCATATGAATATTTAACATCAATTGATAAAAATTATATAAATGAAATAATTTTAACATATATTGAAATATTCAGGAATATCGACGCTATAACAGATAAAAATTATTATAAATTTAACTACATGTCTTTTCTTTTTGATTTATGCAAGTATTTATATGAATTTAAAGAATATGAAAAATTAGTTTTTTTTTACAACATGATGAATTTCAGCAAAAAAATATCAGATGAATTTAACTTAACCCAACTTCACCACTTCCATCCCTTAAGTCCTTAAAAATACCCCTAAATTAGATATTATTAAACAAATATATGCGGGTTTGCGGGTGTTTTTATATAAATTATTTTCGTAGTCCCCCATAGATATATTATTTACTTGACATAATATATTTATATGATATAATAATTACATTTATTAGTTATAATTATTAATTGCTAATTATTAATAATATTTTTATTTTGTTTGATTAACGGAAGGACTAATATCATTTTATGTTTATAAAGCGTATAGAAAAGAAGAATAAGAACTCAGATAAAGTCTATGTATATTACAGGCTAATGGAGTCGTACAGAACTTCAAGCGGCCCAAGACAGAAAAAGATATTAGATTTAGGAACTCTTGATATAGATACTAATGATTTTAAAGCCTTAGCCGACAGAATAGAAGATTTGGTTTACGGCAGGCAATGCTTAATCCCAGCAGAAGAAAAAATAGAATCCCTTGCAGTATATTATTCTTCTTTAATAGTAAAAAAGACTATTAATACGGAAGAAAATAAAATAGAGGTTTTTGATTACGAAAATATAGATTTAAATTCATTAAATATTTTAAATACCAGAACTATCGGTCCCGAGTATATAGCTTATTCAATTATTAAAGAATTGGAATTAGATAAATTCCTGTATGCTCTGGGCTTTAGCCCTGAGCATACAACAGATGCCTTAGTTTCTATTATAGCAAAGCTCGTTCATCCTTCAAGCGAGCATTTTAGCCTGAAATGGCTAAAGAGCGTAAGCGGACTTGAAAAGCTTCTTAATACTTCTTTTACTCATCTGCCTTTAAACAGACTGTACAGAATATCCGATAAATTATTAAAACATAAAGAAGAAATAGAAGAATATCTAAAAAATAAAGAAAGAGATTTATTTTCGCTTAAAGAAAATATAATACTATACGATCTGACGAACACCTATTTTGAAGGTTTAATGCATAATGCAGACAAAGCTAAATACGGAAGATCTAAAGAAAAAACAAGAACAGAATTATATGATAACGCCAAAAGTGAAATAATCGGCGTTAATGAGAAAAGCGAATTTAGCGCAAGCGATAATGATAATAATATGGATGAATTAAAAGCGGATTTTTCTACTTTTGTTTATTCTCTTAATCCTCAAGCTTTGTTCTATCTTTGGAAACTTCCAAATCCTATGACTGGAAAATATGAAAAAGATATAAAAACTGCAAGATATTTGATTGATACGATAGATATGCTTTTTAATAAAACAAAAGGTAATCTTGATGAAAATGAGTCAAAATTAATTACAGATAA
>SGBB01000006.1 GCA_004195025.1 Candidatus Acidulidesulfobacter diazotrophicus | reverse complement strand
TTAATTTATAATTATATTTGACTATTTTATTATATTCAAAATTTAAATAAATTTAAATAGGCTTAATGCAGGGGGGACACCCCCCTGACCCCCCGAATACAATAAATAAATATTAATTATAAATACATTATAATATAATTATTCGTAGGATAAATCGGATACTTATTTCTTAATAAGTTTTACATATTCGCAAGCTACATTACCGTATGATAATCTCAAGTTTATGCAAGCGTTTGCGCCTGACGGAGTGCTGCTATTTATAACATTAAGAGCTTTGTTGTAACCGCTATACTTTACATATTTTATATAACGTTTTGTACCATTATAAGTATGAACGGTTATAGCGCCTAAATGAACAAACTCTGTACCATAATCTGCAGCGATTTTTTTACCCGGTATTTTGGATAGCATAGATATAAAAATATAGCTATGAGCCGATGCTTTTGTAATACCGCCAAAACATACAAAACCCGCTACAATAAACAATGCTAATAAAAGTTTTGGAATTTTCATCTTAACACCTCCATAAATTTATTATACTTTTTTTAAAAATAAGGCAAATGCCTATTTTTTAAAACAGCTTAAACCTTTTAGTTTTACTTAATTGTAAGCATATTTTTGTATAAACGGTAATTAATTTTTTACATATAAATAAATATAATATAAAAAATTAAAATAAACAAAAATTTTAATTACTTATTTTAATGATTATTGATTATTACTTTTATGAGTAACAGGCGATTGCACACCGTAACCGTGTTTTGCAGCCAAATAGCCGCCAGTTCCTGCTAACCCCCCGACTAATAATAAACCGCATCCCGTAAGAAAATTCATAACTACAATAACTAAGAAAATAAGCATAGCTAATTTGATTTTTTTAAATTTTTTCATTTTTTAATCCTCCAGATTTAATATTTTTTTTAATTAATAATGTTGTCAACTTTTAATTTGTCTATTGAAATTATGCTATAAATAAAGTATAATGCATTAAATTTTAAAAACAAGTATAGCGCAATAAAAATTTAGTTTTAATTAGTTTTAATTAATTTTAATAAAGTTTAATAAATATAATAAATATAATAAAAATTTAGTTATTTATATTATAACACTATTATGGATAGAAAACAGAGCGATGAAAATATAATAAATAAATATGCTTTAATATCTGTTTTTGATAAAACAGGTATAGATGAACTTTCGGCATATTTGAGTATGGCGGGCTATACTATCGTAGCAACGGGCAATACTTATAATTATTTAAAAAATATTGCAGGGATAAAGTTAAAAAAAATAGATGAAATAACCAACTTTCCGGAAATTTTAAGCGGCAGGGTTAAAACTCTTCATCCTGCGGTCTTCGGAGGTATTCTTTCTTTAAGGGAAGACAAAAATCATTTAAGAGATTTAGCCGAAAACTCAATAAATTTTATTGATTTTGTGATAGTCAATCTTTACCCTTTCAAAGAAATGAAAGATAAAGATATAACTTTTGATGAAAAATTAGAATATATAGATATAGGCGGAGTTTCTTTATTGAGAGCGGCTGCTAAAAATTTTAAATATGTCACTGTATTGTCCGACCCGCGGCAATATGCCCAAATTATTCCTTATCTTAAAATATGCGGTAATAAATTAAACGGCGAATCAAATTCTTGCAGACATAATGCAGATAAATTTAATAATGTAAACAATGTAAATAATAAAAAAAATATAAGTGCGGTAAATAAATCGGATATTAAAAATAACGAAAATGCCGAAATTCCTTTAAGTATAAAATTTGGATTAGCGGTAGAAGTTTTTAAGCAAACAAGTGAATACGACGGTGAAATTTTTTCTTTTTTAAATTCTGAATTAAATTCTGAATATAAACCTCAGCATAGTAATAATTTAATATCAAATGATGCTATATCAGGAGAAAACGGTAATTTTAATATTAACGGCGTTTTAAATTCTAAAAGTTTAGACGATGAAAGTTTAATTGTAAAATTAAATAAAACTGAAACATTGCGATATGGGGAAAATCCGCATCAACAAGCTTCATTTTATGATATTAATATTATAAATAATAATATTAGCGGCAATAATAACAACAATATTAATAATAATAAGATGAAGGCATATATTAACCCGACTGATTTAAATAATTCAAATTTTATAAAACTATCGGGAAAAGCAATATCTTATAATAACTTACTTGATATTGATTCATGTTTAGATATTATAAGAGATTTTTATTTTTCCCCTTATAAAGAAGACAAACAAAATAAAGAAGATAAAAATAATAAAGAAAATATCAAAGAATATTTTTCCGTAATAGTTAAACACACGAATCCTTGCGGAGCGGCAATAAGCGGTATTTCATTGAAAGATGCATTTATAAAGGCAAAAAAAGCCGATGAACTATCTTCTTACGGAGGCATTATAGGTTTTAACGGAACTCTTGATGAAGAAACGGCTTTAGAAATAAAACCTATGTTCGTAGAGGTAATAGTTGCCCCCGATTTTAAAGAAGAAGCGTTAGATATCTTAAAGTCTAAGAAAAATACAATTATAATTAAGGTTTCCAAAGATTTTATTTTGTCGTCTTCCCAAGTTGTCTTGAGATCGGCAGCAGGAGGCATTTTAATTCAGGAAAAAGATATTAGAAAAGATGAAGTATCGGGATTTAAAGTAGTTTCGGACATTAAACCCGACGAATCTCAATTTAATGATTTGATATTTGCATGGAAAATTGCAAAGCATGTAAAATCTAATGCGATTGTATATGCGAAAAACGGTGTTACGTGCGGTATCGGGGCAGGGCAGATGTCAAGAATAGACAGCGCAAAATTTGCTTATGAAAAGATGCTGTTTTCTTACGGAAGCAAAATAGAAGAATGCGTTATGGCATCCGACGGATTTTTTCCTTTTAAAGATTCAATAGAATATGCTAAAAAGATTGGAATTTCTGCTATCATTGAACCGGGAGGTTCCATAAGAGATAATGAAATAATTGAAGAGATTAATAAGTCTAAGATGCCCCTTGTCTTCACAGGCATCAGGCATTTTAAACATTAAAAAAACGGTTATTTCTTAAAATTTTGAGAATATTATATTAAATATATTAAAAAATAGAATTTTGGCAAAATAATTAATGTAATATCAGGTCGCTATAAATAACCGATATATTAAATTAAACCTGTTAAATTAATAATAATTATGAAAATTCTTGTTATAGGTTCAGGCGGCAGAGAACATGCAATAATCTATTCTATATTGAGATCTAGAAAAAATGTTGATTTGTACTGTGCGCCGGGTAATGGGGGCATATCCGATAATGCTAAAATAGTAAATATTAAATATGATGATATTGACGGATTGCTTAATTTTGCTTTATCAGAAAAAATAGATTTAACCGTTGTCGGACCTGAAGTACCCCTTTCGCTTGGAATAGCCGATAAATTTTTACATAATGGACTTAAAGTATTCGGTCCGGGTCAGAAAGCTGCGCTTCTTGAATCTTCCAAACAATTTACAAAAGAATTTCTAAAAAGAAATAATATAAAAACCGCAGATTATCAATCTTTTACTGATTTTAAAACCGCATACGCATATATTCAAAACAGGTCTCATCCTGTTGTTATTAAGGCAAGCGGTCTTGCCGCCGGAAAAGGCGTATTTATACCTCAAAGTATTATTGAATCGGAAAATTATCTTGATTTGATTTTTAATAAAAAAATATTCGGAAAAAGCGGAGAAACGGTGGTTATAGAAGATTATTTAGAAGGTTTTGAATTATCTTATATGATTGCGGCAGACGGCAAAACCTATAAACCTTTAGCGACAAGTATGGATTATAAAAAAGCTTATGACGGAGACAAAGGGGAAAATACCGGAGGAATGGGCTCAATTTCTCCGCATCCTTATTTATCTGCAGCTTTAGAAGAAAAGATAAAAAAAAATATTATTGAGCCGGTACTGCTTTCCTTAAAAAATGAAGGAATTATTTATAAAGGAATACTGTATGCAGGTTTAATGATTAAAGACGATGACATTTATGTTTTAGAATTTAATGTAAGATTCGGAGACCCTGAAACGCAATCTATTTTAATAAGATTAAAATCCGATATTGTCGGTTTGTTTGAATCCTGCATAGACGGAACTTTAAATGATTATAATCTTGAATTTGATAATAATCAGGCGGTTTGTTTAGTTTTATCTTCAGCAGGTTACCCCGGGAAATACGAAACAGGTTTTGAAATATCGTTTGGAGAATATGAAAAATATTTTAATTATAGCGGCAATAATGATATTTACATATTTCATGCGGGAACTAAAAAAATAGGCAATAAATATTTTACCAATGGCGGAAGAGTTTTAAATATCTGTTCCAAGAACAAAGATTTAAAAACTGCTTTAAGCGATATTTATAATGCGGCAGATGCTATTCAATTTAAAAATAAATATTATAGGCGCGATATAGGCAATTTAGGTATAAGTGCTATAAAGGTATAAGTGTTATAAAAAGTTAAATTAATTATTATTATAATTTAAAAGGCAGCTGATAGTCTAAGAATCTTTTTAAAAATAAATATTATTAATTAAGGAGGCGCCTAACAAGCTTAGGATCTTTTATAGATTTTCATAAGCATAAGTTGGCGGTAAATTTTATGGACAATAATAATAAAGTATTAATTGTTGTAGGTTCTCAAAATGATTTACCCATAATGGAAGGCGCGGCGGAAATTTTAAAAAAATTTGAAATCGGCTATGAAATTCACGTTTCTTCGGCTCATAGAAGCATAAAAAGAACCGTGGCTATTTTTGAGGGAGCAAAAGATAAAGGATTTAAAGTTATAATAGCTGCCGCAGGTATGAGCGCCCATTTACCCGGAGTAGCGGCAGCATGTACTATTTTGCCGGTAATAGGCGTTCCTATTGATTCTTCATCAATGCACGGATTAGACAGTTTGCTTTCTATCGTTCAAATGCCGGGGGGGATTCCTGTTGCCACGACTGCTATCGGTAAAAGCGGCGCTGTAAATGCTGCTTTGCTTGCAGTATCTATTTTATCATTAAATAGTGATGAACTTTCGGATAAATTAAAAAATTACAGAAAAGAACTTGAGGAAAAAGTAATTGCAGCAGATAATAATATAAAAATATAAAAGAATTAATAAATCATAAATTATTATAAAATAATAATACTAATGTGAAAATTTATAACTTTAATAATATAACTAAAGATGATTATGAGGCGATTAAAAAGCATCTGGATTCCTCTAATCTTATAATTTATCCGACAGAGACTTCTTATGCGGTAGGAGCTAACGCATTAGATACTGAAGCTGTAAAAAAAATATTTTTATTAAAACAAAGAGATAATCTAAAGCCTTTACCTATTGTTGTTAAAAATACTGCTATGCTTCTAAATCTGACATACATAAAAAAAGGCGAAGAAGATTTAATTTCTATATTTTGGCCAGGACCGCTGACGATATTATTTGAATCACGGGCAGATAAAAAATATACATTTGCATCAAATTCTAAATATGTAGGAGCGAGAGTATCTTCTCATATATTTATTGAGGAATTATTTCAAGAAATAGATTACCCTATTATCTCTACGAGCGCAAATATATCTTCGCAAGAAAGTCTTAATCAAATTAATGAAAATGAGCTGGAGTATATTTTTGCCGATTACAAAGATAAAGACCGTATAATTGTAATTGACGACGGAAAATTAAGCGGCGGATGTTCTACTATTGTTCAAATAGATGGCAATAATGGAAAAATAAATATCGCAAGAGAAGGAAATAATAATATTAAAGAAAGATTATTTTGTTATATTAAAAATATTAATAATAATAAATAATAAATAATAAATAATAAATAATAAATAATAAATAATAAATAATAATTTGGAGAATAATAAATTGAAAGATTCAAAAAATATTCTTGGCATTATAGGGGGAAGCGGATTATACAATATCGACGGGCTAAAGAATATTAAGGAAGTTTCTGCCGATACCCCGTTTGGAAAACCTTCGGATAATCTGATTTTTGGAGAAATAGACGGAAAACAATTGGTGTTTATACCGAGGCACGGCAGAGGACATAGAATTTTACCTTCGGAAATTAATTATGCCGCAAATATTTACGCTTTAAAAGCAGCAGGGGTTTCAAAGGTTATTTCCGTTAGCGCTGTGGGAAGCCTGAAAAAAGAAATAGTTCCCGGCGATATGGTAATTGTAGACCAGTTTTTTGATTTTACAAAAAATAGAAAAAACACTTTTTTTGGAGACGGTATTGTAGCTCATGTCTCAATGGCTGAACCTGTTTGTTCTTGTTTGAGAAATATCGTCATTGATTCATGTAAATCTTTAGGAATTAAATACCATTCTAAAGGAACATATATTTGTATAGAAGGACCGCAATTTTCATCAAAAGCAGAATCTTTGTTTTTTAAAAATAGCGGTTTTGATGTTATCGGAATGACAAACGCAACGGAAGCAAAGTTTGCCCGCGAAGCAAGTCTTTGCTATACCACAATTGCTATGGCAACAGATTATGATTGCTGGCATGAAGAGGAAGAAAATGTTACCGCCGATATTATTATCAAGATTTTAAATGAAAATGCCGAAAAAGCAAAAAGTATTATCAAGGAAGCAATTAAATATATAGATCATACAAATATAGATAATTCAGATTTTTCCGAAGAAGATATAAACAATATAAATAGCGGAAAAAATTTGAATACTTGCATATGCGCTTCGTCGATAGAACATGCCGTTGTAACAGCCAAAAAAGACGTACCTGAAAATATTTTAAATAAACTTGCTATTTTTGAAATATATAAATAATATATAAATAATATATAAATAATATATAAATAATATATAAATAATATATAAATAATAAATTTTAATATATAATCAATATATTAAACAATAAATCATAATGTATAAATAATATATTAAATTAACTTATTTTATTAAATTTATTTAATATAGAGGAACGTAAAAAATATGGCTATAACCGTTGTAGGTTCGATTGCTCTTGATAGCATAGAAACACCTTTTGAAAAAAAGCAAAATATATTAGGGGGTTCGGCATCTTTTTTTTCTGTTGCATCTTCATATCTTACGGATGTTAATGTTATTGCCGTTGTAGGAAATGATTTTGACGATAAATACATTGACCTTTTAAAAAGTAAAAGCATAAATGTTGACAATATAATTAAAAAACATGGCAAAACATTTCACTGGGAAGGAAAATATGATTACGATATGTCCGACCCTCAAACACTAAATACCGAACTTGGCGTATTTTTGGATTTTAAGCCTTCCGTTCCGCATATCTTCAAAAACGACGCACTTTTTTTAGCTAATATAGATCCTGATATACAGCTTGAAGTTTTAGAACAAATGCTGTCACCTAAATTAATTGTTTTAGATACTATGAATTTCTGGATTGAAAAAAAGAAAGATAAATTGTTGGAAGTTATAAAAAAATCCGATATATTTATTATAAATGAATCAGAAGCAAGACTTTTAACTGAAGAGGCTTCTATATTTTCGGCAGCCAAAAAAATATTTACATACGGCGCTAAAATAATAGTGCTTAAAAGAGGTTCTTACGGGGCTACGCTATTTACCGATAAAATGTTTTTTATGGTTCCTGCATATCCTTTGGAAAATATCATAGATCCGACGGGAGCGGGTGATTCATTTGCAGGCGGTTTTTTAGGGTATATTGATAATACAGGTGATTTAAGCGATGAAAATTTAAAAAAGGCTCTTGTCTTCGGAAATATAATGGCATCGTTTGCCGTTGAATCGTTTAGTATTGACAAGCTTATTTCAATAGACGGCGATAAAATAAAAGACAGATTTACAAAATTTAGAAATATGACATATTTTGAAAATATTTAATTAAAATATTTAATTAATAAATAGTTAAATATATAGCCAAATATAAACATATAAATAAATTTAAAACATAACTGAATATGGCTATTAGACTTTTTAACTCAGGAAAAAAATTAGTTGTTAAAATAAGCTTTATTATTATATTGAGCTTATCTTTTTCTCTCATGTTGTATGGATGCGGACTTTCTCAAGTCGGCAGGACGGACAAGCTTAAATCTAATCTTTATTACAGGATTGGCTCGGGGTATTTCAATAGCGGCAATTATGTTAAGGCGTTACAAGAATTTATAAGAGCCGAAACTGTTAATCCTTATTCGGCTAAAAACTATAACGCGATAGGTACTGTTTATATGATGACCCACAGGCAAAATAAAGCTATTAAGTATTTCAATAAGGCTGTTTTAATCAATAAGAAATTTTCTTATGCATATTATAATCTTGCAATGATTTATATAAAAACAAAGAATTATAGTCTCGCAGCCGCAAATTTGAAATCGGCTCTCGCAAATCCTTTTTATAATGAGCCGTATCAAGCATATACTCTTCTAGGCAAGATATATATAATTCAAAACAAATTTAAAAAAGCCAAAAGATACCTCTTAATTTCTCAAGCGCTGAATAAAAAATATTTTTTGACTTACTATTATTTGGGAAATTATTATTCAAAAAAAGGAGATTTTGCAGAGGCTATAATCAATTATAGGAAAGTATTGAAAATAGATGCTTATTTCGTACCTGCGCAGTTTAAAGAAGCGGAAAGTTATTTTAAATTGAAAAAGTATAAAAAGTCTTATGCCTTATTTACGAAAATTTATAGCCAAAATAAGCTTAATATATTTGGAATTAAAGCTTCGGGTTATCTTAATAAAATAAAAAAAATACTTTATTAAATTAATCTAAATCATTAATCTAAATCATAAATCTAATTATTAATATAATATTAGTATTTATTAAATTATGAAAGATGAAGATATAGAAACCGTCGGCAAATATTTAAGATCCGAAAGAGAAAAGTATAATTTAACGCAGGAAGATGTTGCAGATATTACAAAAATAAGACATCAGTATATTGACGCAATAGAATTAGATAATTTCTCGTCTTTTCCTTCCTCTTATACCATTAAAGGTTATATTAAAGCTATTGCAGAAGCAATTAGAGCAGATGAATTTTATGCTATAGAATTATACGAATCGGCTAATAAAAATATTTCGGAAATTAAGCACGAAGACATTGTTAAACAAAAATTTATAGAAGAGCATCAAAAATTAGAAAAAATAAAAAAAAGAGTTTTTATATCGATAATAATTATTATTGCTATTATATTGATTATCATTGGATTAATCAATATTAAAAAAGCAGTTACGCCAAAAAAATATTCTTCTAAATCATATGCTAAAAAAAACTTATTAAAAAGCAAATACAATAAAAATAAACCTGACAATTATTATGATGTAATACTTAAAGGTAAAGTCATACATAAAACTTGGGTAGATGTTTCCATTGATAACTCACCCCAAAAACAAAGTATGTTATATCCGGGAGTTGTTAAGATATGGAAAGCAAAAAAAATATTATGGATTAAAATTGGAAATGCGGGAGGAATATTGCTGACTTACAATGGAAAATACCTTGGAAAATTAGGCGAAAATAAAGAGGTAATAACTTTAAAATTTCCAAAACAAAAATAGGCCGTATTTTGTATTTATTGACAATTTTATAATTTATTAATATAATGTAAAAACATATTTTAATTCAAGAAAACAAATAAAACTAAATGGAGGGTATTTTATTATGGCAGTAGCTGCAAGCAAAACTCTTGACGCAAGCGGGTTATCATGTCCGCTGCCAATCGTTAAAACAAAAAAAGAAATTGATTCAATGACTTCAGGTCAAGTGCTTGAAATTATTTCTACCGATCCGGGTTCTAAAAACGATATGACGGCATGGTGCAAAAGAACAGGCAATGAACTCTTAGAATCTGCAGAAGAAGGCGGAAAATTTAAATTTTTTGTAAAAAAAGCATAAATTTTAACTATCTTTTTATAATTTAAAGTCCTCTTCCCGTGTAAAGTAAGGTGGGGGACTTTAAATTGTCCTTTATATTTGCCTCAAATTTTTAATTATATATGGGTGGATTTGTTTGCAAGGCAGGGGACTTTAAATTGCCCTTTATATTTGACCCTAAAAGTATATTGTTGTTGAATCAAGCAGCTCATTGAATTATCTTAAGATGCCTTTTTTTGCTTTATTTTTTTAAATTTCCAAATAACTGTTGAAATAGCAATGCTTATTTCATACATAGAATATAGCGGTATAGCTATAAAAAACATTGTCACAATATCCGCATGAAATGCTGCAATAACTAAACTTCCTATTAAAGCGTATTTTCTATTCTTTATTAAAATAGCAGGCTTCAGTATTCCCGCCATAGAAAGTAAAGTAGAAATAATAGGCAATTCAAATATAACGCCAAATATAATACTTAATCTTAAAGCAAAATTAACAAAATGAGTCAGGTTTATCAGAGGAGATAAATTTGAATTTTGATAGCTCAGCGAAAAGTTTATTACCGCAGGCCATATATAAAATACCATAAAAACCATTCCCGAGATAAAAGAAAGTGTTCCGAAAAATAGAAAAGGCAGCAGGTACATTCTTTCCTTTTTTAGTAACCCCGGTTTAATAAATTGCCATATTTCAAAAAGTATGAATGGCAAAGCCATCATAAATCCAAGTATAATTGATACTTTTACCTGCATAAAAAATGGTTCCAGCGGAGCTGAATAATGCAGTATATGTTTTGTAAACTTTTTGGGAGTTTTATTAAGTCCGAATGAGTAATAAATAAAAGGGAGCTTTTGCTTGATAATATTTTTTAGTTCTCCCGAAAAGTATGTAATATAAGTCGGTTTTTCTAAAGGCATTTCAATAACATTAACCGCGCTGTAAGATAAATGCCATGAAAACCCGGTTGCAATTATAATTATTATAAAAATATAAACAATCCGTTTTCTTAACTCGGAAAAGTGTTCAAGGAAGGGCATCCTTGAATCATTTGACGTATTTTTTTCTTTTTTTTTCATTGATGTATATTATAAATAATAGAAAAATTATTAGAGTATCTTAATTAATATTAATAGTGCAGTATATATTAAATATTATATATATTAAAACGCTAATTTAAGAATAATATGCAAATTATCTAATTATTTTAGGCGAAATGAATATCATTAGCTGTTCTTTATCTACTTTTTTTTGTCTTGATGAAAATAAATAGCCTAATATCGGTATATTAGATAAAAAAGGAATGCCGTTATTTGAACGTGATTTTTCAGTGTACAGAATGCCGCCTAGAACGAGGGTAGAATTATTTTTTACCGAAACAGTAGTTGTCACGCTTTGATTGGTTGTGCTTGGAAATCCGTTTACCATCTGTCCAAAATTAGGTTGAGAATTAGTAACAGTAAGGTCTAAAAGAATATTTTTACTGCTTTCTACAATAGGTGTAACAGTTAATGTCAGTCCTAAAGTTATTGTCTGTAATGTTGAGGTTATAGGCTGCTGCGTTATTATAGTAGGTCCAGTTGAAGACGTAGGAGCCGCAGTCGTACCTGCTCCCGACGATGCGGTATAGGCTACATAATATAATGTCGTGCCTGAATTTATAGTCGCAGCGCTTCCGCTTACAACGGAAACATCGGGTGATGAAATTATTTTATCATACCCCAATTGCTGTCCCATTGTTAATTGGGCTGAAATAAGCCCAAAATTCTGTAAGGAAGTCCCTATATTAAGGTTTAGATTCCCCGAAGAAAGATTAACGGGTGTGCTGAATCCCGTTATGTTTGTTCCCGTAGAAGTAATCGTACTGTTGTGATAAGGAGACAGCGACCATGAAACGCCTAAATTTCTGGTAAAATTATCGCTTATGTCAACTATTTTTGCTTGAATATGAACAATCCTTTTTTTAATGTCTATGTTTCTGATGATTTTATTTACTTGTTTAATATTTGAAGGTAAATCGTACGCTAAAATTTCATTTCCGTTAGGCATTGCAATAATTTTTCCGCCTTTCGGCATAATAGGAGTTAAAAGAGTTATAGCTTTAGATGCCTGTATGTTTTTTAATTTAATTTTATAGACTTTAAATTTATTTTTCAATGAAGAGCTTGTGCCAATAAAAAGAACTTTGTTTTTAACGCTGAAATTCAAATTGCCGGCCTCAAAAATTATTTTTAGCGCCTTATTTAAATAAATTTTATTTATATGAAGGGTTATCGCTCCTTTTACATCATTGCTTAATGAATAGTTAATATGAAATTCATGAGCCAAACCGATAATTAACGGTCTTAACGGAATATCATTTCCATTTATAGTAATTTTATTTTCAGGCAAATTTATGCCGTAAAAGTTAACGTATTTTATGTTAGGACTATTGTAACTTGTTTTGCTAAAATTATACTTATTAAGGGTTCCCGCAAAAGCCGCCGCATTATTTGATAAATTAAACAATATAACAGACAGCAATAGCAATAATATAAAAAATAAAATAGTTAAAAAATTTCTATTAGTTTTCTTCATAGTTAATTTTGAAAGCCTTCAAATTTTTTTAAAATAAGCTGTAAAATTTTGCCTTTTTTTGTTTCGATAATTACGGTGCCTTTTGTTATATTGATTATTTTGCCCGCAGGTGAAATATTTGAATTTATATAATAAGGCTTATTATTAATTATTGCAATATTTAAATCAGGTTCGGAACTTGCAATAATTGCCTGTAAATCAAGATTATAAGTATTTTGACGACGCTTTATTAAAGTTTGCTTTTTTTTAAACGGCGAAACAAAAGGGTTTTTCATTGAATAAGCATAAGCAGTATTAGCACATATAGGCAATAATCTAAGCATAGCAATTATTGCAAAAAAATTTAATAAAATAAGGTTAAATTTAAGCATGTTTTATTATTTTATTTATCTAATATTATAATTTATTATAATATTATTTTTGATTTAAAAAGCTTTTTATTTAGTATGTAATTATAGTCGCATATCTAAATTTATTATTTATTATAATTTTCTTTTCTTTTTAAAGCAAATGTTTCTGCAATTAAATTGATGTCTAAATAAGAAGGTGTTTTTTTATCGGCTGAAATTTGCATATTTTGTATTAAAATTATTCTTTTTATAGAATTCATTTTTTTTAAAAATAGTAAAGCCTGATTGTATCCGCTTATTATTGAAATAGAAAACGTCATTATTCTGTAATTTAATTTTTTTGATTTAATAGTTTTGTTAAATTTTATTGATTTAATTTCAAAATTAGTTGCAGGCATATTTTTTGAGATTTGTTTAACCAAATCCGAAACCTCAAAGGTAACAGGGAGATAATCTTTATTTTGTTTTAATCTTAATTTTAATTTATTAATAGACTTTTCCGTATTTAATAAGTTCATTCTTTCAATGTTTATGGAAGAATATTTTCTCTGCATATTTTTAATTTTATTGTTTAATTTGATAATAGTGTTATATTTTAAAGCAATATTTTTATTAAATTGTTGTAAAAAAAAATCATTATTAATTAAATAAATAAATACTAAAAGCAATAAAAATATTAATAAAAATTTATTATTTCTTAAATTAATAAGAAATTCCTTTATTTTTTTAAAATATTCCATAATTTTTTATATATAAACCATTTTTAAAATTTCCATTCTTAATTGTTTTAATTAGTTTGAAAAGTTTTAAAATTTGCATTCTAAATTAAAAGTATAATAATTATTACCTTTTTTTATTTTTTTTTCAATGCCTGATAAATATATTTTTTTAAATATTTTCATCTTTTTTAGATTTTTAATATAAACCGAAATACCTGAAAATGACACGCTATTGCCATTTATCAGGAAATCTCCGTTATTTGAAGATAAGCTGTTGAGCCATATGTCTTTGGGCATCGGAAATTTAATTATCCCGATAAATTTCTTATATTCTTTAGTTTTTAAACTATTTAAACTATTTACTATTGATGAATCATTTTTGAGCGATGTTTCTATTTTTTCTTTATTTAGAACGGCTTTTTGAATTGTTGTATAAATTATATTATTATTTTTGATAATTTCTAATTTTTGATTTAAATTGAAAATAACGACTCTTTTATTATTAATATCATTGTAAATTAGATAATCGTATCCGGCTAAAATAAAAATATAGCATATTAAAACAATTAAATAAAAAATTGCCTTATTTCTTTTGGCTATATTTTGCTTATCTATTAGCGGCAATAAATTTATTCTGGTTTTATTTTTTTTATTTTTAAGTTTTGATTTTGCCATAAATTAAATATTGAATTTGATAAATAATGATTTTTGTTTTAATTTGTATTATATAATAATTATCATATAACTATTATATAATTTAATTGGAATATATATTAATATATATTAGTTTATTTTCCTAATATAAGTCCAAATGCCGGAAGCATAACATCTAATATATCAAATAAATTATTTTCATCATACGGAATAGAATTTGATAATATTTGATTATCGGTTTCTATATCAATAACATCACCGGTATTGTAGATATTTTTGGCAGGCAGTTTTTTTTTATAAATTTTTTTATTTAGTTTTGACGATAGTCTAATTAAAGGTTTTGTTTTATCATTATTGTTATTTTTATCAGTTTTCTTATCGTTATCGTCGGCGCTATTATTTAATAATTCTATAATGCTCATTGTTTCTACGGACACATTTGTTAAATTTGATATTATATTTTTAAACATTCCGCTGCTTGAATAAACTCCGGAAAGATATATCTTTTCAATAGGCTCTATTGATTTACCTGCATAATAGAAATCAACGGTTTTTTGAATTTCGGCGCTTATAATTTCTCCTGCCTCATTTATATTTTTAGTATTTTGAATAATATTGATTTCTTCAATATTTCTTTCAAAAATTATTGTATTTTTATATATAATTATTATCTTTATAGAAATAAGATTGACGTCTATTATTAAATAATGCAAGCCTGCTTTATTTCCGTAAATAAACAAATTTGCATTATATAAACCGATTGTTTTAGATTCTATAGATTTAAGTTTAATTTCTGCGCCGGTAAATAAATTTACTAATTGTTCGGAATATTCTTTTTTGGCAGTATAAGCAGAGATTAAAAGATTATATCTACCGTCTTCGTTCGGCTGATATATATAAATATAATCATAAACAATTTGCGATATAGGGAACGGAGATTTTTTTTTAACTTCATATTCTATTGCTTTGGAAAGGTCAGGTTCGGGTATTTCGGGAAGAGAGAAATTATAAGTATTAATATATTCATCGTTTAATACAGTAAAAACATTTTTTTTGCTAAACTGTTTTAAACCGAATATTTTTTTTATTTCTTCTGCTATTAAATTCTGTTCTATATTTTCGGAATTAGCATTATTTTGGGTATTATCAATAATGTTTTGATTAAGCTTGTCAAGCGAGAAGTTGTTAATAACATATACCCTATTCTTCTTAATCGCTTCAATAATTTTAATATAATTATAATCTATTATGACTGCCGTAAAGGTTTTTGACATATATTTTATTTAAGATTTGCAATTTATTTCAGAAAAGAGCATTATTTGCACTTTCTGTAGGTTTTTGCAAATATTTAAAATTTATAATTACTGTTGATAATTTATAAATTTGTTTAATAATTAGTTTAACAATTAAATATAAATAGTTTAGTTGTTGATCGGTTTAATTAATATCTAATATTTTAATATAATTATTAAAAAATTCAAATATTATGCTATTAACCGTTTTATTGTTAAAATTATTAAAATCAAAATCTTCGGTTCTGAAGCAAGATATATTTTTAAAAATAATAGCTTTATTTGATTTTTTATTTTTATCGCTGCAATTTAATATATCGCATGTAAAATATTCATTGCTTATAATTTTTTTAAAATTAGAATTTGAATTATTATTTAATACTTTATTTGCGGGATTATGATTTGTATTTTCTGAACCGATATTGTTATAGGAATTATAAGAATTTTTTACTTTTCTTGTTATAATATTGTCTATTAACGGATTTTTCATACAAAATTTAGGCTGTTCATTAAGCACCCCATAGGGTGCCATCAGTTTCAGCTTATTTATCAGTTCATTATTTATATTGCCTATTGATAGTTCCTCGTCGTAATTAAATTTTATATCGGCATTATTTGATTTAAGATTATTCAAATCACTTTCCCCAAATTTTTTTACGGCTTCAATAAATTTATTAAATTCGCTTTTTTTAATGCTCAGACCGCATGCTAACTTATGTCCGCCAAATTTTATAAAAAAATTATCAAATTGCTTTAAAATGTAATAAATATCAATATTGCCGTATGACCTGGCAGAGCCTATAAAAATATCTTCTTTGTATCCCGATAACAGTAAAACCGGTTTCATTAAATATTCCGATAGTCTTGAAGACGCTATGCCAATAACCCCTGGATGCCACGAATCATCAAACAAAATAAGCATCGGAATAAAATTGTCCGAAGCATTATTTATTTGATTTATTTTTATAATTGCCTTGTTAAAACATTCAGTTTCTAATTTTTTTCTTTTTTTATTAAGTTCGTCTAATTTTAATGCTAAAGTTCTTGCCTTTTCATAATCTTGAGATATTAGAAGTTCAATAGCTATATTCGGATTTCCGACCCTGCCCGATGAATTAATTTTTGGAGCAATTTTCCATGCGATATCCGATTCCGTTACATTGTCAAAACGAAGATTGCAGATTTTTTTTAATTCTTTTATCCCTGGTCTCGGGTCGCTATTAATTTTTTTTAGACCATAAGAGACTAATATCCTGTTTTCATCATACATAGGCACAATATCGCCTACAATACCGATACATACAATGTCAAGGAAGTCTTTTAAATTTGGGTATGAATTTATTAAACCGTCATCAAAAAGTTTTTTTCTTAGAGCCATTGCAAGGTTAAACGCAATGCCGACACCCGGTAAAAATTTAAAAGGAAATTTGTCGTTTTCTTGCTTAGGATTAAGTATCGCAGCGGCAGGCGGAATTTTTTCAGGAATTTCATGGTGATCGCATATAATTACGTCTATGTTTTTAGAATTTGCATAAACAACAGGCTCATAGTTGCTGATACCAAGGTCAACCGTTATTATTAAAGAAATATTTTTACCTTTACCGATGCCGATGCCGTTTATAATATCATTATCGCTTATAAGTTCATTTATCGGTTCAATGCCGAGTCCATAGCCATGTTTAATCCTATCGGGAATTTTATATATTATTGTTTCGCCGTTGTCTATATTGTTATGATTTATGCCGTCTTTATTATTTATACTTTGTGCGTTACTGTCTATATTATTGCTTATCTTATTGTCTAAATTATTATCAATATTATTATAATTATTATTTATAACGTTGTCGGTTTTTATATTTTGCGTATCATTGTTAACTTTTACAATATGTTTATTAATTTCTCTAAGAAAAAGAACTAAAAAAGATGTAGCGGTAATTCCGTCAACGTCATAATCCCCAAAAACACAGATTTTTTCGTCGTTAACTAACGCTTTAGTTATTCGGTTTACAGCTTTATCCATATCTTTCATAAGAAATGGATTATGAAGGTTTTTTAATGAAGGATTTATATAATTTAATATATAATTATAAATATAATTATCTAAAATATCGGCGGCAATATTATTTTGTTTTGGAGTAATATTAATAATATTAAGTTCTGCTGATCCTGGATTAAGGCAAACATTTGCATTTTCTGAATGTTCAGGCATATTAGCAGATTTAACCGCAGTATCTTCTCTTTTGTCTAATATTAGTCTTAAAAATGCCGGTTCAAAAATAAGCTGAGAAAATATTCTTTTTAAAATAATAGACTTGGCAGGATTATTTAATTGAAATTTTTCTAAATTATTCTTTATTAATGAAAAAATTAATTCATTATTATTGTGGCTTTCATTATTTAAATTGTGTATGCCTATATTGTCATTTTCATTATTATTTGTAATATTTTTCATTGAAAATTACCATAATAGGACTTGCAATGAAAATTGAGGAATATGTTCCGATTATAATGCCGAATAGTAATGTAAACGCAAAATTATGAAGCACCGATCCGCCAAGAAAAAACAATGATAAAACAACCAGAACAACAGTTAATGCAGTTACTACGGTTCTTGTTAAAACTTCATTTATGCTTTTATTGACTAAATTATTTAAATTGATAGATTTTTCTTGTTCACTTTCAAGTTTAAGATTTTCTCTTATTCTATCAAAAACAACTACTTTATCCGTTAAAGAATATCCCGCAACAGTCAATAAAGCAGTTATAACAAGAAGCGTAATTTCTTTGTCAAATATAAATATAATTCCAAGAAGGGCAAGGGTGTCATGCGCAAGCCCGATTGCCGCTGCCGCTCCGAATCTAAATTCGAATCTCCATGTTATATATATGAAAATACTTATTATTGCAATAATTATTGCAATAATAGCGTCTTTAGTCATAGTGCTGCCTACGGAAGGACCCACCATTTCTTTACTTATAACTTTAAACGAATTTTTAGGAGAAGATTTTCTTATTATAGATTCTAATTTATTTGCATATGCGGTAATGTTGTTTCCGACTAGTTTTGTTTTAATAATATATTCATTTTTTCCTTTAAATTTTATAATTTTTATATCCTTAAATCCTTTTGTGATTAATGATTTTCTAACTAAAGGAACATTTATTTTATGTTTAAAAAAGAGCTGCATTGTTAAGCCGCCTGTAAAATCTATGCCTATATTGGCTGTTCCGAGAAGCATCATTATGACTTCAATTATTCCGAGAACAACAAGCACGGAAGATATCGCAAAGGCAATTTTCTTTTTTCCAAGAAAATCAAAATGTGTATTTCTTATAAATTCCACTTTTATCGGCTCCTTATATACTTAATTTTTCAAGTTTTTTCTTATTTGCGATAATATCGAAAATTACCTTTGTTCCCACTAAAGAAGTGAATAGATTAATGATAATACCCAACGAAAGAGTGATGGCAAATCCTTTAATAGGTCCTGAGCCAAAATAAAAAAGAACGGCGGCTGTTATTAATGCGGTAACATGCGAATCAAGTATGGTAAAAAATGCTTTATTATAGCCGTTTTCTATTGCAATGGGAATAGGCTTATTTTCTCTAAGTTCTTCTCTTATTCTTTCAAATATAAGAACATTGGCGTCGACCGCCATACCTATAGTTAGGATTATGCCTGCGATACCTGGTAATGTCAATGTAGCGCCGAAAAGGGCAAGAGCAGCCATAAGAAAAAGAATATTTTCTATTAAAGCAAAATCTGCTATTAACCCCGATAATTTATAATAAAACACCATAAACCCGACAACAAGAATCAGACCGACTATTGCGGCAACAATACCGTCATGTATAGAATCGGCTCCGAGCGTAGGTCCTATTGTCTCATCCTGAAGTATTTTTACGGGAGCTGGAAGAGCGCCTGAGCGAAGAGCAATAGCAAGGTCATTGGCTTTTGCCATAGTGAAATTTCCGGAAATAGTAGCGCTTCCTCCGGTAATCGGTTCTTCAATAACAGGGGCAGAATTTACATTATGGTCTAATATAATAGCAAGTCTTTTCCCAGTATATTTTGTAGTAATAGCGGCAAATTCTTTTGTTCCCTTTGAATTAAATGAAATAGAGACTATCGGCTGGTTATACTGATTTATTTGAACATTTGCGCTTGAAATATTAGCTCCGCTCATTAAAACGGTTTTATTAATCAGGTAAGGTCTTTTTGTAGTTTTATGGGTATATTTATTATAAGTAGTATGGTATAAAATTTCATAGCCCTTAGGCAGCTTGCCTGCAGAAACTTTTTTTAGACTATGTTTATAATTGACAAGCTGAAAAGTTAATCTGGCAGTTTTACCTATCAGGCTAACGGCTTGTTTTACATTCTTCACACCCGGCAGTTCAAGAACAATAGTATTTTTCCCCTGTCTTGCGATATTAGGATTTATTAAACCGAACTGGTCTATCCTGTTGCGCATAACTTCCAGCGCGCCGCTGACTGCTTCTTTCTTGAATAATACTACCGCCGATTTTTTAAATATTATTTTATTTTTAACAAGCTTTAAAGAAGGATGCCGTTTAGAAATAAATTTCATTAAAAGCGAATTATTTTTTAAAAGTTTTCCTTTAATCAACAAATAATTTTTATTGTAAACTAAGTTATTTTTGTTAAAACCTTTTGAACCGACGAAAATGGCAATATCTGAATAATCTTTATATAATTTGTCATTAATAGCTTTATTAGTCTCAACCTTTTCAATAAGATACAGACCCCCTTGGAGATCTAATCCAAGATGCATTTCAGCGTTTCCGATAGCCGCTTTCCACCACGAAGGCGTATTAGGATAAATTGACGGAACTATTGAAAATAGAGATATGATAATTAAAACTGTTATAAGAATTACTCTTGTTCTCACAGGTTTCATAATATTGAAAATAACCCTCTTTATTGTTATTTATCGATGATAACTTAGACAAAATTAAATAAGACCAATGCAAAGCAAATTAACAATTATATAAACTTGTTTAATGATAATTAATGATAACTAGACAAGTTTAAACATTGTAGCATATTAATGCAAATTAAAAATTATATCAATTATTATCTTTAATCCTTCCATAGAAATTTATTTTCTGTATTCCCGCTTCGCTCTCATAAAAAATTAAGTATTAATGTATTAATAAAGATAAAAATTTATTATAGAAATTTATTTTCTGTATTCCCGCTTCGCTCTCGGCTTGTAGCCTCGTGAGCAGAAACGGCATGCGTTTCTATCTTCGGAACTTTCCCGTTTTCGCGGGAGTAACTTTAATGGATTTTAAAAGTTCACCCGTTAGATGTCATTCCTGCGAAAGCGGGAATCCAGTATTGCTTATTATTAAAATATCATTGATAGTTTCTATAGCAGGATTAAGGCTTAATCTTGCTATAGAATAGAAACTATAAGAATTTAATTTTATTTAATTTATTTATAAAGATAATTTATAAAGATCAAGATGCTTTAGTCGCTATAGTATTTTTTGCAACTTTAATTTTGACGTCTTTGGCTATTTCAAGAGTAAATACCTGATCGGCTATTCCTGATACTACGCCGTATATGCCTCCGTTTGTTATTACTTGATCACCTATCTTTAAAGAATCAATCATTTTTTTATGATCTTTCGTTCTTTTTTGCTGAGGCAATATTACTAGAAGATAAAAAATAACCACTATTGCAATAAGCGGCGCAAAACTCCAAATTTCCGACTGCAAAGAACTTCCTCCGCCGGCTGCAGGAGCAGCATAAGCCTTTGTGGCATCAAATAAATTAAATACATAAGATAGAATTTTCATTTTTTTCCCTTTTTTTTATTTTTTAATTAAGTTAATGTTGATACACTTTGAATCTGTTTAATCATGTAATAGAAAATTAATAATTAGCTATTATGCACTTAAATTTTTACCCACATCTGATAAATCTTTTAAATTATGTAATAGAAAATTAATAATTAGCTATTAAAGTTGTTTTATCTATATTAATTATTATTTATCTATTTATTTATTAAGTTATTATAAATTGTTTCGTTTTATTTTAATTTATTATTCTATTTAAATTTTTAATTAAAGTAAAGGATAAATGAAAAAATAAATGAGAAATAAAGTTTATTTTAGTCTTTTTTCTAAAAAATTATTTTTATAGTTCATAAAATTATCGTTATTAATAGATTGCCTAATATTAAATATCATATTTTGATAGAAATGAAGGTTATGTATTGTTAAAAGTCTCTGTGAAAATATTTCTTTGCTCATAAAAACATGTCTTAAATACGCTCTTGAAAAATTTGAACAAGCATAGCAATTGCATTCATCGTCTATAGGTTGTTTTTCAAATTTATGAATAGAATTTTTAATATTTAAATTTCCTTTAGATGTAAATACGGATCCGGTTCTCGCGTTTCTTGTAGGCAAAACACAGTCAAACATATCAACGCCGAGACTTACCGCGGTTATTATATCTTCAGGAGTGCCAACCCCCATTAAATATCTCGGTTTATTTTCAGGCAATTTCGAAGCGGAAATATTAAGCATATTATACATTGTTTCTTTGTCTTCCCCAACTGCAAGTCCGCCTATCGCATATCCGTCTGCATTTAGTTCCGATAAATATATTGCAGATTTTTCTCTTAAATCTTCAAAAAAATTGCCTTGAGATATTAAAAAAATTAAATTATTCTTTTCTTTATTTTTTGCGTTGATTGATATTTCAGCCCATTTTAAAGTTATATCAAGATCTTTTTCCGCTCTGCTTTTTGATGCCTCGGGACCGGAGAAAACATCAAGAGGCATTATTATATCAGAATCAAAAACTTCCTGAAGTTTAACTACTTTTTCAGGCGTAAAAACATGAATTGCGCCGTCAATATGAGACATAAACTCAACGCTGTCGTCGCTAATTTTTGCGAATTTAGCAAGACTAAATATTTGAAAGCCGCCTGAATCCGTGAGTATTGCGCCTTTATAATTTATAAAATTTCTAAGAGAGCCGAATTTTTCAATAACTTCCATTCCCGGTCGTAAAAAAAGATGGTAAGTGTTTGAAAGCATTATTTTAAATCCTTCATTGTAAAGTTCTAAAGGAGAAACAGATTTAACAGTGCCTAAAGTTCCGACAGGCATAAAAACAGGCGTATCTATTATTCCGTTTTGGGTATGTAATTTGCCTAATCTCGCCTTACTTTTAGAATCTTTTTTTAAAATTTCAAACATAATCGGTTAATTTCAAACTCTTAATATTTATATATCATTATTAATATTTGTATATTTTAATATATTGTATTGCGCATTAGTATAATTTAATCTTGCAATAGAACTTTATATATTTATATATTTATATATATATTCCCGCTTTCGCGGGAATGACTTTATGAGGTTTAACAAAAATATATTATTATCTCAAAATTAAATAAAATTAAATAAAATTAAATAAATAAATATGTTGTTTTTTTATTTAATCAATATTATACAAAAACATTGCATCGCCGTAACTAAAAAATTTATAGTCATTATTTATTGCTTCTTCATATAATATTTTCATTTTATCTAAGCCGATTAATGCGCTGATCATTATAAAAAGCGAAGATTTCGGCTGATGAAAATTAGTTATTAAATTTTTAGTTATTTTAAATTTATAGCCTGGATATATATATAATGAAGTAATTGCATCATTTTCGGAATGAACGGCACCGTCAACGTCGGTTGAAGATTCTAAGCATCTTACGGATGAAGTTCCAGTTGCTATTATTTTATTGCCGTTTTTGACCGCGTTATTAATTGCATTTGCGGTTTCTTTAGATATTTTATACCTTTCTTCGTGCATATTATGATTTGTAATATTTCTCTCTCTTACGGGTTCGAATGTTCCTAATCCGATATTTAATGAAATATCGGTAAAAATACCGCCCTTATTTTTTATTTTATTAATAAGTTTTTCCGTAAAATGAAGTCCTGCGGTAGGAGCTGCGACAGAAAAACCGGAGTCTTTATTTGCATATATTGTCTGATAATAAACTTCATCGTTTTTATCCGTTTGCCTTTTTATATAAGGCGGCAGCGGAACGGCGGAGCAGTTGTCAAATATAAAATTATAATCGTTTTCGTTTTGAATTATTATCTCCCATTCGCCTTTTCCGAAGCAGTTTGAAGCCGTAATAGAGATTTCATGATCATTATCGTTAACATTATTGGTGTTGTCATTATCATTGCTGTTTTCTTCAAAGTCCGTATATTCTAATATATTTGTGGTATTTGTGCTATTGGCGGTATTTTTTTTATTGTTTATCTTATTGTTGTTTATCGGCGAAATAATAATTAGTTCATTTTCTTTAATTTTTTTATGAGTTTTTATTAAGCATTTTAATTTAAGAGGAAAAGTAATTTCATTTGGAAAATCTAAGACGAAAATTTCAACTTTGCCGCCCGTTTTTCTCTTGCCGAATATACGGGCTTTTTTAACATAAGAGCTGTTAACCGCTATGACATCGCCGGGATTAATATAATCAATAATGTCATAAAATTTTCTATGTTCTATTTTAAATTTTTTTATATCTACTGCAAGAAGTTTTGATTCGTCTCTATTTTTGAGCGGATATTTTGCGATTAATTTTTCATCAAAAAGATAATTAAAATCTTCTAAATCCATATAAATAAATAATTTAAGTTATGTTATTATATATCTATTGTATATTATGTATATTATTATATAAAATTAAAATTAATCGGCAGCGGATATTTATCCTTTTTGTACGTTACCTTTAAATAAACTATTTAAACTTATTAAACTTAAACTTAAACTTAAACTTAAGTTGAAAGTAAAGCTAAATGATTATCGTCAAAAATATTATAGCATAATTATATACAATTATGTAAAAATATATTATAATAATTTTTTATTGAAATTTTGCGAAAGTGGCGGAATTGGTATACGCACTGGACTTAGAATCCAGCGGAGTAATCCATGGGGGTTCAAGTCCCCCCTTTCGCACCACATTGGTCAAGCTATCCGATTTATTTATTCCTTTACTCCCGCTTGAATATGTCGGTTTTATATGATAGCAAATGCTATTGAGATAGATTAATTATATGATAATGTCACATTATTAAAAAAATTATTTTATTTTTCTATTTATTTTCTTGCCTTTAAATAATATAATATAAAGATTATTTGTCCCTTGCAATATTTTAATCATTAGCATTCTCTCTCGGCAGGCGATTTTCTCTGAAAATCCCTTATTCCTGCCCTGCTTCACTCGGCTTGCCCGCCGATAGCTTACTCATCAAGAGTATTAAAGTCAAACAGGCAGTCAAGAAAAAAATACCTTTATTATTTTAAATATCAGTTGTATAATTTATTGAAAGGATTAATTTAATCGGGGGTATTATGCATTACATAAGTTTAGGTGTGCTTTTAATTACGCTTGGATTTGTCATCGGGGTTTATGTTCATACGGACAAAAAGATTGAAAAATTATCCGATAAAATGGATAGGCTATCAGATGAAATTAAAGAAAACAATAAATCTTTAAACGACAGAATGGATAGGTTATACGATATACTCGTCCACATGGGATTCAGGGATAAAGAATACAGAGATAAAGCTGCAAACGAATAAGTCCGAATTTAAGCCTTTTGTCTCAAATTTGTCCCATAGCATTTTTTATAGAGCTAATTATTTAACAATATTAATAAGTTGCAATAGGCAAATGCTGGACTTAGAATCCAGCGGAGTAATACATGGGGGTTCAAGTCTCCCCTTTCGCACCACATAGTAAACAAGCCTTTTTACAATATACGATTAAATAAAATGAATATATAATATAGTTTATTTGAAATTTATTTTTTATTTTACGGAGGATTTTTATGTCAGGTCATAGCAAGTGGAGCACTATTAAAAGAAAAAAGGGCGCAATAGATGCAAAAAGAGGAAAGATATTTACGAATATTATAAGAGAAATGATAACAGCTACCCGAATTGGAGGAAAAGACCCTTCTTCCAACCCAAGACTCAGGCTTGCTATTGACGAAGCTAAGGCAAATAATATGCCTAAAGAAAATATAGAAAGGGCTATAAAAAAAGGAGCGGGAGAACTTGAAGGAGATTCTTACGAAGAGCTGATTTATGAAGGTTACGGACCTGCAGGCGTCGCTATTCTGATAGAAGTTTTAACAGACAATAAAAACAGAACTGTTTCAGAATTAAGATATGCTCTTTCAAGGCATGGCGGAAGTCTCGGAGAATCGGGATGCGTTGCATGGATGTTTAATAAAAAAGGAACGATTGGATTTGACTCCGTGCAATATTCTGAAGATAAAATTATGGAAATAGCATTAGATAACGAAGCTGAAGACGTGAAAACTGAAGAAGACGAGATAATAATGACTGCCGACCCTAAAGATTTTGAAAATATAAAAAAAGCGTTTGAAGATAAAGGAATTAAAATAAAATTTTCCGAAGTTAGTTATATTCCTCAAACTTATATAGAACTTCAAGGAAAAGAAGCAGAACAGATGATTAAGCTTTTAGATGCTCTTGAAGAAATAGAAGGTATTCAAAATGTTAATGCAAATTTTGATATAATAGATAAAGAAGAAACAGCATAAATATATTATTTATTTAATATTTAAATATAAAATAATTTATACAAAAAGTATATAATATGTTTAACATCAATACTTTTTACAAGAAAAGCAATAATAGCGACAGCATTAATAATCAGAACAATAGCAATAATAATAACAATAATAATGATAACTCAATAAGAATTATAGGAATAGACCCTGGTTCAATATATACAGGGTGGGGTATTTTAGATTCGTCCCAATTTGGCAGAAAAATCAAATTAGTATCAATAGGACTTATTGATGCAAAGAAATATCATTATCCGCATAATTTAGGCTTGATATTCAATGAATTAAAAGACGTAATTGAGGAATACAGCCCGTCAATTATGGTTATAGAATCTGTCTTTTCAGGTTTAAACCCTTCTTCTTTGATTAAATTATCACAGGCAAGAGGAGCTATTTGCCTTTTATCTTCATTATTCAGTATTAATCTTAAAGAATATGCGCCAAGATATATTAAAAAAAATGTTGCAGGTTACGGCGGAGCTGATAAAGAAGCTGTTCGCAGGATGGTTTATAACTTTATAAAAGAGCTTAAAGATATAAATTTTAATGATAACGATGGTATTAGCGATAATAATACAGGTATAGAAAAAGGCAGGAAAATTTTAATTCTAAACAATAATATATCGGACGCTTTAAGCGCAGCTATCTGCTGTGCTACGGATATGTCAAACTATATTTGATTTATTTGGATTACAGGATTGTTTTGTTTTTGCTTATTGAAATTTTTTATATTATATTATTATATATAGCAGTTGTTATATATGTCTGTATGATATCACGGAATTAGATCTATCGTTGTTGTTTATGAAAATATATTCATAACTTATTATTTTGTTATATTAATATATAAATAATTTAATTGATTTATTATTTATTAATAAATAATAAATCAAATTTAACGCCCTATAGTCAATGATAGCATTTTTGCGCGGAAATATAATTTACTCCGATATTGAAAAGTCGCTTATTATTTTAGATGTCGGCGGAGTCGGGTATGAAATATTTCTTCCCGTTAATCCTGTTTATTTTTCTCAATTTTCTGCTCAAAATGTTATAAGTAAATATACATCTTTATTTATATACACATACGTGAGAGAGGACAGAATTGCCCTTTACGGATTTCCTAATTTTACTCAGAGAGAACTTTTTAGTATATTATTAGATACGAAAGATATCGGACCTAAACTTGCCGTAACTATTCTTTCAAACATAAATGCCGATGATTTTATTAATCTTATTTTAACCAAAAATATTGACGGACTTTCTTTAATCAAAGGTATTGGAAAACTTACGGCGGAAAGAATTATATCCGGATTAAAAAATAGAATAATAAAAAGATTTAATTCGTTTAAAGATGTTGAAGCAATAAGTATTGGAAATAATAATGAAAATAAAAATGAGAATAATTATGCTAAAAACAAAACAAATAATGACGACGAAGCCAGCCTTAGCATCAACATAAATACCGACGCTGATTTAAATCCAAATAAAATAAATAATAGCATAGAGAATAAAGAGAATAAAGATATAAATAACGATATAAATAATATACATAGCAATAGTTCAGACAATGATATAAATAATATAAACGGTATAAACGACGATTACAATAAATTACATCGGCAAGATAAAAAATCAAATATAGCAGGTAAAAATATTATTTATGAAACAGCCCTCGCATTAAATGCTTTAGGGTATTCAATGACTGATTCAATTGAACTTGCAGGACAAATAAGTAAAGAAATGCATACTGAAATAAATTCTAATAGAAGCGGAACTAAAGAGCTTTATGAAATTAACACTGAAAATTTGACGAAGGAGTGTCTTAAACATATATATCAAAACAAAATATCTTAATGATTTATATTAATTTTAATTATTATAATTTGTATTGATTTTGGTATATCTTAAATATTTATGTTGCTGATATGTATATCTTAATTATATTTTATTTATTTATTTAATTAATTATTTAATTGTTTCTTTGTTATAATTTGTATTGATTTTGATATATCTTAAATATTTATGTTTTGATATATATCCTTAATTTATTTTAATGTAAATTTAAATTTAATGGATTAAAATTTAAATAATGAGTTCATATAAAAAAGATTTTACCGATAAAAGCGCACTAAAACCTGCAATTTCTTCCGAAGGAAATAATAATAAAAACAATAATAAGAATAATGGCGCAGTATATAAATCAGATAATGATGATATAAATAATAAAAATATGGACAAAGAAGCAAATAAAACAGACCGCAGATTTCTTCAGGAAGCAGATATAGAAGTAGAGGTGGGTACAGACGCCGATTTTGATACGGAGATAAACGATAATCCTGTAAGACCGTTAAGTTTTAACGAATATATCGGGCAGACAAAATTAAAAGAAAACTTGCTTATTTTTATTAATGGAGCAAAAAAAAGGAAAGCTAAAACAGGAAAATATGATTTAGACCATCTTCTGTTTTTCGGTCCTCCGGGACTTGGAAAAACTACCCTATCCTCAATTATTGCAAAAGAGCTTGGAGTAAATATTAAGACGACGTCGGGACCTTCAATCGAAAAAACCGGTGATGTTGCGGCTATATTATCTTCAATTAGCGAAGGAGATATTGTTTTTATAGATGAAATTCACAGACTTCCAAAACCTGTTGCCGAGATGCTTTATCCCGCAATGGAAGATTTTAGGCTTGATATTGTGATAGGCGAAGGTCCTTCGGCAAAATCAATCAGGCTTTCGCTGCCGCGTTTTACTTTAATAGGAGCTACGACAAGAGCCGGACTTATACCTTCTCCTTTAAGAGATAGATTTGGTTTTGCAGCGAGACTTGAATATTATAATATTCAAGAATTGACAAATATTATAGTCAGGTCTGCTTCAATTTATAAAATTATTATTGAGAAAAAAGCTGCCGAAGAAATTGCCCGAAGGAGCAGGGGAACGCCGAGAATAGCAAACAAAATGATTAGAAGATTAAGGGATTATATGCTTCATCTAAAACAAAACGCAATAACATTGGAAGTTGCAAAATATGGTATTAACAGACTCGGTATTGACGAAATTGGTCTAGATGACAACGATAAGCTTTTTTTGCTTACGTTAATAAACAAATTTGCAGGCGGTCCTGTCGGTATTGAAACGTTAGCTCAGGCTATGAACGACGAAAAGGGAACATTGGAAGAAGTGATTGAACCGTATTTAGTGTCATGCGGGCTTATTGCAAGAACTAAAAAAGGCAGAATTGCTACCGAAACGGCATATAAGCACTTTAATATAATTAAAGAAGATTCTTTATTTTTATAATCTTACATAAGCTTATAAAATATTAATAGTGAAGCACCCTATTTTAAGAAAGAGACTTCAAGTTATAAACTAACGTTAAAATCAAAATATTAAATCAAGTTTTGGGTTGAAACAATTTTGTAATATAAATTTAACATAAATATAATAATTTTGTAACATTCGTTTACTATAACAATAAAGAAATGAAAATTTAATTCATAAATTTGGATATTTTGTTTAAATTTTACATTGAAGGCTAATTTAATTTAAATTAAATTAAAAGAGAGGATGAAGTTATGGAAAGATTTTGCAGTTTTCAAAAGCGAAAGCGGGAAATGCACAAGGGTCTTGCAATTGTTGTCGTATTAGCCGCGGCACTGGCGTTTGTTTTTACCGGCGGAGCTGCAAAAATGTCTTATGCTGCCGGACAATCGTCGGTTAGCAGCAATAACGGCGGAAGTGTGAGCCTTTATGAAAATTCCGCAACGGGCGAAATATTTTTAAAACCAGGAACAGGAAGAGTAAAGGTCAGCAAGAATGTAATAAGGAAATTATTAAGCACCGCAGAAACTCAAAGCAAAACGCAAGAAAAGATTCAGCAATTACAAAACAATGAACACTTATTAGAGAAACAGGTAAAAAATGTAAAGACGGTAGGATTTCCTGCATGGACAAAGCATATTACTCTGGGAACATTGATTTATATGGGCTACGGGTATTATAACAATACTGGATTTACTTCTGCACTGCAACTTGAGGAAAATCCAGGAGGTCCGGGCAACAACGGTTATAATGCTTTTAACGTAAACAGGGCATATTTGATATTTCAATATCATCAGGACGACTGGTTTTTAAAGATTACGCCTAACATCTATAAGTCAAATAACAGCGGCGGGTCTGCTTCATCATCAGGTTTCAATTTCGGCAACGAATATTTCAGGCTGAAGTATGCGTTTCTGCAGTTCAATCATGTGTTAGATTCTAACGGATTTACTGTGAACGTCAAGGCTGGACAGTTTCCGACGCCGATGATTGCATGGGAAGACGGTTTATTAGGCTACCATGTTGCCGAAAGAACGCCATGGGGTTTTCTCGGTGTGACCTCTACTCAGGCAGGCTTGGGAATATCAGGAAAATTTAGAGCTGATGGAAATATCTATATGGCGTATAATGCAGGATATTTTGACAATGCAACATTTCATCAAGGCGAAAATGTCGATCAAAAATCGCCTCAGGTAAGAATATCATTTTACCCTATGGGAACAGATTCAAATTTAGACGGATTAGGCGTAAGCGGATATTATGCCTGGTCGGAGCAGACGAACAATTTTGACGGAAACGGAAATGTGGAGAATAATTTTCCTACCGCGAGGGCTTCCGCAATACTCGATTATAAAACTCCCCAGTGGCTAATCGCTTTGCAGTATGACTACGGTTTAAATGTTACGAGCGGCGGTTTTGCAAGCGGCGCAGGTTCCATAAGTCAGGATGCAGGAAGTTGGTGCGGATATAGTTCTTCGGCAAATCATGCATATGCGTGTAATGCCGCCGGCGCAACCTATCCTTTTAACATATCCCCTGTGTTATTGGGAATTACAGATGCTAATGGAATTATAGGGCATAATGTCGAGCACGGCGCAGACGCCTTCGGGTATTACAATGTTCCCAATTCAAAATTTGGAGTATTCGGTTTGATTCAGAGATTTTATTACGAAACACCGTCTTCGTCTCTTGGATTAAATATGCCTTACGGTAACCCATTTGATTTCCAAAGGACGGTTTTGGGCGTAGCTTATCATCTTAACAGTCATATAACTTTGACCCTAGACAACCAGAATTACCAGTTCCTGCATGAAAAAAACTATATGAATGCGCAGCATGGTTCAGACCCGTCTGCATATTATACTTACGGTCAGTGGATGGGCGATACCAATGCTATTTTTGTTCAGGCAAGAATTGCATTCTAAACTTAATTAAGACTTTTTTCTCTTTTGAGTGTTCATTTATTTTATAAAAGCATCCGGCAAAAGAGGATAAAATAAATCTTTAATCCTGTATCAGAACTATAAAAACCTCCCGACGTGTTATAATTGTTGTGTCTTAAAACAATAAAAATAACCGACGAGGAGGTTTAATCAATATGTATGAAAGATTATTTCGGTGCAGGCAGCGAAACGCTTCGGCAACTGTTGGCAAATAATAAAGCCTGAATTGTAAAAAATATTTCTTTGACTAAATATATAAAATATATAATTGAATAAATTTTATGAATGGAAAACTGCTTTTGCATATTTGCTGCGCTCCTTGTCTAATGTATCCTTATAAATTAGTCAAAGAAGAATTTGATATTGTTATAGGATATTTTTATAACCCAAATATTCATCCATATACAGAGTATTTAAAACGGCAAGATACATTAAAGAATTTTTCGGACAGTTCTAATCTAAAAGTTATCTATGAAAAAGAATATAAAATAGAGGAATTTTTTAGAAATGTTGTGTTTAGAGAAGAAAATCGCTGTTATTACTGCTTAAGCTCAAGACTTGAAAAGACCGCTGCCATTGCTAAATCTTCAAAATTTGATTATTTCAGCACAACTCTTTTATATAGCAAACATCAAAAGCATGATTTTATAAAAGAGACAGGATATAATTTAGAAAAAAAATATGGCGTTAAGTTTTATTATGCGGATTTTAGAGAAGGATACAAAGAAGGAGTTAAATTATCCTATGATTATAATTTATACCGACAGAATTACTGCGGATGTGTTTATAGCGAAAAGGAACGATTCTATAAATCTGTCAAATAAAAATAAAATAATAAATAATTAAATAAATACCTTAAGTCACCGTTATAAACTATTAAAATTGCTTTAACATATAATATAATAAATACTGGATGACCGCTTCGCTCTCGGCTTATAGCCCCGTGAACAGAAACGGCATGCGTTTCTATCTTCGGAACTTTCCTGCTTTCGCAGGAATGACACCCGTTAGGTTAAAAGTTAAATCCACTTAAAGTCATTCCCGTGTAAGAAAGTTAAATCCCCTTAAAGTCATTCCTGCGAAAGCAGGTACGGTTTAAAGCCGCCGGTATTTAGGCGGCTCATCCAGAAAAAGCAATTTTGAACGGTGATTTAAGGAAATAAATAAATAAAAACAATAAAATACTGTGAAAAATTAAATTTTATGGGTTGTTTATAACAGTTTATTTAAATTTTTAACTTCTGATATAAATAAATTAAAAATGAGAAACTAACTGCATATATGTACATATTGTAATGATATATATGTGTATATAAGTTCACACCAATAATGCCCCGTTCACACGGCAGTTTTATATATTATATAATATATTATATATGCATAAACATGTATAAAATAGTCAACCTTAATAACCTAACTTCATCATAATTACCGGCAGCATATTGATATTGCTATATTCATGGGGGCAACAAAAATGTTTGCGGGAACTACAAAATAAAAAATAAAATGTAATAATATCAATAGATTATAATTTAATAATAATAAAAGCGGTGAAGTTGGGCTAAATTAAAATAATAATAAATGTTTTATGATACTTTAATCCTTCCATAGAAATTATAGATGATATTTCAATGACAAGCAATACTGGATGACCGCTTCACTCTCGGCCTATAGCCCCGTGAACAGAAACAGCATGCGTTTCTATCTTCGGAACTTTCACGAGTGTCTTTAGACACGAGAGCGAAGCGGTCATCTATAAAATAAATTTCTATGGAAGGATTGAAGTGATATGGCATGATATTTGCATTATATTATTTATAGACATAAATAATAAATAATTCTAATGAATAAAAAATAATATAAAATTGTGGAATAAAATAGTAATTAAATTAATTAAATAATAATAAATATAAATTTGATTAAATATTAAATATTAAATAAACTTTGGAAGGAATTTAGAATGAAAGACAAAAAAATAATTATAGACGAATCCGACGAATTTCAATGTACTGTTAGAAATATTATTTATCTTAAATCGGTAGGGCTTCATTCAGGGAAAGACGTTTCTATTGTTATAAAACCTGCGCAGGCTAATAAAGGAATTACTTTCATAAGAAAAGACCTTTCTCCCGCTGTTATAATCAAGGCAGATTCCCAAAATATCTGTTCTACAAATTTAAGAACCAGCGTTGGCAAAAACGGTGTTTGCATATCAACTGTAGAACACCTTATGTCGGCGTTATGGGGAGCAGGAATAGACAATGCGTCAATAGAAGTGTACGGCGAAGAGATACCTGCTTTGGATGGCAGCGCTAAGATATATTACGAAGCAATATTTGAAAGCGGAATTAAAGAATTAACCGCAAAAAGAAAATATTTGAAAATATTAGAGCCTGTTATAGTATCGTCAAACGATAATATCAAAAACTGCAAAGAAAACGATTATTCTATCGCAATTTATCCGTCCGACGATTTTGAAATATCATATTCAATGAATTTTAATCATCCGTTTGTCGGATCAGGATTATTTGAATCAAAAATTGATACATCTAATTTTTATACTGAAATATCTAAAGCCAGAACGTTTGGATTTTTAAAGGAAGTTGAATTGTTGAAGAAAAACGGTCTTGCGCTTGGAGGAAGTCTTGATAATGCTCTTGTTTTAAACGAAACAGGGGTATTAAATAAAGAAGGATTAAGATACAAAGACGAATTTATAAGACATAAAGTGTTAGATTTAATTGGAGACCTTTATATATCCGGTTATAGAATCAAAGGAAAAGTTATAGCAAAAAAAACGGGTCATGATATGAATGCAAAACTTGTAAAAGCTATAAATGAAAATAAACCGGAAATAAAATCCAACGAAAGAAATGCATACAGCAAAACATTTCGATTAAATAATTTGCTGCATAAAACCGGCGCAGCCGCAGCACCATTGATGTCAATTGATATCGCCAATATTAATGCAGCAGGTATAATCAAATTTAAAATTAAAAATATACATGAAAATATTATGGTTTGATATAATGCGTGATACTATAATCAAATACAGATAAAAATAATTAATTATTATTTTATTAGTACTTTTGAATAACTAATTAAACTAATTAAATAAAAGTAAATTATATAATCCCTTTTGGCAGTTAACGATATTATTTAACTGCCAAAAGGGATTTTTTTAATTTTTAATTGTAATTTGATATTAATACCTTAAATCATCGTCAGGAATTTTATTTTCTTGATGAGCCGCCTAAATATAGGCGGCTTTAAATCGTACCCGCTTTCGCGGGAATGACTTTGCGAGTATTTAATTTTTAATCTATCGGGTGTCATTCCTGTGTAGGCAGGAAAGTTCCGAAGATAGAAACGCACGACATTTCTGTTCGCTATGCTATAAGCCGAGAGCGAAGCGGTCATCAAGTATTTATTATATGTTGAAACAGTTTAAATGATTTCTAACGGTGATTTAATGTTAATATATTTTTTTCTGTAATAAAACTGTAACATAATTGTAACAAAACTGTAACATAACTGTCACAAAAATTTAACACAAAATTTGATATTATTATAATATAATTAAATTATAAAATTCAATACTTGCACGTTTATATTTTTATTCACTGATTATAATTAATAATAATTAGCTAATTAAGTAAAAGTAACTAATAAAATAAATAAGTTAAAAGAGAAATTATTATTTTAACTGATTTTTTGAAAATTTAATTTAATAAATTTAATAAATTGAATAAATTTAGTTGTTTAATTTTAATTTAATTTTTTAACTTTTTCATTAGGAGGAGTACAATCAATGAAATTTCAATTAACAAAAAGAAAAGCGTTAGCGCTTTACGCCGCTATGTTTATTGTCATGATAACTGCTGCTTTAACAGGCTGTGCTAAATCAAAAGCGCCGTCCCCATCTGCAAAATCAGTTTCAAGCGTGCCTTCAGGAACAATTACAATTTCCGGTTCTACTATGCTATACCCTTTAAACAGTGTTTGGGCAGTGCAATACCACAAAATTCATTCTAATGTCACGGTTTCTGTTGCAGGGACAGGTTCAGGTTTTGGAATATCAAACGCTGCCGACGGCAATATTACAATTGGAGCTTCCGATGCCTACCTTACAAAAGCATTTAGGAAAAGGTATCCAAGTTTAGTTAATGTTCCCGTTGCTCTTGACGATGCTCAGGTTATTTATAATATCCCAGGTATACCAAAAAAAGTAAATCTTAAGATGACGCCAAAATTAGTTGCAGATATTTATCTAGGTAAGATTAATAACTGGGATAATCCGATAATTAAGAAGTTAAATCCAAAATATAAGTTTCCAAATCTGCATATCTCTGTAGTTCACAGAGCAGATGCAAGCGGAACGACTTTTGACTTTACAAGCCTTTTAACCGACACTTCTAAAACATGGGCAAAAAAGGTTGGAAGAAGCTTGTCTCCTAGCTGGCCAACCGGAAGCGGCTATCTTGGAAGCGATGCCGTAGTGTCAGCTGTTAAAAGCACAAAAGGAGCCATAGGATATGTCGGACTTGGCTGGATTATGGAATATCACCTGTCAAGCGCCGCAATGCTTAATAAAGCAGGCAATTATGTAATCGGTTCAGTAAAAACAATAGCTATTGCAGGAAATTCTGCATTAAAAAGCGGAAATTTCCCCGCTAATTTTGATAGGTCAATAGTATGGAATGTGTCAGCTAAAAATGCTTACCCCGATTCTAATTTTGAGTTCTGGATGATAAGGAGAAAACAAAAGAACCCAAATACTACAAAAATAATAAAAAATCTTGTAAATTGGGCGTTAGGTCCTGGTCAGGCTGCAAAATATACTGTTAAAACAGGTTTTGCTCCGCTGCCGAAATCAGTTATGGGCAATGTTAAAAAATTGCTTGCCGAAGTAAAGTAAATAGAATTAAATTAATTTTTTAAATTAACTTTTAAAAGTAAGTTGAAATAAGTTATAAATAAAAGCCCCTTTTTTATGTATTTATGAAAAAGGGGCGTATTATTTTATTTATTTAATAAATTATACATATATCATATATGGAAATATTTAAGGCATTTCTTATATTTTCATATAAGTTTAATGAATGTTTGATGATAAAGGTTTGATGAAGATTGTATATTAAAAAAAGTCAATTAGCGAATTTTAGTAATATTTTTAAAAATTTCTTGAAATATCTTTCAATAAAATTTATAATTTTAAATTAGTTGTATTATTTTAATGTATATTTTTATATATAATGGACACAAAATAGTGTATTAATATTATATATATAATATATACCATAGTTTATATATACCCAAAATTGCCGATAGAAATTTATAGACTGGATTCCCGCTTACGCGGGAATGACTTTGATGGATTTTAAAAGTTCACCATATTGCTCATTAACTATTTTTTCAATTTCATCAACGAATGACTTTGATGGATTTTAAAAGTTCACCCGTTTGGTGTCATTCCTTCGAAGGCAGGAATCCATTATTGTTGAAGCATTACGGTATTCTCAATAATCTCTATCGGCAATTTTGGGATATAGCGCAATTAATTAATTGTATGTTTGCCGCTTCGCATCTTATGGCGGAGATTAAAGATATAGATATAGCGCAATTAATTAATTGCATGTTTGTCTATCTATTTAATTTAATGTTAATTTACTAAAAATTACCAATATTGAATGTTAAAGCTAAAACTAAACCACAAAGATGATTTATTTAAGTTTATTCTTTCTATTTTTGTTTTTGGCATAATATTAATTTTTTTTACTGTCGTAACAGTTATATTATATTATAGCTATCCTGCAGTCAGCCGTTTCGGAATCGCATTTTTATGGACAAAAGAATGGAATCCTCCGAAAGAAATATTCGGGGCTGCGACTTTTATAGCAGGAACATTTATGGTGACTATTATTGCATTGATATTTGCAATACCGCTCAGTCTTGGAATAGGTATATTTCTAGAAGAATATTGTCCAAAATTTTTAAAAGGTTTTTTTACTATTATTATTGAGTTATTAGCAGGTATTCCAAGTGTCGTGTTTGGCGTATGGGGGGTGCTTACTATTGTGCCATGGCTAAGAAAATATATTGAACCGTTTTTTAAATCCCATTTTTCATTTATACCTTTTTTACAAGTTACAGAAAATATCGGATACGGTATATTGGCTGCCTCTATAGTTGTTGCTTTTATGGTGGTGCCTATTATCGCATCCATCACGAAAGATTCTTTAGCGGCTGTTCCAAAAATAACAAAAGACGGAGCTTTGGCTATGGGAGCCACAAGACTTGATGTTATTAAAGACATATCTTTACCTTTTTCTTACAGAGGTATATATGGCGGAATAATATTAGGCTTTGGCAGGGCGGTAGGAGAAACAATTGCAGTAGTTCTGCTGATAGGAAACCAGGCTATAATTCCAAAATCAATATTCGGCGTAGGCTATACTATTTCGGCCGTGCTTGCAAATACTTTTACTTTTGCGGTTATTAGTCCTATTTACGCTTCAAGTGAAGTTGAACTTGCATTGATTTTGCTTCTCGTAAGTCTTATTGTAAACATAATCGGCAGAAATGTATTGCAAAAAGTTATAGGCGGAAAGCTTTCAAGAGCTCAATTCGGCGGCGGTTAATTAATATAATATATATAATAATAAGACCTTATTTTCATCATATTAACGCTATGCGAATTATAAATTTTCTACAATAAATCTTTATAATATTATTCCAATATAATAATCAGAATATGGCAGAAACAGACAATCATAAAAAAACAGGCGATCCAAATAATTATTTTCCTGTTAATAAATCATATATTAAAAGGAAAAAAATTTATAATAGAATAGCTTACGGTTTTGCAGCATCTGCTTTCATATTAGGAGCTTTTCCTGTTTTTCATATAATATACAGCGCGCTTATCATAGGATATAAGTATCTTAACTGGCGTTTTGTTTCAACCCTTCCGACAGGTTTTCCTATAGGCGCAAAAGGGGGAATATTAAATGCGATAGTAGGAGATTTATATCTTGTCGTAATAGCTTCATGCCTTGCCGTTCCGCTTGGAATAGGTTCAGGATTATATTTATCGCTTTTCGGCAAACAAAGAACTAATAGCGTCATAAGACTGTTAAATGAACTTATGATAGGAATACCCTCAGTAGTTTGGGGTATTATGGGTTTTTATATTTTTTCCACCAATGCAGGATTAGGTTTTCATTTTGGATTTTCAGCTCTTGCAGGAGGGCTTACTTTAGGATTTATAATGACCCCTATCGTGACGCTTTTAACTGAGCAGGCGGTTCATAGAATTCCGGCTTCGTACATTGAAGGCGCTTTAGCAATGGGTGCCACAAAATGGCAGGCGACTAAATCGGTAATAGTTAAAGCGGCTATGGGCGGAATATTTACCGCCGTACTTCTTGGCGTATTAAATATTATAGGGCAGACGGCTCCCTTGCTTTTTACCAATTATTACAATACCGGCTTGCCGACGGGCATCACAGGACCAGGCGGAGCGGTTGGTGATATTGCTATGCTTATTTTTATTTATATTCATGAACCGTCTCATATTTTGCATTATAAAGCTGAAACTGCTGTGGTTGTTTTATTGTTTTTTGTCTTTGCGCTTGATATTGGAATGAGACTTATCAGCTGGTTGACAGTTAAGATTTTTGAAATGTTTTAAATAAAAATATTAATATTTATAAAATAATTATAAAAAAGGCTTGCAAATGACCGATATTAATAAAAATAATATAGATAATATAACGGAAAACAATAAGGACGAAATTAAAATAGAAGTAAAAAATCTTAATTTTAATTATGGAGATTATCATCTTTTAAAAGATATTAATTTATTTTTTAAAAAAAATTCAGTATGCACTATATTAGGTCCTTCAGGGTGCGGAAAGTCTTCATTTTTAAGAACGCTTAACAGAATGAATGATTATACGGAAGGATCAAAACTTACAGGCGAAGTTTTATTAGACGGCAAAAATATATATAGTAAATCTGTTGACGTAGTTGAACTCAGAAGAAATGTCGGAATGGTTTTTCAAAGCCCGAATCCGTTCCCTAAAACTATATTTGAAAATGTAGCTTTTGGATTAAAAATACACGGCATAAAAAATAAACAATTTATAGAAGAAAGAGTTGAAAAATGTCTAAAATATGCAGGGCTGTTTGACGAAGTAAAAGATAAGCTTCATAAAAATGCTTTTTCTTTGTCGGGCGGACAGCAGCAGAGACTTTGCATTGCGAGAGCTATTGCAACTAATCCGTCAGTGCTGCTTATGGACGAACCGACCGCTTATTTAGACCCTGCAGCTACTGCCACGATATTAGATTTAATAGCCGATTTCAAAAAATTTTATACTATAATAATTGTAAGTCATAACATACAGCAGGCAGGCAGAATTTCCGATTACAGCGGATTTTTTTTAGACGGAGAGCTCATAGAATTTAGTAAATCCGGAGATTTTTTTACAAGACCTAAAGATAAAAGAACCGAGAATTTTATTACAAATAGATTTTAATCCCAAAATTGCCGATAGAAAATTTATTTTCTGGATGACGCTTCGCTCTCGTGTGTAACGATACTCGTGAACAGAAACGGCATGCGTTTCTATCTTAGGAACTTTTCCCGACTGTACATGAATGACTTTGAGAGGATCTATCGTTTCACCCGTTGGGTGTCATTCCCGCACAGGCGGGAAAGTTCCGAAGGAAACTTCAAGAGGCTATAAGCCGAGAGCGAAGCGGTCATCCAGTATTTAATATTATTAAAATATCATTGATAGTTTCTATCGCAGGATTAAAGACTTATTATTTAATATTAAATAATTAATACTTGCAATACAACACGAAATATTATTATTATATATACTATATAAAAAAATAATTTTAAGAATATAATAGAATTAGAAATGTGTAGATTATATTATATTATATATAATATAATATAATAACTTTTATAATTATTATATTTTCTTATTGTTATTAATTTTATTTTTATCGGGAGACCTATTTTTATGAATGTTTTAGACAGGGAACTTATAAATTTAAAAAAAAGCATTGTAGATATGAGCGAATTAGTTAATAATCAACTAAACAAAGCAACAAAATTTTTGTTAGAAAAAGATAAAACATTAGCCGAAGTTACTATTCATAATGATTTGAAAATTAATTCTATGGAAGTAACTATAAATGAAAATTGCATAAGACTTCTTGCATTATATCAACCTGAAGCGGCGGATCTTATGTTTATTACAACATCTATGAAAATTATTACCGACCTTGAAAGAATGGGCGATTTATGTGCTTCTATTTGTCAGATAGGATTAAAATTAACCGACGGAGAGTATTCATCTGAAGAATTTGAATGTATATATTCTTATTTTAAAGATGTTGCAAGTCGGGGAGATGAAATGTTAAAGTTTGCTATTAAAATGTATGCCGACGGCGTAAGAGAGAATATTGAGCTTAAAGATATTATAATAAAAGATGAAAATATTATAGATGTTCTTGCTCATAAAATTGTCGTAGATATAATAAATAATTCAATTAAAAACTTCGATTCTTTAGAAAATAATATAACGCATATATTTATAGCAAGAAAATATGAAAGATTTGCCGACCATGCTCAGAAAATAATGGAACTTTTGTTATATATGGAATTAGGCAAAACCTTAAGAAATCTACCTGAATTTTAAAAACAAAATAAACAAAATTGATATAAATAATATTGAAATTTATAAAAAAATTTATAATAAACCATTTAATAAACATGTTTACAATATAAATATTACCATTTTAATATAAAATTTATAAATCTTATAGAGAAGGAACATCTTCTCTTGGAGTAGGCAGAGTAAGACGGACTTTATCCGCATCAGCCGTTAATACCATAATCCCTGCCTCGTAGGCATGGGGAGTATGTCAATTTATTATTTATAAATATACCGTATATTAAAATATTAAATATATTGGCAATTATAATTAATTAATTAATGAAAGAACTAATAAATGCTTTTAAAAAAAATAAACTAGCGTTGTTTTCGCTCTTATTTATCTTATTAATTATTGCCGCTGCTATATTTGCACCCTTCATAGTACCGTATAATCCTGATAAAATCAATGTAAATGCAATACTTCTGCCCCCGAGTTTCAGCCACTGGCTTGGAACTGACCAGCTTGGAAGAGATGTATTTTCTCGGCTTATATATGGCAGCAGAATTTCAATAGAAGTAGGTTTTATAGCCGTTTCTATTTCATTGTTTATTGGAGTAATTATAGGCGCTTTCTCAGGATATTACAGCGGATTAATAGACAGCCTATTAATGAGATTTGTAGATATAATGCTAACATTTCCTTCTTTTTTTCTTATTCTTGCAATAAGCGCAATATTAAAACCTTCAATTATAAATATTATGATAATTATAGGGTTGACTTCATGGATGGGCGTTGCAAGAATAGTAAGAGCCGAATTTATACAAAACAGGCAGAAAGATTATGTTCTTGCGGCGAAAGCTTCGGGTGCTTCCGATTCGTATATTATTTTTTCGGAAATTTTACCAAACTGTATAGCTCCAATATTAGTTTCGGCAACATTAGGCATAGCAGGGGCTATTTTAATTCAGGCATCTTTAGCTTTTCTTGGGATAGGCATAATGCCTCCTACACCAAGTTGGGGCGGTATGCTTTCAAGAGGAAAAACCTATATAATGATTGCATGGTGGCTGACTTTATTTCCCGGAATTGCAATATTAATGACGGTATTGAGCTTTAATCTTATGGGGGAAGCCGTAAGAGACGCTCTTGACCCGAGAATAAATAATAGTTTAAAATAAAAATAAATAGATATAAAAATAAATAGATATAAAAATAAATAGATATAAAAATAAATAGATATAAAAATAAATAGATATATATAAAATTAAATAATTAAATAAATAAATGGATAAGTAGATAAATAAATAAAATAGAAAATTAAATTAAATTAAATTAAATTAAATTAAATAGATAATTAAATAGATAGATATAAAATTAAATAAATAATTAAATTAAATAGATAATACAGACAGGCAGACAGATAAATAAATAGAAAAGTTAATTTTTTATATTAATAATTAATAAAATAAATGGTTCCTTATATATTTAAAAGATTAATGTTTATGCTGCCTATTTTAATAGGCATAACTTTAATATCTTTTTTTGTTATTCATCTTGCTCCAGGTAATCCTCTGACGGAACAGCTTGGATTAAATCCAAAAGTGTCAATGGGCTCCAGGCTTCAGCTTGAGAAACTGTACGGTTTAAATAAACCCTTGATATCACAATATATAAACTGGATTAAACGGATAACCACGCTTAATTTTGGAAGGTCTTTTACGGCAAACCATGAACCTGTTATTAAGGAGATATCAAGAACAATCGGCATAACTATCTTGATAAATTCGCTTGCCATTATTTTTATTTTTCTCTTTTCTATTCCGATAGGTGTTATTTCGGCAGTGAAACAAAATTCGCTGTTTGATAAAATTTCAACCGTTATTGTTTTTATCGGTTTTGCCGCGCCGACGTTCTGGGTAGCTCTTTTGCTTATTATCTTTTTCGGAATTAATTTACACTGGCTGCCTATAGGAGGGATTACTTCGTTAAATTACAGATTTTTATCTCCCGCAGGAAAAATTATAAATATATCTAAGCATCTTGTAATGCCTGTTTTTGTTGCAGGTTTCGGCGGTATTGCAGGGTTGTCGCGCTATTTGAGGAGCAATATGCTTGAGGTTTATAAAAGTGAATATATCACAACGGCAAGAGCTAAAGGGCTTAAGGAATATGTTGTTATATATAAGCATGCTTTAAAAAATGCCTTAATACCTTTTATAACTATTTTAGGTTTAAGTGTCCCCGGTCTTATCGGAGGAAGTGTTATTATAGAGACGATTTTTGATATAAACGGTATGGGCAGACTTTTTTATCAAAGCGTGTTAGCACGAGATTATCCTACTATAATGGGTATCTTAGTTATAGGCGCGGTTCTTACTTTGCTTGGGAATTTAATAGCCGATGTTGCTTATGCCGTTGTAGACCCGAGATTAAGAAAATGAAACAATAAATAAATTACGATTGAATCAAAAGGTAAAATAATATATAATTTGTTTATATATTTTATATATAAATTAAGAAACACTATAATAATATAATATAAAAAAATATAAAAATTAGCAATATTACAATATTAAATAATAACTAAATCTAAATTTAAATTCAACAGGGAACGGGTCATAAACTATTTAGAGCAGCCAAAAAATTAGCAATATTAAATGCTATATGTAATGCGAGGAACTAAAAATGTATAAAAAAATACTAGTCATATTTTCTATTATGATGATTTCGGCGCTTGCTCTTTCGGGATGCGCTACCACACGTAATGTAGAGGGCAAGCCTATTATGTCTTCTTCCGTAAATAAAATAATTAACGGAGTAACGACTAAAAAACAAATTCTTCAGATGTACGGTCCGCCGTTATCTATTAAAAGAAATATTTTAAAACCTGCCGTAGAAATTTATAAGTATAGATTCAGATATAAAAAGTATACACATCTCGGCGATGAAATACTTACTTCGGCTACAAGAAAATTAACGGAAAAACTAAATATTACTTTTAGGCATAATATTGTAATAGCTCATAGTTTTACCACGCAAGGCAATATTTCTTTAAAAGAGATATTGAAAAATAAAAATAAATCAAATACTCAATAGCCGAGTAATAATTATCACATTAATCCTATAATGGAAACTATTTAGGTATTTCAATGCCAAATAATACTGGATTCCTGCGTACGCAGGAATGACAGTTAAAAGGTGAAATAATAAAACTCTATAAAGTCATTCCCGCGCAGGCGGGAATCCAGTATATAAAGTTTTATTACAGGATTAAGGTATCAACAATGAGATTGCTGAAATAAAACATTTATAGCAATTAAAGCAACTAAAACATTTATAGCAATTAAAGCAACTAAAACATTTATAGCAATTAAAGCAACTAAAACATTTATAGCAATTAAAGCAATTAAAGCAACTAAAACATTTATAGCAATTAAAGCAATTAAAGCAATTAAAACATTTATAGCAATTAAAGCAACTAAAATAATTTATTTAAAAAAATATAAGTTTATAAGATATATTTACATAATATTATAATTATATAATTTAAAATATTTATGAAAATTAAATTTACAAAACTTGAGGGTGCTGGCAACGATTATATTTATATAGATGCCATTAATGATTTACCAGAAAATTTGATTAACGATACAAATTTTTACAGAGAATTGGCTATAAAAATCAGCGATAGACATTTTGGAGTCGGTTCTGACGGTGTAATCGTAATACTTCCTTGCGATATTGGTTCTAAGGATGCAGATTTTAGAATGCGAATGTTTAATGCCGACGGTTCAGAAGGCGAAATGTGCGGAAACGGCATAAGGTGTTTTGCAAAATATGTTTACGACCATAAACTTACGTCTAAAAATCCCGTTAAAATAAATACGCCGGCAGGTATTAAAACTGTTCAGGTTTTTACGAACGATAAGATTAACAGTTATTACGGTAATATTAATGCAGAAAACCCAAACCCAAATAATAATGCCAATAATGCCGCTGTCACTTTTACAGATACTTTTCTCGGGGATAGCATAATATCAGACATCGGCGGGGCAAGCGGCGGCAAAGGCTATAGCAGAAAAGATAATAATATTAATTATGCAGACGGTTTTGTAAAATATGCCACGGTTGAAATGGGAAGACCCGAGTTTGAAAGCTCTAAAATTCCAGTAAATATTCATAAATCTGAAATAATAAATGAACCTTTAAAGGCAGGGGATATCGAATTTAAAATTAATTGCGTGTCTATGGGAAATCCGCATTGTGTAATATTTGTCAATGACGTTGATAATTTTAATGTAGGTTTTTACGGACCTCTTATAGAAAATAATCCTTTGTTTCCGAAAAGAATAAATGTTGAATTTACCCAGATTATTTCAGATAATTATGTTAAAGTAAGAACATGGGAGCGCGGTTCGGGTGAGACTCTTGCATGCGGCACAGGGGCATGCGGAGTTTACAGTATTATAAAAAAGACGGTTAACAATAATATAGATTCTTTAAATGTTATTTTGCGCGGCGGCGTATTGCAAATAACCGGGGATATAAATAAATCCGTATTAATGACGGGACCGGCAAATGAAGTTTTTTTAGGTTATTATGATTTTGAATTTTAAATATGAATTTTAAATCTTTTAAATATAAGATTAATATTAAAAATAGCATTATTATTAAAGCTATTAAAGATAGTATTGCTTTTCTTCTTCTTCTTATTATTATTGTAAGTTTTGCACATTTTCTTCCTTCAGCATTTTTTATTAGAAACGCGATGTCTTATCCTATAAACCAATCAAAACTTGCAAAATATAACTATAAGCTTGCCAAAATTATTAAACAAAATAATAAATTAAGTCATTTCGGCAAAATTAAATCTAAAAGAGATGCGCCTGCACTTATAAATATTACTAAGCAAAAAAAGTACAAACATGCTAATGCTAATGCTAATGCTAATGCTAATGCTAATGCTAATGCTAATGCTAATGCTAATAAAAGTAATAAAACCGATTACAACGCAAATTACAAATATAAAACAAATTATAAACCTCGTCATTTAAATTATTTTAAAGAAGGGTATAAATTTTATAAAGCAGGAAACTATAAAAAAGCGGCAGGTCTTTTCTGGCTTTATACGGCTAAACGAGGCAAGTTTCTTTATGATTATTCGCTGTATTATCAGGGATTATGTTTTATAAAAACCCGCAGTTATTATAAAGCAAATTTTGTTCTTTCTAAATTATCTGCAGATTATCCGCATTTTATCTTCTATAAAAACGCTATTTTTTATCTTGCCGAGGCTCAATATAAAATAGGCGATTATAACGGCGCCGTTAATAATTTCAAACATTTGCTGTATATTACCGAAGATAACCGCGTAAAACCGTATAGCTATAAAAAAATAGCAAATATTTATCTGCTTAAACATAAATATAAAGAGGCAAAATTATACCTTGCTAAAATTTATATAAATTACCCTTATTACTATAAAATTCATCATATTTCTAATTTATTGCCGAAAATTCAAAGTTTTAAAAAATCCGACAAATTCAATTTAACTCAAAATCAAAAACTAAAACGCGCTTTAAATCTGTATTATGATTCTTATTATGCCGAATCTTATAAAACTATTGCCGGAATTAAAGGAAGCAAAGCTGAAATGATTAGGCTTAAGGATATGCTAAAACTTAAAAACCCTCAATTTCTAAATCAATTAGCATTATTTAAATCCGATTTAAAAAAAGAAAATTTAAACAAAGAAAAAGGATTAGCTAAAAAATACCGGAAATACCTTAAACTAATACCTTATGTGAAAGCTTATTATTTTTATCTAACAGGAAATAATGCCGAAACTATTAAAATTTTAAATAAAATATTTTATAAATATGGATATTTAAATAAAAAAGAATCCGTTATGTATCAAAATATAGTATGGCATGAAGTATTAAACAATCTTAAAAGAAATGAACTTATTGAAGCAAGAAAAAATTTGCTTGGATTAATTAAAATAACATCCGGAAAATCGCCAAATTATACAAAATATCTTTTCTGGTACGGCATTGATTTGAAAAAATTAAATTTTATTAAATATGCAGCTTTTTATTTTAAAATGGCAAATGCGATTGCGCCGCTGTCTTATTACGGAATTATGTCTAAATTGGAGCTTGGGCATAATGCTATAAATTTTGAAAAGGCAGGCTTTCACTATTTAAAATTAAAAGATACCGTTAACGATGCTCATAGTATTACCGATAAGTTTTCAATTAGTATCGGTATCCGTCGTTATATTCTTTTAAAAACCTTTTTAAAATTAAAAATTTTTACTCTTGCCAGTTACGAACTAAATAAGATTTTAGAAATTCATAAAATTAAAGACAATAAATATTTTCTAATAAAACTTGTAAATCTTTTTAATAAATATAAAGATTACAAAGATGCGGCTTCTTTAAGCAGTTTCTTAATTAATAACAAATTTTTAAGCAGGAAATTTCTATATTTCTTATATCCTCGACCTTTTTACGATTATGCAAAAAAATATGCGGAAAAGTATAATGTTCCCGTAAATCTTTTATATTCTATTATGAGACAAGAAAGTTTATTTGACCCGGTTTGTTCGTCGGGCGCAGGCGCAATAGGTCTTATGCAAATTATGTCTCCTACCGGTTATTATATTGCAGATAAAGTAGGATGCGCTTATTTTAGCCCGCATTCTTTGTATAACAGCAGTTTAAATATAAAATTCGGGTCTTATTATATAAGTTCTCTTTTAAATGAATTCGGAAGAAAGAAATATCTTGCAATAGCATCTTATAATGCAGGACCGGGGGCGGTAAGCTATTGGAAAAATAATATTTTAAACAACGAAAATAAATTGCTTTTTATTGAATCCATACCGTTTAATCAAACCAGAAATTATGTTAAAATGGTTTTAAGAAATTATTATGTTTATAACGCTTTATATAAGAGATAAATCACATTATTGATTAATATCCCAAAATTGCCGATATAGATTATTAGTTCTGGATGCATTGCGGCATATTTAACAATCTCTATCGGCAATTTTGAGTTAATTTAATTAATATATTTATTATTTGTATTGTTTGCTAATTGCTAATGAATAATTATTAATTATTTCTATGGATATAAAAAAAAAGATTGACGCTTTAACAGATGAAATTAATTATCATAATTACCGATACTATGTTTTAGAAGACCCTGTAATATCGGATTTTGAATTTGATAAACTTTTAAAAGAATTATCGGCTCTGGAAGAAAAATATCCTGAATATGCAAGACTGGATTCTCCTACTAAAAGAGTAGGCGGAAAGCCTATTGATAAATTTTCTCAAATAATCCATCATATTCCCATGCTTTCATTAGACAATACTTATTCAAAGGAAGATGTTGTTGAATTTGACCGAAAAGTTAAAAGATTCCTTAATCTTCCAGTCAATAAAGACATTGAATATGAATGTGAATTAAAATTTGACGGACTTGCAATTGAATTGATATATGAAGACGGTTTATTCACTATAGGTTCTACGAGAGGCGACGGTATAACGGGGGAGGATGTAACGGAAAACCTGAAAACAATTAGAACTATACCCCTCAGATTGATAGAGACAGAGAAAGAGACAGAGAAAGAGACAGAAAAAGAGGAAAAGAAAGAGAAAGATAAATTAAAAGAGAAAGATAAATTAAAAGACAAAAAAGAAGAAGAATTGATGCCTGGCGCAAAAATAGCAGTTAGAAAAGCAACGCAAGCGGATAATATTAACATGGCAAACCAAAACAAAACTGGCGTCGGAGGCGGTCATATAAAATATCTTGAAGTCAGGGGCGAAGTTTTAATGGATAAAGAAGGTTTTAAAAAACTTAATGAGCAAAGACTTAAAGATAATCTGCCGTTATTTGCAAATCCAAGAAATGCGGCATCTGGGAGTATCAGGCAATTAGATTCAAAAATAACTGCAGGAAGAAATTTAGTAATGTTTGCATACGGAATAGGCGAATATTCCGGAGAACTAAAATTTTATACGCAATTTGAACTTATGCAAAAACTAAAATTATTGGGTTTTAACATAAATAAAGATACTAAAATAGCCAAAAATATATATGAAGCGTTAGATTATTATGACGATATAGCCGCTAAAAGAGAGTCTTTTCCTTTTGATATAGACGGCATTGTTATTAAGGTTAATAATATTGAACTTCAGGAAAAATTAGGCGAATTGTCCAAAACTCCAAGATGGGCTTCCGCATATAAATTTCTTGCCAAGCAGGCTACCACGGTTATTAAGCATATTATAGTTTCGGTAGGAAGAACAGGCGTTTTAACTCCCGTTGCAGTTTTAAATCAGGTAAATATAGGCGGAGTGGAAGTTAAAAGGGCAACTTTACATAACCAGGACGAAATAGCCAAAAAAAATATTAATATAGGGGATACCGTATTGGTTGAACGCTCCGGTGATGTTATTCCTGAAGTTGTAAAAGTCTTAAAAAAAGCAAAGGCTAATTTCACAGAAGATTTTTATAGCACCGATAGCAGCCCTGATAGTTTTAATTATTCTTCTGATTCTTTAATTAATTATAGTAATGTTATTAATAATATTCCTAATAGCAATTCTGATTATTATAAAATATCCGATATTTGTCCATGTTGCGGTTCTAAAACAGTAATTGACGGCGCAGCGATAAGATGTATGAACGAACTTGCCTGTCCATGCCAGATAAAAGCGTCTATTGTTCATTTTGCTTCAAAAAGAGCTATGGATATAGAAGGTTTAGGGGAAATGATCGTTGATAAATTTGTTGAAAATAAATTAATAAAGACGGTAGCCGACATTTATTATCTGCATTTAGAAAAAGATAATCTTGAAAAATTAGAAGGGTTCGGAAAAAAGTCAATTGAAAATCTTTTAAATTCTATTGAAAAATCTAAAAATATAGCTTATGATAGATTTATATTTGCTCTTGGTATAAGGCATGTAGGAGAGCATATTGCTTTTTTGCTTATAAAATATTTCAAAGATATTGACGGTATTAAAAATGCTTCGCCGGAAGATTTAAACTCCAAGTTTGGAATAGGCGAAGAAATAGCTAAGTCTATTTATAATTTTTTCAGGCTTAAATCAAATATTAATGTTATAGACAAATTATTTAGAGCGGGAGTAAAACCGCATTCCATAGTTTCTGAAAAAGCAGTTCAAGAAGCCGGTTCGTTATTGTCGGGAAAGAGTTTTCTATTTACTGGCGCATTGAAAAATTTTACGAGAGACCAGGCTGAAAACATAATTAAAGAAAGGGGGGCTGTTGCCGAAAAGACCGTTAAAAAAAGTTTAGATTATATTGTAGCAGGCGAAGAACCCGGGTCAAAATATGTTAAAGCCGTTAAATTAGGTCTTAAAATCATTAACGAAGATGAATTTGAAAAACTTTTGAATTTAAGCCGCTAACAAGCTATTAATTTAATTTATTAAACTTGGACTATTAAACTTAAGCTATTGAATTTAATTCATAGAAATTTAGCATTAGAACTTATAAATAAATAGTTTAATGGAGGGTTAAGAATATACGATTCATTTGTAAAACTTTTTTAAACTTTGTCATTTTATTTAATTTAATTTTTTTTAATAAATATCGGGGTAAGCTGTTTATGAATAATTTTATGAAAAATATAGATTTTTTTAAATCAAATAAAAATTTAAATACTTTAAAAAATTCTAATTCTAATTCTAATTCTAATTCTAATTCTAATTCTAATTCTAATTCTAATATTTTTTCAAAAGTATATTTTAGAATTTTGTTTGGTTTTATATTGGCATTGTTTTTAACCTTTTCTGCCGTAAAATCATACGGTTTTTTAACTCCGCATCTTACAAGAAATATCACCGTGGGAGCGTTTCCTTATGGCGTTGCTTTTGCTGCAAACTCTAATTATGCTTTAGTTTCAAATTCTGACAATAATAACATTTCCGTAATAAGTATGGCAACGAAAGGAGTTGTTGCTTCAATAAAAGTCGGCTCTCACCCCGCAGGTTTAGCAATAAGCCCTTCGCTAACGTTCGCTTATGTTTGTAATGTTGCTTCAGGAAATGTCAGCGTATTGAATATGGCCACTTTGACTAAATCTTTAAATATAAATGTCGGCGGAGGTCCTGTTAATGTTGCATTTACTCCTGATTCAAAATTAGCTTTTGTAGCGAATATCGGCGATAATCAAATAGATGTTATCAATACTAATCAAAATACCGTAATTAAAAGAATAAATGTAGGTAAATCCCCTTCTGGTGTTGCCGTCTCTCCAAACGGAAAGATAGTTATAGTGACGAATGCCAAGGAATCGTCATTTACGATTATAGATGTATCTTCATTAAGCATTATTAGAACAATCCAAACAGGTAAAAATCCTACTTCAGTGGCATTCAGTCCTGAATCTTCGCCTGAACATTATATATATATCGCATCGGGAAAAGGTAATGCTATTTATGTATATAAACAGAAAAATTTTACCTTTGTAAGAAAATTTAGAACCTTGGCAGATCCTTCTTCTATAGCAATTTCACCTAACGGCATGATGCTTTTTGCGACAAATTTTCAAAATAATTCTTTATCTATCTATAATGCTATTCATTTTAATCATATAAAAACTATTAATCTTCCTAACGGACCAATTACCGTAGCAGTTTCGCCTGACGGAACCGCTGCTTTGGTGACTATTACTTCAGCTTCAAGCGCAGCTTTTATAAGAATAAAAAGTCCCGTCAAGACATATGCCGCAGTTGCGCCGCCTTCTCCAGCAGTTACTTCTACAGCTACTTCTGCTGTCAGTTCAGCGGCAACATCGGTGACTGCACCGCCTGCCGCTAATTATGTAAATACTAATAACAATAACAGTTATGCAAGTTCAACCAATTCAGCGATAACTGCTCCGCCTTCAAATTATGTCCCGCGTCCTTTCGGTAAAGTTGCGACTATTTATACTGGAAGGGGTCCGACTGCTGAAGCTATTACGCCCGACGGCAAATATCTTTATGTTATAAATACCCAAAGTTCTACCCTTAGCGTTATTGATGTTGCAAAAGGCACATTGGTGAGAACTTTAAAAGTGGGCGGCTATCCCGACGCCGTAAGTATTTCGCCTGACGGACATTATTGTTTTGTGGTAAATTCCAGTTCAAATACCGTAAGCATAATTTCTACAGGGAGTTATTATTAGTATCCGATTTATTTATTCCTCTACTCCTGATTGAGTTTGATTAAGATTTAAATTAATTTATTATAATTATTACAATAATGATTTAAACAGTTATATTTCAGCAGTTATTTTAAAAAAGGCGTCTGATTAATTTTCCGCATAAAAGAAGTTGTAATTTAAATAAAACATCTTCAGCGGGAACAATCAGATGCCTTTTTCTTTTATATTAAATATTAAAGATATTATAATTATAAAAATATGAAAAATATTATACTGCTTTGGCATATCTTTTTTAAAATAATATTTATAAATGTGATTTAAGTCATATTTAGTTTAAGTAAAATTAACTAAAATAGTTATAAAGTTAGTTTTGTTATAGTTTTGAAATTTATAGCCGACAGAATTAATTATATAACTAAAAAAGTTAATTATAATTAATTTAGCTTAAAATAATTAGTTTAGTTTAGTTTAGTTTAGTTTAGTTTAGTTTAGTTTAGTTTAATTTAATTTAATTTAATTTAATTAACTTACATTAAATATTATAAATATTATTAAAAAAAGGAGATAATGACTATGTTTTGTTTTCAATGTGAAGAAACTTTAGATTCGACAAGCTGTATTAAAAGCGGAGTATGCGGAAAAACTTCGGAAGTATCGGATTTGCAAGATTTATTAATTTATAATCTCAAAGGCATTGCTTTTTGGATGTCTAAAACAAAAACAGCGGGAGAAAATATAGATAACGAGGATTATCTTTTTCTTCTGCAAGGATTATTTACTACCGTAACCAATGTAAATTTTGATACTGAGAAAATGGTTTTGTTAATGAATAAATCTTTGGATATCAGAAATAAATACAAAAATAAATACAAACATAGTAATAATTTAGAGCATAAAAATGCAGAAAAAAATAATGTGCAAAATAACAATATCAATAATAGTAATACAGATAACGGATTAAGCATAAATGAAAATTCAACTTTGGCAGATTTTATTCCTGATAACGCAATTTGGGAACCTTCAGCAAGAAATTTAGATGTTTATTATAAAAAAGCCACATCTGTCGGCATAAAAAATCCTTCAGACGATTTAGTTTCCTTAAGCGAGCTTTTGATTTACGGATTAAAAGGAATGGCAGCTTATGCTTATCACGCTTATGTTTTAAATTATACAGATAGTTCAATGAATGATTTCATTGTGAAAGCATTAAGCTATCTCGCTAATCAAGAAGAATTGAATGCCGATGTTCTGCTTGGTCTTGTTTTTGAATGCGGCGAAAAAGGCGTAAAAGTTATGGAACTGTTAGATAAGGCAAACACGACACATTATGGAGAACCTGTTCCTACAAAAGTTTTAAACGGAACTAAAAAAGGAAAATCAATATTAATTAGCGGGCATGATTTATTTGAACTTGAAGAATTGCTTAAGCAAACGCAGGGGAAAGACGTCAATGTCTATACTCACGGAGAAATGCTTCCAGCTCATTCATATCCGTACTTTAAACAGTTTAAAAATTTTATAGGAAATTACGGCGGAGCATGGTGGGAACAGCAAAGAGAATTTGAGAATTTTAGCGGACCTATTGTTATGACTACCAATTGCATACAAAAACCGACAGAAAAATATAAAAATCGTATATTTACGACAGATATGGTAGCAATGCCTGGTGTTAAGCATATAGATAATCATGATTTTTCGGAAGTCATTAAAAAGGCTCTCGAATCGGAAGATACTCCTGAAGATATTAAAGGAGAAATTAGTACAGGTTTTGCGCGAAATACTTTAGTTAACTCGGCAGATACTATTATAAATTTAGTACAGGCAGGAAAAATCAAAAATTTTGTCGTTATGGCAGGATGCGATTCAAGTGATAAAGAAAGAAGCTATTATACTGATTTAGCAAAAAGTTTGCCAGACGATTCCGTTATATTGACGGCAGGGTGCGCAAAATACAGATATAACAGGCTCGGGCTTGGCGATATAGAAGGTCTTCCGAGGGTTATTGATGCAGGACAATGCAACGATTCATATTCGTTAGTTGTCGCGGCTTTAAAACTTAAAGAAGCTTTAAACTTAAACGATATTAACGATTTACCCATATTTTACGAAATTGCATGGTATGAACAAAAAGCTGTACTAGTTCTGCTTGCGTTATTGTATCTTGGTGTGAAAAATATTAGGCTCGGATACAAATTGCCGGCATTTTTATCCCCGAATGTCGTCAATATATTGATAGAAAAGTTTAATATAATGGGAGTTTCAAGTGTAGAAGAAAGCCTTCTTTATATAAATAAGTAAGCAATGCAATTATTTAACGCAAGCGTTTAAGAAAGCATTCTTTATATAAATAAATAAGCAAGCAATACAAGCAAGTAAGTAATGCAATTGTTTAACGCAAGCGTTTAAGAAAGCATTCTTTATATAAATAAATAAGAAAGCAATGGTCAATGAGCATGCTAAATAAGCATTGCAAGCAAGCAATGCAAGTTCTAGTTTAAGTTTAAAATTAAGTAAATTAAATTATTTATTTTAAATCGCCTAAAGTTGACTGCCTTAAATGTATAAAGCTCCCCTCCTGCTAAGGAGGGGAGCTCTTCTTAATACATATAAAATATAATCCTAAAAATAGATTTAACCCTCTAACTAACCAACTAAATAAAAATTTGAATTATTTTGAATTTAATATTATAATAATATAAAATCTTTAGATTATTTATTATTCCGGTATAATGTCTTAATATTAATTCTAATATTGTTGCTGCAAGATAATTTTATATATATTTTGCATATATAATATATATAAATAATATTTATTTAAAATATTTATGCTAAAATTTAATAATTCAGGTTTACAGTTCTGAAAATAATTTTGTATATAGAATATAGAAATAATATAAAATATAGAAATAATATAAAATATATAAATAATATATATACATAATATTCGTTAAAAGGTTAATTTATATTGATTAAAAGAAATTTATACATTTTTTTTAAAGTATTCCCTTTTATTTTTTATATCCTTATTACCCAAAAAAAATTTATAATATTTGGAAAAAGAAGAAATTTATCAGATGCATATCACACTAATGCCGCTAAACGGCTTACGTCCCTGATAGCTTCTTTAGGACCCACTTTTATTAAATTAGCGCAGGTTATTTCAACAAGAGCCGATTTTTTGCCCGAGCAGTATCTGACACAGCTTGCTACGCTGCAAGATGAAGTCCCGCCTGTTTCTTTTAAATTTATTAAACCGATAATTGAAAAAGATTTTGGCAATAAACCTATAAAAGAAATTTTTGAAGAATTTAATGAAGAAGCTTTTGCAGCGGCTTCAGTTGCTCAGGTTTATAAAGCTGTTTATAAAGGCAAGCAAGTTATTGTAAAAGTTATCAGACCTGATATTGAAAAAAATGTCAGCAGCGATATATCAACTCTTAAAAATGTTTTAAATTATATCGGGATTTTTTTCCCCGATAATAAATCTATAATTTCAATTTCCGTTGTTTTAAAAGAGTTTGAAATTACAATTTATGAAGAAATGGATCTTATACATGAAGTACAAAATGTTAAGGAATTTAAAAAATTTTCAAAAGATTTAGAGTGGATAATTATTCCAGATATTTATACCGAATTAAATTCAAAAAATATTCTTGTGATGGATTTCTATAAAGGAGTTAAAATTAACGATATAGAAAGTCTTAAAAAAAATAGTTTGAACCCTAAAGTTGTTTTAGACAGGCTTATTGAATTTTATCTGTATCAATCATTGATTAAAGGAGTTATTCATGCCGACCCGCATCCGGGAAACATATTAGTTGACGATAAAGGCAGAATAATAGTTCTTGATTTTGGCCTTGTAATTCATGTATCGGAAGAAACAAAAGAAAATTTAATTAAAGCCGTGCTTGCAGGAATTAAACAAAATATTCCGGAGATTATAGACGCTTATTATGCGCTTGGAATTATAAATAAAGAAGTTTCAAGACAGCTTTTAGAGAAAGCTGCAGAAAAGCTATATAAAGTATTATCTCAAAAAGATATATCAAATAGAAAAATTCAGGATATTATAAATGAAATTATGAAAAGTTTTTATGCTTTTCCTTTTGAACTCCCCCAAAATTTAGTATATATTTTTAAAACGGCGGCTGTTCTTGAAGGAATAGGTACGGCAATAGACCCTACATATAATCTTGTAAAAGATATAGTCCCCGTTGCAAAGAAATATGTAAGCCGTACATCTTTAGGGGAAAAGATGTCTCCAGTTAATATAATTAAAAGCGTATTTAACGAAGTTAAGCAGTTTGTTTTAGACACTAAAAGGGTTATGCATGCCGCTTACGAAGAAGAGTTTAGAGTTAAAATTCATCCTGAAAATATTTCCGGATTAGAAAATTTTTTAATACATATTATAAAAAGGCTGATTATGGCATTAATCGGCGGTTTTATCGGACTTGCTTCGGCATTGATTTTTATTGAAAATAAGAACCCGTATTTTCTTGCAGCCGGTTTGTTTATTTCATTCATAGTAATATTTATCTCATTGAGTATGCCTATAAAAACCACTTACGGTTATTCTACGATGTTAGATGTTTTCAGGCATAGACGGTAAAAATTATTTTTTATTAAATTAAGTAAATAATTTATACATTGAATAATAAATTAATATTGAATAATAAATTAATATTGAATAATAAATTAATATTGAATAATAAATTAATATTGAATAATAAATTAATATTGAATAATAAATTAATATAGTATATAGTCATTTCAGCAAAAGCAGGGATTCCGTATATAAATTTACATAGGTAATTTTGAGATATATAAAAAAATAGTTAAACATATATAATACATAATACATATGAATACAATTAAGAAGACTAATTATACTGCCGTAATTCTTGCGGGAGGCTTGGGTATAAGAATGCGTTCCGATGTTCCCAAGGGTTTAGTGCCTATTTTAGAAAAGCCTATGATATATTATATTATATCCGAACTTTTGAAAATAAACGATTCAATGGATATAAATAATATAAATAATAGCGGAACACCCTTATCGTCCGAAATAAGAACTACAAGAGCTATTAGTATAAAAAATAGTATAAACAATGAAGATATTAACCCTATAAATAAAGCAGATAAAATATTTAAAAAGGATAATATAGATTATAATTCAACAGGTATAATAGACAGAATAATAATAGTTATAGGGCATAAAGGAGAGCAAATAAAAGATTATATTAAAAATGAGTATATTTTTAAAAATTGCGGAATAACTATAGATTTTGCCGTTCAGGATAAATATTTAGGAACCGGCGATGCGGCTAAACAAGCTGCTAAATTATTTGAAAGTATTAATAAAAATAGCGGCAATGCCGAAAATATATTAATTTTACCTTGCGATGTGCCTTTAATAACTAAAGATACTCTATATAAACTAATAAAATTTCATAATGAGTCAGACGATGATTTGACCGTTTTGTCTTTTGAAACCGAAAATCCTTTTTCTTACGGAAGGATATTAAAAGACGATAAAAATTTTGTTAAAAGTATCATTGAACAGCAAGAAATAGCAAAATACCCTGATAATAACGCTCTTCAAATCATAAAAGAAGTCAATTCAGCCATTTATGCGGTTAAGTTAAAACATTTTACAAATTTTATAAATTTTATAGACAACAATAATTCTAAAAAAGAATATTATTTAACCGATATTATTTCAATATTTTACAACCAGTCATTAAAAGTTCAAAGTTTTATCGGAGTAAACGATTATAATAAATATGAACTTATGGGAGTAAATACCAAAACCGAGCTTATGCAATGCAGCAGCTTAATGCAGAAAAGAATTATAAACGATTTAATAGAAAAACAAGATGTTAATTTTATTTCAACGGATAATATCTATATAGGAAGTAATGTTGTTATTTCAGAAAAAGCAACCCTATATCCAGGATGTTTTTTATCGGGCAATTCTAAAATAGAAGGGAATGCAGTTATAGAATGCGGAGCAATAGTTAAAAATTCTGTCATAGGCAAAAATTCGGTTATTAAAAGCTATTCGGTTCTTGAAGACGTGATTGTGGGGGATGAAGTAAATATTGGACCTTTTGCAAGATTGAGACCTAAAACTTATATAAAAAATAATGCTAAAATTGGAAATTTTGTAGAAGTTAAAAATTCAGTTATAGGGGAAAGCTCTAAAGCATCACACTTGTCTTATATCGGAGATAGCGAGATCGGAGATAACGTTAATATTGGCGCAGGCGTCATCACTTGCAATTATGACGGCTCCAATAAGCATAAGACAATTATAAAAAATAACTGTTTTATAGGTTCGGATTCTCAATTAATAGCTCCCGTCACTATTGAGAAAGATTCTTATGTTGCTTCAGGCACAACCGTTGTTAAAAATGTTCAGGAAGGCAGCCTTGCTATTTCAAGGGTTAAACAAATTAACAAAGAAGGATGGACGCTAAAAAGATTAAAAAAATTAAAGGAATTAAAAAATATAGATAATGAAAGTGAATAATATTATAATATATAAGACAAAATATATTTAATACAAAATACAATACATATTTTAATAAATCTTAATAAGTTTTAATAAATCTTAATAAGTTTTAATAAATCTTAATAAGTTTTAATAAATCTTAATAAATCTTAATAAGTTTTAACAAATCTTAATAAGTTTTAACAAATCTTAATAAGTTTTAACAAATCTTAATAAATCTTAATAAATTTTAATAAATCTTAATAAGTTTTAACAAATATAAACAAATATAATTTTAAATTAATTTTTATTATTTATTACAAATAAATACATGTGCGGAATAATGGGTTTTGCGGGGAATATACCCGAAGAAAGCGGCGTTGCAGTTGTTCTTAACGGGCTGAAAAATTTAGAATACAGAGGTTATGATTCTTCAGGTATAGCATATTTTGATTTAAACGATAATAATATAAAATATATTAAAAAGTCGGGGAAACTTATCAATCTTTTTACGGAGATAGCGGAAATTCAATGTAAAAGCCAGAACTTACCTAATGCAATTTCATCTAATGCGATTCAATCTAATCCTATTTCATCCAATGCGACTATCCAATCCGACCTTGCTATAGGGCATATAAGATGGGCTACGCACGGGAAACCTAGCGACGAGAATGCGCATCCGCATTTGGATTGCTCGGGAGATATTGCAATTGTTCATAACGGTATAATAGAAAATTATCTGCAATTAAAAGAAAAACTTTTAAAGAATAATCATAAATTTAAAACCGAAACCGATTCAGAGATTATTGCTCATTTAATTGAAGATTATATTTTAAAAGGAAATTCTTTTCTTGAAGCGGTAAGGAAATCGTCATTGGAATTAAAAGGTTCTTTTGCGATAGCTATTTTATACGCAAAAGAAAAAGCTATGGCTGCCGTAAAATTTGGTCCGCCTCTAGTCCTTGCAAAAAAAGACAAAAATTTATTTGTTGCAAGCGATATTTCTGCATTGCTTGAATATTCAAACGATGTTATATATTTAAAAAACGGAGAAATTGCTTATTATAACGATGGTAAATTAGACATAACAAACTTTAAAGGCAAGAAATCAAAAATTGAAGTTAATACTATAAAATGGGATGCTTCTAAATCTGCTAAATCAGGTTTTTCCCATTTTATGCAGAAGGAAATTTTTGAACAGCCGTCAAGTATTCTTGAAGGTTTTAATTCAAGAATTTTATTTAAGAAAACAAATACAAAAAGAGCCGGCTGCGGAGCGGCTGATAAAACGGATAAAAATAATATTGAAGATATTGAAGCATACAGACAAAATAGCGGGAATATTTTTAATAATTCAGACGGAAAAAATTCTGCGCATGCAAACAATGCAGACAATCAAAATAATATAAATAATACAAATAACTCAAGTAATATAAATAATACAAATAACTCAAGTAATATAAGTAATATAAATAATATAAATTTAAAAAATTTTGGAAATGCTAAAATAGCTTTAGAAGGACTAAGACTTACAAAAAAAGATATTGCTTCAGCCGATAGAGTTATTTTTATTGCTTGCGGTTCGTCTTATTATGCTTCGCTAATCATTAAAAATGTTATTGAAAATCTCTGCGGCTTGCCTGTTACAGTAGATTACGGTTCAGAATTCAGATACGGAAGATTTCCGGTTCAAGAAACAGATATTGTCGTAGGTGTCTCGCAATCAGGCGAAACTGCAGATACAAATAGCGCGTTAGAAATTGTAAGAGGCAGAAAAGCTAAAATTATATCAATCTGCAATGTTCCTGGTTCGCAGATTACGACTCTTTCCAACAAAGGAGTAATATATACCCACGCAGGACCGGAAATAGGCGTTGCTTCTACAAAAGCATTTACTTCCCAGGTATTATGCGGCATACTTTTTGCTCTTTATTTAAGGCAGGAAATGGGTATAAATTGTAGCATTTCGGATAATTTTTTTAGCGATTTGATTTCGCTGCCTCAAAAGATTGAAGAAATTTTATCTCTTAACGAAAGCATACAAAATATTGCAAAAAAATACTATAAAAGCTCAAATTTTTTATATCTCGGCAGAGGTATTTTATATCCGGTTGCGCTTGAAGGCGCACTGAAATTAAAAGAAATATCCTATATACATGCCGAAGGCTATCCTTCGGGAGAAATGAAGCATGGTCCTATTGCGCTTGTTGACGAAAATATGCCTGTTATGTTTCTTTTGTCTAATAATCTGCTTGCGCCTAAAACTATTTCCAATATAGAAGAAATTAAAGCGAGAGGCGGACGCGTCATAGCATTGGCGGATTACGATCCTGATATAAAAGGATTATCCGATTTAATAAAAATCCCCGATACTTCGGAAATTTTGAGTCCTATATTGTTTACTGTTCCGCTTCAGCTTTTTGCATACCATATTGCCGCTTTGAAAGGAACAGATATAGACCAGCCGAGAAATTTAGCAAAAAGCGTGACGGTAGAATAAATTTGTTAAAATAAAAAAAAATTATAAAAACCGATTAGTTGCTTTACAATTATTTAATATAGAAGAAAATGTTAAATGTTAAATGTTAAATGTTAAATAATAAATAATAAATAATAAATAATAAATAATAAATAATAAATAATTATAAATTTTACATATTAAATAAGTGAAAACAGTGAAAAAATATGAAGCATTCCGATTATAATTATTTAGACGGTTTAAACGCAGAACAGCTTGAGGCTGTTAAATGCACCGAAGGACCTCTTCTTATACTTGCGGGAGCGGGTTCCGGGAAAACACGGGTTATTACGTTAAGGGCGCTGCATTTGATAGAAACAGGTAAAGCAAAATCTTATAATATTCTGGGCGTTACGTTTACAAACAAAGCCGCTAAAGAAATGAAAGAAAGAATTAAAAAATTGGTTGCAAATAAATCACATGGTGCAAAATTTCAGACCGATGCCGCGCCTCATCTAAATAATGATTATTATGACGGCAACAGTAATAATAATCCTAAAAATAATTATAATAATAGTGAATATAATAATAATAACAAAAATAATTATGAAAATGACGGTTTAATAAATAATAGCCGCAATAATACAGCAGATAATAACTATAATAGCAGCGGCAGCGGAGGCAATAATTTCCAAAATTTTCAAGAATCTTCACCTTCATTGCCGGAGTTTTCCACATTCCATTCTTTTTGCCTTAAAGTGCTGAGAAAACATGCATCTGCATTAGGCTATAATTCATCTTTCGTGATAATGGACGACGACGATGCCTCAAAACTTATTAATGCTTCAATAAAAGCTCTGAATATAAACGAAAAAATATTTACTTCGTCAAAAGTAAAATATTTTGTAGAAAAAAATAAAAATTCTTTAATAACATGCGAAGAAGCTTTTTTAAATATTAAACCATGGGATGAAAATCTCGCAAAAATTTATGAAGAGTATCAAAAAAGGCTTAAGGAAAACAATGCGATGGATTTTGCCGATATGATTTTTAATACGGTAAAGCTGTTCGCTAATTTTCCCGATATAATAGATTATTATTCAAACCGTTATAAGTATATTATGGTTGATGAATTTCAAGATACTAATCTTGCTCAGGATAAACTTGTTAAACTCTTATGTAAAAATCACAACAATATCTGCGTTGTAGGTGACGACGATCAGTCTATATACAGTTTTAGGGGAGCAAATGTAGAAAATATTTTAAGATTTGAAGATTATTTTAAAGGATGTAAAGTTATAAAATTAGAAAAAAATTATAGATCGTCAAAAAACATACTGGCGGCGGCTTCGGGTTTAGTAAGCGAGAATAAAAGAAGAAAACCGAAAACTCTTAGAACCGACAAAGAAAACGGCAGTATAATAACTGTTTATAAAGCAGGCAGCGATATTAGCGAAGCTGTTTATATAGCAAGAGAAATAAAAAGATTGATAAGATTTGACGGTTATTCAAAATCGGATATAGCAGTTTTATACAGAGCAAACAGACAATCAAGAATTATAGAAGATATGCTTTTAAAAGAAAATGTTTCTTATAATATATACGGCGGATTTAAGTTTTATCAAAGAATGGAAATAAAGGACATTTTATCTTATCTCAGGTTTGCCGTTAATCCAAAAGATACTGTAAATTTTGAAAGAAGCGTCCAGGCTATACCTATCGGCATCGGTGAAAAAACCGTTAAAAATATGGAAGAGACAGCGAGGCAGAATAATATGGATTTATTAGAATCCTATAAAGCAGGTTTGTTTAATGGCATTTTAAAATCTAAAATTAAGAATATTAAAAATTATTTTGATTTGATAGAAAAAGCAAGGATTTTGATTTTTTTTGATAAACCTGAAAAAAATGATAAAAATATTGAAATTGGCAATAATATGTTAAATGGTACGTCTATTGTTAATAATATTGCTGCCGATATCAAAATTAATGCTAATGCTATTAGCAATGATGCGTCTATTGCTAATAATAATAAGTTTAAAAATACCGAGATTGGCAATAATACCTTAAATGAAGTGTCTATTTTTAACAGTGATATTAATACCGATAATGAAATTAATGCTAATGCTAATGCTAATGCTAATGCCGTTGTCGGCATGAGCAGCGATAGCAGCACCAGAATTGATAACAGTATTGCTATTAATAAAGAAATTTACATATATAACGGAGACGAAATATTAAATGCCGCATCTGTTATAAACCTGATTTACAAAGAATCAGGGTATGAAGCTATGCTTAAAGGATTATCCGATAAATCAAACGACGATAACAATATAATAAATCAGAACAGAATAGAAAATATTGAAGAGCTTATAAATGCATCTATGGAATTTGGAGATATTACCGATTTCTTAGACCAGAGCGCCATAAATGACGAAATAAACAATGCAGGTAAATTATCTGACGGCAGCAGCGGTTATAATAGTAATAATACATTAGATAATTCATTTGTTTCTTTGATGACATTGCATAGCGCAAAAGGATTGGAATTTCCTGTCGTGTTTTTGACTGGAATGGAAGAAAATACTTTCCCGCATTCAAGATCTCTTATGGACCAGTCGGCTATAGAAGAAGAAAGAAGACTGTGTTATGTAGGCATAACAAGAGCAAAAGAAAAATTATATTTAACTTTATCAAAGAGAAGAAAACTCGGAAGAGATTTTTGTTATAATATGCCTTCAAGGTTTTTATCGGAAATACCTGAATACTGCATAGAAGAATTAATAGACGATTATGATTATTAGCTGCGAAAATAAAAATAGTTAATATGTAATATTTATATCCTTATATACTTATTGAGTTATATACTTATTGAGTTATATACTTATTGAGTTATTGAGTTATTGAGTAAGACTTGGAATAAATAATTGACGGTTTTGATTATTAAGTTAAATAATTTTATAATAAATTGTTTAATAAGAAAAAGGTGTATGATTTTTTTCCGCCAATAATGCTTTTTTTAAATTACAACTTTTATGCGGAAAATTAATCCGAGCTCTTTTTAAAAAGATTTTTTAAATCATTATTATAATTAAAATCTTGATTAAACTTTAGTAAAACTCAATCAGGAGTAAGGGAATAAATAAATCGGATACATTTAATCTTTAAAATCTTGATTAAACTTTAGTAAAACTCAATCAGGAGTAAGGGAATAAATAAATCGGATACATTTAATCTTAATCGGATACATTTAATCTTTAAAATCTTGATTAAACTTTAGTAAAACTCAATCAGGAGTAGGGGAATAAATAAATCGGATACATTTAATCATTTAATCGGATACCTTAAAGAAAGAAGGAAAAAATATGAGCGAAAATATTGATATAAAACATGTGATGAAGCTTGCAAAACTGAATTTAAACGATAACGATGCATTAGTGTTTGAATCTGAATTAAGTAAAATATTAGATTATATAAATGTTCTTTCAAATGCCGATACTTCAAAAGTTAAAGATATCATAGAAGAGATGGATTATGAAAATCTTATTGATTCAGGAATTGAAACAAAATTTAATATTGGAGACTACAGAAACGATAAGATTTCAGAAAAAGACGAAAGTTTTGATTATAATATCGTAAAAGAAAATTCTCCTGAATTTGAATCGGATGCCCCGGGTTCAAAATTCGGTTATTTTATCGTGCCGCCTGTAATTGAATAGACAATTTAATTAAATAGTATCAAGCAGAAAAATGACCGAAAAATATTTCAAAGGCGGAGTTAAATAAAATGAATCTATAAAACTTGATAAAGAAGAAAAAATAATCCACTTGAATTTTAATAAACATCCTCATGGTTTCCGATATCTATTAGTAATATTTCATTTTCAACCACGGCAAAAGATAAAAGTATTCGGTAAGAATATGTTAAAGATATAGCGTATTTATCTTGAAATTTCCCTTGTAATTTGTGAAGTTTCAAGGATGGATGGTTTGGATTAAGTTCTAATAATTTTAAAATATTTTTATACTTATCTGTTAATTCATTATGCTTTTTTAAAAAAGTTTTTTCTTTTTTAAAATAACTTTCCGTGAAAATTAATTGAAACATCAGATGCCAAGCCTTTTAAAATGTTCTTCAGAACTTTCGATTATAAATTTTCCGTTTTTATAATCGGTTTCAGCATCGATTATAGCCTTAAAAATATCCGCTTCTTTTAATCTTTCATATTCTTTTAATGAAAGTAATACAAATTTTGTTTTTCCTCTTTTAGATATAAAAACCTCATTCCCATCTTCAATTATTTTTTCAATGTTTGATAGACCTTTTGTTTTTATATCGTTAGCGCTTATAATCATAATTTTAACCTCCTGTTTAATAGTACTATTGATAGTATTATAAGATATTAAAATAAATTTATCAATATAAAACAATATAAAAAATATATCCCAAAATTGCAGATATAAAATTTTAATACTACATGACCACAGAAGGATTTAAGATTAAAAATTTGCTTGTAATTTAATTTAACTAATGGTATATTTTAATTAACCAAATTATAGAAACCATAGTTACCGCAACTTAAGTTTCGTTATATAATAATATATATTATTATACACAATAATATACAACAACATAAATAAATTATATATAACATAAATTATTATGTATATGGTATAAAATGTATAGCATAAAATATACTGTGTATAACATATAATATATAACGCAATAATGAAATTCTATAATAGAGAAGATGAATTAAAAGACTTAAATGAGATTTACATCAAATCATTAGATTCATCGAAAATGACCATAATAATGGGTAGAAGAAGGATAGGGAAAACAAAACTTATTCTTCGCTTCTCAGAACAAATGCGTTTAAATAATGATGTATGTTCATTTATTTATCTTTTTGTCAGCAAAAAAGAAGAACAGCTTCTATGCGATGATTTTTCAATTATAATTCAAGAAAATCTTAATGTAAAAATATTTGGGAAAATTAATAATTTTGCCGCATTATTTGAGTACTTGATGGAATTGTCTAAAAATAGAAATATAACGCTTGTAATAGACGAATTCCAAGAATTTTTCAATATAAATCCGTCTGTGTTTTCGGAAATACAAAATATATGGGATAGATATAAAGATGCGGCTAAAATGAATTTAATTTTTTGCGGCTCAATGTATTCTATTATGAAAAAAATATTTGAAAATGCAAAAGAACCGCTTTTTGGCAGAGCAAATAAGAAAATTATTTTAAAACATTTTAATATTAATATATTAAAACAAATTTTAAACGATTATAATCCTTCATATTCAAAAAAAGATTTGCTTAGTCTATATGTTTTTACTGGCGGAACACCTAGATATTTAGAATTATTTTTAGATGAAAAAGCGCTAAATTATAAAAAAATGATTGATGTTATTTTTAAAAAAGACTCTTTCTTTTTAAATGAGGGAAAAGATTTATTAATTGAAGAATTTGGCAAAGAATATGTCGTATATTTTTCTATTCTTTCACTTATGTCTAATTCTAAAACATCAAGAGGCGAAATAGAATCTTATATCGGCAAAGAAATAGGTGGGTATTTAAACAGATTAGAAAATGATTATAATATTATTAAAAAAGTAAAACCCGTATTTGCAAAAGAGGGAAGCAAAACTCAAAAATACTTTATATATGATAATTTTTTAAATTTTTGGTTTAGATTTATATTTAAATATAAAAGTGCAATAGAAATTGAAAATTTTAATTATGTAAAAAAAATTGTAGAAAGAGATTTTGATACATTTAGCGGAAAATATCTTGAAAAATATTTTAAGGAGAAACTTGAAATTTCACATAAATATTCAGAAATAGGTTCTTACTGGGAAAAAAACAATAATAACGAAATTGATATAATTGCAATAAATAAATTGGAAAAAAAATTGCTTATGGCAGAAGTTAAGATAAACAATAATAAAATTAACTTAGAAGTTTTAAAAAATAAGTCAAAGAGATTTTTTGTCAAATATCCTCAATTTAAAGATTGGAATATTGAATACACAGGTTTTTCATTAGATGATATTTAAATTTAAATATTTAAATCAGGTTGAAATTTTTTTCTGAAATTAACAATGTCTTCTATAATTTTAGCGGTTTCCAGCATTTTGTCTTCAGCGCACCATGGGGCAATAATTTGAAGACCTATCGGAAGCCCGCCGCCGTTCGGATTATTTTCTTTTGTAAGTCCCGAAGGTAAAGACATAGCAGGCAGATAAGCAAGATTTACTGATATAGTGTAGATATCAGAAAGATACATACTTAAAGGGTCATCGGTTTTTTCGCCGATTAAAAAAGCAGGAGTAGGCGAAGTTGGACCCATTATCAGGTCAACTTTACCGAAAGCATCTTTGTAATTTTTAATAATTAGTTTTCTTATCAGAGAAGCTTTTTTATAATATGCGTCGTAATATCCTGCCGAAAGCGCAAAAGTTCCAAGCATAATTCTTCTTTTTACTTCTTTTCCGAATCCTATTGTTCTGGAGTAAGAATAAAGTTCTTCAAGATTATTTTTTAATTTTGACGTATCAATATCAATACCTGAAAGATTTGTTAAATCTAAATCTAAATCTAAATCTAAATTTGAATCTGAATTTGAATTACCTGTATTATTATTAGCGGCAGTATAACTATTATTATTATTGTAGAGTGCGCCGGTATTATTAACATCTTTGCGGCTGTTATTGTCTATATAGTTGGTATTGCCGTTGTTATTATTTTGAGCAAAACGATAACCGTATCTAATACCATCGTATCTTTCAAGATTTGAACTTGCTTCGCTGGTAGCTATGACATAATATGCGGCGATAGAATATGCGGTATCGGGAAGAGATATTTCAATTATTTCCGCTCCGAGTTCTTTTAAATTATTTTTTATTTCCTGAATATTTGAAAGTATATCTTTATCTAAACCTTCCGATAAAAATTCTTTAGGAATACCGATTTTTAAACCTTTTATTTTAGATTTATCGGCTTTTTTTACAATGTCCGAATATTTTTTTATTTTAAATTTTCTTGATGTAGAGTCTAATCTGTCAAAACCTGAAACTGCCTCAAGCAAAATTGCAGAATCTAAAACATCTTTAGCAACAGGACCTGCCTGATCTAAAGAAGAACTGAAAGCAATAATTCCGTATCTTGAAATCATTCCGTATGTTGGTTTTAACCCTACTACTCCGCAAAGACTTGCAGGCTGTCTAATTGAACCCCCGGTGTCTGTTCCGAACGAGCCGGCGCATAAATCCGCGCTGACGCTTGCAGCGGAACCTCCGCTTGAACCCCCGGGAACTCTTTTTGTATCCCACGGATTTTTAGTTGATTTAAAGGCGGAGTTTTCGGTGGAAGAGCCCATAGCAAATTCATCCATATTAACTTTGCCGAGAAAAATAAAATTATTTTCTTTTAATCTTTTTATAACGGTAGAGTCGTAAGGGCTGATAAAATTTTCTAATATTTTTGAAGCGCACGTTGTTTTTTTGCCTTTCATTAAAAATATGTCTTTAATTGAAAGAGGAATACCCGTTAAATATGGAAAAGCATTTTCGTCAAAAGAATTATCGCCGTTTTTATTATTACCGTCGTGATAGTTGCTGCCGCGATCATTATTGCTTTTACTTTTATTATCCAACATGTTTTGAATATATTTGTCGGCTTTGTCCGCTTCTTCGGCAGCTCCTTCAGAGTCTAAAGAAATATAAGAATTTATTACGCTATCCGTTTTTTTTATTTTTTCTATATAATAATTTGTTATATCGGCGCTTTTTATTTCTTTGTTTTTTAAAAGCTCATGCAGTTCGTGAATTGTAAGATTATTTAAAGATGTCATTTATTTTTTTTGTTCCTATTTTATTATTTTATTTTATATGTCTTTTTAAAATAATAATTTAATATTTAGTATAAATTGAAGTTATCTTAATCTTATCTCATCTTATCTTATCTTATCTTATCTTATCTTAAATGTAGTATATTAAATATTATATTAAATTATGTTAAATATATTATATAATTTATAATAGCATTATCATACTACTGTTTGACATTGGAGTCAATTTGAATTATCATAATCATTGTTATTATTGTAAAGTATAATAAAAAAAAATAAAAGAAAAAATAATGGCAAGATAATCAAGATAATAATGTTATAAAATTAAATTTAGGGGAAAAATAGGGAAAAAATGGAATATATAGACAATTCTTTTGAAGCCGTAATCGGTCTTGAAGTTCACACTCAGCTTTTGACAGCCACTAAAATGTTTTGCTCCTGCCCTAACGTGTTCGGTAAAGAGCCAAATTCTTTAGTTTGTCCCGTATGTTTGGCGCTGCCGGGAAGCTTGCCAGTTATAAATTTTAATGCGGTTAAGTTGGCGGTTAAAGCCGCATTAGCTATAAACTTAAATATAAATAAAAAAAGTTTATTTGCAAGAAAAAATTATTTTTATCCCGACCTTCCTAAAGGCTATCAAATATCGCAATTTCAGGATCCTGTTTCGTCAAACGGATATTTAATTATTAATATTGGCGAAGGAAAAGAAAAAAAAATAAGAATTAACCGTCTTCATATAGAAGAAGATGCAGGCAAATTAATACATGCGGGATATAATTCTTTTGTGGATTTAAACAGAGCAGGCACTCCGCTTGCCGAAATAGTATCGGAACCTGATCTCAACTCTCCCGCCGAGGCAGTTGCATATTTAAAAGAATTAAGAGATATACTAGTTTATCTTGACATATCAGACGGCAATATGGAAGAAGGAAGTTTTAGATGCGACGCCAATATATCGGTCAGAAAGAAGGGCGATGCCAAATTGGGCACCAGAACCGAAGTGAAAAACGTTAACTCATTCAAATTTGTTGAAAAAGCTTTAGAATACGAGATTAACAGACAGATAGAATTGCTTCTAAACGGGGGTAAGGTTATTCAGGAAACTCTTTTGTTTAATTCAAAAACAGGAAAAACCGAATCAATGAGAGGGAAAGAAGAGGCGCATGACTATAGATATTTTGAAGAACCGGACCTGTCTCCGTTAATTTTAGGCGAAGAATTTATAGCGGAAATTAAAAATTCTATTACGGAACTGCCGCGGGCAAAAAGAGAGAGATATATTCGCGAATATGCGCTGTCAGAATATGATAGCGAGGAATTAACCCGAAACAAGGAAATTGCATATTATTTTGAAGACTTGATAAAAGCGAATAAAGACAGGGTTGAGATTAAAAAAATCGCCAACTGGGTAATAAACGATCTGCTGTTTGAATTAAAGACGGTGAGGTTGGATCAAGAGTTAGGGCTTGATCAAAGGACTACATTAGATCAGTCTGCGGACAATTTTGAAATTAAGCATGGAGGTATGATTCCGGTTAAGATTGAGGATTTTTTAGAGCTTATACTCGAAGTCGAAGCAGGAAATATAAATAAAAATACCGGCAAAAAGGTATTAGACGAGATGCTCTCGACGGGAAAAAAAGCAGGCGATATTATAAAAGAAAAAAATTTGATTCAGGTTTCCGACGAAAAAGGATTAGAGGATACGATAAAACAGGTATTCGAAGAAAATCCTAATGAACTTGAGGCGCTAATCGACGGAAAAGACAAATTATTCGGTTTTTTCGTCGGAGAAGCGATGAAAAAAACTAAAGGCAAGGCTAATCCCAAAAAAGTGAACGAGATATTAAATAAACATATTGAAAATTATAAAAGCGGGATTCGAATTAATCAGGAGCAAGGGCAGTCATAAGATATATATTAAGAAAAATATTAGAGTCGCAGTTCCGTTTCATTCAAATAAAATATTGCACCTAAAATAGTAAAACAAGTAGTTGAAGCTGTCAATTTTTAAAATACGGAGGTATGAAAAAAATGGCTTTTTTTACGCTAAGATTAACGGACGATGATATTGTTGAAATGATAGACCAGAGGAAACTTCCCGGAAAAGTTATATATTTAAAATTAAAAACATATAAGGATGTAATAGACGCAATTAAAAAAATGGTTGTCAGAGGCGCTCCTGCAATAGGGGTTTCTGCTGGATTCGGATTGTATATGGGCGCTAAAGATATTGCTAATAAAACAGACCATTATGAAGAATTTAAAATAAGATTTTTAAAAATATGCGATGAAATGTTTAAGGCAAGACCTACCGCCGTCAATTTAGAATGGGCAATAAAAAAAATGAAAGAAATTGTTGTGAGCGGCAACGATATAAACGATATAAAAACAAATCTGAAATCGGCGTCAAATTTAGCGGCAAATTCTGCTAAAAATACAGTCGCAAATACAAAAGTAAATATAACGGATATAACAGGTGATAAGAAAAACATAAAAAGCATATTAAAAAAATTAAGAGAAGAATCTATAAAAATTTACAACGAAGATATTGAAATAAATAAAAAAATGGGCAAATTCGGTGCGTCATTAATCAATGACGGTTCTACAATTTTAACCCACTGCAATGCGGGAGCTTTAGCTACTGCCGGTTATGGAACTGCTCTCGGCGTCATAAGGGCTGCTATTGAAGATAAAAAGAAAATTAAGGTTATAGCAGATGAAACACGGCCGTTTTTGCAAGGCGCAAGGCTAACGGCGTGGGAACTTATGAGCGACAATATACCGGTTACTCTGATCGCCGATAATTCAGCGGGATTGCTGATGCGAAAAGGAATGATTGACGGCGTAATAGTAGGCGCGGACAGAATAGCTTCAAACGGAGACGTTGCTAATAAAATAGGAACATATCAGGTTGCCGTTCTTGCAAAAGAAAACAATATACCTTTTTATGTTGCCGCCCCCCTTTCTACAATTGATTTAAATATTAAATCAGGAGAAGAAATTCCTATTGAGGAAAGAGACGGAAAAGAAGTATCCGCCGTGTTTGGAAAAAAAATAGCTCCCGAAAATGTTAATATTTTAAATTACGCTTTTGATGTTACTCCTCATAAATATATCAGCGCAATTATCACGGAAAAAGGTATAGCGAGAAAACCGTACGACAAATCAATTGAAGAATTGTTTACAATAAAGCGGTAAGAAAATAAATAATAAAAAATTATTTACATTTTACATTTTACAATTAATATTTATAATAATTTTGTTGTTAATTTAAATTTTATATCGGCAATTTTAAGTGTTCCCTATTTACAAAATATTATAAAATTGTTATATTCATATTAATGAATGATTAATTAACAATTAAGAATAAGTAATAGATAAGTAAGATAAGTAATAGATAAGTAATATAAATATATAATTAATAATAATTTAAATATTTAAATAATAAAATAAAGTAAAATTTATTAAGGAAAATAATGATGACCAAGAAGAATAGCGATGTCAAAAACGGCAAAACTAAAAAGGCAGGTCCCTTTGACGGCTCTAAAGTTTGGATGGACGGAGAATTTGTTGATTACAGCGATGCAAATATTCCTATAAATTCGCATAGTTTGCACTACGGTCTCGGTGCATTTGAGGGCATAAGATGTTATGAAACATTAAAAGGCGGATCCGCCATATTCAGATTAAAAGAACATATAGACAGACTTTACTATTCATGTCATATTCTTCAAATTAATGATATACCTTTTTCTAAAGAAGAAATTTTTAATGCCGTTATTGAACTTGTAAAAATCAATAAATTTAAAGGATGCTATATAAGACCCATTGTTTATATTGGTGATGAAGGCGGTCTCGGTATTTTTATTAAAAAATATGATGTAAAAGTTGCAATTTCTGCATGGGTCTGGGGCGCTTATCTCGGAGAAGAAGCTTTAAAAAGCGGCATCAGGGCAAAAGTTTCCTCTTATGCAAGATTTCATGTAAATACTTTTATGGGTATGTCAAAATCAACGGGTCAGTATATAAACTCTATACTTGCCAAAAAAGAGGTTGTAAATGCAGGTTACGATGAAGCGATAATGTTAGATACTTCAGGTTTTGTATGCGAAGCAAGCGGGGAAAATATTTTTATTTATTCAGACGGGTATATTAAAACTCCTCCGTTGTCTTCGGTTCTTCCAGGTATCACAAGAAATAGCGCAATAGAAATTATTCAAAATGAAATGAAAATACCCGTTAAAGAAGAAAGAATTACTAGAGATGAATTATATATTGCAAACGAAGTTTTTTTAACCGGAACTGCAGCCGAGGTTACTCCCGTTAGAGAAATTGACGATAGAAAAATAGGAAAAGGAAAGGCAGGCGATGTTACTTTAGAGTTACAGGACATATTTTTCAAAATTGTAAAAGGACAAAATAAAAAATATGAGAAATGGCTTACTAAAGTTTAGTATATAATAGAGAAATAATTAAAGGATTTAAATTAAAAAATAAGATAATCAGGATTTTTATTGGTCAAGGTAATAATTTTTTTTAAGATATATTTTAAATAAATCAAGAATCATAGGAACGGAATCAATCATAATATTTACATGTCCGCCAGGCTTATGCCGCCATTCGACCCCCACTTCTTTAACTTTTATTTTATTTAATTCTGCAATATAAAGCACTTCAACATCAAAAGAAAAACCGTTAATAGTCACTTTAGAAAATATTTTTTGCGCCGTTTCTTTTCTAAAAGCTTTAAATCCGCATTGCGAATCGCAATAATTTAAGCCTAATAACTGTGATTTTAAGAAGCTGAATGTTTTTCCGACCATATTTCTAAAAGGCGGCTGAATAACAGTCAATTTTTCGGGTAAGTATCTTGAGCCTATGATAATCTCGACATCCTTTTCATTTTTGAAAATGTTTATAAATTTTAATATTTCCTGTTCGTCTGTTGACAAATCAGAATCCATAAAAAAGATATATTCATAATTTGCGGCAAGCATTCCTGTTTTAACCGCAGCGCCTTTTCCGCTTCTTGTAATTGTTATAATCCTTAAATCGGAATTTGAAATATCTTTTAAGACGTTAATTGTATTATCCGTGCTTCCGTCGTCAACGACAATAATTTCGTAATTAAATTTTTTTAGCTTTAAAAAAGATCTTAATTTTGATATTGTATATTTTATTCGTTTTTCTTCATTAAAAGCAGGAAGCACAATTGACAATGAAGGTTTATTTGTTTTGCCCTTGCCCTTGTCTTTGTCTGTTTCGTTAATTATATTTATGCTTGTATCTTTTGTATTAGTTGTGTCAGTTATATTAGTTGTGTCAGTTATATTAGTTGTATCAGTTATATTAGTTGTATCAGTTGCGACTATATTTATATCTGCATTTGTTTTTGTCATAAATTTTAATATTTTCCGTCAGTTATTTTTTTAAGATAGTTATATGATAATAATTAATTTAATATTATATTATATTATATTATAGTTATTAGGTTATAATTATATTATATATTATAATTAATTGTATATTAATTATAACCTAATACAATTTTTATTTAAACATCAATATGAATTATTTTAAAAAAAAATTTATCATTTTGCTTTATCATAAAATAGGAAATTATCCTGAAAACGCGAAATTCCCGGGATTATATGTTACGGAAGAAAATTTTGACAGACAAATTAAGTATTTAAAAAATAAAGGATATACTTTTTTAACGCTTAGCCGTATGAAGCAAATATATGATGAATATTACCGTAATAATACAGGTAAAGATAATAATTTGAATAAAAAGAATAAAAATGATAAATTTGTATCTATAACTTTTGACGACGGTTCAAGGTCTATTTATTTAAAAGGACTTAAAATTATAAAAGACAACAATGTTAATGCAACCGTTTTTATGGTTTCAGATTTAATAGGAGATATTAATACTTGGGATATTAAAAATGGGGAAAATAAAGATGAAATGCTTAATATAGAGGAACTTCAAGAAATGATAAAATCGGGCATAGAAATAGGAGCACATACAAAAACACACCCCCATTTAACTATTATTCCTGAAAAAATTGCTTATGAAGAAATATCGGCTTCAAAAAAAATTCTTGAAGAAAAATTAAATATTGATATTAATTTTTTTGCTTATCCTTATGGCGACTACAATGAAAATGTAAAAAATTTAGTTGAAAAAGCAGGATTTCAAGGGGCATGCATAACTAAAACCGGCATAGTAAAAAACAATGCGGATTTTTTTGAATTAAGGAGAGTAGCTATTAGACATAATACGGATTTTTTTAAGTTTAAAAGGAAAATATTTAAAGTAAAATATTTAAAGTAAAATATTTAAAGTAAAATATTTAAAGTAAAATATTTAAAGTAAAATATTTAAAGTAAAATATTTTATTAATTTAAAATATAATAAATGTATAATAAATAATAGTATAATTTATATAATATATTAAATAAATATAGAAATTTAATATATTATATAATAAATAAATAATATGGCAGAAAAAAAAAATATTAAAAATATATTAATTATTAAATTAAGTTCAATTGGGGATTGCTTGCTTGCAACACCCGCTATTGAATCAATAAGAAAGGCTTATCCTGAAAGTTCTATAACATGGCTGATTGAGGACAAATCAAAAGATATTGCTTTATTGAATCCTCATATAGATAAAACAATCATTATTGATAAGAAAAATTATAAATTAAAGGATTATCTAAAATTAATTGCACTGCTTAAATCACATAAGTTCGACATGTCTTTGGATTTACAGGGGGTTGATAGGACATCTTTATTTGCTTTTTTAAGCGGTGCAAAAGAAAGATATGTTGAAGAATATGCAAATCTTGGGTTTTTATCTAATAAAAAAATAAGCAGAACAGGAAGAAAGCTTGAGCATGCAGCAAAATTTTATCTATATCTTGCAACATCATTAGGAGGACTTGCGCCCGATGATATAAAGCTGACATTTAAAACAAGTACGGCAGATAAAGAATTTGCCGACGAGTTTATATCTGAAAAATTTAATTTTGATCAAAATACCGTTTTTATTGGAATTAATGCTGGCGGAGCGTGGATGACAAAAAAATGGCCTGCCGAGTATTTTGTTAAACTTTCAGAATTAATTTTTAAAAAATATGATGCCAGAATTGTAATATTCGGCGGCAAAGAAGATAAAATATGTTCAGAAAGAATAATCAATTCTATAAAAAACAATAATAACAATATAAAAGCATTTATTGCAGATTCGACAAACAAGACTACATTGATGCAGGCAAAAGAGCTAATCGCAAAAATGGACTATTTTATAACCGGAGATTCCGGGCTTATGCATATAGCCGCAAGCATAGAAAACGGACCTGAAATAATTGCGCTGTTCGGACCTACAAGTTCCGAACTAACAGGTCCTATAGGAGAAGACAATATTAAAATTTTAAATAGCAGTCTTATATGCTCTCCTTGTTTTAATAAATCTTGCAGTTTAATAAATAAAAAAGAACTTAATAATGCTAATGCTAATGCTAATGCTAATGCTAATGCTAATGCTAATGCTAATGCTAATGCTAATGCTAATGCTAATGCTAATGCTAATGCTAATGCTAACGACAATATTATTAATATTAATAATAAGAATAACTTAAGTTTAAATATAGATTTAGAAAAATATGCGTTATGTATGAAAAAAATTTGTGTAAGCGATGTATTTAAATTAATTTCAGGTAAGCCTACCCATAAACTTATACCCGCTAAACCTAATAGATAAATATTAATAAATCACAATCAAATAAATATAAATATTAAATATTAATAAATCACAATCAAATAAATATAAATATTAAACTATTTTAAATGTATAATTTTTAAATGCGTATTTTCAATTTCAGATATATTACAATTAATTAAATAATTAAATAATTAAATAATTAAATAATTAAATAATTAAATAATTAAATAATTAAATAAATAATTAATTAATTAAATAAATAAATAAATAAATAATTAAATAATTAAATAAATATAAATATTAAACCTAAACCCCGATTTAGAAACTATTTAAGATATTCCAATGCTAAATAATTATTGATTCCAGCCCTTGCGAAAATAACATTAAGAATCAAGGCAGGTTTGATTGAAACTAATTAAAAATGATAAAAATAATAAGAAATATTGAAGATCTGGAAAACTTAAAAAATGAATGGAATGTATTGCTGCAAGCAAGCCAAAACAATAATGTATTTTTAACATATGATTGGATATATTTATGGGTTAAGCATTTTGTAAATAGTAAAAAAAGAAGAAATAGACTTTTCATTGTATGTATTTATGATGAAAATGGTAAAATTGAAGCAATAGCGCCATTTTTTATTAAAAAATTTTTTGTGTTTTTTAACGTATTAATGTTTATAAGCTATGATTTCTCAGATTATTTAGATATTATAATTGATAAACAGACAAATCAAGAAAATATCGTTACAAATATATTTAACACAATTAAAGAAAGTAATATTGCAAATATAATTTTTTTAAAACAGATATCCGAATCATTACTTGAAATTATAAATAAAAATAAGCAATTAAAATATTTTATAAAATATAAAGAGAGCGGGGACAGCTATTATATTAATTTGCCGGATGGAATAGACGAATATATGAAGCAATTTAATTCTAAACAAAGATATAATATATTAAGCAGGATTGAAAAAGCAAAGAAAAATTCTATTAAATATATTAATTCTGAAAATATAGATTTTCCTTTATTGGATTTATTTATTGATAAATTTTTTAAATTACATCAGAAACGATGGAATGAAAAAGGACATGGCGGAGTTTTCCAAAATAGTAAAATAAAATCATTTTTTAAGGAAGTATTTGTTAGTCTTTTTAAAAATAATATTTTAGCTTTATCATTTTTAAAATACAATAATGAATTTATATCCGCTGCCGTTTGTTTTGACTATGACGGAAAGCGCCAGGTTTATTTACCGGGTTTTGATACAAAATATTCCAATTTGTATCCGGGTATAGTTTTGACTTATTATAATATTAATGAAGCAATAGGCAAAAAATATTTAGAGTTTGATTTTTTAAAAGGCGATGAAGATTATAAAAAAAGATTTTTAGGTATAAAAAGAAAAAATTATAAGCTTTATTTATATAAAAACAAATTTTTTTTTTATATATTCAAACTTAACTTATTTTTCAATAATGAAATAAAAGCCAAAATGAAGGAATATTATTTGAGTATTTTAAGGAAAAAATAATTCAAACTGTTATTTGCTATATTTAATATAGAAGTAATTATTTTCTATCAGCAAGATTAAGGTATGAGTCAAAGTTCAAGCGCAAAGTGTAAGTATAAAAGTATAAATTAAATATAATAAGTTCAAGTGCAAATTATAAGTATAAAAGTATAAATTAAATATAATAAATTCAAGTGCAAATTATAAGCATAAAAGTATAAATTAAATATAAATATTGTGAAAAAAAACTTTCTTATTTTTGGATTAAATCATATCGGAGATGTTCTTATGCTGACTCCTGCCATAAGAGCGTTAAAATTAAAATTCCCGGAGTCTAATATTTTTGTGCTCGTTTCAGAAATTGCTGCGCCTGTATTATATAGAAATCCAGATGTTTATAAGGTTATTGAAAGAAAAAAGCATAAGGGTATCTTAAATATTTTTTATTTGTATAAATTATATAAAGAACTTAAAAAATATAATTTTTATGCATGTATAAATTTTTTAACATCTTTTGAGTTTGCGCTGCTATCTTTTTTTATTTCAAAAAAAAGAATTGGAATAAGCAGTTTTAAAACATTTTTGTTTTATAATTATAAAATAGCAAACGATAAAAAAATTCATAATATTCATAACATTGATAGAGCATTAAAACTCGTTGATATTTTTTCAATCAAAGAAAAATATAATTCAAGGAAGCTTGTATATATTCCTACTGAAGAAGATATTAAGACTGCAATAAATTTATTGAAAGCCTCAAATATCAATGTCAATATTATTAACAACAATTATAATGATGATAACAATAACACTATAAATAATAACGCCATTAATAATAACAGCGCTAATAATGCCGTTAATAATAACGAGGCTAATAACGCTATAAATAATAACAACGATAGTAATATCGCTATAAATAATATTCCTGCTAATAATATCGAGACCACTACTAATAATAATAAATATATTTTTGACAACACAAATATTGTTGTATTTTCTCCCGGTTCAACAAGAAGTTCAAAAGAAGCTAACCCTGAGCTTTTTGCTTTATTCGCCGATTATCTGAATAAATTAGGTTTTTATGTAATAATCATAGGCTCAAAAAAAGATATTCTCCTTGCAAATAAAATTTATCGGTTGACGAGCGATAAGAAATTAACCGTTAATCTAACAGGTGTTACCGATATATATATGCTTGGAGGGTTAATTAAAATCTCTCAATTAGTTATTTCCGTAGATAATGGAGTAATGCATCTTGCCTCCGCGCTGAATACTCCTTTAATTGCTTTATTTGGTTCAACCGACCCTGCAGTATGCGGTCCTGTGAATGATGATAGCTATATTATAGATAAAAAAACCGATTGTTATCATTGTTTTTTAAATACCTGCGATAAAGAAAGTTTTTTAAAAAATGATTATCCCGATTGTATGGGAAATATTGAATTGTATGATTTAACAGATGCATTGGAAGAATTAAAAATATATATAAAATAATATATATAAAATAATATATATAAAATAATATATATAAAATAATATATATAAAATAATATATATAAAATAATATATATAAAATAATATATATAAAATAATATATATAAAATAATAAAAACATAATAATATTAGATTGTAAGTTATTAAGATATTAAATTATGAAATTATCCGGTTTTACATTTATCAGAAACGGTATATTGATGGGCTATCCGTTTATAGAATCTATACAGTCGGCTCTTCCTATATGTGATGAGTTTATTGTTGTTATTTGCGATAGCGAAGACGAAACAAGAGAAAAGTTAATAGAACTGCAATCAAAAGAACCAAAAATAAAGCTGATTGACTCCGATTGGAAATTAATTGAAAAAAAAGGTTCAATAATGTCGGAAAAAACTAACATTGCAATAAGCCATATAACGGGAGATTACGGTTTATATATTCAATGCGACGAAGGAATCCATGAAAAAGATTATTCTAAAATAATCAAAATCCTTGAAGAAAATATTGACAATAAAGAAATTAAGGGCTTTGAATTTAATTACATTCATTTTTTTGGGGGCTATTTTTCTTATGCTAAAAAATCAGAAAAAAAGTTTTTTTACGATAAAGAAGTGCGTATTATCAGAAATGACGGAACCGTGGTATCATGGGGAGATGCAATGGGTTTTAAAGATATAAAAGGCAATAAAATTCATATAGAAAACGGAAATGCAATTTTATTGGATTCGGCAACAATGTATCATTACGGCAGAGCTAAAAATCCTGCAAGTATGTATAGAAAAGAAAAAGCTATGGAAAAATTATATAACGGGAAAATATTAAATTTTTTTAAAAATTGGGTTTCTAATTTTGATCCTCGAGTAGATGAATATATATATTCTAATATTAACTGGTTAGAAAGAATAGATAAAAATAATCTTAGTTTTCACCCTGAATCTTTTAGAAAATTAGCCGCCGTTCAGGATTGGGATGTTGACGATTTTAAAAATTTTATGGAGCAGAAAAAAGGCATCAAGCAAATTTTTAAAATGTTCATTTACCGTATAGTCAAAGACTCAATAAACGAATCAAGAAATGCATCAATAAAAATAAAAGAATTATTTAAGAAAATAATATAAAAACTTAATATTACATTAGGTTATATTAGGTTACATCAAGTTATATCAGGTTATATCAGGTTGTATTAGGTTTAACTTATGAAAATTATATTAAAAATTATATCAATAATATGAAAATATTAGAAATTATCACTCCTACCAATATTGGCGGAGCAGAAAATTATGTCGTGAATCTTTCAAAAAAATTAATTGAAAGAGGTCACGAAGTTTATATAATTACGGGGAACAATGCAGAATTTAAAGGGATGCTAGATAATAATAATTTGTTTTACGATATTATAAATACGGGATGTAAATTTAATTTTCTCTCTATTTCTAAAATAGTTAAATTTATAGAAAAATATAACATTGACATAATACATACAAATCTTTCAAAGGCTAATTTTATAGGAGCGGCAGCTGGCAATATAACGGGAGTAAAAACTGTTGCCACGGCTCATGGAATTAATAAAAAAAAACAATATAATTTATCAAATAATGTAATATGCGTTTCACAAGCAGTTTATTTAAATTTTAAATCTCAGGATTTTCCTGAAGAAAAACTTCATATTATTTACAATGGGATAGATACGGATAAATTTAATCCTGATAATTATAAAAAAAAAGATATTATTAATGAAGAACTTATTAATATAGGTATGGTTTCAAGGCTTTCACGCGAAAAAGGTGTAGATATTTTTTTGAATTCGGCAGACTTAATATTGCAAAAAACAAAAAATGTAAGATTTTTTATTGCAGGTACAGGCAATTTAAAAGATACTTTAATGGAGCAGGCGCTTAAGCTCAATATTGATGATTATGTATATTTTATCGGTTTCATTGATAAAAATCTCGCTGTTTTTTTAAACGAACTTGATATTTTAATTTTTCCTTCACTGAAAGAAGGTTTGCCTTTATCGCTGATTGAAGCTATGTCAATGGAAAAAGCGGTTATAGTTTCCAAAGCAGGGGGCATGCCTGAGGTTGTTGAAGAAGGAAAAAGCGGATACATTGTTGATATAGGCGATGCGATAGCTATAAAAGACAAAGTGTCTGAGCTTATAGAAGATAAAAATTTAATACTTAAATATGGCATTGAAGCAAGAAAAACAGTTCTCGAAAAATTTAATCTTGAATTAATGACTGACAATACAATAAAATTATTTGAAGAAATATTAGAAAAAAAAAGAAAAGAAATTAAATTAAGTTAAGTTAAGTTAAATTAAGTTAAATAAAATTAAATAAAATAAAATAAAATTAAATTAAATTAAATTAAATTAAATAAAATAAAATTAAATTAAATAAAATAAAATAAAATAAAATAAAATAAAATAAAATAAAATAAAATAAAATAAAATAAAATAAAATAAAATTCAATTAAATCCTATGCTAAATTCCGGTATAAATTATATATAAATAAAAAATAAAAATATTAAAAAATAAAATTAAATCATATGCAAGATTACGACAAATTATTAGAAATAATAAAAAAGTTTAATAAAGCGCGGATCCTTGTTGTAGGCGATATAATGGTTGATCATTATGTTTACGGAACTGTGAGCAGAATTTCCCCCGAAGCTCCGGTGCCCATTGTTAATGTTAAATATGAGAAACTTTTGCCGGGCGGCGCTGCCAATGTAATGTATAATGTTTCCAAGTTAGGCGCTAAAGTGTTTATAGCCGGCGTCATCGGTAAAGATTATAACGGCGGTATATTTAAGCAAATGGCGAATAATCAGTCAGTTGACGGTTCTGCCGTTATAGAATCAGATGATTTTGAAACTATTATAAAAACGAGAGTTATAGCCCACAATCAGCAAATAGTCAGATTTGATAAAGAAAATGCAGGTTATTTTAAAAAAAAAATTTATTTAAATTTATTAGAAAATATTAAATATTTAGCCGATGAATTTGATGCGGTTATCATTTCCGATTATGGAAAAGGTGTTATTGAGCGAAAATTTTTTAATGAATTAACTAACTTTTTAAAACTTAAAAATAAGTTTATTGCTTTAGATCCTAAAGTTGAAAATTTTAAATTTTATAAAAATGTGTCAATATTAACCCCAAACATAAATGAAGCTTCAGGCGGAGCAGGTATTAATATAAAGGACGAAAAAAGCTTAATTAAAGCATCGCAAAAAATTTTAAGAAAAGTTAGTTCAGATAATTTACTTATTACGCGCGGAGAATCAGGAATGAGTCTTTTTAATAGAGACAATAAAGACCATAGACATTTAAAAGCCAGAGCAAAAAATGTTTTTGATGTTACTGGAGCAGGCGATACGGTTATATCAGCATTAACTGTCGCTATATGCGCAGGGGCAAGCGTTTACGAAGCATGTTATATTGCTAATATAGCGGCCGGCATTGCCGTATCGCAGCTCGGAACGTATGCAGTTAGCGCAAACGAGGTATTTGAAGAACTATCGGCTGTTTCTTCTAATGAATTTAATTAAATTGAATTTTTAAAATATATTTAATTTTTCACAAATATTATGTTATAATAGTAAAATAAATTTATAACAATATCCCAAAATTGCCGATAGGGATTTATAATTCTAGATTTCCGCGTACGCGGAAATGACTTTGATTAATTTTAGAAGTTCACCGTTGGGTGTCATTCCTGCGAAAGCAGGAATCCAATGTTTTTAATGCATTGCTATATATTTAACAATTTCTGTCGGAAATTTTGAGAATATATACATTCTTTATTTATAATGTTATATAGCAATATAATATATATAATATGTAATTTTATGACAATTGTTAAAACTATAATTAATAATATTATTTATAACGCTATATTGTAATAATAATATATATATATGATATGCATAATTTGTTAAATATAGGTTTCGGCAATATAATAGTTTCGGCGCGTATAGTATCCGTCGTTTCTGCAGGTTCTTCGCCGATAAAAAGATTAAGAGAGACTGCTAAAGACGGCAATAACCTTATTGATGCCACTGAAGGCAGAAAGACTAAGACTATAATTGTCACAGATTCGGGGCACATCATTCTTTCAGCCTTGAATGCTGCAACAATAATAACCAGATTAGAGGAAAGTCTTTCTAAAGAAAAAAATACTGCAATATAATCACAACAACAATATAAATATAAATAAATATAAATAGTCAATATAAAATAATCACAACAACAATATAAATATAAATAAATATAAATAGTCAATATAAAATAATCACAACAACAATATAAATATAAATAAATATAAATAGTCAATATAAAATAATCACAACAATAATATAAATATAAATAAATATAAATAGTCAATATAAAATAATCACAACAATAATATAAATATAAATAGTCAATAAGTCTTTATTAAATTAAATTAAATTAGCTTAAATTTAAATGGCTGAAAATATAGATAATAAAAATAATAATTTAAATGACTGTGTAGTATATATTGATAATAATTTGTTTAAAGACGATTTGCCTAAAGGAATTATTTTTGTAATATCCGCTCCTTCAGGGACAGGGAAGACTACTCTTTGTAAAATGCTTTCGGGTGAATTTAAAGATTTAAAAGTAAGCGTTTCATTTACTACAAGGGCTATGAGACACGGAGAAACGGAAGGCAAAAGCTATCATTTTGTTAATGACGAAGTATTCGAAAATATGATAGCAAATAATGAATTTATTGAATGGGCAAATGTTTTTGGAAATAAATACGGAACTCCGGTAAAATCTGTTTTTCATAAACCGAGTTACGATACGCTTCTAGAAATAGATGTTCAAGGGGCAGAGAAGCTTAGAAAATATTATGACGAAATTCATAAATTATTCAGTTTAGTAACAATATTCATAAAGCCGCCGTCTGAGGAAGCTTTAATAGAAAGATTAAAAAAAAGAGGGGAAATTAAAGAAGAAGAGTTAAAAAGAAGATTAGACGCCGCCAATTATGAAATAGAAAAAAGCCGTTTTTATAATTATACGATTACCAATGATGTTCTTGGAAAAGCATACTTGAAACTTAAGTCTATTATAATAGCGGAAAGATGCAAAAATGCTTTTTTATAATATAAATAAGTAATTAAATAAGTAAATAAATAAATAAGTATATAAGTAAGTAAATAAATAAATAATTAAATAAGTATGTATGTAAGTATGTAAGTAAGTAAGTAAGTAATCAAACAAGTAAGTAAATAAGTAGATAAGTAAGCAAGTAAATAAGAAATAAAGAAAACAATTAAAATAACTATTAATACTGCCGCTGTCATAGAATAAATTTAATTTAATCATGATATTTTTAAATATAAAAATATAAAAAGGAGATTATAATGGCAAGAGTTACTATAGAAGACTGTCTTGTTAACGTTGAAAACAGATTTGCTTTAGTTATAATTACGGCAAAGAGAGCTAGACAGCTTTATAACGGAGCTAAACCTAAAGTTAATTCAAAAAATAAATTTGTTGTCGTTGCTTTAAGAGAAATAGCGAAGGGATCCGTTGTTCCAATCAATAAAGATATTTTATGAGTTCAGACGAAAACAATATCTATAATATTAAAATATCCAACGAATTTAACGAAACAAATATTTTGCGCGATAATTTTAAAAACAGCATTAATAATATAACAGATATTGATTTAAATGATATACAGGGCGATAAATTTAAACTTTTAAAAAAAGCCTACGATTTTTCTAAGGAAGTTCATAAAGGTCAACTTAGAGAATCGGGAGAGCCGTATTTTACCCACCTTATAGAAGTAGCCTCAATAGTTGCAGGTCTTAGAATGGATTGCGCTTCAATAGTTGCAGCGCTTCTTCATGATACGGTTGAAGATACCCTTATTACATTAGATCAGATAAAAGAAGAATTTGGAGATGAAATTGCTTTTATAGTTGACGGACTAACAAAAATAAGCAAACTTTCTTTTAAATCTTCCGAAGAAGTTCAGGCTGAAAACATTCGCAAAATGATTGTTGCAATGGCTAAAGATATAAGAGTTATTATCATCAAACTTGCGGACAGGCTGCATAATTTAAGAACGCTTAATTTTTTATCGGAAGAAAGAAGAATAAAAATAGCTCAAGAAACCTTAGATATTTTTGCCCCGTTAGCAAACAGATTAGGTATATTTTCAATAAAAAGCGAACTGGAAGACCTTTCGCTAAAATATCTTAATCCTGCGGTATACAAAGATCTTTCTTCAAAAATAAGCAGTAAAAAATTAGCAAGAGAACAATATATCTCTAAAGTTGCCGATATTTTAAAAGAAAATCTTGCTAAAAGTAATTTTTTAGAAGCCGAAATTTACGGAAGACCTAAACATTTTTTCAGTATTTATAAAAAAATGACGGAGCAGCATATAAGCTTTGAAGAAATTTATGATTTAATAGCATTAAGAGTTATAGTTAACAACGTAAATGAATGTTATGAAGTTCTGGGCGTTGTCCATTCTTTATGGAAACCTGTTGCCGGCAGAATTAAAGATTACATTGCTATGCCCAAAGCAAATATGTATAGATCGCTTCATACGACGGTCATCGGACCTGAAGGATCGCGTGTAGAAATACAAATCAGAACTAAAGAAATGCATTTTATTGACGAATTTGGGATAGCGGCTCACTGGAAATATAAAGAAAATATCACATCTTTAAGTGCAGGCAGTGAAGATTTACAAGAGTTTAACTGGTTAAGGCAGCTTGTTGAATTTCAAAAAGAGGTTAAGGACCCTCAGGAGTTTTTAAACAGCGTTAAAGTTGATCTTTTTCAGGAAGATGTTTATGTTTTTACTCCTAAAGGAGACGTGATTGCTTTACCTAAAGATTCTACGCCTATTGATTTTGCTTATTATATTCATACGGAAATAGGGGATAAGACTACCGGCGCTATCGTGAACGGCAATATAATTCCGTTAAGATATAAATTGCAAAACGGCGATATTGTGAAGATTATAGCTAGAGAAGGACATCATCCTTCCAAAGACTGGCTTAATTACGCCCAATCTTCCAAAGCTATATCTAAAATAAGAAACTGGATAAGACAGCAAGAAAGAGAAGAAAGTGTTGCTTCAGGAAAAGAGAATTTAGAGAAAGAATTTAAAAAATTAGGCGATAAAAAGATTGAATTTAATGAATTAACGGCTCTGGCGATAAATCATTATTCTCTTAAAGACGAATCAGAATTATATGCAGGAATAGGTTATGGCAAATATTCGCCTAAAAATATTTTTTTATCGGTTATTCCCGGTTTTAAAGATTCAGGCGGACTATCGTTAATCACCAAAAGGACAGGAAATGTTATTCAAAAAATTCTTCAAAAAATTAAAATTCAATCTTCATTAAGCAATAAAAATATTATCACCTCGCCTTTCGGCGGAGATTTACTTTATAAAATAGCCGGATGCTGTCATCCTGTCCCCGGAGACTCAATTATAGGTTATATTTCAAGAGGCAGAGGTGTTATAGTTCATAAATCCGACTGCAAAAATATGTTGGGTGAGGATAAAACCAGACTTATAGATGTCAGCTGGAAAACGGCAGAAATATCAAAACTCGGCTATTTTGAAACTAAGATAAATATTGTTACCGAAGATAAAAAAGGCATACTCGCAGAAATTGCCGCAGTTATATCCGATCGCGGCGCAAATATTGCAAAAGCTCAAGTAAGGACGCTTAAAGACGGCAGGGCAATACATATCTTTGACATAGAAGTTAAGGATATAGCCCAGATTGATAATATTTTAAATTCTATAAAAGGAATAAAAGGTGTTATCAAAGTAAACAGAGTTACTTATTAGTTTATAAAAAAATTTCATTAAAAAACTAATTTATTTATATTTATATGCAGACAGTAACAGTATGCGCAGTATGCGTGTGATAAATTACTTTTATTTAAATATTTAAACAGTTTTGTATAAAATATTTAAGTAGATTATTATATTGCTAAAGCATGTTATGTTATACTGCTATACCGTGTCATAATGTAATTAATAATATATTATTTGTATTATTTGGGTGTATATTATTATTTACTAAGATATTATTCAGAATCATTTGCCGATTACTTTTATAATCTTACCTGCCTTCAGACATTTAGAACAAACTTTGACTTTTTTATGTGTTCCGTTAAAATCAGCTTTTACTATATGCAGATTAGGCAGAGATACTTTTTTAGTTTTATTATTCGCATGAGAAACTTTGTTGCCGAATTGAATACTTTTTCCGCAAACACTACAGGCTCTTGACATTATCTATGCTCCTTATAATATATATTAATATTTGATATTTATTTTTTATTTAATGTTATTTAATATATTTATTTATATATATGATTATTTATAATTTAGTTAGATTATATATTGTATGATTAATTTATTATAATTTATTAATTGATTATTTATAGTTTAATTATATATATTGATTAATTTTATAGTAATTGTTTATTATACTTATAATTAAATTTAAGTCAAGATATTTTGACAACAGATATTTTGACGGCAGATATTTTAACAACAAAAATGAATTCAAAAGTTTAAAATCATCTTAAAATTGAGGTATAGTAGTGTTTAAATATTTAAATATAATATTTTATGATTTATATAAATATTTTGTTTTACATTATTAAATTTTATGATACAATAGTAAAGTCTGACTATACTATAAATATTATGTAATGTTTATTTATATAATCAAGATATAACTATATAATAATAAATAAACTATATAATAATACATAAACTAAATAATAATAAAATAAATAACTACCTTTACTAATTAACTATAGTAAATATTTAAAAATTAAAAGTCATTTCGGAGGCATTTATGAAAAATCTGCAAACTAAATTTTATATAATTTTAAGTCTATTTTTTTTAAATAGAGACAAATTTGTAAAAGACACTATAACAAATATACCGCCAGACAACAAAGAAATTGCTTATCTTAGCGACATTGAATTTACCATATTTGCATATTTTGCTTATAAATTTACTCATTCTACAGAAAAAGAAAAAAAAGATTTTGAAAAAACAGGTATCGTCGTATCTTACAAAGAACTTAATAAATTGTATATTTCAACGCCGCATCTTGCCACTGTTTTAAAAACATTGCAGGACAATAAATTAATAAAAAAATCAACTTTAACGGAAGATAAAAGGAAAACAAATTATATTTTATCTTATGCACTGCTTCAAAAATTTAATTTTATTAATTTAAAAGCGCTTGAATTTTGCAGTTTTGATGATTCCGATACAATAATTATAAATAAACTATTAAGCGGAGTAATAGACCTTTTAAAAAAGAATAACATAGTTAACGATGAGCAGGAAAAAAATCTTTCCGAATTTTTAGATAAAAGCGATAATTTAAAAAAGTTCTATTATATTTCTATTGCGTTATGGACAAGCAGATATTTAATTAATGATTTCCAAATCAGGCTTATGGGTCCTTCGGAGTTTATGGTTTACGCAATGATTATAAAGCACTTCCTTAAGAATGATAAAAAACCGATTACGACTAAAAGAGTGAAAGACGAAACAGGGCTTGCCCCGTCGATTATAAGTCAAAGCTTTAAAAAATTTATAGATGAAGAATTAGTTACCAGAAAAGAAATTAATAAATTTAAAGTTTATTTTTATGTTAATAGAAAAGAACTTGAAACAAGGATTGTAAAAGATACTGTAATTATTGAATTGATAACTAAAAATTTCAAAAAGGAAGATATAAAGCACTTTGAAAAATTTATTGAAAAATTAGAAGAAAAATTATATAAAAAATTAAATAGTTTGGATTCCGATAAAATATGCAAAAAATGCGGCATGTCTATCCCGCCGCTGCCTGGATTAAAATATTGCCCTTATTGCGGAGATGCAATATAATATGCTAATTTAATATAATATATAGCGTAAGTAATATTATGTATATTGTATTTTGTATTGAAGCGCCCGTAGCTCAGCTGGATAGAGCGTCAGACTACGAATCTGCAGGTCGGGGGTTCAAATCCCTCCGGGCGCACCACTTAAAATAAAATCAAATAAAATCAATGTTTGCTGCGGTTTTAAAATATTTATTTTTTAATTAATAAATTATTTACAATATACAATATACAATAAATGGTATTTGGCTATGAGACTTACAAGTAAAAGATTAAATAGCAATAAATATAATGCCGTTCAAAATATTAACATTAATAACGATATTGATATAAAAAAAATCAAGATAATACTTGATAAAATAGATGTAATTATAGCTGTTTATTTATTTGGTTCAGTGGCAATAAATAAACAAAATAGTTTGAGCGACATAGATATTGCCGTATTGCTAAAAAAAAATGTAAATTATTTTGATTATAAACTTCGCATTCATCACGATATAGCAAGATTAACAAAGAAAGAAGCAGACGTTGTTGTTTTAAATGAAGTCCATAATCTTTATTTGATAGATTCAATAATAAACAAAGGAATATTGCTAATAGATAAAAACAGGGAGAAAAGGATAGATTATGAACTTAGCCTTTCCCATGCAATATTAGATTATAAAGCATTCAGACATGCCATAGATGCAAAATAAAGAAATATTCTATGTCTACCAAGTATTAATCATAAATATTAATCATAAAGCATTCTGGAACTCAATAAATGCAAGATAGAATAGAAAAAAAGATAAAAAGGATAAAAAATTATTTACGCATAATAGACCAATTAAAGCCCGATTGTATTAGCAAAATACATACGGATCCTATTTACAAAGGAGCTTTGCTGCATTATCTTTATATTGTTTCAGATAGCTGCGTTAGCATAGCTGAAATGATTATAAAATATAAAAATTTAGAACAGCCCGAAAGTTATTATGAAGCCATCGATATCCTTGGCGAACACAAAATTATCCCCCCTGAGTTTGCTTATGAGTTTGCAAAAATAGCTTCTTTTCGCAATTTTCTTTCTCATGATTATGAAGAAATAAATTATAAAATAATTTGCGAGGAAATATTAGGTAAACTGGAAGATGTTGAAATTTATTTGAATTATATTGCTAAATCTTTATAAATATAAATATATTTTTATCTAGACTGTGGCGACACTTTTTATACTCTTCTCTCTATTTTTCATATCAAACGCAGATGGGAGTAGGGGAATAAATAAATCGGATACCTATTTCATCTTCGTGATGCATCTAAAATTGTAACACCCACGATATCTTCACCTGTATAGCGAAGCAAAATCCCGTCTTCTGACATTTCAGAATTTGTAGCTTGTTGCGGTTTTTTAAAGCTTATATATAAAACATCAGCATCATTATCATAATCTATCCACATTCTTTTCTTCGGAAAATTTAAAAGATGCGGTGCAATTTTAGCAATGTCGTTTATTATTTGAGAATTAACGGTTATTTTTTCCATAAAATTTCCTCTTTTTCCAACTTAAATTTGCTTGTGAAATAGGCGGTAATAACAAAGCCATCATTTTCACCTATTTCTTTGTAAACAACAGCTAAATATTTTTTATTTGACGATTGCTGCTTTAATGCAATTAATGCATCTTTATATCCTTTTATTATAAAATCGGGATTTTCTATCGTATCCAAAACATCATCGTAATAACCTGCAACGTCATCGTGATTTTCTATAATATGAAACCAGCGTTCATCGGTCATTCTGATATAAATATCATTTTTTGATTTTATAACATCTACCATTGCACATTATTACATTAACATATTAATTTATATAAAAAATATAAAATTGAATAAAGTTCTATAATTTTATTTTAACATAAATATATAAATTTTTTAATAAAATTTAAAAAATAAATTATATATGATACTTATGTTAATAATATTTATTGTTTATAAAAATAATGATAAAAATAACGGGTTTAAGTAATTGCGTATTATGAGCGGGTATGGTATTGGGGAAAACAGGCAAACCTAAGCGGGAGTAAAGGAATAAATAAATCGGATACTTTTATTTTTATAATTCTTTTATCACTTGACACTAAGCTACTAATAGACTTATAATATTATTATAATGATGCGTTGATATTTATTAAAATAGGAGGTATTTAGCATTATGTCAACGGTGACTATCCGTGTCCCGGAAGATAAAAGGGATATATTAAAAATAATCGCAAGCATAGAAAAAAGGGAGATGAAAGATATAGTGTCGGAACTTATAGACGGATATATAGAAAGACACCAAGAGACTCTATATATTCTTTCTAATCCTGAATGGGTAAGTCTTATTAAGCAAGGTAAGGAAGAAGTGCGGAAAGGAATTAAGGGGAAGACTCTTGCTCAACTGGAAGGTTGAAATAAAGCCTGCGGCAGAAAAACAATATTTAAGATTAGATAAACCGACAAGAGAGCGTGTTGAAAATGCCTTGATGAATTTAGAACAATGCGAAAATCCATTATCACATTCCAATGTTAAACCATTAGTCGGGGAATTACGCGGAGATTATCGTTATAGAATAGGCGGATACAGGGTTCTCTTTACGCCGGATAAGATTAATAAGGTTGTTTATGTTTACGCTATTCTTCCGAGAGGTGATGTTTATAAAAAATAGTATTGTTGTTTTATTTTTTAAATATATCCAGTATTTCTTGCGCGGAATTTTTAAAAGAATATAGTTCTGCGGTTTTAAGCCCTTTTTGTATTAATTCGCTCCTAAGAGATTGAGAGCTTAAAACAGTTGTTATCGCTTTTTTTATGCTTTCTACCGAGTGCGGATTAAAATAATATGCGCCATCTCCGCATATTTCAGGTATAGCGGTAGCGTTTGAGGCAACGACGGGGGTTTCGCATGCAAAAGCTTCAAGAGGAGGAATACCAAAACCTTCATAAAGAGAAGGGTATATAAATAAGTCGGCGCAATTATAAAACAGATTCAAATCTTCGTTATTAATCCCTTTAAAAACTTTAACATCAGGTTTTAATTCTTCTATAAGTTTAAATGTTTCGCCTGCTAACGCTGAAGAGCCGGAAACTAAAATTAAATCAAAATCGAAATCAAAAGCAGGTTTATTGCCTGTTTCAGCCTCCATATTTACATTTACGCCGCCGGCATTTACATTTACGATATTTCTATTAAAGCCGTTTTTGTCTCCGCTTATATCATTATTTATATTTATGTCCAAATTCCCGATGCTCACATCTGCATCTGAACAAGCCGCGGCTAAAACCTTATTAGTATTAGTGATAGCTTGCAGTTTAAGTTCTTTATATGCCTTAAGAAGATTTAATATATTCTTTCTCGGTTCAATAACCCCCGCATAAAGCAAATAAGGTTTGTCTAATTTGTATTTTTCTTTAAATCCCTCGATTATTTTAACATTGTTTACTTTGTTTACTTTTTTATAATTTTTTTTGTCAAAGCCGTTGTATATGACAAATATTTTTTCTTTAGGGTAATTAAAATACTCCGCTATTTCATTTTTTGTAAATTCTGAAACAGTTAATATTGCGTCAAAATACGGCAGATATGTTTCAAGATATTTTTTAAACGACGCAGTATAGCTTTTAGTTAAATAATTTTCAGGCTGAGTTAGAGCGTATATATCGTGAATTGTTATAAATTTATGTTTTGCAATACCCGCATCTATTTCCATCTGGTATGGAGTAAAAAAAATATCGTAAATTTTACCTTTTTTATTTGCCGAGCGAATATTTATTTTATTTATACCTTTTTTAATATTTCTATAAAAAGATTTAATGTAAGGATACAATAAAGAATCTTGCGGAATAGACTTTTTAAATTTTGTCAAGAAATTTTTATAATTTGCTTTGTAGGCAATATCATCAAGTTGTGCAACACTTGTCAGAGGAAAAATATTGCCGCTTATGTCGCAGATGTCTATATATATGTCCGCATTTATATTATCATTATTATCATTATCGTTATCTATGTTTATATTATAATTTGATTTATTTATATTATTGCTTGTATTATTTATGTTTTTATTTTTATTTGTATATTTATTATTTGCATCATTATTTTTATTTATACAGCTATCTTTATTATTATTATTTACATTATATTTAATAGTATAGCAATCAGTATCGTTTGCATTATTTTCGCTTTCATCATTTTTATGTAAATTATTTTTGTCAATCTGTCCAAGAATTAAAAATTCTTTTAAAAGATTATATGTATAGGTTTTTGAACCGCAGTTTTTCTGATACAAAGTGTTGGCGTCTATTAGAATGTTCATTTTAGTTTATAGTTTTTAGTTTATAGTTTATAGTTTATACCGTTTTTATTATTAAACTAAACATAAGATAAATAAATATAAATTTAATTTTTCAATTCATTTGTAAAAGCGTTCAAGAGGTCTGCCGCAGATTGTCTCCAGCTAAAACTTTCCGCCCTCCTAAATCCTTTCGCTATTAAATCTTTTTTTAGCTTTTCCGATGTTATAACGTTAAATATTGCGTTTTTTATATCGTTTATTGAGTATGGATCTACATAATAAGCCGCATCTCCGCATACTTCCGGAATAGCGGTTATGTTTGACGTTATAACGGGAGTTCCGCACGCAAAAGCTTCAAGAGGCGGAATCCCGAATCCTTCATAAAGAGAAGGAAACGCAAAAACTTCAGCGGCATTATAAAATAAAGCAAGTTCTTCATTACCGATATGCTTAAATATTTTTACATAATCTTTTAATTCATCAAGCAATATTAAAGTTTCTTTATCAAGAAAGGATGTGTTTGATACTAAAACCAATTCTAAATTTTTAATAGCGCTAATATTCTTTTCAGTTTCTCCGCTCGTTAATTTTTTTAAAGATTTAAAGGCTTTAAGCAAATTTAAAATATTTTTTCTGGGATGAAGCGCTCCGATATACAATATGAAGGGATTATTTAAATGATATTTATCTTTAAAAGATTGTAAAATATTTTTATCGGATATTTTTTTAAATATATTTTTATCATAGGCGCTTTTCACTATATATATTTTATTTTCAGGATAATTATAAAAATTTATTACATCTTTTTTAACAAACTCTGAACAAGTCGTCACTCCGTCAAAAAATGCAAGATATTTATCAATATAATTTTTAAAAGCTGCAGAATGTTCTTTTATGGAAGTTTCCGCATTTGTCAATAGATATAAATCGTAAATGGTTATAAATTTCTTTTTTGCAATATTTAAATCTATTTCCGTTTGATACGGGGTCCAGAAAATATCGTAATGAGCGGAATCGGTATTATTATTAATATTATTATTACTGTTGCTGTTAATATTGTTGTTGTTAATATTATTGCTGTTATTGTTATTATTGTTGTTATTGTTGTTATTATTGTTATCGGTATCGGTATTAGTATAAACGGATTTTTTGTTTTTAGAAGATTTACCATTGATATTTGCGTTATAAGTATAATTAATTTTATTTATTTGCTTTTTCCCGAACCTGTATATTTTTTTAATTGAAGGATATAGAAAAGAATTGCCGGCAATAATATTTTTTACAGAATTAAAAAATTTTTGTTTTTTGGCTATATTTTCTAAATTTAAATGTTCGTAGCTAAGTTTTGTAATTTTTCCGCTTAATCCGATAACATCAATATTTATATGGTCAATATTACTGTTGTTATTGTTTTCTTCAGAAATTTCAAAAAGTTCTTCTAATGTATTATATAAAAATGTTTTTATGCCGCAATCTTTTTCATATAGGAATTTAATATCAATTAAAATATTCATAATTTTATTTTACAAACAACATCTTAAGCTCTTTAATGTCTTTTTTACTAATAATTTTTAAAACTAAAGATAAAATAGCGTAAACAGCCATTCCTATAATAATGCTCAGTATTAATCTCTGATGCGCCAGTATAACTATATACGCCATAATCATAGATGCCGATAAAACTTTTATAAAGTTTATTATATCAAATTTAATTTTTATAATTTTATATGTAAAATATATTAAACTGCTTACCATTAAAAGTTCAATAAAATTTAACGAATATGCCGCCCCTTTTAATCCAAAATACTTAATAAAGAAAATTGAAAATATAAACCCTGTTATAGACGTAAATATTGCGGATTTGACAAGAGATTTTTTTACATTTTTTGCCATAAGATATGATATCAGCGCAGAACTTATTCCTACGGGAATGATAGCCCATATCATCATTCTTAAAAGCATTGCGCTTTCAATAATTTTTAAACCGAATAGCTCAGCAATCAAATTATGGCTGATAACAAAACCGCCAAAGCATGCAGGAATTGAAAAAGTATATGTAAATTTAATTAACTCGCTTAAAATTTTCGATTCTTTTTCATTATCTTTTGCTTTTATTGCATCCGATATAACGGGAATGAAAGCGTTGCCCGTTAAATTAAATATAACAAAGATAAACACCATTAGCTTGTAAGTTATATAGTACAATCCGATATTTTTATTATTGTTGAAAATTTTAAGAAAAACGATAGGATAACTGATATATAAAACGCTGAACCATGAGAAAATTCCGAAAGGCAAAGAATCTTTAACTGTTTTTTTAACAGAGCCGTATGAAAAATTAACTTTTATTTTTTTTATTAAGTTTTTAATATAGCCTAATTGAAAAGCGGAAGTTATAATATTGCCGGCTAAAAATAATAAAACGGCGGCTAAATACCATTTTGAATTTTTTACGATTAATAGTACGCCAAGAAAATAAAATAATCCTCCCATAAGATTAGTTGTCAGAATTATATTGTTTTTTTCAATGCCTCTTAATGCCCATGAGAAATTAAAAGAATATATTAAAGGTAAAAAAGCAATAACTATCAGCATATTTTTTTGCCGCGGGTCATCTTTGAACAATAATATCCCTATGAAGATAATAATTACTGTTGAAAATAATGAAAGCAAAAATTTTGCCGATGCTATATCGCCTACAATTTTATTTATATCGTTTTTATTTTTTGCAGCTTCTGTTTCTCCAAACGGCGATAACCCCGTATCGGAAATTGAAACAAAATATCCGCTTAAAGTAAGAGCAAACGCAAATTCGCCGTAGATAGAAGCGCCTAAATTTTTAATAAGCAAAATATTGACAAGAAGTGTTAAAACGGCGCTTACAACGCGAGAAGTCAGCAATAGCGAGAAATTTCTTATAAATCTTTGTTTGTTGGATAAAGATGACAAAGTTGTATTGTTTTTATGTTATAATTTTGTTTAATTTATTTTATTTATTATTTAGACAATTTTATATTATATAATTTATTAATAATTTAAATAAGTTAAAGGTTACTTTAAGTTATTCTATTTATTTTATATTTCTATATATTTATTTTATATTTTTATTTAATATAATACCATAGCAGCATAGCAGATTATCAGAAATGTATATTATATTTATTTTAATTAATTATATAAAAAATTAAAAAATGATAATTTCCGTAAGTAGAATTAAAAAGGTTTTGTATTATTTTAAAAAAGGCAGAATTAATGTATTTATTAATGCGGTTAAACTAACTTTTTTTAATAACGGCTTTAATTTAAAAAAGCGCAATGAAAAAAGCAAAAAAGATTCGGACAAAACCCCTCTTATTTTTCCTATATTTAAAAAATCAACTAATTCTAATAACAATAACAATAACGACCTTAATCCCAATTATAACCTTAATCCCAATTATAACCTTGATCCTAATACTAATACTAATTTAAACCCCAACCCCAACCCCAACCTTAATTATAGTCCTATTGCCGTTTCTATTATTATTCCTGTTTATAACCAATGGGATTTCACATATATGTGTTTAAAATCTATATTAGAAAACACGAAAGATTATAGCATAGTAAAAGATCGTGGTGCTGGCGATATTCATTATAGATACGAAATAATAATAGCCGACGATAATTCTTCGGATGAAACCGTAAATATTAAAAAATACGCGAAGAATGTAAAAATTATAAGGAATAAAAATAATCTCGGTTTTCTAAAAAATTGCAATAATGCGGCTAAATATGCTTCAGGCAAATATATTTTATTTTTAAATAATGATACCGAAGTTCAAAGAAATTGGCTCAGCAATCTTTTGCAATTAATGGAAAGCGATAAAAGCATAGGATTGGCAGGTCCTAAATTTATTTATCCGAACGGTGTTCTTCTTGAAGCAGGCGGAATAATTTGGAATGATGCGGAATCATGGCATTTTGGTGAATACGATAATCCAAACAGAGCCGAGTATAATTACATAAAAGAAGCGGATTATATTTCAGGTGCATGCATAATGATTAAAAAAGAATTATTTGAAAATATCGGAGGATTTGATGAAATATATGCCCCTGCCTATTACGAAGATTCCGATCTTGCTTTTGAAGTAAGAAAAAGAGGATATAAAGTAGTTTATCAGCCTGAATCGGTTGTCGTTCATTATGAAAATGTTTCTTATAAAAAATCTAAGAAAATAACCGACAGCGACAACTTTAAGAAGGATGCTGTAAAAATTGCAAAAAAAGAAAATTGCACAATTAACAATAACGGCAATAAAGATAATAAAGGCAATAAAGAAAAATTTAAACAAAAATGGAGCCGTATTTTAGAAACAGAACATTATGGACATATGAAAAATATCGTAAATGCCAGAGATAGAGGAAATATTTATGTTTATGGCGATCCGTATAAAAATGAAAATAGCGAAGACAATAAATTTGCGAATAATAAAAGAATTAACAGAATACTTATCGACTGTTCCGAAACATACGACGGCAATTTAAACACTGGAATTCAGCGTGTTGTTCGCAATATAGTAGAACGTTCGGACAGGATGTCTAAAAAATTAAACGTTCCTGTCATCCCTATTGTTTTAGGCGCTAAAGGATACATCAGTTTAAAAACATTTCTATATAGCAAAAATAATAAAAATAACAAAAATACTGAAAATATCGTATATCATGATATAAATAATCCGGATAATATAAATAATGCAAACAATAATATCAATACCAAAACATACAATAAAAATAGACATAAGGTTAAAATTAAAATAAATTTAAAAGAAAAAATAAAAATAATTCTAATAGAAAGATTGCATATTAATCAAAATCAAAACATTTATAAAATCTTAAAAGCAATATGGCGATTACTAAAAAGACTTAAATATTTTTCTATAGGTTTAATGCAGATATTTAATTCATATATTAACAGCAATAACGGACATATTAACGGTGATATTATTTTTCCGGAAGAAAACGATTTATTGCTTCTAATAGACAGCTTTTGGAGTTACAGTTATAATAATTATTTTAATTCTTTTTGCAAAAAAATAAAGAAAAAAAAAGGAATAATTATTGCCGTGCTGTATGATATTATAGCTTTAACCAACCCTGAATTTTTTGAAAAAGATTTGACCTCAAGATTTAAAAAAAAAATGAATAAATTTGATAATCTAATTGATATTGTTTTAACGATTTCAAAAAGTGAAATGGAAATAATTAAAGAATATTTTAATAATTCTTTAAATAATAATACATTCCATATAAAAAAGAAGCCGACATCTTTCTTTTATTTGGGATATGATTTTAAGAATAAAACCTGCTGTATTCAAAATACTGTTCAATATAGCAATAATAGTAAGAGTTATAATACCGATGCCAACAAAAATACAGCTGCTGCTAATAATTATGCAGATGCTAATAACAATAATAACAATAGCATTAGAGAGAATTTATTTCAACTTATAGATTCGGTAAAACAATTAAATAAGATACATAAAACCGATTTAACAAGTTTGATAAGCCGCATATATTTAACGGTAGGAACAATAGAGCCGAGAAAAGGCTATGATTATGTGTTTGAAGCTTTTGAATATTTGTGGAAAAACGGATTCGGCGGGGTTTTAGTTATCGTAGGAAAAATCGGCTGGAATGTCGATACGCTGATAAAAAAATTTAACAACTCTGCTTATCTTAATAAAAAACTTTTTATTTTTAACAATTTAAACGATGATGAATTAAATTTTTTGTATAGCAGCGCCGATGCCGTAATATGCGCTTCTTTAAGAGAAGGATTCGGACTGCCTTTAGTTGAAGCTATACATTACGGCGTTCCCGTGCTGGCGAGCGATATTGCCGTTTTTAGAGAAGTAGGCGCGGATTATCCGATGTATTTTAATCCTGATGCGGATCATTTAATTAAAGCGGTAAAAGAATTTGAAAGTAAATATGTCGGCAGTATGGACAATAAAACAATAGACAATCTAAATTATCATCATAATAATACAGATAATAATACAGGCGAAAATTATATAAATCGCAATATTATAAATCACAATATAAAGTTAAACGTAAACAATATTACAAATTCAATTTTACATTCAAATGCAAATAAGGACAATTATATTAACTGTATTGACGGAAAATCTTCACCCAAACCGGCATTAAACATAAAAAATATAAAAAACAATTGTAATACTTGGGATAACTCGGTAGATATGCTTGCTGACAGAATAAAAGAACTAATTTTAAACTTGTAGCGGGCATATAATTTGATATAAATAATTTTGGGTTATAAAATCCGTTGACTGTAATCACCAAAAATGATAATATTTAGTTATTATAATCTCTAATTAGTACATTAACACGATAATTTTTTATATAGGCTTATTTTATGGAAACAAAAAAAATAATTACAAGACAGTTATTTGAACTTATACTTAAGCATTCCTTTAAAGGAAAAGCTATTATAATACTTGGACCCAGACAATCCGGAAAAACAACCCTTTTATTAGAGATTGTCAAAACTTTTAATAAACCTTATATATTCCTTAATTGCGATGAACCCGATATAAGAGAACTTCTATTCAGCGCAACGTCTGATAAACTTCAAGCAATCATCGGCAAGAACCTTATTGTAATAATAGACGAAGCCCAGCGGGTTAAAAATATAGGTTTAACGATAAAATTGATGGTAGATAATATTAAAAATATTCAAGTTATTGCTTTAGGTTCTTCCGCATTTGAATTATCTAACGAAATAAACGAACCGTTAACAGGCCGAAAATATGAATTTCAACTGCTGCCGTTTTCCACGGAAGAACTTATAAACGAATTTGGAATATTAAAAGAAAAAAGACTGCTGGAGCACAGACTTATATATGGAATGTATCCAGATATAATAAATACCGAAGGTCAAGGTTTGGAAAAAGAGAATCTAAAAAATTTAAGCGACAGCTATTTATATAAAGATATCTTTACATTTCAGGAAATAAGGCGACCTGAAACCGTGTTCAAACTTCTTGAGTCATTAGCCCTTCAAGTGTGTTCCGAGATATCTTATAATGAGTTATCCAGACAGGTGGAAGCGGATAAAATAACCGTTCAAAGATATATAGATTTATTGGAAAAATCTTTTGTCATATTTAGATTAAGGTCTTTTAGCAGAAATTTAAGAAATGAACTTAAAAAAAGTACGAAAATATATTTTTGGGATAACGGGATTAGAAACGCCGTTATAAATAACTTTTCCGTTTTAAATTTAAGGCAGGATAAAGGTATGTTATGGGAGAACTTTCTTGTGAGCGAAAGAATAAAGTTAAATCTGAATAGAAACAGATTGGTCAAAAGCTATTTTTGGAGAACATTGCAAAGGCAGGAAATAGATTATATAGAAGAAGAGAACGGAAAAATAAATGGCTATGAATTCAAATGGAATGCAAAAGCAAAAAAAACAATACCTGCTTCGTTTAAGGAGTCTTATCAATCCGACGTATCAATTATTAATTCTGATAATTACATAGAATTTTTAACGAAATAGAAATTAATTTATAATAAACCGCATATATTTAATGGTTGGAACAATATAACCGAGAAAGGGTTATAATTATGCGTTTGAAGCTTTTTGAAGATTTGCGGACAGAATCGCAGAACTAATTTTAAACTTGTAAGCAAATTATCTATTTGATATAAATTATAATCAAATATAAAAAAGCAAATTAATAATTGTAATTGTAATTATAATTATATATAGCTATAATAATTATTAATTAATAACTAAAAATATCATAAATTTATAAAATGAAATCATAATTAAAACTATATAATATAATGACTAATGACCTCGCAGAAAAACAACATAACTGATGGATTTAAGATACTAATAAAATACAGGTATCTTATCTGGATGCTCTCGCTTAAAGAACTTAAAACACAGTATAGAGGCTCATACCTCGGATTTTTCTGGTCTTTGATGAATCCGCTGCTACTTCTCATAATTTATACTTTTTTATTTGTGATAGTTTTTAAAAATCCTGCAAAAGCTTATCCTGTGTATCTTTTTTGCGGAATATTGCCGTTTACATGGTTTCAAAGCTCTATATTAGTCGGAACGGCTTCTATTTCAGGCGGAGGCAGCCTTGTTTCAAAATCGTTAATGCCTCCTGAAATTATTGTAATGTCTAAAATTGGCGCTAACCTGTTAAATTATCTGCTTGCAGTTCCTATTCTTATATTATTTGTTTATATATTTAAAATGCGGATCGGACTGCCGCTGCTATATTTTCCTTTATTAATAATAATAGAATTCTTTCTAATAGCCGGAGTAAGTTTATTTTTTGCCGCTCTTAACGTGTTTTATAGGGACATTCAATTTATTATACTTAACTTAACGACATTCCTGTTTTTTTCAATGCCCGTCATGTATTTTGACAAACAGCTTCCTTTAAAAATAAGACATCTTATCTATTTAAATCCTGTAGCTTATATTATGAAATGTTTTCAGGATATTTTTTATTTCAATGTGGCCCCGCGTCCCCTTTTTGTATTAGGGATTTTATTTATTTCGCTAATTTTTTTTATCGCAGGCTATACATATTTTGCGGCGAGAAAGGAGCTTTTTAGTGAATTTGTTTAATAATACAAATAATTTTTACGACAATAAATTAAGTGATAATAATATAAATAATAATATATTAGTTAAGAATTCAAGTTCTAATTATGCTATTGAAGCAGAAAATATAACTAAAGTTTTTAAAAGATTGTCTTCGCATACCACGTTAAAAAAAGCGTTTATAGACGCAATTACCTTTAATAAAAATAAACAGGTAAAAATATTAAAATTTACCGCTTTAAAAGATGTGAGTTTTGCGGTAAAAAAAGGCGAAACTTTTGGTATTATAGGACCTAACGGGGCAGGTAAAAGCACTCTTCTAAAAATACTATGCAAAATAATGAAACCGACGGCGGGGAAAATCGCCGTAAAAGGTTCTTTATCCGCTTTGCTGGAACTCGGCACCGGTTTTCATCCCGAACTTACAGGCAGAGAAAATATCTTAATTAACGGTTTAATTTTAGGTTTAAGCAAAAAAGAGATACTTGCCAAATATGACGAAATAATCGAATTCAGCGGAATAAAAGATTTTATAGACGAGCCGATTAAAACTTATTCAAGCGGAATGGCGATAAGGCTTTCTTTTTCCGTTGCCGTAAACGTCAACCCCGATATTCTTATATTAGATGAAGTTTTAGCCGTCGGAGACGCCGAATTTCAGGCTAAAAGCAAAAAAAGAATAGAAGAGTTTATAAACGGCGGAAGAACCGTTATTCTTGTAAGCCATGATAAAAAATCAATATTAAGCTATTGCAGTGAAGCGATGCTGCTGCATAAAGGCGGTATAATAGCCAAAGGCAAATCTGAAGAAGTGGTTAATAAGTATGAAGAGATTGAACAAGCCAAAATTATTTAAAAATAAAAAAATTAAAAGGAAGTTATTAAACTTGATTATTTTTTAAATTTGGTGTATATATTAAAATATATTTGTATAGATAAAATAAACTTGATTTTTTTTATCTAAATTTATTTAATTTTTTAAAAATTTGGTAAAAAATGACACAAACCGAGGATCTCTTTAATGAGGTTGTTTCTTTGCCGATAGATATAAGAATGCAGCTTATAGATAAATTATTGCAGAGCATTCAACCTATCAATGAAGAAATAGATAAGCTATGGGCAGATGAGGCGGAAAAAAGAGTTCAAGAAATAAAAAGCGGTAAAGTCAATACAATTGCAGGTGAAGAAGTATTTAATAAAATATATAATATATATAAATAAATAAAAGGTTAAATTTTTGATTTTTTCTTTCCATCCTAAAGCTGAAAAAGAACTTAATGAGGCTATTAAATACTATAACCAATGCAAGAACGATTTGGGATTTGAGTTTGCCAGAGATGTCTATTCAGCTATTCAAGAAATTATTTCTTTTCCTCAAGCGTGGACTAATATATCTATTAATGCAAGAAGGTGTTTATTAAAACGATTTCCATACGGAATTATATATAATGTAGACAAAGCGGAAGTGTTTATAATTGCCGTCATGCAGCTCAACAAAAAACCGGATTATTGGATAAAAAGAGCGTAAAAAATAAAAATAAAGATGTATAGTAAAATAAATACAACCTCTTTTTATGCCTTTTTATTAAAATAAATACATTTAAAAAATATGCAATTATAACTTGCAATTATAATGTAATTATTATTATAATATGAAAAATTGAAAAAATTTTATAATAATAATTTTTTATAATAATAATAATTAACAATAAAAATAAAATAAAAATTTTAAAAAGAGGGTTTAAAGCAGTTTATCTGATAGCAATTTAAATATAAATAATATAAATAATATAAATAATATAAATAAAGTGTTTGATAATAAATTAAATTCTAAGTATTTAAATACCGAATATTTAAAGCAAAAGTATTTTAATCAATCTAATCAATTGAATATTAATCAATTTAATATTAATAAATTTATCGGCCGATTTAGCATTAGCCTATTAAACTCATTTCTGTTTTTATTGATTTTATTCTGTTTTTTCTTTCTTTTAGCGCTTAATTTTAATTCAGCGGTTTACGCTATTAATACTTCTGCTAAGATAAATAGTGATATTAATAGTAGCATTAATGCTAATCTTTATGCCGATAGTAATACCAATAATAATAGTAGCAGCAATGTCAATTATAGCAGTAATCATAGCAATAGTAATAATAGCATCAACAGTAATAACATTAGCAGCAGCAGTAACAATAATAACAATGGCGGTAATAGTAATGGTAGTAATATTAACAACAGTAATAGTAATAGCGGTAATATTACCAAAAATACTGCTAATGTCATTCCTGCGAAAGCAGGAATCCAGCCTTCAAGCAATATTACTAAAGCGCGCAAAAATAAGAAAAACACCTCCAATCTGGCGCCTTATCCTTTAAATCTTATTCAGGCTTATAAATTAGCGGTAAAACACGACCACGCTTTTAAAGCCGATATTTACGGAAAAAGGGCGTCCGATGCGCTCGGATGGGAAGGCTTGTCCGTTTTATTGCCGCATCTTAACGCTTCTGGAAACGTGTCAAGATACGATTTTATTAAACCGCCGCCCTATTATTTCAGCTATACGTCAAGAACCGAAGGGGTAAGTCTATCTCAGCCGATATTCAGCATGAAGAGGTTTTTTGAGTATAGCCAGTATAAGACAAGAGCTTCTATCGGCAATGCAAAATTTGAATCGCAAAAGCAAAATCTAATCTTAACGGTAGCCGAAGTTTATTTAGACGTTCTTGCCGCGCAGGATTATATTAAAGACTTAAATTCGCAAAAAAACGCCGTTCATCAGGAACTTGAGCAGGCAAAAAAGCTTCTGTCTGCTGGAGCAGGCACTAAGACGGATGTTTACGACGCAAGAGCAAAATACTATTCTGTTTTATCGCAAATAGTCGGAGCAAAAAACGGTCTTGAAAATAACTATATGAAATTTAAAAATGTCGTCGGTGTAAGCGGTAAAAATTTAGAACCGTTAAAACATAACATACCGCTGTCCACACCCTACCCTTCAAATATTAAATACTGGATTAATATTGCAAAAAAACATAATCCTATGCTTAAATATTACAAAGATAACGAAGGCTATTACGAAGACGGAGTGAAAAAAGCCATTTCTTTGCATCTGCCATCGGTTGATTTTGTTGCGGGCTATTCTGCTACAAACACTCAGGAATATATACAGACCCCGCCCATTAAATATTATAATGTGGGATTTCAGATAAATATTCCCATATTTAACGGCGGATATGCTTTTGCAAAAACTGCGGAATCGGAAAACTTAGTTCAGCGGGCAAATCAGGAATACGAAAAGGAGCTTCATAAAAATAACCGTAAGGTTAGCCAGTCTTTTCTCGGGATAAAAGGCGATATAGTTAAAATTAAAATGCTTAAATTAGCCGTAAAATCGGCGCGTATTTCCCTTAAAGGCAATAAGATGGGGCTGACCGCAGGCGTAAAAACTATGACGGACGTTCTAAACGCCGTTCAGCGTCTTTACGATGTCAGAGTAAAACTTCTTAAAGCTAAATACGAGTATATGATAAGTCTTTTAAATCTTGATTTTAATGCCGGAGTTTTATCCGAATACGATTTGCATAAAATTAATAAATGGCTTAAAAATTCTTAAATGAGACGCTGAGATTTGATAAAAGGCGATGCATTTTATCCAATTCAAGACTGGATTCCTGCTTTCGCAGGAATGACAAACCTTTAATACGGGAATGCGGAATAATAAATATATATGTCATTATATTATGCAATAAACAATGTCATTCCCGCGAAAGCAGGAATCCAGTATAATAAAATAAAATAAATAGATACGTCATTCCTGCGAAAGCAGGAATCCATATATTAATTAAGTATTAATTAAGTAATAAATAAGTATTAATTAAGTAATAGTTAAGTATTAATTGAGTATTATTAATGTAACGATAAGGGGATAATTATACATGAGCTTATTCAGACGCAATAAACCTTTTACGGTTGCCGAAAAGCCTGAACTCTTAAAACTTTTGGCTTCATTTAAAAATGATTTTTACGTGGTCGGCATTTTCAGCCTTATAATAAACCTTATTATGCTTGTTCCCGCAATTTATATGCTCCTGATTTATGATGATGTCCTTGCCAGCAGAAGCGACGTTACTCTTGTAGTGATTACGGTAATAATGCTCTTTATGCTGATTTTGATGGGAGTTTTTGAATGGGTGAGGACCCAGCTTTTAATCCGCATCGGCAACAATATGGATAAGCGTCTTAATAAAAGGCTGTTTCAGGTTGCTTTTGAAAAATGCCTCCGCACGGGTAGTACCGACGCTTCTCAGGTTTTCGGCGATTTTACAAATATCAGACAGTTCATAACAGGCACGGGTGCAATTGCTTTTTTTGACGTTCCGTGGACACCCATATATGTTATAGTTATCGGCATAATTTATTGGGTACTTGGAGTTTTTGCCGCTTTTGCCGCTCTGGTTTTATTTTTAATGGCTTTTTTGACGGAAATAGTAAGCAAAAAAAAACTTACCGCTTCCAATAACTATTATCATACAGCCTCATCTTTTGCCACCATTAACTTCAGAAACGCAGATGTCATAGAGTCTATGGGAATGCTGTCCAATGTAAAAAAACACTGGAATCCGAAGTATGAGAAATTTATCGCTTTGCAGTCGCGCGCAAGCGAAAAGACAGGCAATATTTCGGCGCCTACCAAGTTTTTCAGATTTGCGTTCCAGTCTCTAATGTACACTTTCGGAGCTTATTACGTTATAAACGGCAACATAATTACCGCAGGGGCAATGGTCGCATGCGCTATATTAATGGGCAGAGCGCTTGCCCCTATAGACCTTGCTATCGGCGGATGGAAAGGATTTGTTTCCGCCCGCGATTCATATAAAAGGTTAACTCAGCTGTTTACAACTTTCCCTGAAAGAGAACAGGGGATGCCGCTACCCGCTCCCGAAGGTAAAATTAATTCGTTAAATCTTTATGCCATTCCTCCGAACTCACAGCTTCAAGTGCTTAAAGGCATTACCTTTGAAGCACTCAAAGGAGATATGGTCGCCATAGTAGGTCCAAGCGGTTCCGGAAAATCAACTCTTGCAAGAATGATAGTCGGGGTCTGGCCCCCCGCCGCCGGAAGCATGAGGCTTGACGGCGCAGAAGTTTTTTCATGGGATAAAGATGCATTAGGCGGCTACTTAGGATATCTGCCGCAGGACATAGAGCTTTTAAACGGCACTGTAGCCGAAAATATCAGCAGATTCGGTGATATAGATTCCATTAAAGTTATTGAAGCCGCTAAAACCGTCGGCATACACGAAATGATACTTAATCTTTCGGACGGATACGACACATTTATCGGAGAAGGTGGGGTTGTACTCTCGGGAGGGCAAAAACAGAGAGTAGCGCTCGCAAGAGCTATCTACGGAAATCCTTCGTTAGTCGTTCTTGACGAACCGGACTCAAACCTTGACGACCTCGGCGGACATGCGCTTCTTAACACTCTTGCTAAACTTAAAGAACAAAAATCAACTGTTTTTATCATAAGCCACAGAACACATATACTTTCAGTAGTAGATAAAATAATGCTTCTTGCAAACGGAACTATCCAGATGTATGGTTTAAGAAATGACGTGCTCAGCTCATTGCTTGCATCGCAAAAACAGGTCCCTGCTCAGCAGCAGCAGCCAGAACAGCAGCAGCAATAGGGTAATAATCCCAATGCACGGCAGGAAGAAAAAGAGATAAGCGATGACGATAATAAGAAAGAAAATTTTTAGCGTATTTTGAAAATTATTTAATTAATATATTCGGAGTTATTTAATATTATGAAATTGCTTGAAGGACTAAAAGAAAATGATACGCCTGAAAATGAAGATATAGATACCAAAATTCATACAAACTCAAAGTCTATTATGATAGTCGGTTTTTCGGTTCTCATATTCGGTTTTATCGGGTTTATCGTATGGGCGTCTTTAGCTTCGTTTGTTAGCGGAATAGGTATTCCGGGAGTTGTTACCGTTTCGTCCCAGGAAAATATTATTCAGAGCAGGTACGGAGGAACGATTAAAGATATTCTTGTTCACGACGGCGATACGGTTAAAAAAAATCAAACTCTTATGCTTTTAAACGACTCGCAGCAAAAGTCAAATCTTGCAGCCGCAAAAAGCGAATATATAGCCGACCTTGCCCTTTATGCAAGACTTAAAGCGGAAAATACCGGCGCAGGCAATATAACATTTCCGCCTGAACTGCTGTCCTTTAAAAACAGTGCGCAGGCGCAAGAAGCAATGGCTACCCAGAGACAGCTTTTCAACTCAAAAAGAATCAACTTTACGGCAGATGAAAATATCTTAAAAGTTAATATAAAAGGATTTAAAGATTATATTGAAAATATAAGAGAGCTGAAAATATCAACCGCAAATCAGATAACGCTTGCAAAAAAAGAAATGAAACCGTTAAAAAAGCTTGCTAAAGAAGGATATTATCCTGAAGTTAAAATTATCTATATGGAAAGCACTATACAGAACCTTGAAGGAAAATTAAACGAAGAAACGGGGAGCATAACTAGAGCTGAGCAGTCTATGAATGAATACAGACTAAAACTTGCCGACCTCCGCAATAATTTTTCAAAAGAAGTCAACACGCATCTAAGCGCCGTGCAAAAGAGAGTTTTTGCTTTAAAGCAGGAATATCTCTCTACTTTTAATCAGTTTGCGCATTCGACTATAAAGTCGTCCGTTGGCGGAATAGTGGTTAAAACTTATGTAAAAACGATCGGCGGCGTTATAATGCCGGGACAGCCAATTATCGATATTTTGCCTTTAAATCAAAATTTAATAATAAAAGCAAATGTGCCAACGCAGGATATAGCCCATGTCCGCAAGGGTCTTACGGCAAATTTAAGGTTTCCGGCGTTCAATATAGAAAGTACCCCCGTTATTAACGGCAAAGTTATTTATGTTTCGGCTAACAGCCTCGTTAACAAAGCGAATAATATGGCATATTATGTCTGTAAAATTAAAATAGATAAAAAAGGATTAAAGACTCTGGCGCTATTGAAACTAAAGCTAAAGGCAGGGATGCCGGTGCAGGCAACCGTTAAAACAGGCAAGAGAACCCTTATGAATTATTTAATGAGACCTTTATTAGATAAAGTTTCGCATGCGTTTGTAAGGTAGAAAAAATAAATATTTTTTTAAATATTTATTGACATTGCTTATTTTATAAGATATAAAATATAAGATATAGTTTTATAAAACATTGAGTATTAAATTAATTAAGTATTAAATTGTTAATTAGAGATTTTATAATTATAAAAAAAATAATATAATAATAAGGTGAATAATAAATAATATGGATAATAAGACGAATAATACTAATAACATTGCAAACAGATATATATCGGAAGCGGCAGTCGTGGTATCTTTTAACAGAGATACTGCCGTCAGGCTTAAACAGCCGAAAGCTGAGGAAGCTTTTAAAAATATCATAAACAAAGCTTCTATAAATACAAATCTGCCGGATGACAGCGACCCTACAAATCCCCGGATTATATTCAGAGACACCCTTAAAGAAATTGTTATATCGCAAATTTCAGCTACATTGTTAACAAGATTCGATAATTTAGAAAGTTTAAATAAGCAGGTAGAGGCGATTGATGAAAATGTAAGTAAATTATTTAACTGCGTTAAAGAGTTTGCAGGGGAAGCAAACATTAAAGACACGGGCATAATAGTTTTAGTCAAGCATACTTCCGATAAACCCGTTAAAGAATTAAATTCTTATTTATTTAACAACTTTTCAAAATTTGAGTCCCAGGGCGAGATAGTAAATGTTAATTATAGAATGGGATTTAAAACCGACAATAAATTATTTGTAGGTTATGATTTATCAACATATGAGACTATTAATGAAACTTCTAACGGAACTGCTGCCGAATCCAAAAAAAATGAAAACGGTTATATAGTCAGAATAGAATTAAATAATAAACCGTTCTTTATTGACTCAAAAATTGCTTTCTTATTAGAACCAAACGATATTAAAGCCAAATTTAAAGAAGTTATAAATACGGGAATAGATAATTTTTTAAAAAATAGTTTAAAATAAAAAAAAGTTATTAACAACCTATTAACAACCTATTAACAAAAGCTAATTTTACTATTGACTTTAATATTTTTTTATGATAAAAACTTTACTTTACTTATTAGTTAAATTGCTCATTTAATTAATAAGAGTATAATTTTAATATTAGCTGTTGCTAAGTTGCTAATATTAAGGAGGTAAAAGTCTAAATACTTTATAAGCGCTTATCTATCTATCTGGCAGGGCAGTATAATATATATAATAAAAATTAACGAATTTTAATTAAATTTTTTTGTAAGGAGGAATAAAAATGGCTACAACAGCTAATTTTAATGAAACTAACGCTCTTTTTTTAGGTCTGTTTGACAAGGTTGCAGCTCCAAGCGGTCAAGCATACTGGGCAGATCAGCTCAGTTTAAATTCGACTGCCGCGCTGAATTCTATTTCAACTTTTGTTAACGGCGGAGCGGCGTTTACGGCAGGAGCTACCGGAGCAGGCACCATTGGCGCTGAAATTACGAGTATTTTTGAAAACTTATTAGGCAGAGCGCCGTTGTCAGGCGGTTTGACTTACTGGTCGGATCAATATACATCGGGAGCGCAATCAATAGGACAGATAGCAGCCGATATTTATAATATCACTAATGCAATACCTGCTGGTACAGGATATTCTATTGATAGTGAAACAATGAATGCCAGAGTTTATGCCGCAGGCAGCTTTACTCAAGATTATGCCGCAGGTGTTATTTCACCGACCACTTTTTCTACTGCCGCGGCGTATAATTATATTACTACAACAAGCGACTTATCTCAAAGCGGTGTTATTGCACATCCGACGGCTTATGAAAATAATTATTCCCCTTCAGGTATTCAGGGGACTATGACGTCAACTACTCCGGTTCAGCAGTTTATACCCATTACTGCTGTTCAGACATCATACGCGGCGACCCTGACATCTTCGGCAAGCCCCGTTGTTTATGTCGTTAACGATACCGGCGCTTCTCTAACCCCTAGCGTAATTGTAAACGGCGTAACTTATACGGATGCAGTTTCAGCCACAGGTTACAACGGCTATGTTACAGGTAATCTTGCGACTACTCCGCCTACAGGTCCTTCTCCGTTTGCTTCCGCGTCTTATGCCGCTAACGGCGGTGTATTAAGTTCAAGCGATTCTTTAAACGCTTCAGGCGGCAATGGCATATTAGATATTTTTGCATATGCGACGACCTTGGGGTCTCCAAATTTTGCTCCTAGCTATACAGGTCTGCTTCCATCAACTATGACGGGCATTAACACAATAATTATAAATGGCAATGCAATGGACCTTAATACGAGCACCGGCGCCGCAGCCTCCGTTCATAATATTACTATTAGTGCCGCTGTCAATGATGCTCTTTGCGAATATATTACCGGCGCTTCTACTCCTGCTCTTAGTACTTTTCAATATGGCGGTGCTAACCACGCCCAAGAGATAAATGTCTATACGATAGCATCAACTCAAAACTTTACATATGAAAATACTAATCAGAGCGCTAATATTAATTCAACGGGAACAAGCGCAAATGTTACAGTTGGCGGAGCGCTTGGCGCTCTTTCCCAAAACGGCAGTTCTGTGTCGCCGACTATTAATATAGACGGGTCGACTACGGCTATTCTTAATTTAACTTCTGCCGGAACAACTGCTAATTATCTCAGTCTTAGCACAACTACCGTTTCCAATCTTTTTGCTCCTGCTTTAACAGCCGCTCCATTGACTACATTAAACATTAGCGGTGTTAGCGGTAACACGCTAAATATTAGCCTTATGGCTGATAATACTAATAATGCATTAGCTGCTACTCCGGCAAATACTACTATTGCCTCATTAACCACCATAAATGCAAGTCATGATGCTGGAACATTAAACTTAACGACAAATACTGCCAGCGACATAATTACTGTAGATTCAAGCACAACAAACATCAACACGATTACAACAAGCGCAATTTATGATACATTAGGTAATGCAACATCGGCAACTGCAAGCACAACGCCTTTAAATATGACCACTATTTCAGGTATTACAGCAGCTACTACTCTTTCTAATATTAATATTTCATTTTCAGGGGACACTGCAACTACAATTTCCTTTGCCGCAGCTACTTCAACTGCTGGTTATAATCCTCTTAATTCGTTTACTACGAATATTACCAATATTATTACTTATCTTCAAGGTCATGATGCTGGAGTGACTGCTGTAGACAACGCTGTTTACTTTCAAGAAGGCGGAAATACATATATTGTAAATGACATTTATAATGGTACTACTACTTACACGGATCAGGTTGTGCAGTTGACGGGAACACCAAATATAAGCGGAGCAACACCCACTTCTGTCAACTCTCACCCCGTTATTACACTTTAATATTTAAACCTGCAGGGTGTGTGATATAACTGTAATATAACATTGATAATAATGAAATAAAATAAGCCGTCTATATTAGACGGCTTATTTTATTTATATGACAAAAATATGTAGGAGGTATCTATAGGAGGTATCCGATTTATTTATTCCCATACTCCCGACTGAGTTTTATTAAAGTTAAAGTTTAATTAATATTTATATTATAATAATCAGCCTGCATTTGCCCTCCTCTTATCCCATAATATACTTATAGTGTAAACCATATATTTTTTATTTTTATAATTTTATTAAATTAATTTTATATTTGTGATAAAATATTAAATATTAATTATTGTATAAAGGAAAGGTGTTTGATTTATTTCATCTCTTACGTATTGCTGCATCCACGCAGATTATAATAATTTCACAACTATGCCGCTCCCATTCCATTTACAATTTTAACATTGAAAGACGGAATTAACCTTATAAGAATAGGATAGGAATATGATTAAAAATCCTATTGAAAATAATCAAGTAGTAATATATAATTTAGGTAGGAGATGAGAAATGATAATGGAAAATGTAAAAGTATTACCCAAAGGGCAGATAACTATACCTATTAGTATCAGAAAGAAGTTAAATATAAAACTGGGCGATGTTGTTTCCCTTGAAGACACCAACGCCGGAATAATTATTAAAAAGGGTAAGACACTTTTTGAAGTTGCAGGCAGCATAAAATTAAAAAAAGATATTCCCAATAAAGAACTGATAAAAATAGCCAGAGAAAAAATGGGGAATGACAATGCCTGAAACGGTTGCTTTGGACACTAATTTTATTATTTCCATATTGATAAAAAGAAATAATACCGAGCGGGCATTAAATATTTTATCGGGAGCAATAGAGCATTATGAAAAAATATTTGTGGCAAATCAGGTGATTAAGTTTAACTTATCCGATTTATTTATTCCCTCACGCCCGACTGAGTTTTATTAAAGTAAAGTTTGATTAAGATTTAAATTATAATAAAAAATAGGTATCCGATTTATTTATCCCCAAACTCACGTCTGCGTTTGCCTGTTTTTCCCAATACTATGCCAGTCTATATTGCTCAATTACGTAAACTTTATTATTTTTTAAAATCGGTGTAATATTTAAATATATAGCAACAAGGGGTTAGATTTATTTTATTCCTTGCTCTCATATATCAAGCTAAATAAATTCATTAATCCTGCAATAGAAACTATCCAAACTTTCTAATGTTAAACAAACACTGGATTCCCGCTTTCGCGGGAATCCAGAAAATAAATTTTCTATCGCAGGATTAGGAAAATTAATCTAAATTGACATTGTGCCATTATGATATTATAATATCATAATGGCAATTATTGCATATAAAAGGAGATAAAAATGACGACATCTACTACTTTAAGACTTCCAGAAGAAAAACTAAAACTGATAAGGGCTATAGCAGGATATGAAAATAGACATCTTTCTGATATATTTTTGGAGCTTTCTGACGAATATATAGAAAGATACAAGGAAACGCTTGAATTATTGAATATTCCGGGATTTGTTATTGAATGTCGTAAGGGTATTGAAGAAATAAAAAAAAGCGGAGGAAAAACATTAATTGAGCTGGACGATTAAATTTTCTCAATTGCCGAAAAACGTTTCATTAAATTAGATTCTGATTTAAGAAAAAGAATAAAAAATAAACTAACCGAAATGATTTTAATGGATAATCCTATTGATCATGTTTGCGTAAAACCCCTCATGGGTGAATTAAGAGGTTTTTATAGGTTTAGAATCGGAGATTACAGATTAATATTTTCTTTAATAAAAGAAGAAAAAATAATTGCCATAGTGAATATTAGTTCAAGAGGCGGTGCATATAAATAATGGAAAAATGGGACAGATTTAATTATTCAAAAATATTATTGTGAAAGCAGGCATAGCTGTTAAAGGTATCGGTATCCGATTTATTTATTCCATCACTCCTGATTGAATCTTATTATGATTTAAATTATAATATGTACATTACAAGATTTATTTATCCCCATACTCCCGCTTGCATTTGCCTGTTTTCCCTAATACTATGCAAGCCCATATTACGCAATTACGTAAACTTGATGTCAAAAAAATTCTTTCTTTCTTTCTTTCTTTCTTTATTTATTTAATTAATATCAAAACATTTGGTATAATAATAACATTTCAAAAAGTGAAAAATACATGAAAAAATAAAAAATAATATTCATTTTAATAATATTAACCGTTTATTTTATGATATAATTTAACAGTTATGACTCAATTTAGATAAATAGTTTGAAATATATAATAAAATCCTATGACGGTTATATGGACCAAACATGCGGAAGAACGTCTGAAAGAATGGGAGCAAAAATTAAAACTTAATAAAACCGATGTGGAAAATATAGTTTGCAATCCGCAACAACTTATGCCGGGAGATTTAGACGCTTTTGTGGCACAATTTTAAAAAGATGACGGACTATTACGAATTCCGTTTAAATATGTCGGAGAAGATATTAAAATATTGACTATTTATTGGACCAGTAAAACTAATAAATATTGGATGGAGGAAAAATGAAAGTTAAATATGATCAGGATGCCGATGTGATTATTTTTTTTCTGCGAGATGATCCTCCTGTGGATGCCATAGAAGAAGCTGGAGGCGTCATTGTTAGCTACGGAAAAGACGGCGAACCGGTAACAGTTGAATTTATGAATGCTTCTTTGCATAACCTTGTAACTGCAAATGAATTAAGCATAACTTTGCTGCAAACGAAAAATATTGCGATTGCATAAAAGAATCCGAATGGTATCCGATTTATTCTCATGCTCCTGTCTGCCTGCGTTTGCAGGTTTATCCTAAAATATATGAAAAAGGTTTATTTTATTATTATTATTTTGGACGCATATATAATTTATTTTGACAAGTTTAAATCTTTATATTAAAATTTAGTTAGATTAGTTGAAATTAACGATTGTATTTATTATATTTATTTAAATTACATGTGCCTGAAATTAGTAGGTTTTTTGGTATAATTATAGCAATATTTTTTGATGACCACAATCCTCCTCATTTTCATGCAAGATACGGAGATAATAACGGCGTTATAAAAATAGACAATTTTGCTCTTATTGAAGGCTTTTTGCCGCCAAGAGCTTTAGGTTTAGTTATAGAGTGGGCAGAAATACACAAGGAAGAACTATTAATAAATTGGAAACGGGCATCCGAAAGTAAGGATTTGTTTTCGATAGAATCTTTAAAATAAGGAATTAGATAATGTATTATGATATTAAAGAAGTAAAACATATCGACAGTTATAAATTAGAAATCACATTTGAAGACGGTAAAAACGGGGTTTTAGATTTAGAAAATTATATAAAAAAAGGGGGTAAATTTAGCCGATTTGCTGATTTTAATTATTTTATGCAATTTTATGTGCATAAAGAGTTATTTGTATTATCGTGGCCGGACGGTTTAGATGTTGCACCCGAATCCGTTTATAGTAATGTTTCAAAATAAAAAAGTATTTCTTTTTAACCTTTTTAACCTATCCGATTTATTTATTCCCCTGCTCTCGCCTGCGTTTGCCTGTATTGCCCAATACCATATCAGTCCATAATACGCAATTATGCAAACTTGATTATTTTTTAAAATCGGTGATTATCCAAAATAATTATTGTTTATTGCATAATATAATAATTATAACGGAAAAGATTTCAAATATTTTTTTCTAATATAATAAATAGTCATTAAGTAAAAATAAGGAAAATAATTACCTTCAATGCTTCCGTCTATCTCCCGAACCTAACCTTTTTAACATATTTGCAACAAAAAATTAATATATTTTTAACATTCCTGTCATAATTTATTAGCACTTCTATTGTTATAATAAAATAATAAGGATTAACTGCGAGATAAGTGTCTAATTAAAAAAGTAATTGCTGTCAAATAAGAAACGTAAAGGGTGTCAAATAGTCCCCGTAAACGGTGTACAATAAGAACGTAATACGCATATGATAAGAGGGCAAATACAAATACAGGCGAATTATTATAATTTAAATTTTAATTAAACTTTCAAACTTTAATAAAACTCAGTCAGGAGCAAGAGAATAAATAAATCGGATAGGTTAAAGAGAGGTTAAAAATAGGTTAAATTAGAATAGGTTAAATTTAAGTTTGACAAGTAAAAATAATAAGATATACTATAAAATAATTAAATTGATATATTGGCTGTCATTGAATTTTATATTGTTTATTATTATTTTGTATGATAATATTATTATTAAATTTATTAAACAGTATAATGTCCATAAATTACATGTGTTTATATATTCTGGATTAGGTTGGAGCGTTATAATATAAAAATAATTTATTTTGTAATAAAGAGTAACTCTCTTACTTATGCAATAAACAAATATGTATAATAAGACATATATAGCTAATACACTAAAGTAATATTACATGCAATTAATAAAAGTTTATGTGATTAATTAAGCTATATTTTAATTCAATTTATTTAATGAATCTAAATTCTAAATTTTTTTGTAAGGAGGAATAAAAATGGCTACAAGTCCTGTTGATTCGGAAGTTAACGCTCTTTTTTTAGGTCTGTTTGATAGACCTGCCGCTCCAAACGGTCAGGCTTATTGGGCGGATCAGTTCAGTGCAAATCCGAATGCTGCTCTGAATTCTATTTCAACTTTTGTTAACGGCGGCGCGGCGTTTACGAATGCTACCATTGGCGCTGAAATTACGAATATTTTTGAAAACTTATTGGGCAGAGCACCGTTGCCCGGCGGTTTAGATTACTGGTCATCTCAATACATAGGCACAGGGGGTACGCAAACAATAGGGCAGATAACAGCTGATATTTATAATATCACTACCGCAAAACCTATAACTAGCCCATATCCTTTTGATACTCTTACAATGAATGATAAACTTAGTGCTATGCAGACATTTACTACTAATTATGCTGTATATAATCAATTAAACGGACCTGCTTCATATGCTAGCGCTACAAGTTATCTTAATAACGCTATTTCGCAGGCTAATGTTCAAAATAGTACAGTGCCGACTAGCATTAACGGTGCGCAGACTGCGTATGTTCCCGTATCTCCTACCTCTGCTAATAACACTTATCAGGCTGCCTCAGGTAATTATTCTTTTGTAGGCGGCACTGTCGGCGCCAATACGATAAATCTCGGAGGTTCTCCTTCGTCGGTATATACGTATTCTATAACAGGCGGTACAGGCGCCAATACGGTAGATGTTAATTATGCTGGCGTAACTGCAGCAGATTTAACGACATATTTAGGTTCCGCTTCCGGCTTTGAGACTCTTGATTTTACGGTAGTACCTTCCGCTCCTTTAATATTAAATTTAAGCGCGGTAGACGGTAACGGTTTTAATACTATTCAGAACGCTTCAGGAAATGAAATATTTAATGTTAATACTAATACAACTTCGCTGACTATAAGCGATGCTACGGGTCAAACAGTTGCAAATGTGCACTTAGGCGGCGGTGTAACATTAGGTACATTAGATACATATCTTGCTTCTCCTACGACCCTTAATCCAACGACTGTTGACATTGTTTCAAACGGCACGACGCCAAACGCAATCACTAATCTTGATGTTGCCAGTGGCTCAACGGTGAATATCGCCGGTCCTGATAATTTGACATTAACTACTGCAGCTACAGGCCTTACATATGATTACTCAACCTTTTTAGGAACATCGTTAACAATAAACGGTACTCAAGAAATTATATCACCAACTGGTCCAACAGCGGCACCATCTGCACCAACTGCACCAACATATTCGCCACCGTCAGCAACAACTTCACAAACTTCATATACTCTCACAAGTGCCACATACAATACCACTAATTCCCCATTCACTGGCGGTTTTGATGGAAATTATTATTTCAATATACCAGATCAGAGCGGCTATGTCACACTCACTGCAGGTAATGGTAATGATACTGTTAATATAGCAAGTGGAAATAGCGGCGCTAACACTATTACAATAGGTAATACTACAGCTGGTGCAGGTAATGACGCTATTTATTCCGCCGGAACGGGCGCTATCACGGCCACACTTGGAATTAGCGGCGCTACAGGTAATGATACTATATCAATGTCAGGTGCAAATACTGCCGCAGACACATTTACTATAAATAGCAACGGTACTGATGCCGTGTATATGACAGGCTTAAGCACTGCAGGTAACACAGTTACTATAAATGGCGGATCAGGCATTGATACTGTGATGATGACAGGCGGAAGCACTGCAGGTAACACAGTTACTATAAATGGCGGATCAGGCGATGTTAATGTGACAATGACAGGCGGAAATACTGGCACTAACACAATTAGTATAAACGGCTCAGGTACTGATACTGTATGGGTAGGTCAGGGTGATCACACGATTAACCTTGGTGCTGGTTCAGGCAATGGTATTGGTACTACCGGTCCTGTTGCTATATCTATAGGTCAGGGCGCCAACTCGATTACACTCGGTACTGGTATTGACTCTATTAATATGACAACTGCTTATACCGGAACAGCGGGCGCTAACACATTAAGCGGAGTTATTGCAGGCGACACATTAGTATTTAATCAAAGCGCAAGTACTGCGGCTGCAACTCTTGTCACTACTACTACCGGAACTACACAAACTGCATTAGATACCGCAGGTTCTCAAACCACTATTGCAGGTGAAATTACTTATTTACAAGGTATAGATACTACCGCAGGATACACAACTGTGGGATTAATTACCGATGCCACAGGTGCAGCTGTAGTTATGAATCATGCCCTGACTACCACGACTGCTACGACTCCTGGGACTTATGTTGATCAGGTTATACAAATAGTCGGAACAGCTTCTTATCTTACAGGATCTACTATTGTTAGTGTTAATGCGGCGCATTTTGTCAGCGTGGCTCTTTAATATTGAATGCCTATAAACTTTTAATAAAGTAAAATAATATTTAATACTTAATAAGCCGTCTATCTTGTTTAGACGGCTTATTTATTTAGAAAGTATCCGATTTATTTATTCCCCTACTGCTGATTGAGTTTCATGAATATAATGTATAAATGTATCGTATCCGATTTTATTCTTAACCAAATGATCCCCTGAACTTAACCTGCTTTTAATATTTTCGTCATAATTCCTTAACATTCGTTTGCTATAATAATTGTTTATTGCATAATATAATCATAATTAATATAAAACGCAAAATATTTATAAACATATAATATGTGTAAATGCATAATATGTGTAAATAAGTAAGATTTGTATATTATATTATATTATATTATTTGTTATTTGTTATTTGTTATTTGTTATTTGTTATTTGTTATTTGTTATTTGTAAATTGTAAATTTAATAATTTGAAAAAAATTATTTGAATGTTATAATATACTGAGGAGTTATAATGGAAGAATTTAAAAAAAGCGATGATTATATGAATATGAGTTTATCGGTTTCTCCAGAAAAATATTTCGATAGCAGATTTGACGGTCAGGAGAAGCTTTTTACCGAAAAGTTTA
>SGBB01000005.1 GCA_004195025.1 Candidatus Acidulidesulfobacter diazotrophicus | reverse complement strand
AAATAATCTTATCCTGATTAATCAATTTATTATAAGTTAAGAAAATGTAGTAGGAAGATTGCACTTTTTTAAAATATAAATATTGTATTTTAGCGGCTTTGAGCTGTATGAGGTGTCAAAGTCAGGAAAAAGAAAGGACGGTGTATGACGATGAAAAAAAGATTCCGCATTTTAAGAATGAAAGTGAAGAAAGAGAGTTTTGGGCTGCCCATGACAGCACTGAATATATAGACTGGAATAAAGCAAGTGTTGCGATATTTCCAAAGTTAAAGCCTTCAAAAAAACTATTTCCTTAAGAGTGCCTGTTCAATTGTTGAACAGCTTAAAAATGCTTGCAAACGAGAAAGACGTTCCTTATCAATCTTTAATTAAAATATTGCTTTCGGAGAAAATAAAAGAATATAAAAATTCCCGCTTATAGAAAAACTGGAAGAAAAATGGAGATGTAATTTTTTTAAAAACAATTATTTTTTTCTATAATTATACAAGGGAACAAATCGGATATCTTTGTGCAATATAACTCAGTCAGGAGTAAGGAAATAAATAAATCGGATACCTTTTGCTTTTTTTGCTTTTATTTTTGCCACAGGATGTGCTCCTCTTCTAAGGGGACTGTGATGCCGGCGAAACGCGGTATTACCCGTGCCGTATATTCTGCCGCCGGACGGTCTGCGGAAACAGTCCCGCTATAAACGTAGCCGCCGTCTGTGTTCGCCGGTTGCAGACCTCGTTTCATCTCCTGCCGCAACGGTTTGCCGCCGTTTAACCCGTTCGCATAGAGCTCCACTCCAACTGTATTAGGATCGTTGTCATTAAGATAAACTATAATTTCAAATATATATTTCTGTTTTTTGGTTTCAACCTTTACTTCGCCAAAATGTATCGCAGCCCATTTTTGTTTAAGATTATGTTGCCAATTTACTATCTTTTTGCCCATTGCGCCGTTATTCGCCGAACGCGCAAGAAAGGATGCCGCAGCAGGAAGGTAATGCTGTTCCATATATTCCTGTACTGTGCGGTTCGTGGAAAATTGCGGTGTCAGACGCGCCATACTTTCCCGCATACGTGACACCCATGCAGTCGGAATACCTTGCTCGTTCTTTTTATAAAACTCAGGTATAACTTTCTGCTCCAGCAATACGTAAAGTGCTTCGGCTTCAATGCCGTCTAATGCAGGATCGTCGCCGTGATTTTGACCGTCGCCCAATGCCCAGCCCACTTCATTGGTATACGCTTCCGCCCACCAGCCGTCCAATTCGGACAGGTTAATGCCTCCATTGACGAGCACCTTCATTCCGCTTGTCCCGCAGGCCTCCCAAGGCCGCCGCGGCGTGTTGATCCAGACATCCACTCCCTGTACTAAATGTTCTGTCAAAAGCATATCGTAATCACTGAGGAATATGACGTGCGCTTGTACTTCAGGACGCTGGATAAAATGCATCCATTCTTGAATTAAGGCCTGTCCCGCCATATCCGCAGGATGAGCTTTGCCGGCAAAGATGAGTTGCACCGGTTGTTTTTGATTGGTTAAGATGCGAATCAGCCGTTCGTGGTCGTATAAAAGCAGATTCGGCCTCTTGTATGTAGCGAAACGTCTTGCAAAACCAAGCGTCAGAGCTTCTGGGTTAAATATATGTTTCGCTCCTTCAACAGCTTCCGGCGACGCGCCTGAAAATATCAGCTGTTGAGATAATCGTTCGCGGGTGTATTTGATAAGAGACTTTCTGGAGGCGTTACGAAACTGCCAAAGCTTATCATCGGGGACTTGAAGCATATCTTGTTCCAAGGTTTCAGCCGTGCCAAGCCAGCGGTCTTTTCCGCAGGTTTCCGTCCAAAGTTTGTCGGCTTCCGCAGAGTCCCAACTTGGCATATGGACACCGTTTGTAACATGTCCCACGGGAACCTCATTTAACGGCCAGCCTGAATAAAGAGAAGCGAAAAGATGTTTGCTCACCTTTTCGTGCAGGCGGCTAACGCCATTCACCGCTCCACTTCCGCGTATTGCAAGATAAGCCATATTGAAATATTCCGAATCATCTCCAGCATTTTGACGTCCCAATGCTAACAAATTCTGAAATGATATTCCTAATTTTTTCTGCGCATACCAGCCGAGATATTGTTCTATGAGGTTCGGTGTAAAACGGTCAAATCCAGCCTCCACTGCCGTGTGCGTGGTAAAAAGATTTCCTGCCCGTGTAATAGCCAATGCTGTGTCAAAAGTCTGTCCGCTTTCCTTCATAAAACTTCTGGCGCGTTCTAATACGGCGAAAGCCGCATGCCCTTCGTTCAAATGACAGACCTCCGGTTTGACGCCTAAGGCTGTAAGCAGCCGCCAGCCGGCGATGCCTAGTATCAGTTCTTGTTTGAGGCGCAATTCTGGACCGCCGCCGTAAAGCTCGCTTGTAATTCCGCGGTGTATGGGAAAGTTTGCAGGGTCGTTGCTGTCTAACAGATAAAGTTTTACTCTTCCTACTTGAACTTGCCATGTACGGAGCCAAATAGTATAGCCGGGCAGGTTAAGTTCCAATCTCAACCAATCGCCGTTAGGCTGGCGCAAAGGCGTGATAGGCAGCTGCCCGGGATCATTATAAGGATAAATCGCCTCTTGTGCCCCATCATTGTTTATCATCTGACGAAAATAACCTTGCTGATAAAGCAGTCCCACGCCCACTACCGGCACGCCAAGGTCGCTGTATGCTTTTAGCTGGTCGCCGGCTACATTGCCAAGCCCGCCTGAATAAATAGGTAAAGCCTCGCTCAACATATATTCCATACTGAAATAGGCAACGCAGGTCAGGGGACTTTTGGGCTGTTTTTTCTGAAACCACGCGGGTGCGGCCATTATCTGCCGCCTGTTTTTAACAAGGTTATTTACGTTCTTTCGAAAAACCGGATCGGCCAGCATGCTCTTAATCCTGTCCGGAGAAACCGTCTGCAGGACAACCCATGGGTTATGAGTGAGTTCCCACAGCGCAGGGTCAAGCTGCTGCCAAACTTTGTCGGTGGCGTGATTCCACGAATAACGTATATTCAGAGCAAGTTCAGCTAAAGAATCGAATCCGTTTATTTCTATAGGGAGTAACCCGTATATCGGATGACTGACGCGTTTTTGCTTATTCATATTTTCTCCTTAAATTCGGTTCGACGGAAAATACCTTTGGTTAATGCGGGGATTCCGCCAGAGCATCGTTAACAATCGTCTGGGCTTCATCCATGATGTGCCGCAGATGATCCGCATCAAGAAAGCTCTCCGCATAAATTTTGTAGATATCTTCGGTTCCTGACGGGCGCGCCGCAAACCAGCCGCTCTTTGCTATTACCTTTAGTCCACCGATGGGCGCGCCGTTGCCGGGTGCATCGGTAAGTATGGTCTGGATTTTCTCTCCACCCATGTCTGTGCGCTTGACCTGCTGAGGCGAAAGTTTACTCAATATTTTTTTTTGCGCGGGAGTTGCCGGTGCCTCCGTGCGGTCATAAAAAGGTTCTCCGAATTCTTGTGTGAGTTCGCGGTATATTTTTCCGGGATCCCGTCCAATCTTAGCCGTGATTTCCGCCGCCAGTAAAGCAGGAATAATACCGTCTTTGTCCGTTGTCCAAACTCTGCCGTCCAAGCGGACGAAAGACGCTCCGGCGCTTTCTTCTCCGCCGAAGCCAAGCGAACCGTCAAGCAAACCGTCGACGAACCACTTAAAACCGACTGGAACCTCGTAAATATTGCGATTTAGCTTCGCCGCTACCAGATCAATCATCCGGCTGCTTACCACTGTCTTGCCGATCGACGCTTTCTTATGCCACTTCGTCCGGTGTTGAAAAAGATAAAAAATGGCAACGGAAAGATAATGATTAGGCGGCAGTAATCCGGCGCTTTTGGTGACAATTCCGTGCCGGTCATGATCCGTGTCGCAGGCAAAAGCAATATCGAAACGGTCTTTTAAACCGATTAATCCCTGCATAGCGTAAGGCGAAGACGGATCCATGCGGATTTGACCGTCCCAATCTACCGTCATAAAGCGAAATGTCGGATCGACCACCTCATTAACAACTGTCAGATTTAAATTATATCTTTGCGCAATAGGTTCCCAGTAGTGAACACCGGCGCCGCCGAGCGGATCAACCCCAATATTAATCTTAGCATTACTGATAATGTTCATATCAATAACATTGCCAAGATCGTTCACGTAAGCATCGAGGTAATTATGGCGGTGTGTCGTGCCGGCGCGAAGAGCCCTCTCAAAAGGAATTCTTTTTACATCCGCAAGGTCTTTCTCAAGAAATTCATTAGCTTTAGCTTCAATCCAATTGGTTACGTCGGTTCCGGCCGGACCGCCGTTAGGAGGGTTGTACTTAAAACCTCCGTCGTGAGGCGGATTATGTGAAGGGGTGATAACTATGCCGTCGGCAAGTCCAGTCTTGCGGGTTTGGTTATATGTGATAATAGCATGAGAAATAACAGGTGTCGGAGTATATTCCTCTTTATCCGCTATCATAACCTCCACCCCGTTAGCAGCCAATACCTCAAGTGCGCTTGAAAATGCCGGCTCGGAGAGCGCATGCGTGTCTATGCCGAGAAACAGAGGTCCGTCAATTTTCCGCTGATTGCGGTAGAGGCAAATGGCCTGAGTAATAGCAAGTATATGCCTTTCGTTGAATGCTTTATCAAATGACGAGCCCCGATGTCCTGAAGTTCCGAATGCGACCCTTTGCGCCGAAACCTTCGGATCGGGTACTTCGGTATAATAAGCCGTAATTAGTTTAGGTATGTTGACGAGCATCAATGATTCAGCGGGTTTTCCTGCAAAAGGGCTTACTTCCATTATTTTCTCCTTAATTAATCCTGTGATTTTTTACCGCCAGTTGCCGTAAAGCCCCTTGTTTTAACAATGGGGATATAAGGCAATAAGTTTTTATTTGTTTTTTTCTCATAATATTATATAATATAAATATCGTTCTTTGACAATTAGTATGCGGTTTCGGCAAGTCAAATGGTTGCCGAGTAAAACTAATCCATAATATTTTATGTAAGCGAAAGAAGCTGTAATGGCTCATCGTTTTCAATATAAAGTTTATAAATCATACAACAGAGAAGGGACATCTTCTCTTGGAGTAGGCAGTGTTAGACGGACTTCGTCCGCAACTGCCGTTGATACCAGAATCCCCTGCCTTTAGGTATGGGGAGTATGTCAAATTGACGAATATTATGCAACCTTAAAAGTTGCGAAGCAACTTGAATCATATCATACGCATGTTCGGAGGTTAATTCATTTTTTCTATATGTTGTAAGACTACCGAAGCTCATCGAAGCTCATTTACACAACTAAATTATACATCACGCCGCCATTTCTTTTTCAAATTATTAAAATTATTAAATAAATATTTTAATTTACAATAGGCTGCAACACCTTTATCTTTATGCTATTACTCTAATAATTATACTGCACTAATATCAAATGTCAAATTACTATATTAATTACTATGTAGATTTTATTTAAAAAATTAAATTTAAATTTTTTCAGGAAAAAAATATCTCTATAAACAATTTAATTTAATTTAATTTAATTACCTTAAATCACCGTTAGAAATTTTATTTTATGGATGACCGCTTCGCTCTCGTGTCTAACGACACACGTGAACAGAAACGGCATGCGTTTCTATCTTCGGAACTTTCCCGCCTACGCGGGAATGACAATGCGGGGATTTAACTTTTAACCAAACTGGTGTCATTCCTGCGAAAGCAGGAATCCATAATTCATAATATGTTGAAACAACTTTAATAGTTTCTAAAGGTGATTTAAGGAAATTAAATTGTTCAAATTTTATAAACTTACAGAATAAAAAATCAAGCTCAAAAATAAGCAATATCTTTTTTGCAATAGTGAGGAAAAACATATTGCAATATTGGGGAATTTGTTTTGCAATATTAGGTAATTATATTATACAATAAACAACCCTTAAAAATGAAGCCGTACCGAAGAAATTATAAGGAGAGTTTAGGATATAAATCTGTTATGTTAAACGATATGCTATACAAAACGCTTTTATTTAATAAGAAAAAACACATATATGAAACCGCAAATATGGAAGATATGTTTTTATGCTAAAAACCTAACTTCTCCCTTTTTTACCGAAAGTTGCCGTAAAGCCCCATGCTTTAGCTATGGGAATATAAGGCAATAAGTTTTTCTTTTATTATCTAATTAATTATCTTTGTTTATTTCTTTCGCAGTACTATTTGAGTGTTCTACGGATTATTGCGAAAAAATCAATACACTGTAAGCACCGATAGAGATAGCCCCATTCCAGAGAAACCCGTCGCTGTTACCTGATTCGGCAATAGCATCGGCGCTAGGATTATCATTAAAATCGTCATTGTAACCTCGCCAATCGCTGTTTAAGCGCAACTTCCATGTTCCTTCAGCAGGAAAACCTATGACATAATTATTTTGCGGTTCGTGAAAAAAGTTGGCGACAACAACAACATCATCAGAATGTCCGCCCTTATCCCAGCGGTGAAATGCTATAACTTTGCGTTCATCGTTTAAATGGTAGATTTGAGTGAACTGTCCGCAGAGTCCGCGTGTGAACCCTTCATGATTAAGGCGCAGCCTGATGAGGTCGCGGTATAATCTGACAATGCCGTGAAAATCTTCGCGCTGGTCCCAATCAACCGGAACAGTATCGCGAAACCAACCTCCTTCGAGGAATTCTTGACCCTGAAAGAGCATTGGGATACCGGGAGCCGTTAAAACCATGGCAGCGGCTAAAGTAGAACGTTTCTGAGCGTACCATCCTTTTGGGTCATTGGGGTTTATTTCTTGCGGGACGCGTGCCTTGCCGTTTGCTACCTCATCATGCGATTCGCTGTAAATGACTCGGTCAAATGCATCATCATTATACCGGTAATATATTGCATCTCGAATGGCTGAAAGCGAGCGTTGCGTATCCTGGGGCGTAATCACCGCTTCACGAATGGGGTGAACGAACATAGCGTCCCACTGCGAAGCAAATCCTGCCCCTCCTGCCCCCGAGTCCTTTGTCAGCCATTTATTATTCTGAAGGTCCTCGGCTATGGTAATACGGCCGGGGTATTTCTGAGCGATCTGCTCATTTATCCATTGGAGCAGACTCCAGCCTTCAGGCAGATCATCATTCTCTGAGCCGTCAACAGTTCTAATAAATTGAGTGCAGTCAAAACGCAGACCGTCAATGTGGTATTCCTCAAGCCACATTAATGCATTATCTAGAATATATTGACGGACTTCGCCCCGTCCATAATCAGGTCTGGTTTCTCCCCACGGCGTGATGGCCTTGCTGTTGTTATAGAAGTAGATTCCTCCGCGACTATTCTCAGACCAGCCGTCGAACTGCCAAAGGTCTAAGTCGCTTGGACCAAAGTGATTATAAACAACATCAAGTATTACGGCAATGTTATTCTGATGAGCCCGTTTGATGAACTTTTTCAACTCAAAATACCCGCCATAGTCATTATCGACTGCAAATATTTGAGAGGGATTATAACCCCACGATTTGTCGCCGGCAAACTCGCCTATAGGCATTATCTGAATAGCATTAATGCCGAGCTTTTTGAAATATTCGAGACGCTCTGATATCGATGCGAACTTACCTTTATGATTAGTGTCTTGTTCGTCATTGAACGTGCCCACATGAAGTTCATATATGACAAGTTCGTTCCATGGTGCGATTTTAAAGTCGTCACCCTGCCAGTCGAAACTCGTATCATGGACAATAGCGTTTCCAACTGAGCTTGTAACCTCACGGGCATAGGGATCTATGCGTTTAAATTCACCGTTTGGGGTATACAGAAGAAATCTATACTCATCCCCTGCGTGAGCATCTGCCACATCGGCGTACCAGTAGCCGTTTTCTTCAGGCTGCATGGGATTTTTGCCGCCGTCAAATCCGTTAAACGATCCTATGACGGATACCCGCTGTGCATGAGGCGCCCATACGCGAAATGCGACTCCGTCCTTGTGAATAATTGCACCCATACCTTTGATTTTGGTTTCAGTTGTTTCAGAGTCCATAATTAGCATCCATATTTTATATTTTCATTAAAGGTATCCGATTTATTTATTCCCTTACTCTTGACTGAGTTTTATTAAAGTTTTAAAGTTTGATTAAGATTTAAATTATAATAATTAATTCGCCTTAGAATAAATAAATCGGATACCTTTCCGATACCTTTCCCTTTAAGCGTTAATATTATTGTTAATGTTGTTAATATTGTTAAGATTAGTAGATATTATCCGACGAAGGAAATATATTATTTTTAACTTCATTCTTAAATTCTGATAATGCTTTTGCCATTACAGTTCTTGTATCGGCGTATTTTTTGACAAATTTTGGAGGTTTAGAAGACAGCATACCCACTGCATCATGGAATACTAATACCTGTCCGTCGGTATATCTTCCTGCCCCTATTCCTATAGTGGGAATTTTAACGGCATGCTGAACGGCATTGGCGGCATTTTCAGGCATTGCTTCCAGAACTATCATAAAAGAGCCTGCTTTTTCAAGCTCTGATGCGGCAAAAACTAATTTTTCTATTTCCGATTCTAACCTGCCTTGAACTTTATAGCCGCCCATTGTATTAATGAATTGCGGCATTAAACCTATATGAGAGATAACAGGAATACCTGCGCCGGTTATTTTTTCAATTGTTTGCTTTATGTTTATTCCGCCTTCTATTTTTACTGCGTTAGCCCCTGATTCTTTGACAAATCTTCCAGCATTTTTAAGCGCTTCTTTTTCATCTGTCTGATATGACATAAAAGGCATATCAGACACAATAAACGAATTTTTTGCTCCTCTTCTTACAAGTTCTGTATGATATATAATTTCTTCAATTGTTACGGATAATGTATTGTTTTTGCCTTGAACGGTGGTAGCAAGAGAATCTCCGACAAGAATAATATCTATTCCAGCTTCTTCGGCAATTTGAGCTTGAACGAAGTCGTAAGCCGTTATCATAGCTATTTTTTCATTGTTAGATTTCATTTCATTAAAAGTATTTATGCTTTTCATTATAATTTATAGCTCGGATATCTGGTCCGACAGGGCGCAATGAGAGCTATACTCCGTGTTTTAAAAGTTTCTATTTGATATTGCCCATCAATTAGGTTAAAATAAATAAATAATTAAATTAAATTAAATTAAATTAAATTAAATTAAATTAAATTAAATAAAATAAAATAAAATAAAATAAAATAAAGGAATTAAAATACGTAACAGAAAGCAATAAAATAAAAGTAAATTAATTAATTAATTAATTAATTTAAAATAAATAAAACAATTAATCATTTCGATTAATAAATAAACTGATAAAATAAAATAACCAGTTTATTTATTAGTTTATTAATTAACTAATGAAAACAAGTAATCAATGTGATTATTGATGAATAAACTGATAAATTAAATTAAATTAAATAAAACAAGTAATCAATGCGATTAACTAATTAATTAATAAAATATATTATACACCGGTATTTAATAAATAACAAATTATGAGTGGGATATCAAAATTAGCAAAATCTGATTTTCAAATATTAGAATCATATATTAGAGATTTTAGCGCCGACATAAATTCTGAAGCGATTGTTAAGGAAGATATTCTAAGGCAGGGTATTCATTTTGAGGCGGCTCCGAATCCCGATGCTGCTTTTTCAAGCAAATCTTATTTTATTTTTTCGTTTAATATTGATAACGACAAAGAAGTGCTTAATAAAAAATATCCTGAAGAAATTGCAATTTCAGGCGGTCCTTTTGCTTTAAAACGAACTGTAATATCTGTAAGAATTCACAATTCATCCCCTTACAAAGTAAGGCTTGTTGAAAATAACGGAGAAATTACGCCGTCATTATATTTAAACGATAATTTTATAGCCGATGTTATTTTTTCTGAAGAAAAATCTTATATGACTAAAATTACTGCGTCAGGCAAATCCGTTAGAGACCTGGCTCCGACAATAGAATGGGGATATTTGATATATCTTGCGGTTTTTAGAATGTGTCAGTATTTTGGTGAAGACCTTGAATGTATGTTTTGCGATATGAACTCCAATTATGTTAATCAAAGGAAAATAAATCAAAAATATTCCGCAGTTAAATCAATTGACGATATAGTAGATGCTTTAGGTATTATTGCTTTATCGGAGGACTCGACAGCCAAAGCATATACTCTGACAGGAGGAAGCATAATAGACGAAATTAAATTTAACGGAGACGATGAAGTTGATTTCTACGTCAGATTTCTTGAAAAAATTGAAGATAAATTTAAAGGAAAATGGATTAGTAAAATAGTTGTTCAGGCACATAGCAAAGATAAATTAAAAAAATTAAAAAATGCAGGAGCATATATATATCATACTAATTTCGAGGTTTGGGACAAAAATTTATTTGACAAACTGTGTCCGGGCAAAAGCAAATATATCGGCAGAGATAATTGGGTCGGCAGAATTTTGGATGCGGTAGAAGTTTTTGGTGATTATAGAGTTATTCCTAATTTTGTTGCAGGTATCGAGCTTTCCGAACCTTACGGTTTCAAAACGATTGACGAAGCAATTAAATCCACTGCAGAAGGATTAGAATTATTTATGTCCCATAATATTATTCCAAGATATACTACATGGTGTCCTGAAAAAACTAGCAAATTAGGCAAATTTGGAAATACATCGGCACCCCTTGAATATTATATTAAATTGCTTTTAAAATGGCATGAAATTCATTATAAATATAATCTTCCCGTACCTGAAGGATATGGAGAAGCAGGTCCAGGTAAAGCTGAATTTTCAGTGAGCGCTTTTATGGATGCTTTTAAAGAAGAGGCGCGGGCTTCAATATAATTAAATAATATACAGCTGGCTATGCCAATATATTCTTGAATAGTTTGAATATTTATGATATTATTAATATATTTAGATGTTTAATGCATGATATGTAAAATATTTTAAGAATCAATAAATCAATAAATCAATAAATCAATAAATCAATAAATCAATAAATCAATAAATAAATCAATAAATAAATCAATAAATAAATCAATAAATAAATCAATAAATAAATCAATAAATAAATCAATAAATAAAACAATAAATAAATAAAACAAACTTAAGGAGACATTATGGGTAAATTTGATAAAGATAAGGACAATAAAGACGTTGAATGTGAACACGGCGAAAATTCCAATCATGACGGAAATTCTTGCGGATGCGGCAATGAAGAAGCGCATCATGGATACCACCATGATAAAGACGAAGATTCGTGCGGATGCGGAAGCGGTCACGGAGAAGAAGGGGAGGGTGAGTCTTGCGGCTGCGGAAGCGGACATGAAGGAGAAGGACATGGCAAGAATCCTTTCGACGAGCAATCTCCTATAAAAGGCGTAAAAAATATAATTGCAGTGGCAAGCGGCAAAGGCGGAGTAGGAAAATCTACTTTCAGCGTAAATTTGGCTATCAGTTTAGCTCAGCAGGGTAAAAAAGTAGGTCTTATGGATGCAGATATGTATGGTCCTAGCGTTCCTATGATGATGGGGATAAATCAAAGACCTGAATTGACGGATGCAAAGCGAATTGTTCCTATCGAAAAATATGGCGTGAAATTAATGTCGTTGGGTTTTTTAATACCCGAAGATGCTCCTGCAATATGGAGAGGTCCTATAGTAATGCAGGTTACAACTCAATTTTTAAGAGATGTTGAATGGGGGGATATAGATTTTCTTGTCGTGGATTTGCCTCCTGGAACAGGGGATATTCAACTAACTCTTGTTCAAACAGTTCCGATAAATTTTGCTATTGTTGTCTCAACTCCTCAAGATATATCGCTTATTGATGCAAAAAAGGCTTTAGGGATGTTTGATAAAGTTAATGTCCCCGTATTCGGAATAGTTGAAAATATGAGTTATTTTGTATGTCCTCATTGCGGAAAACGCTCCGATATATTTAAACACGGCGGCGCAAAAACAGCTGCCGAAAAATTAGGAGTTAATTTCCTTGGCGAAATACCGATAATTGAAGATATATGCGAGTTATCTGATGCGGGAGAGCCGTTTATGACGAAAGATAAGAATAATGAGGTTAAAGCAGTATTCGGCAAGATTTCCGATGCACTTATTTTAAGAGCGGAACAGAGATCTTAAAGCAATTAATTAAGGATGTTTGTTGTATTTTAAGTAAGTAAGATAGATAATTTATAAATATTTTAGAATAAAGTAATTTTGAGTTAAATTGAGTTAAATAATGTTAAATAATAATAAAGATGAATACATTAGATGAATACCTTAACGGAAAAATGCTTATTTATAAATATTTTAGAATAAAGTAATTTTGAGATTTAATTTAATGGAACTAAGAAAAATAATTAGAATTAAATATTTAAATATTTAAATATTATATTGCAATTATATTACAATAAAAACTAAACAAGAAATGAGGAGGATTTATTTATGGCTTCAGATAAAGTTTTAGCTTTTACCGATAGCAATTTTGAGACTGAAGTTTTAAAAGCATCAACACCTGTGTTAGTTGATTTTTGGGCGGTATGGTGTGCGCCATGCAGAGCAGTAGCTCCAGTTATTGACGAGATTGCTGCAGATTACGGCGATGTTTTGAAAGTCGGCAAAGTTAATGTTGATGAAAATCAATCTACGCCGGGTACATACGGAGTAAGAGGAATTCCTACCGTAATTTTATTTAATAAAGGAAAAGTTGTAGATCAAATTGTGGGTGCTGCTCCTAAAGCTGCCTTTAAACAAATGATAGATAAAGCTATTTCAAACTAAACAAATAAAATAAGTCAATAAATTAATAATATGCAATAAGTATGGGTAATTAAATAATTATTTTCAAGCGCAAGTTATAAACAATTTAATTTTATGTTAATAATTTGTGCCTTATCCAAAAAATTGCCGATAGAAATTTTAATTCTAGATGACCGCTTCGCTTTCGTGTCTAACGACACTCGTGAACAGAAACGGCATGCGTTTCTATCTTCGGAATTTTTATGCTTGCGCAGGGATGATGTCCAACAGGTGAAATTATAAATCCTATAAAAATCATTCCCGCGTAAGCGATAATCTAAAATTGCTAAAGCATTACTATAATTTTAATAATTTATATCGGCAATTTTTAGATTAAAATTACGGTAAATATGTCAGTGTAACTTCTTTTACGGATTTATTGGTTGCTTTTGTTACCGTAAATTGCATATTGTCTATTAAAAATCTTTCGCCAGGCGCTGGTATTCTACCCAATCTATCCATAATTAATCCTGAAATTGTTTCATAGTCGGTTTCTTCAGGATTATTGATTTTTATATTTAGCAATTCGCCTAATGCTTCTAAGCTTAGCCTTGTATTTACAATATAAGTATCTTCTCCTATCTTTTTATACATAAATTCTTCTTCGTCTGTCTCGTCTCTTATCTCGCCGACTATTTCTTCAAGTATATCTTCAAAAGTTATTAAACCCGCAGCGCCTCCGTATTCGTCAACCACGATTGATGCTTGCTGGTGACTTTTCTGCATTCTTACCATTAAAACAGAAATATTTAATGTTTCAGGAATGAATAATACGGGTTTTGCAATATCTTTAATAATTTTATTATTATTTTCTTTATTATAAATATCAAATGCGAAAGCAATGCCTAAAATGTTGTCTACGCGGTCTTTGAAAACAGGTATTCTTGAATAATTTGATTCTAATATTATTTCATGAGCCTCAATTAGCGATGTTGATTCTTCTATTGCGACAATATTAATTAAAGGTATCATTATATCTTTAGCAGTTTTTTTTCCAAATTCAAAAATTCGTTTTATAATTTTTTTTTCATAATTTTTTAATTCCCCTATATTTCCGCTTATTGTAAGAACTTTAATTAATTCATCTTTTGTTAAAAATACTTTTTTAGATTTACCTTTAAAAATAATATTTAATATTTTTGATAATCCAATGAATATCAGATTAATCGGATAAAATAATATTGAGAAAAAAACAATAAAGGGGATTGATTTAAGCATTAGCGTATTGGCATATTTGCGATAAACCATCTTAGGTATGATTTCACCGAATATTATCATAAAAGGAGTAAGTAAAATTGCTACTACAAAAGGTGTCCATTTGTGAACATATTCAAATAAAGCGGTAGTTGCTATAATTGTTGCGGTAGTATTGGAAATATTATTACCTATTAAAGTGGTTGCGAATGTATTTTCAGGATTTTTAGTTTTCTTAATTAAAAAACCCGCAAGTTTATTTCCTTGAATTTCTATATGTTTTATTTTTATTTTATCATAGCTTATAATGCCAATTTCCGAACCCGCAAAGAATCCCTCAAAAAAAATAGCAATAATAATTATAATAAAATAATATATTAAATTTAAAATATAATCGTTATTCATCATATCGGTTAGTTTAAAAAAATATCAAAATAAATTAAATAAAAAAATAAAAGTTATTAATTATTAAAAAAATATTTAAAACACACTAAAATATTAAATAAATGTCATTAAAGAGCCAAAAAAACCTATAAAATACCTATTTTATTATTGAAATTTATTTTGCAATAATGAATAATTCTATTATGCAATATATGCAATATATGCAATATATGCAATATATGCAATATATGCAATATATGCAATATATGCAATATATGCAATATATGCAATAAACATTATAATATATTAAAAATTATTGAACATCATATTCGTCTTCAATTTCGCCGAAAATTTCCTCAAGCAGATCTTCCATAGTAACTAATCCGGTCATTTTCCCATATTCATTTACTACTATTGCAATATGGATTTTTTTCTTTTGAAGTTCTCTGAATAGCTCAAGAACATTCTTTGATGACGGAATAAAATAAGGCTTAATTAAAAACGAATTTAATGTTCTTCTTTCTTCAATATCCGTATATACTTTAGCTAATATATTTTTAGCAAGCAATATTCCTATAACATTATCTTTTTCTCTAAAATATATTGGAATCCTTGAAAAATGATTCTCTTCAATTAAATTAATGGCATTTATAATGGGAGTATTAACATCTAATGAAAATATTTTATCATTTTTAGTCATTATGCTGCCGGCTTTTAAATTTGAAAGTTTTAAAAAATTTTTTATTAATTCATATTCTTTTTCTTTTATTTCACCTTCGTTTTTACCTATTTCAATAATAGTTCTAAGTTCTTCGTTAGATAAAGACTCATTTTTTCTTAATTGAGTTATTTTATCGCTAAAACCCATTTTATTTATTATTGAATCAATTAACATGGTAATAGGATAAAATATATTTGCAATAATAAGAGAAAATTCAACAGGTTTTTTTAAAGCAATTATTTTTGGTATAATTTCGGCTAAAATTATTAGTATTAAAGAAATTATAATTATAGTGTAAATAATAGATATATTATGAAAATAATTATTTAGAATTAAAGTAGCTATACTTGCAGCCAGAACGTTTGCAGTTAAATTTCCGATAAGTATAATTATTAAAAAAATAGCTGATTTTCTAATAAGAAATATCACTTTATATTTTTTTTTAAAATTTAATTCATCTATTTCAGTTTGAGTTAAAGAAAAGACAGAGGATTCAGAAAGCGAAAACAAGGAAGAAACAATAAGAAAAAAAATAAAAAAAGAAATAAATAAAGGTAAGTTCATAATTGTAACAATATATAATATATAATGTTTGTTTTAAATTTATTAAATTATTTATTTAGACAAAGTTCTTAGTTAAAGTATTATTTAATTTTCTTTTTAATTAATGTTCATATTTAATATATTATATTAAATATATTAAATTATAGAGATAAGTTTATAATTATCATAGAGTACTTAGTATTTGCTTTAAATTTATTAAATCATAATTAATTAAAATAATTATGATAATTTTTATAATTAATTATAGTTAAATATGTTTAAATGTCATCGGAGTTACAAAAAAAGGTTTATTTTTATAAATGAAATTAATTTTATTTTTTTTTTTAGTATTGCCAGCATTAGCATTAATGTTATTATTAGTGTTAGTATAGTTATTACTATATATATTAGTTATAGAACCTATTTTTGAAATTTTTATTCTTTCTTTTTTTGCAATTTCGGATAATTTCTTTGAATTAGTCGTATTTGCCGACCATAGCAGCTCGTAATCTTCGCCAAAAGAAATGACATTGTTGAAAACATCTATATCTTTTAAATCTAAAATATTTACAATATGTTTAAAATCATCGCTTAAAGGAATATTGTCAACTATTATTGAAACTTCTGAGTTTTTATCTTTATTATTATTTAATAAATTATTAATATCTTTGTAAAGTCCGTCGCTTATATCAGTCAAAGAATTTGCAAGTTTATTAGATGCTAAAATTTTTCCTAATTTAACTCTTGAAGGATGAATTAAATTTTCTTTCGCAAAATCTTCAATAAATTTAATTGTTTTCTTATCAATTTTAAATTTTTTTGCTTTTAATCCATTTACTGTAATTTCGTCTATATATTTTTTATTTTCCATAATGTAATAGGAAAGCCAAGAATTGCCGATATTTCCTGAAACAAATATCAGATCGTTATCACGGGCGCAATATCTTAAAACGGTTTTTTTATCTGTATAATCGCCAAGCAAAGTTATACATATTGAAAATTCGCTTGCTTTTGAGATGTTTCCGCCTATGAGAGAAATTTTATCATTTTTAGCCGTCTCTATGATGCCATCGATAGTTTCTTTTATATTTTCTTCAGTTAAATATTCTGGAATTAACAATGACAGAATAAAAAATCTTGGAGTCCCGCCCATAGATGCAATATCGCTAATATTGGCAAGAAGTGCTTTCGCCCCTATTTTGTCAAAAGAATAGTAGTCTATTTTAAAATGGGTATTTTCGGTAAGCGTATCCGATGTAATTAATATATTGTTTTTATCTCGAAAAATAGCCGTGTCGTCCCCGATAGACTTAATTAGTAAAGAATTGTTAAATCTAAGTCTTTCACGACTATTTTTTTCGATATAAGAAATTAAACTTGACTCGTCCAAATTTTTATTTTTTAAACTTTTCCGTTATTGGTATTTTTATTTTCCAAACCCTTGTCCATTCCTATGATAGCAAGTTTAACAACTTCATCCATATTTTTTGCAAAAACAAATTTTAAATGTTTTTTTACAAAAGGAGAAATTTCATCAAGGTCTTTCTTATTTCTCTCGGGTATAATAATTGTTTTAATATTTGCCCTTAAAGCAGCTAAAGATTTTTCCTTTAAACCTCCGATAGGCAGTACATTTCCGTGAAGCGTAATTTCGCCGGTCATTGCAATATCCCTTCTTACGGGTTTATTTGTAAGAGCCGATATTATTGCAGTTGCCATAGAAATCCCCGCAGATGGACCGTCTTTCGGGATCGCTCCTTCAGGAATATGAAGATGAATATCATTTTTTTCAAAAATGTCTGCCTTAATGCCAAATTCATCAGCCTTAGATTTCGCATAAGTCAAACCGGCCTGAGCAGATTCTTTCATTACATCGCCAAGCTGACCAGTTAACGATAAAGCTCCTTTTCCTTTAGAAAGAACAGTCTCAATATATAGCACTTCTCCGCCTACGGGAGTCCATGCAAGTCCCGTCACAATTCCTATTTCATCTTTTGTGCGTTCTTCCTCAGGAAGTATTTTAATAGCTCCAAGATATTTGCTAATATTTTTATTATTAATTATATATTTTTTTATTTTATTTTCCGCAATTTGTCTTGCAACTTTCCTGCAAACAGTACCTATTTCTCTTTCTAAATTTCTTAAGCCCGCTTCGCGGGTATAGCCTGCAATAATAGTTCTTGTAGCGCTTGGCATAAATTCTATATATTCAGATTTTAAACCGTTTTCTTTTATTTGTCTCGGTATAAGATATTTTTCGGCAATTTTCTCTTTTTCTTCCAAAGTATACCCCGATAGTCTGATAATTTCCATTCTGTCCCTTAAAGGAGAAGGAATAGTATCTGCTACATTAGCGGTTGCCACAAACATAACATTGGATAAATCAAAAGGTAAATTTAAATAATGATCCGAAAAAGAAAAGTTTTGTTCAGGGTCTAAAACCTCTAATAACGCTGAAGACGGATCTCCTCTAAAGTCTGTACCTACTTTATCTATTTCGTCTATCATAAACACGGGATTGTTAGTTCCTGCCTGTTTAATTCCCTGAATAATTCTTCCTGGGAGGGCTCCTACGTACGTTCTTCTGTGACCTCTAATTTCAGCTTCATCGTGAACTCCGCCTAAAGACACCCTTATAAATTTTCTATTCATCGCTTTTGCTATAGATTTTCCCAATGAAGTTTTGCCTACGCCGGGAGGACCTATAAAACAAAGTATGGGACCTTTCATTTTTTTATTTAATTTGCGTACGCTTAAATATTCAAGTATTCGTTCTTTGATTTTTTCAAGGTCGTAATGATCTTCGTCAAGAATTTTTTTTGCTATTTCAATATTTAAATTATCTTTGGTTTTTTTAGACCACGGTATATCAATAATCCATTCAATATAAGTTCTTATCGTAGAAGCTTCTGCCGCATCCTGATGCATCATTTCAAGTCTTGATAGCTGTTTTTCAGTCTCCTTTAATATTTCTGGAGGCATTTTGGCAGTTCTGATTTTTTCTCTTAGTTCGTTGATTTCTTGAGATTTTTCATCTGATTCGCCGAGTTCGTTTTTAATTGCTCTGAGCTGTTCTCTTAAAAAATAGTCTCTTTGAGTCTTCGTCATTTCTTCTTTGGCTTGAGATTGTATTTTTGCCTGCATAGAAAGAATTTCAATTTCTCTTGCCAGCGTATCATTTATTTTTTTAAGCCTTTCTACGGCATCAAATTCCTGCAAGATTTTTTGAGATTCTTCTACTTTTAGACCTAAGTTAGACGCGACAATATCGGCGAGTCTTCCCGGATTATTAATATTCTCAAGTATTATCAATATATCTTGAGATGGCATTCTTCCAAGAGAAACGTATTTTTCAAGCTGTTCTTTTACATTGCGCATTAACGCGTCAATTGCAGGAGTTATTTCGGTAACGAGCTCTTCTTTTATTTTTGATATTTTTACAAGATAAAAAGGTTTCACCTGAACATAGCTTTCTATCTTAGCTTTAGCAATTCCCTGTACTAATATTTTTACTCTTCCGTCAGGCAATTTAAGCATTTTCATTATCATTGCGATAGTACCCGTCTCATATATGTCGTTTTGCGTCGGCTCTTCAACTATTATATCTTTTTGAGCGGATAAAAGTATCAGCCTGTCTTTAGACAAGGCTTCATCGACAGCTTTAATAGAAGCTTCTCTTCCTACAAAAAGAGGAATTATCATAAACGGAAAAACTACAAGATCTCTTATAGGCAGCATTGGTATAACATCAGGTATTTTAATTTCTTCCTGCGAATTCATTTGGTCGTTTATTTCACCTCGGCTGACTATAATATCGTCATCGCTGCCCTTTAAACTGTTTTCGTAGTTAAAATTAGCTATAATTGTCATATAAATATATCTCCTGTAAATTAGTGTAAAAACAATATAATATAATATAATAAATTAATCTATATTTTTATATTTTATATTTATATATATGTTTTATATTAAATATTTCATAAAATCATAAAATATGTGTTTATGGTTTTATTTTTATATTATTATTTAAAATAATCAATTTCAATATTTATTTTTGAATAAATATTATGTGTTTATGGTTTTATTTTTATATTATTAAATAATTATTTAAAATAATCAATTTCAATATTTATTTTTGAATAAATATTTTGATTTTCTATATTAAATATAATTTTTAGCACGCCGTTTGACAATAGCGCTTTAATATTTTTATTTGCAGGACTGAATGGCAAAAGTAAAAATTTTTCAAATTTGCCAAATCTTCTTTCCATACATAAGAATCTGATATTTTCATCGTTTTTAATATGTTCTTTGTTAAAATTATTAAAATTGTTTAAATCTGGATTTAAAAACCATCTTATAATCAATATGTTATCCTGTATAATTAAACCTATATCTTCTCTTCTAACGCCAGGAACTTCAAGTTCAATGATAAGTTTGTTTTTTGTATTGTAAATATCAATGGGAGAAGTATTAGCGCTGAAAGAAGCCGATAAGTCTTCAAGGTAAATTGACTCAAACAGTTCTCTGAACAATTTTTCCACTTCTTTTTTAAATTTTCTAATTTTATTGTTATAGTTATCGCCTGCGTTATGATGATCCATAATATTTTAATTCCTACTATTATATTTAATTTAATATGAAGATTTATACTTAGATATATATATTTTCCTTAATCCAGCGTTAGAAAATGCTTTAGATATTTCAATGCTAAATAACACTGAATTCCCGCTTTCGCGGGAATGACACCCGAAAAGGTAAGGTTTAAATCCCCGCTAAGTCATTTCTGCGTGTTCAGAAATCCAGAATATATAGTTCTATCAAAGGATTAAAGATTTTAGATACATACTATAGCATTATGATCTTTTATTATAAATTAATATTTTGTATAAAATTTAATAACCCTTTTTTTAATTCTTCGTTTTTAAGTCCAAAGGTAATCTGAGCTTCAAGAAGTTCAAGTTTATTGCCTCCGTCATATCTCGTGCCCTCAAATTCTAACGCGTAAACAGGCTGAATGCTAAGAAGAGATTTGATTGCATCGGTTAATTGAATTTCTCCCCCTTTCCCCGGTTTAGTTTCTTTTAAAAAGTCGAAAATTCTCGGAGTTAATATATATCTTCCTATTATTGCAAGATTGGAAGGGGCTTCTTCCAATCCGGGTTTTTCTACTAAATCTTCTATTTTGTATATCCCTTTTTCTATTTCTATACCTTTTATTATACCATATTTTGAGATGTCTTCATCTTTTACTTTTTGAACAGCCAAAATGCTGTATCTGTATTTTTTATATATTTCTATCATTTGTTTCATAACAGGCACCTTAGCGTCTATTATATCATCGCTTAATATTATAGAAAAAGGTTCATCTCCTATTAAATTTTGAGCGCATAATATTGCATGCCCTAAACCTAATGCTTCTTTTTGCCTTGTATATGAGAAATTAATCATACTGGCAATATCATTAACAGATTTTAACAAGTCATGTTTACCTTTTTCTTTAAGAAGTACCTCGTGTTCTATAGATCTGTCAAAGTAGTCTTCAATTGCAGTTTTCCCTCTGCCCGTGATTATTATTATATCTTGAATGTCTGATTCTATACATTCTTCAACTCCATATTGAATCAAAGGCTTATCTACTAGAATAAGCATTTCTTTCGGTATGGCTTTTGTAATCGGCAACAATCTTGTTCCGAGACCTGCGGCAGGAAATACAGCCTTATTGACCTTCATTTATAGAAACTCCTATAATTAGTTTATGGTTATATATCATATCGTATGTGTTTTATATTTATTTTGTAATCCTATTTTATTTTTTATTTTGTTTTAAATAAATATATCATAAATTTGATATTTTTTATAATTAATTATAAAAAATAATTATAAAAACTTCATATTATAGGATTAAAGACGATTATTTAGGTTGCGATAAAATTATTAAAATATTATAATATTTCATTATAAATAAAAATATCCTAATAATATGTCATATGCATGCGGATATACGATTAATAAATACAGTATAATAAAATTAAATTAATAATATAATAAAATTAAGGAAATTAAATTGCAATATAAAACAAAACAATCTATAAAGCTTATAGTATTCATAGCAGTTATTATTTTAGCTTCAATTTATATAATTAGACTTCCTAATTTATTATGGGGCGGCGGCAGCGGCGGCAATAGTAAAAAAGCAGCATCATTATTGCCTGCAGCTCCTGTTTTTAAGGTAAAAAGTATTAATTATCCAGGTTTAACACTGACATTGAAGAAATATAGAGGGAAAATAATTCTTGTAAATTTCTGGGCAACATGGTGTCCTCCATGCAGAGCTGAAATTCCAAGGCTTGAAAAATTCTATAAAGCTCATAGAAAAGAAGGATTTCAAATTATCGGTTTATCGGTAAATAATCAAGGACCGCAATATGTGGCTCATTTCATTAAAACATTCAAAGGCGGTATAATAACTTATCCCGTCGGTATGGCCGATGAACATATAGACAAAGAATACGGCAATGTTTACGAAATACCGCAATCTTTTATCATTAACAAAAAAGGATATGTTGTTGCACATTTTAAAGGAGAATTACCGCCTGGATTTTTAAGTTATGAATTTAAAAAAATAGCAGGAAATAATAAGAAATAATCGAATAAACAAAGTAATATACTTAAATATATAAAGCTAAAGGAGAGATGGCCGAGTCCGGTTGAAGGCGATTGACTCGAAATCAATTGTAGGCGAAAGCTTACCGGGGGTTCGAATCCCTCTCTCTCCGCCAATTTGGACAAATCATAATTTTACTTTTTACTTTTTGACGAAAACCCTGAATTTATTTTTGATTGTCAAAGTAAAAATTTCCAAAGTGATGGATGCTATACTATTGACGACTTAATAAACGACTTAATAAAAAAATAATTATGAGCCAAATAATTACATTATTTTCAAATACAGAAATTGATCATTCGTGGTCTTTTGCAGATAAAACACGAAAAGACACGGCTTATATTACGCACGGTTATCATCGCTATCCTGCTAAATTTATTCCTCAAATAGTTTCTCGTTTAGCAGAAAAATACACAAAAGAGGGTGATTTAATTGTTGATCCTTTTGGCGGCTGCGGGACAACGCTTGTTGAGTCAAAAGTAATGGGAAGGTTATCGGTTGGGGTTGATATAAATCCTGTCGCTGTTTTGATAACAAAGGCAAAAATTACTCCAATTGAGTCTGAGGAAATTGAAGAAGCATTTATTGCCTTAAAGAAAACATTAGATACTTATAACAAAAATACAAAAATAAACGTTCTCAAGCATGAAAGAATAGATTATTGGTTTAAACCTGAAGAAAAAAGAAAACTCACTTTTATTTTTGTTGAAATATCAAAATTGGAAAATCAAGATATAAGAGATTTCTTATATTGCGGGTTTTCCAATATATTAAAAAACTGCTCAATTTGGTTGCAAAAAAGCAATAAACCTACAAGGGATCTTAACAAAAAACCTTCTGACCCGTTACCCACTTTTTATAAACAGGTCAAAATGATGCTGAGAGGAAATGCTCAATTTTATAAATTGTTGAAAGAAAAAAATTATTTTGAAATATCAAGTAAGCTTTATTGCGCAGATGCTCGGACAATACCTACTGAAGATAATTCAGTTAGCTTGATAGTTACTTCACCGCCTTATGTTACCTCTTACGAATACGCTGATTTACATCAACTAACGGCTCTATGGTTTGATTATACAAAAGATTTAACTGATTTTCGCAAAAGATTTATCGGCACTTCTTACCACAGCAAAAAGGAATTGGTTTTGAATAGTGCACTTGCTGAAGAAATAAGAAAAGAATTATTAAAAAAAGACAAAAAAACTGCCGAAGAAGTGGCAACTTATTTTAGTGAGATGAATCAAGTTTTTATTGAAATGAAAAGAATGCTCAAAAAAGGTGGTAAAACCTGCATTGTCATAGGAAATACTAGTTTGAAAGGGGTTGAGATATTAAATGCGGAAGTATTTGCCGAACAATTACAGAATTTAGGATTGAATGCTGTTGAAATTATTAAAAGAGATATTCCGTCAAAAAATTTACCATCTGTCAGAGATGAAAAGACAGGCAAATTTGCGAAAGTAAGTGATAATAATAAGGTATTTGCTTACCCAACGGAATATATATTAATAATGGAAAAGTAAAATTATGGATATAAATGATTTAATTAAAATTTATGAAGCAAAAAAGAAAGAATATGGTTTGCATGCATATCGCCATGTATCAAATGTTTTAAAAGAAGCAAAAGAGCAGCATAAGAAAGATTTTACAGGAAACGATCACGAGCAATCTTGGCGTGCTTTCAAGGGCAAAAATTTAGAAAAAGTTATTGAATATATTATTGCCGATGAAGTTCGGGCATTGGGTCTTCAAGTTATAAATGGCAATAGTTTAGAGAGAACTAATGGCGCCAATCTATCAAAAGAATTAAGTTTAGTAAAGAGAAATTTGATTATTGATTATGGCGAGTATGGTTCTCATTTGCCTGATGTAGATTTAATTATTTATAATCCAAAAACAAGTAATGTTGTTTCCGTTCTATCAAGTAAAGTAACTCTGCGCGAAAGAATTGCCCAAACTGGTTATTGGAAAATCAAACTTGCTTCTGATGAAGCGACAAAACATATTAAAGTCTATTTCATAACACCGGATGAAGACGGAACGCTAACAATTAAAATGCCTGCAAAGAAAGGACGCGCGATTGTAGAAGCGGATACCGACGGCAGTTATGTTTTAAGCGAAACGAATATTGAAGAAAGCGACAAAGTTAAAATGTTTGATAAATTTATTGATGATTTAAAAAAATTATTGAAATAGTTTATAGAAATATGCTATATGCAAAAAACCCTGATGCAATAAATATTGCTAACAAATCTTCGCAAGACATTGAAGATGCGATTGATAAAAATTTATGAAAATAAGTTGTTCTTGAAAGCTATTAAAAGGAATAAATTGGTATTACTCTGATAAATGTAATAAAAACAAACAATATTTCGCACTAAAACATGTTTAAGACTATACTTTAAAATTATTTAAAATTAAACGATAAGTTAAAATAAAATTGAGATGATATTAAAAATATTATGCAAATAGAATCAACAACGCTTTGGGATTTTCCGAGGCAAAACTATGGCGACAAACCGCACGGAAATAATAAATATAACGGCGTTACGCCTGCTTTTGTTATCTGGAATTTACTCCAGCGGTATACGAAAGAGGGTGATTTAGTTGTTGATCCTATGTGCGGAAGCGGTACGACGATTGATGTAGCTAAAGAATTAAACAGAAAAGTAATCGGTTATGATTTAAATGTAGTTAGGGCTGATGTAATTAAAAATGATTCTAGGAAAATTCCGCTCAAGGAAAATTCTGTTGATTTTGTTTTTATTGATTCGCCATATTCGGACAACATCAAGTATTCTGATGACGAAAAATGTATTGGTAAAATTTCTTGCGAGAAAACAGAATTTTATGATGAATTAGAAAAAGTGGCTTCTGAAATAGCGAGAATTTTAAAACCGGGCAAAGCTATGGGTTGGGTTATCGCTGACCAATGGATTAAAAAGAAATTTACAGCGGCAGGTGTTTTGCTTTGGCAAAGATTGGAAAAATATTTTGAACCAATTGACATTATTTGTTTAACAAGACACAATCAAACATCAAACACAGGCATTTGGCATAATAGAGCTATGAAGTTTAATTTTTATTTAAGAGGTTTTAAGTATTTGTTTATAATGAAAAAGTTAGAAAAAAAATAGGCGGAATACCAGTTTCGCTAATATGAAAAATTATGATGGCGAAAAAGCTATGGAAGAATATAATTACCGCCTTTTTTTCTCCAACCAACATTTATTTCCTGCATATTATATATTATACAATAAACACCTTCCCGTTTTTTCATGAAAATTAACAGATTTATTTTTATTGTTAAAACTATATTTATAATATAATTTATATTTATTAATTATTTTATTTATTTTCTTTATATTTTTCTATTGTTTCTAAAATAATCTCCATAGCTTTTTCCTTATTTACAAAGTTTTCTAATTTAACCCATTTTTCAGGTTCAAGTGTTTTGTAATTTTCGAAGAAATGCTTGATCTGATCTAAAAATACTTTCGGAACATCGTTTATATCTTGTATATCATCAAAACCTGCGTCAATTCTATTAATCGGAACAGATATGATTTTTTCATCTTTTCCATTCTCATCTTCCATTTCAAGCATTCCGATAACTCTAACTTTTAAAATACAGCCAGGTATAACAGACATTGATGAAATTACAATGATGTCTAAAGGGTCTTTGTCAGATGCTAAAGTTTTGGGGATAAATCCATAGTTAAAAGGGTAAAACATAGCTGTGTATAAAAACCTGTCAACAGCCATAATGCCAGAATTTTTATCAAGTTCATATTTTACGCTTCCATCTTTGGGAATTTCGATAATTGCATTTAAATATTCGGGCGGATTATCGCCTGATTCTATTTTTTTAAAATCCATAAATATAGCTCCTTTATTTCTTTACGATTAAATTTAAGTTAAGTAAACTTTGAAAAAATAATTCTTAATTAATTTTATGGTTCTTGTGTGTTTTTATCCAAATTTGAGCAAACTTCTGTAATTTTTAATGGAGAATAATATTATCGGGATTAATATTGCATATCTTAATATAATATATTAAGATATTAATTAATTTAATAAATTCAATTATTCCATAAGATTATTTCATAAGAATCATGTTTTGTCAAAGGCAATTTTGGGTCAAACTTTAATTCTTCCATAGAAACTATCAATGATATTTCAATTATAAGCAATACTGGATTCCTGCTTTCGCAGGAATGACACCCGACGGGTGAAACTGCAAAGCCTCTCTAAGTCATTCCAGTGTAAGCGTGAATCCAGAAAATAAATTTCTATGGAAGAATTAAAATTAAAGATAACTATTGACTTTTTAGATTTAGAAAATATATATTATATAAATTATTTTCTTATGTTTATTAACGAAATTATCTTTATAATTATTTAATTATTTAATTATTTAATTATTTCATTATTTAATTATTTAATTATTTCATTTATAAAATTTTTGTAAAGTATTATAATAAATAAAATAAAAATATTTTAAAATTAATCTAACAGCAAAAATTTATTATTGTACGGAGGAATATATGGCGTTAGTTAGTCCTCATGGAAAAGATAAAATTTTAAAACCCCTTCTTTTATCAGGCAAAGAGCTTGAAGAATCAAAAGAAAAAGCTAAGACGCTAAACCAAATTAACATGACATCCCGTGAAACATCCGATCTTATAATGATGGGGATAGGCGCATTTACTCCATTGGAAGGATTTATGGGTAAAAACGACTGGAAAAGCGTTTGCGATGACTTTATTATGCAGGATGGAACTTTTTGGCCTATTCCGATTACTCTTTCAACAACTAAAGAGAAAGCCGACGGTATTAAAATAGGCGATGAAATCGCGATAGCAGACTCGGAAACTTCTGAAATAATGGGAACAATTACAGTTTCCGAAAAATATTCAATAGATAAAGCTTATGAATGCCTGAAAATATTCAAAACCACTGATTTAGAACATCCCGGAGTTCAAAAGGTTATGGCTCAGGGTGAAATAAATCTTGCAGGTAAAGTAAAAGTTTTTAGCGAAGGAATTTATCCGGTACAATTCAAAGATGTTTATAAAAGACCTTATGAAACAAGAAAAATATTTGAAGAGAAAGGATGGAGTACAGTTGCGGCTCTTCAATTGAGAAATCCGATGCATAGGTCGCACGAATACCTCGCCAAAATTGCAATTGAGATATCGGACGGGGTATTAATACATCAATTAATAGGAAAACTAAAGCCGGGAGATATTCCCGCTGATGTAAGAGTTAAAGCTGTTGATACTTTAATAGATAAATATTTTGTTGCCAACACTTGTATTCAGGCAGGATATCCTATGGAAATGAGATATGCAGGTCCAAGGGAAGCATTGCTCCACGCTGTTTTTAGACAAAATTTCGGATGTTCGCATTTGATTGTCGGAAGAGATCATGCAGGAGTAGGTGATTATTATGGTCCCTTTGATGCTCATAAAATATTTGACGAAATACCTAAAAATTCTTTAGAATTAAAACCTTTAAAAATAGACTGGACTTTTTATTGCACTAAATGCGACGGAATGGCGTCAAACAAAACTTGTCCGCATCAGAAAGAAGACAGACTTGTTTTAAGCGGAACTATGCTGAGAAAACTTTTATCGGAAGGCAAAGATATACCCGATCATTTTTCCAGACCAGAAGTTCTTGCAATCTTAAAAGATTATTACTCTAATCTCTCAAAAGATGAAAATGTTGAAGTAAAATTACATAAAGCTGCTAAAGGGGAATTACCATAAAAATTTATTATTAATTATTAATTAAATTAAATTGTCAGTTAAGTTATTAATAATAATTTATTTTATGCATTTTAGGGTGAATTAATATTAGAATTTATTATTAATTAAATTAAATTATCTAAATAAGTTGTTAAATAAATTATAATATTTATATATTTATATATTTTAAGCACTTTAAATAAAACTAATATTTAGAATTTATTATTAATTAAATTAAATTATCTAAATAAGTTGTTAAATAAATTATAATATTTATATATTTATATATTTATATATTTATATATTTTAAGCACTTTAAATAAAACTAATATTTAGAATTTATTATTAATTAAATTAAATTAAAATATTAAACAAGTCAAACAATAAACAAGTCAAACATATTGATAAATAAATTATAATTAATTATAATTTTAATATATTGCGAGTTGTAAACTAAAAAAATAATTACAGTATAATATTGCATAACATTTAAACATTTAAGTAATTTTAAGGATAAACATTTAAGTAATTTTAAGGAGGTATAAAAATGCCAAGTTTTGTTATTGCGGAAAAATGTGACGGCTGCAAAGGAAGAGATAAGACTGCTTGCCAGTATATCTGTCCTAACGATCTCATGGTGCTTAATAAAGATATTATGAAAGCATATAATCAAGAGCCCGAACAGTGTTGGGAATGTTATAATTGTGTAAAAATATGCCCTCAATCGGCAGTTGAGATTAGAGCTTATCAGGATTTCGCTCCTATGGGGTCATCGGTTATTCCGTTAAGAGCCTCCGATTCAATTATGTGGACGGTAAAATATCGCAACGGTAGTTTAAAGCGTTTTAAATTTCCAATAAGAACAACTCCTGAGGGTGGAATTGATCCTTATCAAGGGATATCGGATGTTAACCCTGATGATTTAAATTCTAATCTTTTATGCGATGAAGCAGGTAAAACTTTATCGGTTCCTAAAAAATAATATTATATTATTATATTAAGTTATATATTGATAAAAATTTTTCTATAATTAAAAAAAATAAAATTAATATAATTAAAAAATATAGAAGATTATGACGGTATTTTTTGTCGGTTCCTAAATTATATTATTAAAAATAAGGGGATTTGCTATGGCAGAACAAAAAGGCTCTTTAACAAGCTCTGAAGTATTAAACAATTATACTATAGAAGAAGTAAATACTGATTTGCTTATTGTCGGCGGAGGTATGGCAGGATGCGGCGCCGCATTTGAAATCAAAAAATGGGCTCCGAAAGATATGAAAATAACTATGGTTGAAAAAGCGGCTATTGAAAGAGGCGGAGCGGTAGCTCAAGGTTTGTCGGCAATAAACACTTACCTTGGTGATAACCAGCCAGAGGATTATGTTAAAATGGTTTCCAACGATCTTATGGGCATAACGAGAGAAGATCTTGTTTATGATGTAGGAAGACATGTTGACAGTTCAGTTCATCTTTTTGAAAAATTAGGGCTTCCTATTATGAAAGAAGATGAAGAAGATAAAAGGACTTTAGCTGAAGGAGCCAAGCCTTTAAGGGCAGGCAAATGGCAAATAATGATTCACGGCGAATCATTTAAGGTTTTAGTAGCAGAAGCGGCAAGAAAAGCTATAGGCGAAGAAAATATTTACGAAAGAGTATTTATTATCAGACTCCTTATGGACGAAAAAAATCCGAATAGAGTTGCAGGCGCTATAGGTTTTAGCTTAAGAGAAGCTAAGATATATATATATAAAGCAAAAGCCGTAATGATGGCATGCGGAGGAGCGGTTAACGTTTTCAGACCGCGTTCTCAGGCAGAAGGTATGGGCAGAACATGGTATGCCTTATGGAATGCAGGTTCTACTTACGCTATGGGTTTTGAAGCAGGCGCTGAAATGACTACAATGGAAAATAGATTTGTTCCGAATAGATTTAAAGACGGTTATGGTCCTGTAGGCGCATGGTTTACATTATTTAAATCAAGAGTTAAAAATGCATACGGAGACGATTATATGCAGAAATGGGGAGAATTGCTTAAGGACTATCCTCCTTATGGATTATCTCATGTTCCTGCAACATGTTTATGGAACCATGTTATGCTGAAAGACTGGCATGAAGGCAACGGACCGTTTTATATGGACACGAGCGGAGCAATAAAGGCGTTATTTGAGACATTACCTGAAAAGAGAAAAAAAACATTAGAAAGTGATGCATGGGAAGATTTTCTTGATATGACGGTTGCTCAGGCAGGTTTATGGGCAGCTATGGACATAGATCCTAAAGAAACAAACTCTGAAGTTATGCCTACCGAACCGTATCTTCTCGGTTCGCACGCCGGCGCTTGCGGAATGTGGGTAAGCGGTCCGTCTGATATTGCGCCTAAAGAATGGCAATGGGGTTACAATAGAATGACTACGGTTAACGGTCTTTTTACTGCAGGAGACGGTGTTGGTGCTTCAGGTCATAAGTTCTCTTCAGGATCTTTTACGGAAGGCAGGATAGCAGGGAAATCCGCAGTTAAATTTATTTTAGATGACTCAGGTTTCACTCCTACTATACATACAGACAATAAAGTTCTTGCGGAAGAAATTTATGGACCGATGATAACATTTGAAAAATATAAAAATTATTCTACAGAATCCAGTATAAATCCATATTATATCAGTCCAAGACTATATCTTTTCAGGCTTAATAAAATTATGGATGAATATGTTGCTGGCACTTCAACTTTTTATAGAACAAACGAAAAGTCTCTATTGAGAGGGCTCGAACTTTTAAATAAACTTAAAGCCGACTCAAAAAATTTAGCCGCAGGCAATCTTCACGATCTTATGCGCGCATGGGAAAATTATCATAGATCGGTCGTAGGGGAACTTCATTTAAGGCATATTTTATTCAGAGAAGAAACTCGATACCCAGGTTTTTATTACAGAATGGATCATCAAAAGTTAGATGAGGAAAATTGGAGGGTTTTTGTGAACTCCAAAATGAATAAGACAACGGGTGAAATTGAAGTATTTAAAAAACCGTGGCAAGAAATAGTTCCTAAAAATTAATAGTTATTGAGCTATTGCTGATTAATTACCGTGAAAATACATTTCTAAAATATATTTATATTAATTATTTGATGATGATTATTAGCGCCTTGCGTGTATAAATTAAATTTATAATATAAGGCGCTAATTTTTAAATTTTGTTTAAATATATATTAACACAACTTAATCATAATTATCTGCAGGTCATTGGTATTGCTATGTTTATGAGACAGCACAAATGTCTAATGTAATAATATCAACGAGTTATAATTTATAATAATAAACAATAAAAGTGATGTAGTTGGTTTATAGTTAATATATGTAAGTATCTGTATTGTATAATAAATAATTTTTTATTTTTTGTATTACATAATTTATTTATATTTATATTTATATTTATATTTATATTTATAAATTAAATAATTAAATAAAAATTTTATAAAAATTAAATTAATTTTTTGGTGAGCAAATTGAGCGAAAAACCTGTTCTTATTATTGGCGGAGGATTTAGCGGCATATCCGCCGCTTTAGAGATAACGGAAGCCGGCAATCAATCGGTTATTGTCGTAGAAAAAAATCCGTATCTTGGCGGCAGGGTTCTGCAGATGTATAAGTATTTTCCAAAGTTATGCCCTCCGTTTTGCGGTTTTGAGATTAATTTAAGAAGAATAAAGTCTGGCGATGAAGGAAGAATTCAATTTCTTGTTTCATCTGAAATAGAGGAAGTTAATACTATAGGGTCGGCGGACGGAAAAGGTTATAAAGTTACAATAAAACAAAAACCGCAATATATTAATAATAACTGTACTATTTGCGGCGAATGCGCAAAAGTATGCACTGAAAACAGATTAAACGATTTTAATTATAATATGGATTCGCAGAAAGCTATTTATATAACAAATATATCTGCGTATCCCTCAAAATATAATATTGACGCAGAATTTTGTAAATTTGATTCATGTAAAAAATGCGAATCTGTTTGCAAATACGATGCTATAAATCTTAATGCAAAGGAAGAAATATTTGATATAGAAGTAGAATCTATTATTGTAGCTTCAGGATGGAAGCCTTACGACGCCGAAAAAATTACAAATTTAGGTTTTGGAAGATATAAAAATGTTATTACAAATGTTATGATGGAAAGGCTTGCTGCCGATAGCGGTCCTACAGGCGGTAAAATTCTGAGACCTTCGGACAATAAAGAAGTTACCAATGTTGCATTTGTTCAATGCGCAGGTTCCAGAAACGAAAATCATCTTCCTTATTGTTCCGCAATATGCTGTCTGGCTTCTTTGAAGCAATCTATTTATCTTAGAGAAAAAAATCCTGAATCTAACTCTACGATTTTTTACATTGATATAAGAACTCCGGGCAGATATGAAAAATTTTATAATCGGGCGTCTTCCGATGAGAAAACTAAGTTTATTAAAGGAGTTGTTGCCAATATTTCCGAAGATTCTTTGTCGGGAGACCTTATACTTGATGCTGAAGATATACTTTCTGGCAAAAAAATAAAATTTAGAGCCGATATGGTTGTTCTTGCGTCAGGTATGGTGCCTAACGGACCTGATATAAAAACTGGCAATATTAAATTTGATTATGATGCAAACGGTTTTCTATTTAACCAAAATGAAAATTCAGGGATATTTTCAACTGGCGTTGCAAAGAATCCTGCCGACGTTTACGGTTCTATACAAGCTTCAACAGGAGCGGCTCTTTCTGTTTTACAGTTTTCCGTTAATAACAGCAAAAAAGGTTAATTATAAATAAACAAATAAAAAAAATAAACAGAAATATTTTTTGCAGCTTATTGCATTTGGTTTTCCGTTAGTAACAGTAAAAAAGGTTAATTATAAATAAACAAATAAAAAAAATAAACAGAAATTTTTCGTAAATCATTATCTTTAGTTTTTCGCCTATACCTATAAAAGAAAAAGAGGTTAATTAAATATGGACAATAAGTTAGGAGTTTATATCTGTTCAGGATGCGATATAGGCAATTGCTTAAATATAGAAAAGCTTGAAAATACCGCAAAAAACGAATATAAACCTGAAATTTGCAAATCAAATGAATTTTTATGCTCTAAAGAAGGCTTGCATATTATTAATGAAGATATAGAATCTTCAGGACTTAATAAAATAATTATAGCCGCTTGTTCTATGAGAGCAAAACAGGATGTTTTTAATTTTGATTTGCTAAAAATATATACTGAAAGAGTTAACCTGAGAGAGCATGTAATATGGGTAAGCCAGCCAAATAGCGAAAGCGCTCAAATGCTTGCAGAAGATTATTTGAGGATGGGAATTACAAAAGCAAAAAAAGCCGAACCTACTATTCCTTTAGTCGCTGATTTAAATAAGACAATTTTAGTAATAGGCGGAGGCGTTACAGGTTTAAACGCAGCTTTAAATTCGGCTAAAGCAGGATATGAAGTAATATTAGTAGAAAAGAAAAATAACCTTGGCGGATTTCCTTATCTAAAATATAAAAAATGGGAAACTGCCCCTCCTTTTGAAAATAATATATTGATTAAGGACGGTCTTAACAAGATTATAGCCGATGTTGAAAATTGCAAAAAAATTCATGTGTATAAAAATTCAGAAATATCTGAAATATCCGGCGCGCCGGGAAGATTTGAAGTAAAAATAAATATAAACTTAGATAAAAATAAGAGTAAAAAAAATAATATAGAAGTTGTTTCAGCAGAGCCACTCAATGATAGCGACACTAAAAATGCAAATAATAATAATAACGGCAATGCTAATGGCAGCGCTGAAGTAGAAACATTAAATAAAAACATTGTTATTGAAAATGCAGGCGCGATAATTACAGCTACAGGATGGAAACCATATAATGCGTATAATTTAGCATATTTAGGGTACGGTTTAACCCCTGATATTTTGACTAATGTTGAGCTTGAAGAACTTTATTCCGATCTCTATTTAAAAAACGATAGCGAAGATTTTACGATTAAAAGAAAATCCGACGGTAATACGGTTAAGTCGGCAGTATTTATATTATGCGCAGGTTCGAGAGACAAAAACTACCTGCCTTATTGTTCCACTGTTTGCTGTATGAGTTCTTTAAAGGAAGCTAATTTATTCAGAAAAAATAATCCTGATGCTAAAGTATATATAATATATCGGGATATAAGAACTCCGGGCGAATATGAAAATTATTATAAAAGTATGCAGAATGATGATGGAATATTTATGATTAAAGGAATTGTGTCAGATGTTGCATATGACGATAAAAATAATATTATTAAGCTAAAAGTCGATGATACGCTTTTTGGCGGAAGCATAGATTTAAATGCGGATATGCTTGTGCTTGCCTCAGGCATGGTTCCAAATTCAGGTGATTTTACCGCAAACGATGAAATTGCCGCGTCTCAAGTGCAGATGAATTTGCAAACCGATATTAAAGCGGCTTCAGCATCAACGTCAAATTCGTTAAATCCTTCTTGCGGAAATAAAGAAAAAGCGTCTTCGGCTTCATGCTGTGAGAATCCTGCAGGTTCTGCCGCTTCGGTTTCAAATAATAAAAGCGGTCTTTTAAATTTAACATACAGGCAGGGTAAGGAAATGCCTGATCTTATATATGGTTTTCCTGATTCTAATTTTATTTGTTTTCCTTATGAGTCAAGAAGAACAGGCATATATCCTGCAGGTTCCGTTAGAGCGCCTATGGATACCGTGTTTTCCGTTGACGATGCAAAAGGAGCCGCTCTTAAAGCTATTCAGTGCATTGAGCAAACATCTAAAGGAAAAGCCGTTCATCCAAGGTCTAACGATACGACGTACCCTTTTTTTGATCTTCAAAGATGCACGCAATGTAAAAGATGTACTGAAGAATGTCCTTTCGGAGCTATTGACGAAGATGAAAAAGGCACGCCTAAACCAAATCCTGAAAGATGCAGAAGATGCGGTGTTTGCATGGGAGCATGTCCCGTTAAAATTATTTCGTTTAAGAATTATTCGGTAGATATAATAGGTTCAATGCTTAAAAGCATTTACGTTCCCGACGAGGTGGCAAAAGATGATGATTACAGGATTCTTGTATTTGCTTGTGAGAACGATGCATACCCTGCTATTGATATATTAGGAATGAATAAAATACAACTTCCGTCAAACATCAGAATAATCCCCGTAAGGTGTCTCGGATCCATAAATAATGTATGGTATGCAGATGCTCTGTCAAGAGGAATAGACGGAATACTCCTTTTAGGGTGCAAATATGGAGATGATTATCAGTGTCATTTTATTAAGGGTTCAGAATTAGCTTCGTGCAGAATGGAAAATCTTAAAGAAACTTTGACGAGATTAGTTTTAGAATCTGAGAGAATAAGCCAGGTGCAGATTGAATTTTCAGATTATATGAAATTACCTGATATATTAAATGACTTTGTTGATAAAATAAAGTCAATAGAGCCCAATCCCTACAAAGGTTTTTAATATTATAATTAATATTAAAATATTTAATTACAATTGTTCTTTATAGTTATGTTTATAGTTATGTTTATAGTTATGTTTATAGTTATGTTTATAGTTATATAGTTACTTGATATAAATATTATTAATGATAATAATTGTTGTTATAGTTATACGATATTTTTGATATAGACCGCATTAATTAAGTTAATATTTTCATTAAAATTTTACTTTTGATATTAATAAATATTGATATTGTTAATCATTATGACGATAGTTTTTAGGAGATAAATATAATATGTCCAATAATACATTAAATAGTAATGACATTAATCTTATAAAAAATATTAATAATATCGGCGAAAGTCATTTCAAAAAATGTTTTCAATGCGGAACTTGTTCTGCTATATGCCCTATATCGTCAGATAATAAACCTTTTCCGCGCAAAGAAATGATATGGTCTCAATGGGGTTTAAAAAACGAATTGAAAAGCGATTTAGATCCATGGCTGTGTTATTATTGCGGTAAGTGCTCCGAATATTGTCCGAGAAAAGCCGACCCAGGTCAGCTTATGATGTCGCTTCGCCGTTGGCTGACGACGGAATATGATTGGACGGGCATATCAAGACTGCTTTATAAATCTAAGATAGCAGAGTATATTGCATTACTAATTGTTGCAGCGGTTGTATTTTTAGAATGGGCAGTATTGTTCGGATTAACTCCTCCTGCTGTGTTAAACGGCGGTAATTTGTCAATAAATCAAATGGTCCCCGCTTATAAAATAGATTATTTTTTTGATTACCCTATGATGGTTATACTTTCCGCTTTACTGATATCATTTATTTTCAATATGTTCAATAAAACAGTCTTAAGCGATAAAAAGATTAAAATTCCTTTTAAACTTTATTTTACGGAATTGTGGGCATTGATATTTAATTTTTTTACTCAAATAAGATTTTCTAAGTGCGAAGATGAATCCGAAAAAGAATCTTTTTTTAAAAAACTTTCGGAAGGAAAATATAATTTCTGGCTAACGCATGTGTTTCTTATGACAAGCTACGTTGTTTTATTTATCGGCATCGTATTTTTTTTGAAGTGGTTTCAAACCGATGACAAATATGTAATGTTCCATTCAATATTATTTGATTACTACGCAAGCATAGGACTTATCTTTGGAACAATGTATTTTGCTTTTCAACGATTTACAAAAAAAAAAGAAAGAAGCAAATTTTCGCATCATACAGATTGGGCATTTATTGTCTTATTGTTTCTTACGGCATTAACGGGAATATTGCTGCGGGCTTTTGTAGTTTATAAATATCCTTCATCATGGATTTTTTATTTATATTTAATTCACTTAATGATTTTAATACCTATGTTAGTCATTGAAGTACCGTTTTCAAAATGGTCGCATCTTGCATATAGACCTATTGCAATATATTTTGCAAACTTAAAAGAGAAAGCAGGAAGTTTTGAAAAACAGCCGAATGCAGATATAGAATAATTAATTATAAATAATTATAAAGTGGTATATTATAAATATTACATAATTTAATTTCAATTATAAAAGAAGGCATTAATTATGAATATATTTAATGATTCTATTTTGCTTGGACTATTTGCAGGTATTATTGCTGTGCTTTACAGTGTCATTATAACTTTTTGGGCATTAAAACATTCCGACGGAACTCCTAAAATGCAAGAAATAGCCGCAGCTATTCAAGAGGGAGCCAAAGCTTTTCTTAATCGCCAGTATAGAACAGTCGCAATTGTCGGTTCAATAATTTTCTTATTGATTTTACTTGGAGGAATATGGGTTCCTCAATTTGGAATATTGACGGCTGCAGGTTTTATGTTCGGCGCTGTTCTTTCAGCTTCAGCGGGTTATTTTGGAATGTTTAATGCTGTAAGAGCTAATGTTAGGACTGCCGAAATTGCAAAATACGGAACAAAACCAGCTCTGCAATTTGCTTTTAAAACCGGTTCGGTAACAGGACTTATGGTTTTAGGGCTTGGCGTTCTAGGTATTTCTATTTTTCTTTATATATCATTATATATAACAGGAACTATAAGCGGAGCCTTAGATTCGATGATAGGCTTTGCTTTTGGCTGCAGTCTGATTAGCGTATTTGCAAGATTGGGCGGAGGAATTTATACAAAAGCGGCAGATGTGGGAGCAGATATTGTAGGGAAGATTGAAGAAGGTATTCCAGAAGACGACCCTAGAAATCCCGCCGTTATAGCCGATCAGGTCGGGGATAATGTAGGAGATTGCGCAGGGATGGCAGCGGATGTTTTTGAAACTTTTGCCGTAACTATTATTGCTGCAATGTTATTGGCTTACTCTATTTTTTTTAAATCATACGGTTTAAATATTACCCTGAAGGCAATGATGTATCCTTTAATGCTTGGCGCTATAGCAGTCATTACTTCAATAGCGGGTATTTTTTTTGTCGGAGCCGCATCTAAAGAAAAAATAATGAACGGTTTGTATAAAGGAATGCTTGCCACCGGAATAATATCTGCAATTTTATATTATTTCTTCACAATGTATTTTATGAAAGACGTAGGTAAATATCCTGCTATAAATTATTATTATGCTGCTCTTGTCGGTTTATTTTTAACAGGTTTTATTATTATTATAACAGATTATTTTACATCAACGCATTTTTATCCCGTTAAATCAATCGCCGAAGCTTCAACTACAGGACATGCAACAAATATAATTGCAGGACTTGCGGTAGGTCAAATGTCAACGGCATTGCCTGTTTTATTTATTTCAGCTTCAATTCTTATATCTTATAAATTTGCGGGATTTTACGGAATTGCGGTAGCTGCTTCTAGTATGCTTTCTATGGCAGGTATTATTATATCAGTTGATTCTTTCGGACCCATTACCGATAATGCAGGAGGAATTGCCGAAATGAGCAATCTTTCAAGCGAAGTAAGGGAAACTACCGATGCATTAGATGCCGTAGGCAATACTACGAAAGCTGTTACAAAAGGCTATGCTATCGGTTCGGCTGCTCTTGCCGCAATTGTACTGTTTGCCGAATACGCAAAGTTGATTGAAAAAGGTTCGATACATTATATTTTTTTAATATCCCAGCCTTCTGTTCTGGCAGGATTATTTATAGGTGCTATGTTTCCTTTTTTGTTTGCCTCTTTGGCTATGAAAGCCGTCGGAAAATCGGCAGGTGAAATTGTAATTGAAGTAAGAAGGCAATTTAAAGAAATGCCCGGCATAAAGGAAGGCAAAACAAAACCTGATTATGGAAAATGCGTTGATATAGTTACAAAATCGGCGCTTAAAGAAATGATATTGCCTGCCTTGATACCTGTTCTAGGACCTGTAATATTCGGTTTATTTCTTGGACCTCAAGTTCTCGGCGGAATTTTATTGGGTACTATAATTTCAGGTCTTTTTATTGCTATTTCAATGACAAGCGGAGGCGCCGCATGGGATAATGCAAAAAAGCTTATAGAAAGCGGAGCATACGGCGGCAAAGGAAGTTTTGCGCATCAGGCGGCAATCACAGGCGATACGGTAGGCGATCCGTATAAAGACACTGCAGGACCGGCAATAAATCCAATGATAAAAGTAGTTAATATATTTACGATATTAATTGTTCCTATTGTGTTAATTTTGTGGCATTAAATAATACCATTAAATAATACCAATGATGCACTTTAAATAAAATAATAGGTTAGAAATTTCTTTTTCAGCTTTTTCAGGATGACCGTTTCGCTTTCGGCCTATACTATAGTCTCATGAAGCCTCCCTGAGCTTTCCAGCTTTCGAAGATTTAATTTTTAACTCGGGGGGGGGGGGGTGCCATTCACGCAAAAGCGGGAACTTAATTTTTATTATACACTGAAGCAGCTTTAATAGTTTCTAATTTTATTATTATAAAATTATGACCCATTTTATTTTTTATTTTGGAGTCCCATAGACATTTTTGCTGTTCACATAAATATAGCAATATAAATATGCTGCCGGTAATTATGGTGAGGTTGGGTTAAGACTCCTGTTGAATGTTTTCTGTTTTTGCAGTTTCATTTTTTGCGTATCTGCTGTAAAAATAAACCCCTCCTGTTAAAAGTATATTAGTTATTATAATAACTAAAAAAGCATATTCAGGAAAATCTTGAGTTCCTGCAATTCCGGCATTCATTGGCATATAAGCCATTATTGCCGTGGCTAAAGCTCTTCCTATCATTGACCACAAAAAGTATTTTTCTATTTTTGGCAGTCTTTCTCTACTCGATTTTTTTAAATTTTCTAAGTAAAATGTGACGGAAGAGCTTATATATCGCCCTATTATTATCATTACTATCATAATAAAGAGTCTGTCTGTAAATTCCCACGTTATATGTGATAATTCTACGACAACTCCCAGAAAGACAAAAAATAAAGTTCTTATTAAAAACGAAAACTCATAGTTAAACTGTTTTATAGAAGAATCTTTTAAACTCATTTTAAATAAATTAATTTTAAGTTTGTTTAATAATTCTTCATTGCCCATAACTATTCCGAAAACTAAAATAGCTATAGCGCCGTTGCCTTTAACGAAATGCATTATCAAATAAAGAATAAGCATGCCTCCAAACGTAATAGAGTAAGCATATTTTGTTTTTGAAATATACCTCAATAAAATAAACCATATAATCCCAAATGCTATTGCTATAACTGATGAAATTCCAAATGAATAGAGCAGACCGACGGCGGTAGATAAATAATTAACATGCGCAGACGAATTTTTTGCAAAATTGATCAAAATAATTAGGATAATTATTGCAAAAGCGTCGTTGAATGTTGATTCAATAGCTATTATAGTTTTATTCTTATCGCTCACGCTTATATTGGATAGAAGAGGCATAATGACGGTAGAACTGGAACAGGAAACAATAACGCCGATCATCAATGATTGCATTAAATCGCCGCCGCCCATTATATAAAAAAATCCGCCAACCAGCGCTATTGAAAGAAAAAGTCCGATGATGATCAAAAACATTGAATAAATAGAACTTTTAAAAACAGTTATAAAATTAAGCTCAAGCCCGCCCGAAAACATAATAAGAATTAGTACTAAAGTACTTAAGTAAGGAGCAAAATCAATAAAAAGCTGCTGATTAAATATATGATAAATCGGACCTAACATGAGACCCGCCAGCATTAAAAATAAAATAGACGGAATTTTTGTAAAAGAGAAAAACATTTCTCCGATAAAACCGAGGAGGATAACTATGCCTATAATTCCGATTGCTATTGAAGGACTCATAATTTAAGCCAATTTAAATTAATACAGGTTACTGATTATTTTAAATTTAATTTATAAACAAATATGCAAATATAATATTAAACATTTAAATAAAAATCAATTATGTTATCTTACAATAGCTTTAATTTTAAGCTTTAATTTTATTAAAAATAAAATTTTGGAGTTTCTGTTTTAGTAAATTTTTTAGTAAATTTTTGCTTGACATAAGTTTTTATTAATAGGATAATTAAAAACAAATTTAAGGTATTAAATTTTATCCAAATAATTAATTATCAATATGGAGGCTTTATGCGAAGTGAACCCGACGGCAGTTGCAGCCGTCATTTTTATTTTGCAATAACAATTGAAAACTATAATAGAATACAATCAGAGCTGAATTATAATATAAAAGGTAAACCATATAAATTATTAAATACATAAATTGATAGGCAGATAATCTTACTATCTTAATTATTACAATTAATGATATTTAATAATTTACAATTCTTCTTTATAAAATAAATAATTTTATCTAAGTTAAAATCCAATATCTTGATTGTATTAAAAACTTTAAAAAAACGGATTTTAAAGATAAAATCACATTTCTTTAAAAATTAAATCTAATTTTCCTTTCAATTATTATTGCAATGTATTATTGCAATCCTATTATTTTATTATAATCCTATATTATTTTCCAATTTGTATTTTTAAACATTGATTTATAGTTTATTAAGTAGACAGCTATGCTTTTAGATTATTATATATTTAATTTTATTTATTTTTTTATTAAATATAATTGCAAAGCACTATTTATTATTTTAATTAATTCAATTTCGCTCTCGGCTTACAGCCTATTGAACAGAAACGGCGTGTGTTTTTACTTTGGAACTTTTCCGCTTTTGCGGGAACGGCGTTGAGAAGATTTGCAGTTTCACTGATAGGTGTCATTAATTTGAGTGTACATTCTGCTAAGGTCTGATGCCATTCTTGCACGTACAGGAGGCCATGTGTTATTCCTGCTAAGACGGCAAAGTTCCGAAGTAAACTTCACGAGGCTTTAAGCCGAGAGCGAAGCGGTCATCTAATATTGTTTATTATTGAAACATCATTGGCAGTTTCTATGAAATGATTAATGATTAAGTGATTAAGGTAGTTAGCTAAAATATGTATAAAATTAATAAGTTAAGGAGGTGGATATGAAAGAACTTAAAGATAGGTTAGATGAACTTCCTGTTGATATAAAAGTGCGGGCGATAGACAGGTTAAAAATTCATGTTATGCGGCAAAAATACGGGTATTTTTCAAGAGTTTGCCTTCTTTTTTCCTTGGTAGGACCGGGTATTTTAGTTATGATAGCCGATAATGACGCAGGCGGTGTAATTACATATGCACAAACAGGGTCAATATTCGGGCTTGGATTTTTTATTCCTTTTATGGTTTTAATGCTTCCCGTTGCTTATATAGTTCAGGAAATGACCGTCAGGCTGGGAGCTGTTACGCATAGAGGTCACGCCGAAATGATATGGAAAAGGTATGGAAAATTTTGGGGCGCGTTTTCGTTGGCAGATTTAGTTATTGCAAATATTTTGACTTTAATTACAGAATTTATCGGCATAACTTTAGGTATGCAGTTTTTCGGGGTTTCACCCATTGCATCTTCTATAATTGCCGTAATTGTCGTATTTTCTATACAATTATTTCTAAGATATTATACATGGGAATGGATTAGTCTTAGTATTGCCGCTTTAAATTTAATTTTTATTCCGCTTGTGTTTTTTGTTCCGCATCTTAATTGGGGCGTGGTTGCAGACAGCTTTAAAACATGGCATATAAGCGGAGGAATTAGTTCATTGTTTATTTATGTAGTTCTTGCAAATCTCGGTACTACAATAGCGCCATGGATGCTGTTTTTTCAGCAGTCATCTATTGTAGATAAAGGTTTAACCGTGAAAGATATAAGAGACGGGCAGATAGATACTTTTGTAGGCTCTACTTTTATGGTAATTGTGGCTATTGCTATAGTTATCATAACAGGTTCCGTAGTCCACGGGATAAGCGGAAGTTCTAATCTTAGTATAAGTCAAATTATGCAGATAATTTCCGAAAAAATGGGAATTATTCCTATGAAATTATTTGCGCTGGGGTTAATAGAAGCAGGTCTTATTGCAACAATAGCAATTTCGGCAAGCACTTCATGGGCGGCAGGAGAAGCATTAGGCTGGCCAAAAAGCATAAACCTTCCTCCGCTGCAGGGCTGGTATTTTTACGTTCCCGGTTTATTAAGCGTATTGATAGCAGGCACGGTAGTTTTAATACCTAATATTCCGTTAGGTTTCTTAAATCTGACCGTTCAGGTTATAGCTTCAATATTTATGCCTGCCGCTATGCTGTTTTTATTGCTTTTGCTGAACGATAAAGAAATTATGGGTGAACATACAAATAAAAGATGGCAAAATATTTCAGCGTTTATAATAGTCGGATTTTTGATAATAATGAACGGATTATACGGTGTAACAGTCGTATTTCCGCATCTTTTCGGATGATACTTTATGATGATAAAAGATAAATTTATTTAAATTTAATTTTAGAAGAATATTAAAAGCAAGGATACAGTCGTTCTTGCTTTTATTGTCATAAAAGATAAATTTATTTAAATTTAATTTAGAAGTTTAGCAAGATAATTTATTTTAATATATATATTATGTAGGCAAATTTTTAATTTATTTTAATTATTATTGCAATTAATTCAAAATAATCGGCAGAGGTGGTCAAAATGGCATCAGATAAAAAAAAAATCAAATATAACCGTGAAGATAAAATGTTAAAAAAATTAAATAATAATAACTCTCAAGACGGCGCTAATTTAGAAAAATATTGGGAAAATTTTGTGAAAGAAGAAGGATTGCTTGATTATAATAAAATTCCGCTTCAGAGGGCAGAAATCAGCGGCTGGGTTAAATTTGCTTTTTGGTTTTTAAGGATTTACATAGTAGTCATGGTTATTCTTGTTATAATCGGATTTTCTAGAATTCATTAGCTATTAATTACAATTAATTAATAATAGTGATCACGGCAGGAGGTTTTAATATGAAAAAATTAATTTTTATTTTAAATTTAGTTATTGCGGCTCAATTTATAACGGCGTATGTTTTTATTAAAAATTCGAATGCCGCATATAACGCAGGCTATAATATAAATAATAATGTATATAATAATATATATGATAATAAAAGAACTAATTTAAACGGCGATATATTAAAAAATATACACCGCGTCATACAGTGCAATGATACTAATTATAATACAAATAATTATATAGGCAAGATAGACGTTGATATAAATAAATCTAAAAAAAATACTTTTTTATCGCAAATAAAACTATTCGGAACTTTTGCCGCCTCTTATACATATAATTTTGCTAATCCCGCTGCAAATTCACAATTTCCCTATGGAAACTATAACGGAAATTATATAGACAATTACAAAGTTAATGGTTTTACCCTTAACGAATTAGATTTAACCGTTTCTAAAAATGCGTTTTCTGACGGAAGGAATATATTCGGCATAGGTTTTAAGGCAACATTGGATATAGGCGAAAATATACAGGACGTCGGACCTTATACCGGTAATTATTCTTATTATACCGAACCTATATATAATAGACCGCTTTACGGCTTTAGGAATCTTTATATATCTTTAGGGCTGCCTGTGGGAAACGGACTTAAAGTTGAAATAGGCGAAAAAAATTATCTTATAGGTTTTGAATCTTATAATTTGTCAAGATTATGGGAAAACACCTATTCACCTATTACCGCCATTGAGCCGGGAGAACTTACGGGAATATTTTTAAGTTATCCTTTTATTCCAAAAAAATTAAAAATGGTCTTTGGAACTGCACTAACAGATAACGCAATGGTTCCGATTGACAGGTATCCGACTTTTGAATTTATCACCTCTTATAAACCGTTTAAAAATATAAAATTAAAATTTCATGAAGGTATAGTTTACGGCGCGGAAAATTTTATTATATATAATAATAGCCTAATACGGGATAATACAAACAAGTTTTTTTACAATTTTGCGGACGTAAAATATTCTCCTTTTAATTTTTGGACGTTTGTTTTAGATTATGAAGTAGGATTAAACAGCGGTATAAATAAATCAATTATAGAAAAAAATAATATAAATGCTAATAAATTTAACTTTCAGGCGTCCACGACAACATCGGTATATCCGAGCTATTTGATTTCAACTTCAAATTTAACTTATGACAAATCCCATTTTTCCGGATTAGCCTTTTATATTCATCATTTTGATATATTAAATTTTGGCAGATTTTCGCAAACTCTAAGAGAAGTTAAGGTCTGGGATCCCAACGGTATGTGGGAAGAGAACAGTATTCCGGGGGAAGCTTTTAATTATTTTGATTCAACTTTTACAATAGGTTTAAGACCAAATCTTAATATATTTAAAAATACGCAATTCAGATTGGAATTGGAAAATCAAATAGCAAACCGCAAAGTCTACGGTGATGGAAATAGTACGCAAAATACCATAAATTTTATGGTTGTAAGAACTTTTTAGACTATTTAAACTTTAAACTATATTTTTAATCCGGCAGTTTTGGTATTACGTTAACTATTTATTTTTTTATTCTTTTTATTTTAAAAAAATCCTTTAGCAATTGCGATGACTCTTTTTCCATTATACCGCCCATCGTTTCTACCGTATGATTTAATCTTTTGTCGGATAATGTCGTATATAAAGAATCAACCGCTCCCGCTTTGGGGTCAGGCGCCGCATAGACTAATCTATTTACGCGTGACAAGATTATCGCTCCGCAGCACATAAGACAAGGTTCTAATGTTGCATACATTGTGCATTCGTTTAATCTCCACGATTTTAATTTTTTTTGTGCCGATATTAGTGCTTTTATTTCTGCGTGCATGATGACTGATAAATCTTTTTCTACGCTATTTGAAGAAGCTGAAATTATCTCATTGTTTTTTACTATTACCGCTCCTATCGGAACTTCATCGGCATTATAAGATTTAATTGCTTCTTTAATTGCTAATTTCATAAAATATTCATCTTGCGCTAATGTTATATTGTCCGGCATTTTAATATTGTTTTATTTGTTTTATTTATTAGTATAAAAAATATTGGAATTAGCAGGTATATTGTGATATATACATAATACTAATTACAAGTTAGATTAATCAATTATTTATATATTATGCAATTTTAGCATTTATATTGTAAATTTGAATTATAACTTACTGTAAATTTTTAATATTTAATAAAAATTTATTTTATTTTTTAACAGAATATTATACAATTTACATTTATATCATTATTTATTAATTATAAAATAATATAATTAAAATTAACATGATAAATATTAGCAAAATAAATTAATTGAATTTTTGCATTACGGTTTATTTTGTTGTTAAATTATAAATATTAACAAAATAAATTAAGTACCGTAAATTCTAAAATAAAAATAAATTAAATATTCATAATTTTTTCATGAATCAAAGAATTCCTGCTCACATTAGAAACGAGATTTTAAAAATAAAATCGAGAAAAGATATATATTCTACTTCTAAAATAATTAAAGAAAAAGGTTTAAATACCGTATGCTCGTCATCAAGGTGTCCTAATTTAAACCTTTGTTTCTCTAATAAAACCGCTACTTTTCTTTTGCTTGGAGATAAATGTACGAGGAAATGCCCTTTTTGCAATATAGGATATGATGAAAAACCGCAGATTGATTTATCGGAACCTGCAAAGATAGCATACGCAGTTAAATCTTTAAAGCTAAACCATGCCGTAATAACTATGGTTACAAGAGATGACCTTGAGGACGGCGGAGCTTCTATAGTTGCTGCAGCGGTTAAGGAAATTAAATCTAACACTGATTGCGGTATTGTTGAAGTGTTGACTTCCGATTTTAAAGGCAGCAAAAAATCAATTAACGCTGTGCTGGATGCAGGAGTAAATATATTTGGACACAACATTGAAACTGTCGAAAGATTTTATAAAACTGTCAGACCTGAAAGCTCTTATGAGCTATCGCTTAATATTCTCAGTTTTGTAAAAAAAGAATATCCGCATATTCAGACAAAATCAGGTATAATGGTTGGGTTTGGAGAAAATCAAGAAGATGTTTTTAAAACAATTAGCGATATAGCTTTAACAAATGTAGATTTTATAACTATAGGGCAATATATGCGTCCTTCTATTGAAAATATCGAAGTTAAAGAGTATGTTTCTCTTAAAACATTTATTGAATACGGAAAATATGCTAAAAGCAGAGGTATAAAAAATGTATTTTCGGCTCCGCTTGTCAGGAGTTCATTCGGGGCGGAAAAATTTTATAACAATAGCATTAAATTAAATTAAATTAAATTAAATTAAATTAAATTAAATTAAATTAAATTAAATTAAATTAAATTAAATTAAATTTTGATAATTGATTAAAATAATTAAAAAATATAGTATAAAGTTAAGTTAAAATAAGTTAAATGAAAATAAAATAAATGCAATGAAATTATTATTAATTTGGATAATTATTTAGATAATTAATAATAAGTATAGATAATTAATAATAATTAAAAAATTAGGTAAATCTAAATTATGACCGAAGATTTTGAAACAATAAAAAGACTGCCTCCTTATGTTTTTGCTGAGGTCAATAAAATTAAAGCAGAAGCGAGGAAAAAAGGGGAAGATATAATAGACCTCGGTATGGGAAATCCTGATTCTCCGACCCCTATGTATATAATTGAAAAATTGGTAGAGGCATCTAAAAATCCGAAGAATCATCGGTATTCGGTGTCTAAGGGTATATATAAACTAAGAGTTGCTATATGCAATATGTATAAAAGAAATTACAACGTTGATTTAGATCCCGACAGTGAAGCTATTGTTACTATGGGAATCAAAGAAGGCTTAAGCCATTTGATGCTTGCAACTATAAATAAAGGCGATGTAGCGTTCGTGCCTAACCCGTCGTATCCGATACATGCTTATTCAGTTATTATCGCAGGCGGCGACATTAGAAGTATACCGCTTGTTCCAGGAGAAGATTTTTTTGAAAATCTTATGACCGCCTTAAAACAAACATGGCCAAAGCCTAAAATGATTATATTGAGTTTTCCTCATAATCCTACGACTATAACCGTTGATATAGATTTTTTTGAAAAACTTGTAGATTTCGCTAAAGATAACGGCATTTATATAATCCATGACCATGCATATGCGGATCTTACATTTGACGGATATAAATCTCCGAGTTTTCTTTCTGTAAAAGGAGCAAAAGACGTTGGAGTAGAATTTTTTACAATGTCAAAAAGTTATAGTATGGCAGGATTCAGAGTGGGGTATGCCTTAGGCAATCAAACATTGATTAATGCTTTATCAAGAATAAAAAGCTATCTTGACTACGGTATGTTTCAGCCTATTCAAATAGCCTCTATTATTGCTTTAAACGAAGAATATAAATACAACGCAATAAATCAAATGGTTGAGCACTATAAAAAAAGAAGAGATGTTTTAATTGAAAGCTTCAATAATGCAGGGTGGCATATTGAAAAGCCGAAGGCTACAATGTTTGTCTGGGCAAAAATTCCGGAACATTTTTTAAGCGCAGGCATAGGTTCGCTAGAATTTTCTAAAATGTTATTAGAAAAAGGAAAGGTTGCAGTATCTCCAGGTATCGGTTTTGGGGAATACGGAGACCAATATGTCAGATTTGCTCTCGTAGAAAATGAAATGCGGATAAGACAGGCGGCTAAAGGGGTAAAACATTTTTTAAACAGCCAATTGATATAAATAATATTTAAACTAAATTAAATTAAATATTAAGATTAAGATAGACTAAAACTAACTATTAAACTATTAAACTATGTTAAGTTAGATATTGGTAAACCAAGCTAAATATTAAGCTAAGATAAGCCAAACTTAATTAAATTAAATATTAAGATTAAGATTAAGATTAAGATAAACTAAATATTAAAAACTATGTTAAGTTAGATATTGGCAAACTAAACTAAATATTAAACTACGATAAGCAAACTTAATTAAATTAAATAAAAATTATTATATATAATGAATATAATAAGCTAACACATAATAAACTAAAAACATAATATGCTAAATTAATCACTTATATAATATAGAAAATAAATTATGGAAAACAATAAAATCAATATAGGGCTTTTAGGTTTTGGAACGGTAGGAGGCAGTTTTTACAGAATATTGGATATTCGCAAAAAAGAAATTGAAACAATGCTTTCTGCCGCAGTTAATATTAAAAAAATATTTACAAGAGGAAACAGAAATCCGTCGGCAGAAGACGCCGGGAATTTAATTGTTAGCGACATAGACGATATTTTAAACGATAAAAGCATAGATGTAATAGTTGAACTTATGGGAGGAACTAATCCTGCAAAAGACTATATTGAAAAAGCTGTTAAAAACGGAAAAAGCGTTATAACAGCAAATAAAGCGCTGCTCGCAGAGCATGGTGAAGAAATTTTTAAGTTATGCAAAAAACATAATGCGCATATAGGATTTGAAGCTGCAGTAGGAGGCGGGATTCCTATTTTAAGGTCTATAAAAAACGGACTTGCAGGAGATTCTATTACGTCGGTATTTTCAATAATAAACGGAACGTCTAACTATATTCTGTCTAAGATGACAAATGAGGGCGGAAAATTTGAAGATATTCTTAAAAAAGCTCAGGAAAAAGGTTATGCTGAAGCCGACCCGTCATTTGACATAAATGGAACCGACAGCGCTCATAAATTAGTTATATTAGGCAGATTGGCGTTTTCGGCAAGCATATCTTTAAACGATATTATAATTGAAGGAATAAAAGATATAAACGATATAGATATTTGTTTTGCTAAAGATCTCGGGTATAAAATAAAACTTCTCGGTATTCTTAAAAATGACGATTCAAAAATAGAAATAAGAGTGCATCCTACCTTGATTCCTTCAGGCAGTCTATTGTCAAAGGTGGACGGAGTGTTTAACGCATTTTTTTTGAATGCCAAATTTGCAGGTCCTATAAGTCTTACCGGTTATGGCGCGGGAGGCATGGCGACGGCAAGCGCGGTCATGGGAGATTTTATTGAAATAGCAGGGAAAATATTAAATAATGAAAAACATCAAGATATTTTTTTAAATGAAAGTTTAAATAAAATTCATATAAAAAGAAAAAAAGATATAATATCAAGATACTATTTAAGATTTTCCGCTATGGACAGGCCTGGCGTTCTTGCTAAAATTTCTAAGATTTTAGGAGATAATTCAATCAGCATAAGCTCAATGATTCAGCAAGGCAGAAAAATAGACAGCGCCGTTCCTATTGTTATAACAACCCATGAAGCAAATGAAGAAGAATTGTTTAAAAGCATAGAATTATGCGATAAATTAGACATTATTCTTGCAAAAACTATGGTTTTAAGAATTGAAGATAATGTGAATTGATATAATTATTTTATATAATTTATATAATTTATATAATTTATATAATTTATATAATTTATATAACATATAATAATTATTGAAAGAGTAATAAAATATATGAAAAAACATATAAAGTGAAAATAATGCTTAGGCTAATACTCATTTTCTAATATTTTAATTTATATGTAAATATAATATAAAATTTAAATTAATTTAATCGGGAGTCAAACTTGCAATTGCAAAAATATGAAGGGGTTATTAAAAGATACCGCGAATTCTTACCTCAGATAAATGATAAATTTATTATAAGCATACTTGAAGGAAATACTCCTCTTATCAAGTCAAGGAATGTTTATAAAACTATAAATCCAGATATTGAAATTTATTTTAAATATGAAGGATTAAACCCTACGGGTTCTTTTAAGGACAGAGGGATGACTATGGCTGTTTCAAAAGCCGTCGCAGACGGATCCAGAGCGATAATATGCGCTTCTACAGGCAATACTTCCGCTGCCGCCGCCGCTTATGCCGCCAGAGCAGACATAAAATCATTCGTGCTTATTCCTGAAGGCAAAATTGCAATGGGGAAGCTTTCTCAGGCGCTTATGCACGGTTCCGCCGTTATGCAGATTCAAGGCAATTTTGACGAAGCTCTTGTTATAGCTAAGGAAATATCGGATGAATTTGAAGTAACATTAGTCAATTCAGTTAATCCTTACCGAATAGAAGGCCAGAAAACAGCAAGTTTTGAGATTGCCGACGAACTTGGAAAAGCCCCCGATTACCATATACTTCCAGTAGGCAATGCAGGTAATATTACTGCTTATTGGAACGGATACAAAGAATATTATCAAGCCGGAAAAATTAAAAATTTGCCTAAAATGATAGGTTTTCAGGCTGCAGGAGCTGCGCCTATCGTATTAGATCATATAGTTAAAGAACCACATACTATTGCTACAGCTATAAGAATAGGAAACCCTGCAAGCTGGCAAAAGGCTGTTAAAGCAAAAGAAGAGTCAGGGGGATTGATTGAAGCGGTGACGGACGAAGACCTTCTTGATGCATACGCTTTATTGGCAAGGACTGAAGGAATATTCTGCGAGCCTGCTTCAGCAATAACATTAGCCGGTTTAATCCAGTTAAATAAACGCGGAGTTTTTAAAAAAGGCGATGTTTGTGTTTTGACGCTAACAGGTCATGGACTAAAAGATCCGCAAAATGCTATAAAAATTTCAAAAGAGCCTATCATTGTTCCATGCGATAAAAAATCTGTTTTAAAAGCAATGGATCTTATATAAAAAAATTTTATATAAAAAAAATAAAGATAACATAAACAGGAGAAATTTAAAAATATGGAAAAAGAAAAAAAATATATCATTTTGTGTCCTGACGGAATGGCGGATTTTCCCTTAACAGAGTTAAATAATAAATCTCCGCTTGATTTTGCGGCAACGCCTAATATGGATTATATTGCATCTGGCGGTATTGCAGGGCTTGTCCAAACAATTCCTGACGATTGTCTTCCCGGAAGCGATATAGGTTCTCTGAGTATTTTAGGATATGATCCCGTCAAATATTATACGGGAAGATCTCCTTTAGAAGCTGCAAGTATGGGCATTGAACTTCTAGGCAATGATGTTGCTTTCAGACTTAACTTAGTCAATATACTTGATGAAAACGGAAAAAGAATTATGCACGATTATTCCGGCGGACATATTACTACCGAAGAAGCAAAAAGCATATTGGAAACATTTCAAAAAGAATTGGGCAGCAGCGATTTTCAATTTTATCCGGGTATAAGTTACAGACATCTTATGGTTGCTAAAAATAATATTGATATAAAAGGTCTTCAGACCGTTGCTCCTCATGATATACCAGACTTACAAATAGACGAATACCTGCCGCATGGAAATTCATCAAGCGGCATTTTGCTTGAAATAATGAAAAAAGCAGAGGATATACTTAAAAATCACGATGTTAATAAAGCAAGAATAGCTTCAGGCAAACTTCCAGCAAATTCTATCTGGCTATGGGGTCAAGGACATAGACCCGATATGCCTACTATGAAAGAAGAGCATGGAATAGAAGGCGCCGTCATATCCGCAGTTGACCTTGTTAAAGGAATAGGAAAATATGCAGGATTGAATTCAATCGATGTTCCAGGAGCTACAGGCTATCTAGATACAAATTATAAAGGCAAAGTTGAATACGGTTTAAATTCGCTCAATTCAGGAAATTTTGTATATATTCATGTAGAGGCTCCCGATGAAGCGTCTCACGAGGGCAGCATTGAAAAAAAATTACAGGCGATACAAGATTTTGATAAATATATTGTCGGCGGAGTTCTTGAAGGAGCAAAAAAATATAAGGATTTTATCATTATGATTTTACCTGATCATTATAATCCCGTAAAATTAAAAAAACATTCTTCAGGACCTGTTCCTTTTTGCGCTTTTGCACCCTCAATGAAAGATACGCATTTTAAATATCATACATCTAATTTTTCTGAAAAAAATTCTCAAAACACTGGTTTATTTTTTGATTCAGGCTCTAAACTTTTTAAAAGTTTTTTAAATTCTTTTAATGAATTTTTATAAATAATCTAATTAAATAAGTGTATTATTAACCAGATTATGATTATTTTAAAATTTTTAACAACAAATTTTATTTTTTAGTTGCTTTTAAAAAAATGTTTTATTAAAATATAATCTTTGGAATATGAAAAATTGTTTTTGTTATGTTATTTATGTTATTAATTAGGAGAACAAGGAATGAATGAAAATGTGTTTAAATGGGATAGTAAAATTTGCATTCCGGAAGAAGGGAATTTTATTAAGCTAAAAGAAGATAAAACATTAGATATACCCGATAATCCAATAATTCCATATATTGAAGGAGACGGTATAGGTTTCGAAATTACTCCCGTAATGCACAAAGTTTTAAATAGCGCTATCAATAAAGCATATCATGGGTCAAAAGTCATTTATTGGGTTGAGGTACTAGCGGGAGATAAAGCCGAAAAGAACGGTTTAGAAAGAATGCCTGAAGAAACACTGGAAATTTTAAAACAGAGTATTGTTTCCATAAAAGGTCCTTTAGGTACTCCAGTAGGCAAACCTGGAAAATCTCTTAATTCCATTCTAAGGCAATCTATGGACTTTTACTCGGCAATAAGACCCGTATATTACTTAGGCCAGCCGTCTCCGATACCTGATGCGGGACGGGTAAATGTTACCGTTTTTAGAGAAAACTCGGACGATGTTTATATGGCGATAGAATATATGCCGAAATCAGACGGAGCAAAAAAAGTGCGCGGATTTTTTATCAATGAAATGAATGTTAAATCGGATGCTATTCCTGAAGATGCGGGAATTACAATAAAACCTATGAGCGAATTTAAAACTAAAAGACACGTAAGAAAAGCCTTTAAGTATGCCATAGAGAATAATAAAAAATCAATAGCGGTAGCAGGAAAAGGAAATATTATGAAGGCTACGGAAGGCGCTTTTATGAACTGGGCTTTTGAAGTAGCTAAAGAAGACGAATTTAAAGATAAAATATCAATAGAACATAATTGTGCTAACGATAAAATAAAACTTTCTAAAGTTATTACCGATCAAATGCTTATGCAGTTAGTTTTAAATCCTGACGCTTACGATGTTATAATCACCCAGAATCTGAACGGCGATTATATATCAGACCTTGCTTCCGCTCTTGTAGGCGGACCGGGTTTTGTTCCAAGCGGTAATATCGGCGATGGTTATGCACTTTTTGAAAGTACGCATGGGGTTGGTATGGACATTGCAGGAAAAGGCATAGCAAATCCGTTGTCTATTACTTTGTCCGGAGCCATGATGCTCGAATATATAGGTTTTAAAGAAGCTGCAGACCTTGTATATAAAGCCGTTAGAAAAGTTATATCTAAGTGTAAAGGCACGCAGGATATGTTTTACGGATTTAAAAAGATGGGTAAGGAAGCAGTCGAGCTTAATACTTCCGAGTTTGGCGAGGCTATTTTAATTGAAATATAAAACTGTTGAAGTAAAAGCTGTTGAAATAAAAACAATGTAACAAAATTTTGGGGGTAAATTATGAAATTAACAGTTAAACAGAAAGAAGATTTTCACTTTGTAGGTTCAGGTGAATCAGGGGAAATAAACATTGATGCCGCAGGGTATGTGGGCGGAAAAGGCAGAGGAATAAGACCCCCTGAGCTTTTTCTTTATTCTATTGCCGGATGTATGGGTATCCATGTTTACGAAGCTCTTCATAAAAATGGCAAACATGTAGAGGGTATTACCGTAGATACTGATAGCGAAAGAAAAGAAACTTATCCGAAAGTTTTTACAAAGATTTTGCTGCATTTTACTATTAAGGCTAAAGAACTTACTCAAGACGACGTTAAAAAAGCAATAGAGGAAGCTCTCAATAAGACATGCAGCATTGCTTATTTGATAAATCAGGCGGCTCCTATTTCATATTCCTTTAAGATAGAACAGTAAGGTTCAGGATAACAAACAATTATAGGGGTAAAATTATGGGAGGTAATAGATAATTATGTTTAAGAAAATTCTTATAGCAAATAGAGGAGAAATTGCCTGCAGAATCATTAGAGCGGCAAAAGAATTGGATATTTTGACGGCTGCAATTTTTTCCGAAGTAGAACCGACGGCAAGGCATGTAAAAATGGCGGATGAAGCCTATATGCTCGGAGTTAGTCCTATGGATGCATATTTAAATTATGAGCTTATTATTGATTTGGCTAAATCTGTAGGAGCGGATGCAATTCACCCCGGGTATGGATTTTTGGCGGAAAATGCAGAATTTGCAAAAGCTGCCGAAGATAACGATATTACTTTTATCGGTCCTTCCTCGGAAGTTATTGCTTTAATGGGGGATAAAGCGCGCTCTAAGGAAGTTATGAAGAAAGCCGGCGTTATAACGGTTCCGGGAAGCGACGGAATATTAAAATCCTTAGATGAAGCAATAGAAATTGCCAAAGAAATTAAATATCCTATTCTTCTTAAGGCTACCGCAGGCGGCGGAGGCCGCGGCATAAGGTTATGCAAAAATAAAGAAGAATTAATTAAAAACTATGAAAGCGCTTATTCAGAAGCCAAAAAGGCATTTGGAAACGGCGATTTGCTTCTAGAAAAATTTATTGAGAATCCGAAACATACGGAGTTTCAAATTCTTGGAGATAAATACGGAAATGTGATTCATCTGGGCGAAAGGGATTGTTCAATTCAAAGGAAAAATCAAAAGATGATTGAAATTGCTCCTTCCGTTGTGCTTAATGAAGAAAAACGTAAGTTTTACGGTGATGCAGCGGTAAATGCATGTAAGGAAATCGGTTATTATAGTGCAGGCACGATGGAATTTGTTTCGGATTTAGAAGGCAATATTTATTTTATTGAAATGAACACAAGGGTACAGGTCGAACATCCTGTTACCGAAATGATTACCGGGGTAGATATAGTAAAAGAGCAAATTAAGATAGCCGCGGGTCATAAATTAGAAATGAAACAGGAAGACTTAAAATTTAACGGTTTTGCGATAGAGTGCCGCATAAATGCCGAGGATCCGAAACATGATTTTCGTCCAAGCATCGGCACGGTAGAGCGTTATTATGTGCCTGGAGGGAACGGTATAAGAGTTGAAAGCGCTGTTTCCGTCGGATTTGAGGTTACGCCTTACTATGATTCTCTAATTGCTAAATTAATATGCTGGGGAAGGACATTTGAAGAGGCAATACAAAGAACAAAAGTTGCCCTTGAATCTTATGAAGTTAGAGGAATAAAAACTACTATTCCTATTCTTAAAAAAATAATCCAGCAGGAAGATTTTAAGACGGGTTTATTTACGACAAAATATTTAGAAGAACATCCTGAAGTTTTTGATTATGACGAACTTAAAGACAAAGAAGACTATGTTGCATTTATAAGCGCTGCGCTGGCAGCCTATCACGGTTTATAGGAGGATATCAATGAGCACTATAGAAACTATCGAAGAGATGTTAAAAAAAGGTAAAATTGAAGTTGCCAAACCAAAAAAAATATTAATAACAGATTTAACCGCAAGGGATGGAATTCAATGTAAATTAGCGACAAGGGTTAAGACTGATGATTTAATTCCGCTTTGCGAAAAAATGGATAAAGCAGGTCTATATGCTTTTGAAATGTGGGGCGGCGCTACATACGACGTTTGTCTCAGGTATTTAAAGGAAGACCCGTGGGAAAGGCTGAGACGCATAAAAGAAGTAATGCCTAATACAAAACTTCAAATGCTGTTCAGGGGTCAAAGCATAGTAGGTTATAGACCTAGGGCAGATAAAGTAGTTTATAAATTTGTAGAAAATGCGCTTAAAAACGGAATAACCGTTTTCAGAGTTTTCGATTCATTAAACGACAACAGAAATATTGAAGTTGCCTGTAAAGCAGTAAAAGAGCTTGGAGGAGAGTGTCACGCCGAAATAAGCTATACGAAAAGCCCCGTTCATACTTATGAAAAATGGATGCAGTATGCGGACGAACTTATTGAAATAGGTCCTCACTGGATATCCTTTAAAGATGCAACGGGAATTATGATGCCTCTTGATACTTATAATATAATAAGAAGTATAAAAAATAAAGTGGGCGACAATATTAAGGTTCTGCTTCATAATCACGATATGAGCGGAACGGCAATTATGAATCATATGATGGCAATTTATGCAGGCGTAGATATGCTCGATACCGTTTTGTCGCCTTTAGCTTTCGGTTCATGCCATCCCGCTACCGAAAGTGTAGTTGCCGCACTTCAAGGTACGCCTTATGATACAGGTATAGATATTAAAATTTTAGAAGATGCTTCTACCATTACTTCTAATATAAGAAGGAATTATAAAAAATATGAAACCGAGTATGGCGGCGTTAATGCTAAGGTTTTAATTCATAAAATTCCGGGCGGTATGATTTCTAATATGATGGCACAGTTAAAAGAGGCAAATGCAGGCGATAAAATGGAAGAAGTTTTGAAAGAAACCCCGAGTGTTGAAAAAGACTTAGGCTATCCGCCGCTTCTTACCCCATCTTCTCAAATAGTCGGCGTTCAGGCTGTTTTAAACGTTATTTCCGGAGAAAGATATAAAATTATTACAAAAGAAGTTAGAGATTATGTAGAAGGAAAATATGGAACTCCTCCAGGTACCGTCTCTAAAGAGCTTATCAGTAAAATTTTAGGACCGGATAAAAAACCGGATTATAGCATAAGACCCGGCGACAGCGCCGATGTAAACGAATGGGATAATGCCGTTAAAGAGGTCAGCATACTATCAAAATCTGAAGAAGATATACTTTTATATGTACTTTTTCCTATGCAGGCAATGGAGTTTTTAAAAGCAAGAGAAAGCGGAGGTCTTGTGTCTGATGTTATTTCCGGTGCAGAAGAAATGATAGAAACACAACCCGGTATTATGGAAAATGCAGCGCCGGTAGAGTTTGACATTACTTATCACGGCGATAAATTTAGCGTCAAGGTAGAAGGTGTTGCGCCGAGTCAAGAACAGGGAAAACCCAGAAAATATTATGTCAGGGTGCAGGGTAAACTTGAAGAAATTCAGCTTTATCCAAAAGTAGAAGCTGCAATAAGCGGTATCTCAACTCAATTTAATCAATCTAAAGTAAGAGCTCAAGCAGGTTCTGGACATACAATCGCACAGGAAGGAGATGCTACCGCTCCGATATCAGGAAGAGTTGCGAAAATTCTTGTGAAAGAAGCAGATAAAGTTGAAAAGGGTCAAACAATAGCTATAGTGGAAGCCATGAAAATGGAAAATGAAATTCATGCTCCAATATCAGGCACGGTTAAAGCTATTTATGTTAAAGCCGGCGATAGCATAACCCCTGCAGATGCTCTTCTTAGAATAGAACCTTGATGCTTAGTTACTTATTTAGTTACTTATTATTTAGTTACTTATTATTTAGTTACTTATATAGATGCTTTATTACCTATTAATAGATACTTAACGGAGGTATTTATTTATTTATGAAACTTTATGAATATGAAACGTACGATGCAATATTTAAAAAATACGGTGTTCCTGTTCCAAAATATTTAGTAGTTCAACGACCGGGTCAAAATGTTGCCGATTTTGTTGATCAGTGCGGGGATATTGTTTTGAAATCACAGGTTCTTGTAGGAAAAAGAGGTAAGGCGGGAGCCGTTAAATTTGCGTCGACGGGAGAAGAAGCAAACGAGCATGTAAAGGCTTTGATGGCGAGCGATGTTTATGGCGAAATGCCCGTAAGCGTTATTTTGCAAGAAAAAGTTTCAATATTAAAGGAACTTTATGTAAGTTTTACATATTCTTCGAAAAGCAGAAAGCCTGTTTTTATAATTTCTCTTCAAGGCGGCATGGAAATAGAAGACCAGGATCCGTCAAAAATTTTTACATATGATATAAATCCTTTAAGAGGGCTTTTTCCTTATAAAGTCAGAGAGATTCTTCTTGAAATTAAATTAAAAGACAAAGAAATTTTAAGACAGCTTTCAGAAGTTATTGCCAATATGTATCATAGTTTTTGGAGCACGGAAGCAAGACTTGTAGAAGTTAATCCTATAGTCATAGCTGAAGATAAAAAGGCATCGGGTAAGCAGAAAATACTTGCTCTTGATGCTGTAACTATAATTGACGACGATGCAAGAATAGCTCCGTCAAAAATATATTCGGCAAGAGGATCAATGGGCAGACCTTTAACGGAAAGAGAATCCTCGGCGCATCTTATAGACAGAGACGACCACAGAGGGAAAGCAGGTTCTTATGTTGAGCTTGACGGAAATATTGCTCTAATGACTTTTGGCGGCGGAGGTTCCACAATTACGGCGGAAACGGTGATAGCTTTAGGTTTAAAACCTGCCAACTTAACTGATATAGGCGGAAACCCTCCTGCGGAAAAAATGAATAAAATTACCAAAATAATTTTAGCGAAGCCAGGATTAAAAGCCGTTCTTGTTTGCGGAGGAACCGCAAGCAATACAAGAATTGACGTGACGCTCGGGGAAGGTCTTGTTTCCGCAATAGAAGAGATGATAAAAGACGGAAATTTTCCTCAAGGGTTAATATGGGTTGTAAGAAGAAGCGGTCCTGAATATAAAAAAGGATTACAAATGTTAAACGAATGTTTTGTAAGGAATAATATAGAAGCGGTGATTTATGATTCCGAGCTTCCTTTGACAGCTGCCCCTCAAAAACTTTATGATATATTAAAAGAAAGAAAAATTGTTTAAATATTTTAAATATACAGATATGGAGATAATTAAATTATGAAAGGTACTAAATATTTAAATGACGAGACAGGTGTTATAGTTATTGGGATAACAGGCAGAGAAGCTTCACAGGTTGTAATTGAATCTGAAAAACTTTATCCGGGAATAGTAAAATGCGGAGTAACGCCAGGTAAAGGCGGAATTCTGAACGGTGCGCTTAATGTCCCTGTTTATGATACGGTGAAAGAAGCATTGGCAGTTCCTGAATTAAAAAAAACGGTTAACACGGGACTTATATATGTGCCGCCTACCTCTGTTTTAGATGCCGTAATGGAATTAATTAATCATGACATAAAACTTATGTATATTATAACAGAACATGTTCCCATAAGGGATTCTATTATTATTTATGAAATTGCTAAATCAAAAGGGATTACTATAATCGGAGGCACATCGTTAGGATGTTTTGTTCCGTCTGTAGGAAGAATCGGCGCAATCGGCGGAAAAGACCCGAGCATTGCTTTTAAAGACGGCTCAATTGTTGTTTTATCAAAAAGCGGGGGGTTAACTGTCACGACTTCTGAAATGATTAAAAGACGCGGATACGGAATATATATGGCTTTGGCTCTGGGAGGAGATATCATATCCTGTACTACTTTTGCAGATGTTTTACCTGAATTAGAAAAAGACGGTAATGTTAATGCTTGCGTAATTCTTGGAGAACCTGGGGGAACATATGAAGAACAGGTTGCCGAATTAATATCAAAAGGCGGATATACTAAACCGCTTGCTATTTTCGTGTCAGGAATATTTCAGGAAAATATGCCGGACGGCGTTGCGTTTGGTCATGCAGGAGCTATTGTTGAAAGAGGGATGGGCAAGGCAACGGATAAAATTAATTATCTTGAAGAAGTCGGGAAGAAAACAGGAACAATTAAAGTCGCCCGTTTTTATCATGATTTAGTTAATTGTCTGATATCGTTAGGAGTAAAAAGAGATTTTGAAGATACTTCTTCGGATAATGTTAAACCTCTTTACAGCACACTTAAATTTGCAAAATATTAAAAATTATATTATAGTAATAGTAAATTAAATATCGGTATAATTTATAAAAAAAATAACGGAGTAATTTAATATGTCTGATGAAAAACCGAAAGAATGGCGTACTGCTTTAACTTCAAACCAAGACGGCAGAATTCTTATTCGCGGATATAATATTGACAATTTAATCGGAAATAAATCTTATGCGGAAGTCTGCTTTCTTCTCTTAAAAGGCGAAATGCCGACTCAGGCAGAAGCAAAAATGCTTGACGCTATATTTGTTTCAAGTATAGACGCAGGTATTGCCCCGCCTTCAGCCGTTGCGGCAAGAACTATATTTTCAGGGGGAAACTCCCTTAATGCAGCTGTTGCAGGAGGTATACTTACGTTAGGCGATGCGCATGGCGGAGCTATTGAGAAAGCAGCAAAATTATTTCAAGATGAATTAAAAGATAAAAATAATGCCGATTTTAATATTAATGAAATGGCTCAAAAAATAGTTGACGATGCTGTTAAAAATAAGAAAAGGCTTGCAGGCTACGGTCATAAGCTTCATTCAATAGACCCGAGAACTAAAAGACTGCTGGAAGTTGCAAAATCATTAAATTTTGGCGGCAAATACGTTGAACTTGCCGTTGCAATTGAAAACGAATTCAGAATTAAAAAACCAGAACAAAAATTACCGCTTAATGTTGACGGAGCTATCGCAGCAATAATGTCGGATATGGGTTTAGATTACAGGTTAGGAAAAGGTTTATTTATTATAGCGAGATCTGCAGGATTAGTAGGACAGGTATTTGAAGAATGGATGAGGGAAAAACCTTTTAGAAGATTAAGGTCAGATCTTCATGAATATGACGGAGTTCCTGAACGTCAACTGCCCCATGATTAGAGGCGGTATTTGCCAAAAAAAGCATGTTTATTATTTTTTAACGGATTATATTCGGCATACCGCATTAAGAAGTGCATACTTGTTAAAGAACAAGCTGACTGATAATAAGACAGCGATATGAAGAAGTCAATAAATAGACAAATAATATATTCATATATACTATATTATTTATAAATAATATAGTATAATTAACTTAATATAGAATATAGTTAGATATAAATTATAAATTATAAATTATAAATTATAAATTATAAATTATAAATTATAAATTATATATTATATATTATATATTATATAAAGGATGTTAATAAATGGATGATAAAACCTTAACGATTGAGTTTGTGCGTGTTACTGAACATGCTGCTATAGCATCTGCCAAGCACATAGGAAGAGGAGACGAAAAAGCCGCCGATAAAGCTGCCGTAGATTCAATGAGGAGCTCTCTTGATTTTATAGATATTGACGGGACGATTGTTATTGGCGAAGGCGAAAGAGATCAGGCTCCCATGCTGTATATTGGAGAAAAAGTGGGGTCAGGAAAAGGACAAAAAATTGATATTGCCGTAGATCCTTTAGAAGGCACTACAATTTGTGCTCAAGGAGGTTCAAACAGTATTTCCGTCATGGCTATAGCCGATCATGGACATTTTTTGCATGCTCCTGACACATATATGGATAAAATAGCAGTCGGACCTAAGGCAAAAGGAGCGATAGATTTAAACCTCAGTGTTTCCGCGAATCTTCATAGAATTGCCGAAGCTCTTAATAGGTATGTTGAAGATTTAACGGTCGTAATTTTAAACAGAGAACGTCATCAAAATTTAATCAAAGAAGTTAGAGATACGGGAGCAAGAATAAAATTGATTCAAGACGGCGATATTTCGGGCGCTATTGCTACGGCAAAAGAAGAGACGGGTGTTGACGTGCTTATGGGCATAGGCGGAGCTCCCGAAGGAGTCATCAGCGCCGCAGCTCTCAGATGTATAGGCGGTGATATACAAGGAAAACTTTCCTTTAGAAGCGATGAAGAAAAAAAACGCGCTAAGAAGATGGGTATAGAAGATTTTGATAAAATATATAATATAAATGAACTTGCTTCTGGAGATGTTATTTTTGCTGCAACAGGGGTTACGTCAGGAGAATATCTGCCTGGAGTTGTTTTTTTCCCCGGCGGTGCAAAGACTAATTCTGTTGTTATGAGATCAAAAACAAAAACCGTAAGATATATAGAAGCTTTTCATTATTTTGACTATAAGGATGTAATATGAAAGTTTTTATTACAGGCGGAACAGGTTTTGTCGGTTCAATAGTTGCTTCTGAAATAAAAAAAAGCGGCGCATCGGTTGTTCTGCTTGAAAGAAACAAGAAAAAGGCTTTAAATTTAAAACAGGAAGGTTTTGACGTTTTTGAAGGAAGTCTTGAAAATATTAAACCTTTGAACGATTTTTTTTCTGAAAATAAATTTGATGCTATAATTAATCTTATCGGAATTATAAAATCCCAGCCCGATTTCTCATTTCAGAAAGTGCACGTTGAGTATGTTAAAATTTTATTAGAATTAGCAAAATCACATGATATAAAAAGATTTGTTCATATGAGCGTTAACGGCGCATCTGCCGAATCTGAATCCGTTTATGATAAATCTAAATATGCAGGTCAAAAGTTAGTTGAATATTCAGGATTAGACTGGACGATTTTTAAACCTTCATTAATATTTGGGGATGATGCGGCATTTTTTGACGACTTAATTAAATTAATAAAAGGAAGTCTTTTTGTTCCCATTATTGGAACAGGCGAAGATAAATTTGCTCCTATAGATGTTATGTCTATTGCAAAATCTTTTTCAGGCTCTTTATACAGCGAAGCATCATATAATAAAATTTATACGATATGCGGTCCCGATATTTACTCGTTTGAAGGTATTATAGATTTAATAATGGAAATAATACCGCCTAAGAAAATAAAAATCCATGCTCCGATATTTATTGCCGAAAAAGGAATTGAATTTATAGAAAAATTTTTTAAAGTTAAAGGATTGCCCATTACTTCAGATCAGATTAAAATGCTTAAATATGATAATATCTGTGAAAACGATATGAAAGAAATAGACGATTTATTTAAGCTTAACAGAATTCATTTAAAAGATTGGCTTGTTAATTATTTAGAAAAATAAATTTATATATGATTAAATTTTATGGAAGAGGAAAATTCTAACATCCTTATTGTTCAGCTGTCAGATCCTGAAAAAGAACCTGAAAAATGTATTGCCGGTTTAATATTCGCCAGAACATTGATAGTTATGGAACAAAATATTTTTATATTTAGTATGGCGAGATCGCCGCTGCTTTATACTAAAGACTTAAATAAAAATGATAAAATAGAAAAAAGGTTTAAACAGCTTATTGATGAAAATATTTCTTATCTCACAAAGAATAATGAATCTATTAAGATTTATGTTTGCTCTAAAAGCAAAGAACTTCTTCAACTTGAAGAGGATATGTTTGTAACTTCGGTAAATCCTATCTCTGTAGCAGGAATGGTCACATTGCATTCGCTTAAAACATCATGCAGCCACGCATATTTTTTTTAATATTTTTATTTAATTTTATGATTTATATGTCATTTATATTAATAAATTTTTTTTATGATTTATCCGCTTGGTTAATTTTTTATTGCTTATTATCCCGCAATTTCATTCATTAATCCTTTTTAATAATTTATTTTAATCTATAAATTTTATTGAAATATGTTAAATTATTAAAATTTATTTTCTTAATACTTGACTTTTATTAAAATTACTATTATTATTTAATTGTGGTAAAAAGTGGTAAAAAGTGGTAAGTAATCAAATTATAATAATATTTTATAATTTTAATTATATAAATATATAACATTTTTAATAATAATAAAATAATAAGATGCTGAGCGGAAGATATATTCATTCGATTGATGATAAAGGCAGGATAAAACTTCCTTTGAAAATTAAAGAAGCTCTTATGTCTAACTATAACGATGCCAATCTTGTTATTACAAATTTAGATAAGTGTCTCGTGGCTTATCCTGTTGAAGAATGGAGGAAGCTAGAAGAAAAAGCTCTTAAGCTGCCGTCAATGCAAAAAGATGTTCTAGAATTTTTAAGATATTTTTTTTCAGGAGGATTTGGATTAGAACTTGATACTCAGGACAGATTTTTAATACCTCCTTCGCTGAGAAGCAGCGGCGGGCTAAATAAAGAAGTAATGATTGTCGGAATTATTAATAAATTTGAGATTTGGGACAAAGAGTTATGGGATAGCAATTTTGAAAATGCAAAAGCAAACTTTGAAACTATATCTGCTACTATGTCTCAAATTGGATTCTAAATATTTTAAAATTTAATTTAATATGGAAAACATAAAACATATTCCTGTTATGCTAAAGGAATCAATAGATTTGCTTAATATAAAACATGGAAATGTTTATGTTGACGGTACTGTCGGAGCAGGTGGATTTTCTAAGGAAATTTTAGAATTATCTGCGCCGGACGGATTTTTAATTGGTATAGACAGTGATGAAAAAGCAGTTAATTATGTTAATTTAGAATTAGAAAAAAAATTTGATAAAAAAAGATTTAAAATATTTCATTCTAATTTCAGCGATATTGATTTAGTTATTCATAATGCAGGTTTTGAAAAAGCAGACGGTATTGTGTTAGATTTAGGAATTAGTTCTATTCAGCTTGAAAGCGAAAGAGGTTTTAGTTTTAAAGATGAAGGAGATTTAGATATGAGAATAGATACTAATGGCGAAATTACAGCTTTTGACATTATAAATTATTATAAGGAAGAAGAAATTTCAAATATTTTATGGAATTACGGAGATGAAAGATTTTCAAGAAAAATTGCAAAAAAAATAATTGAATATAGAAAAAAAAAGTTAATAGAAACTCCAATGGAATTGGCTAAGCTGATTAAAAATACTATAGGTTTCAGGCAAAACGGCAGAAATAAAATAGACCCTGCAACCAGAACATTTTTAGCTTTAAGAATAACTGTTAATAATGAATATGAATCCTTAACGCAATTTTTAAATAAATTAAAAAATTTTTTAAATCAAGGGGCAGTTGTATGCATTATAGCTTTTCATTCAGGCGAAGACAGATTGGTTAAAAATTTTTTTAAAAATAATAAAGATTTTAATATAATAACAAAAAAACCTTTAACTCCTTTGTATGATGAAATTAAAAATAATCCAAGGTCTCGAAGCGCAAAATTAAGAGCGGCAAGTTTAATATAATATAAATTGTTAATAATAAATAAAATAAATAAAATAAATAAAATAAATAAAATAAATCGGATACTTTTTTTATAAATAAATCGGATACTTTTAAAACTTTTTTGATACTTTTTTTAACGGCAAATGCAGGCAGGAGTAAGGCAATAAATAAATCGGATACTTTTAAAAAATTATGTCAAAAATAAAACCGTATTTGATTATTATGATTTTTATAATTTCATTAACAGGAATATTTTATGTTTGGACAAATATGGAAAGTATGAAATTAGGATACGAGATAAGCAAGCTTGAGACAATTAAGGCTAAATTGGTACATAAAAATAAAAAATTATTAATAGTAAAAGCTTCGCTTGCTTCTCCTTCGCGTATTTATAAGATAGCGAAAAAATTAGGTTTTGTATACCCGAAAGAAGGCGAAGTCGTAATGATTCATGAATAAGATATGGAAAACGACAATGAAAGTCCGAATATTAATAGTGTTTTCTCTAATTTTTATTTTTGGAGGCTTATTATTAATTAAGGCTTTTTATTTACAGGTGATAGATGCACCGCAGTTAAGGAAAATGGCAGATGTGCAGTTTCATACAAAAATTTATTTTACTCCAAAGAGAGGCAATATATATTCCGCTAATGGAGGATTATTAGCAACAAGTATTAATGAAGACGGTATTGCGATAGATCCTTTAATGATAAAACATAAGTATAAAGTAAGCAAAGAATTATCGCAATTATTAAATATTAAACTTGAAAAAGTTATTAGTAAATTAAATTTAAATTTACAATTCACATGGTTGAAAAAAAAAGTGTCGAGTAAAACAGCAGATAAAATTGAAAATTTAGGTATTGACGGAATAAGCATTGTTAAGCAGCCTGTGAGATATTATCCTGACGGCGATATTCTTGCCCATGTTTTAGGTTTTGTCGGAATAAACGATAACGGCTTATCTGGCATAGAATATAAATATAATAAAATTCTTAAGGGCAATGAAAAAGCTCTACAAATTATGCATGATGGTCTTGGACAGGATATTTTCATAAGAGGATTCGGATTAGAAAAGGAAACGCACGGCGACAATATATATTTAACGATAAACAAAAAATTGCAGTATATAACAGAGCATTACCTTGACAAAGAAGCTAAAGCGGCTGATTCGCGCGGAGCTTTTGCAATTATTATGAATCCTAATACGGGAGCTATTCTTGCAATGGCTGATTACCCAGCTTTTAACCCGAATTATTACTGGAAATATAAACCGCGCTACTGGAGAAACAGAGCAGTGACGGATGATTTTGAACCGGGTTCTACGATGAAACCTTTTATAATATCAGGCGCGATGCAGGATGGGGTTATAAAACCGACTACCATTGTAAACGGTCATCACGGCGCTTATTATATAGACGGCATAACAGTTCATGATGTAGGAACATCATTCGGGCATATGAATATAAATCAGTTAATTGAGTACTCCTGTAATGTGTGCGCTTGTCAAGTCGGCATGAAATTAGGAAAAGAAAGATTGTATTACTGGCTTAAAAGATGGGGATTTTTAAGCAAACCTCATGCGGGATTGTTAGGAGAATCATCGGGAATAGACAGACCTGTTAGTAAATGGTCGCATGTTGGTTCTTGCGAAGAAGCTTTCGGGCAAGGCGCGGCAATTACAGGATTGCAAGAAATCACGGCGCTATCAGCAATAGCAAACGGCGGATTTTTAATGAAACCGTATATAATTAAAAAGATTGTAAATCCTTACGGAAAAGTGTTGTTTATATCTAAACCGAAAGTAATAAGGCGAGTTATCAATTCAAAAACAGACAGAGAGATGAAATATATGATGCGTCTTGTAGTAAAAGGCGGAACAGGGCAGTATTGCAAACTAATAGATTATAAAGTTTCAGGTAAAACAGGGACTGGACAGATTGCCGACCCTAAAACAGGAAAATATTATAAAAATTTATATACTGCTTCGTTTATGGCGTTTGTTCCATATAAGCACCCAAAACTTGCAATGCTTGTCGTTCAAGAAAAACCGTTAAAAATAAGTTATTATGGAGGAGCAGTTAGCGCGCCGGTCGTTAGAGAGGTTTTCAAAAGAGCTTTAAATATTTTAAATATTTTTCCGGGCAATAAAGCGTATAAAAAACAGGTTCATATAATGTCGCTGAATAATTTGCCGATTGCCGCCAACAGTGTTAAAAATAATATTAACAAAAAAATTCATAAAATAGGTATAATGCCGAACTTACATGGAGATACTATACTTTCCGCTATAAAAGACCTTGTAGAATATGATAAAAATATAACAATAAAAGGTACGGGGTTTTTATACTATCAAAATATAAAACCGGGAACTAAAATCAAAAAAAATCAAGTTATTTTATTGAAGTTTAAACCATTACTTTAAATTAATATTTAAATTATAATTTTATTAATAAATAAAATAAATTTACTAATTAATATAATATGCAATAAAATCATTAGATTAGATTAGATTAGATTAGATTAGATTAGATTAGATTAGATTAGATTAGATTAGATTAGATTAGATTAGATTAGATTAGATTAGATTAGATTAGATTAGATTAGATTAGATTAGATTAGATTGTTTATTTATAGCTGTTTTTGCAATGTTTAGTTTAAATTATTCATATATAGGTAAAAAATTTATTATTAATAATTTAATAATATAAATAAAATTAGAATAATTACTATATGAAATTAAACGATTTAGTACAAGACATTGAAAATACGGACGATTTAAAAATTATATCTTTTGCAGGAAATAAAGATATAGATATAAACGGTATATCTAATGATTCGCGAAAAATTTCTAAAGGATATCTTTTTGCCGCAAGGAAAGGGAATAATATAGATTCAAATAAATATATAAAAGATGCGGTAGAAAATGGGGCTGTTTGCATTATTACAGATGAGCTTTCCGGCAGCTTTTCAGAATCGTATATAAGAAACAATAAAAGTAATATTAAAGGCAATATTTCAATAATTATAGTTGATGATGCGTTAAAAGCTTATGCAATCATCTCAAGAAATTTTTTTAACAGACCCGCAATGAAATTGAATGTAATAGGCATTACAGGAACAAACGGCAAAACTACGACTTCTTATTTAATTGATTCAATTTTTAATACGGCAGGTATTCCATCAGGTTTAATAGGAACTATAGATTATAAAATAACAGGCAATATTATTAAAAAAACCGTTGACCTTAATAGCGTAAAAATTAATGATAATAAGAATAAGAATAATGATGATATTCCTTCAATAAACACGACTCCTGATGCTTATATGCTTAATGATATGCTAAATACTATGGTTTTAAATAATCTTAAATCATGCGTTATGGAGGTATCTTCTCACAGCCTTGTTCAAAAGCGGGTTTATGGAATTGATTTTGATGTTGCGGTATTTACCAATCTGACGCGAGATCATTTAGATTACCATAAAGATATGGAATCTTATTTTCAGGCAAAAAAACTTTTATTTACCGAAGTTTTATTTAAGAGCTTAAAAAATAAAAAATATGCCGTAATAAACAACGACGATGAATATGGTATGAGATTAATTAAAGAATTAAGCGAGCTTGAAAGTTTAAATAATTTTATTATAATAACTTATGGAATAACCGAAAGAGCGGACATTTTTGCAAAAGATATAAAATCGAATACTCAAGGACTTGAGTTTAAACTGTATTATAATAATTTAATAAATAAATTAAAGTATAAAGAAATAAATGCCCGTGGTATTAATAATAGCGTATATAGTAGCGCAATAAATACCGCTGCAGCTGATTGCAACCATGATAACAATAACAATATAAATAATAACGATATAAATAATAACGATATAAAACCTGTTGATGAAAAATTTATTATAATTAAATCAAATTTAATGGGAAATTATAACGTTTATAATATTTTAGCCGCTTCAGCTTCCGCATTTGCTCTATCGGTTGACAATGAAAATATTTCTAAGGGCATCTCGGCTTTATTAAGCGTACCGGGAAGAGTAGAAAAAATTAAAATAGACAATAATAATGAAGATAATAATAATAATAAGAAGAATACTAAACTGCCTTTAGTTTGCGTTGATTATGCTCATACCGACGATGCGTTAAACAGAGTGTTGTCGGCATTAAGAGAAATAACCTCAGATAAATTGATATGCGTATTTGGATGCGGCGGCGACAGAGACAAAGGTAAACGCCCTATGATGGGTAAACATGCAGGAAAATTAGCAGATATTACTATTATTACTTCTGATAATCCCAGAAATGAAAACCCGTTGTCAATTATAGAAGAAATAGAAAGCGGAATAAAAGAAGAAAATGTTTCTTATATATCTTGCGACGGCAATATAGAAGATATAAATTTATTAAAAAATGAAATAATGAAGATTAAAGATATTAAAAATAGACATATATACACTATAATACCGGATAGAGAAAAAGCTATAAAAACTGCTTTATTTGCAGCATGTTCCGAAAAAGACACGGTTCTGATATCAGGTAAAGGACATGAAGATTATATGATAATAGGCGAAAATAAAACTCATTTCAGCGACAAAGAAGAAGTATTAAAATTTTATGATATTCATTAAAATGTTAATAATTAATTGTTGGAAAAATACAATAAAATACAATAAATAGAGCAGAAAATACGGGGATATAATATAATTAGATAATAAAAAGATAAAAGATAGATAAAAGATATAAAAAAGAGATAAAAAAGAGATAAAAAAGAGATAAAAAAGAGATTTAAAATTAATTATAAAATAATGAAATAATAATATTAAATTAATTAAAATTAAATAAAATTAAATAAAATTAAATAATAAATTAATTAAAATTAAATAATATGAAATTAGAATTTAACTTAAATTTAGACGATGTTTTAAATGCTATCGGCGGACAAGCCGTTACAATAGGGCAGCATCTTGTTTTTAACGAAGTGTTTATTGACTCAAGGCAGTCTTTTTCAGAAAACTCTATTTTTTTTGCTTTAAAAGGTAAAAAGTTTAACGGGGAAGATTTTATTGGAAAAATATTTCAAAACGGTTGCCCATGCGCAGTTATTTCTTGGGATTTTTTAGAAAAGAACGATATTTCCGAATATTCCGATAAAACATTAATAGCAGTTGAAGATACGCTTACAGCCTATGGTTTATTAGCAAAAAAATATTTGAGTTTATTTAATTTGCAAAATAAAATTGCTATAACCGGTTCATCGGGAAAAACAACAGTAAAAGAAATGCTATATAAAATTTTAAGCGAATATTTCGGAGAAAATTATGTATTGAAAAATAAATATAATTACAATAATCAAGTAGGTATTCCAAATACTATTTTTGAATTAAACAGCAGCTATAAATTTTTAGTTCTTGAAATAGGTACAAATAAAAAAGGCGAAATAGAAAAACTTTCTAATATAATTAATCCCGATATAGGGGCAATAATCAATATAGGAAAATCACATCTTGAAGAATTTAAAAGCCTTGAAGGAGTTTTGGAAGAAAAATATTCTATGGTGTCCAATATGCCTTTGGATTCGTATCTTATAATTAATGTGGACGACCCGCTTCTTTTAGGCAGATATGAAACAGACAATAAAATAAATTTTATTTCTTTCGGCGCAAAAAATGCCGATTTAATATATCAAAATATTGAATTTAATGCAGATGAAAATGGCTATATGCATTTTGAAATAACTTATAAAGAAAAAACATATAAAGTAAAATTAAAACCAAACGGATTGCACTTTGCTTATGATTTTATGTGCTCTATTTTGGCTGCTATTGTATGCGGAGTCGATTTGCCGTCAGGAATAAAGGCAATAGAATCTTTTGAATTGCCGAAAGGCAGAATGGAGATAATTGCCGAAAATTCTGATAATTCAATCATAATAAATGATTCGTATAATTCAAATCCGGATTCTTTAAAAGCCGCATTTAATGCAATAAGCGAGTTATACCCTGATAAGAAAAAGATTTTTGTCCTTGGAGATATGCTTGAGCTGGGAGAAGAAGCTGAAATAGAACATTTTAAGGCCGGAAAAGAAGCTGCAAAAATTGCAGATTATGTTTTTTATACAGGCAATTTCGGTAAATTTTTAATTGACGGATTAATTCAGAATGGGTTTAGTTCAGATAAAATAATTTTATTTGATGATAAAAAAAATTTTCTGGAAAAATTATCAACTATTGATAAAAGCAACAGCGTGATTTTATTTAAAGGTTCAAGGGGAATGCAAATGGAAAATTTTATTAATTTAACTTAATTAACTTTAATTGTAGTAATTTAATTAAAATATTTACAAGCAGTTTAAAGCATTTTAATTTAGCTTAATTTATATAATGCGGTTTAATTTGATATAAAAAATAAAATAAATTTAAGGTAAAAATATATGATTTTTATATTAAATCAAAATTTTTTCAGATTTATAACATTAAGAGCTTCTTATGCTTTAATTATTGCTCTTGTTTTAAGTATAGTTTTTGGGAAAACATTTATAAAAATGCTTAAAAAATTTAAGGTTTCGCAGATGATTAGAGAAGACGGTCCGAAATCTCATATAACAGGGAAAAAGGATGTTCCTACTATGGGAGGGCTTTTAATATTTTTTTCTGTATTAATACCCGTCATTTTATTTACAAATTTATTCAATTTTTATATATATATGGCAATTATTACTCTTTTAGGATATGGTTTTATCGGATTTTTGGACGATTATCTAAAAGTAAAAGGGAAAAATTCTAAAGGATTAAGAGGTAAATATAAGATTTTAATGCAAACTGTATTTGCATTAGTAATTTCAGTAATTTTATATGTTAAAGTTCCGTCATTAAGCTATATTGTAATTCCATTTGTTAAAAATTACTATTTTGATTTAGGTCCTTTTTTTATTCTTTTATCCATGTTTGTCATAATAGGTTCGTCTAATGCCGTTAACCTTACAGACGGTCTTGACGGACTTGCGATAGGAATATTTGCAATTGCCGTCGCAGGTTATCTTTTATTTTCTTATGCAAGTTCAAATTTTAAATTTGCCGATTATTTATCCATACCGTTTATTTACAATATAGGAGAAATAGTCGTATTTTGCGCTGCTTTACTGGGAGCTTCAATAGGTTTTTTATGGTTTAACGCGTTTCCAGCTTCAGTTTTTATGGGAGATACGGGTTCTATATCGTTAGGGGCTATTTTAGGATATATATCTATTGTAACAAGAGAAGAAATTCTTCTTGTGGTTATAGGATTTATTTTTGTCATTGAAGCACTAAGCGTTATTTTTCAAGTGGGTTCTTATAAGTTAAGAAAAAAAAGAATATTTAAAATGGCGCCGATACATCATCATTTTGAAATAGGCGGAGTGCCTGAACCAAAAATAATAATACGGCTATGGATTGTGAGTTTAATTTTAACTATATTTGCTTTATCAACTTTAAAATTAAGATTTTTTTAATTATTTTTAACAACATATAAAACTTTATATATAAATAATATATAAATAATTAATAATAATGATTGTATATATATTTATTATTAAATACATTTTGCATCTTGATTGTGAATTATAAATTATAAATATGGAAAATTTAAATACGCTAATAATAGGCTATGGGAAAACAGGCAAGGCGGTACAGAATTTTTTAAAAAAAAATACCGATGACGGAAATGCTTGCGGCGTAAATGTAAATACCTATAATCAATTAAAAAATGATGAAAATAATATTATGATTTACGACGAATTTTTAAACGATGACGATATAAATAAACTAAACCAAAATTGTGAAGGCTCTTTTTTCTTTAACAATAACGGAGCAGAATATTTTTTAAAAAATAAAATTAACGATGTCGGACAAACCGTTATAAGCCCGGGGATTCATAGAAATAACAATGTTGTATTAAAATTAAGACAGCTTAGAAAACCTATATACGGCGAGATAGAATTTGCTTACGAAAATTTAATGCAAAATTATTACGGTAAATTAAACAATCAATTAAATAATCAATTAAATAATAAATTATATAGTAAATCAAACGACGATATTTTTTCTAATGATAGCGAAAACGAAAATAAAAATCCGCATATTAAAAATAATAAATATATAGAAAATATTAATAAAAATATATGCAGTAATTCCAATATTGAAAGCAGCGGTATTACCAAACCTAAAATAATAGCTATTACGGGGACAAACGGAAAAACCACTGCGACCTCAATGTGTTCTGCAGCAATGGAATATGCAAATATTAAGGCTTTTACAGGAGGCAATTTCGGCATTCCTTTTATTGAAGGCATAAAAAATTATAATGATTTTATTTTAGAAGTATCCAGTTTTCAATTGGAATGGATTTATAAATTTAATCCTGATATCGCCGTATTATTAAATATTCAGGATGACCATCTTGACAGGTATGAAAATTTTGACGAATATAGATTGACAAAGTATAAAATATTTAAAAATCATTGCATAAATGAAACTGCAATATTGAATTATGAGGATTATAACGCATTTATAGTTAAAGATATAATAGGTTCGCTGCCTATTTTATTTGGTTTTAATGAAAATAAATGCAATATTTTTTATAAAAATGAAAACATTTATTTTAAATTAAAAGAATTTTACGATATTGATTATAAAATTTCCTTAAAAGATTTTAAAGATAAGAGAAAATTTGTTATAGAAGATATGATGGCTGCTTCCGGCGCTTTGCTGTCTTTCGGAGTTCCTTTGGAGGCTTTAGAACAGTCATTTAAAGAATATAAATTATTAAAACATAGAGTAGAATTTATCGGGAGTATCAATAATATCAATTTTTATGACGATTCAAAAGCGACGAACCCTGCGGCGGTCATAAGCGCTCTTGAATCAATTAACGGTTCCGCCGTTATTCTTATTTTGGGCGGCAAAGACAAAGGTTTTAATTATGACGTTCTTATTGAACCTGTAAAAAATTATGTAAAAGCTTGTGTTTTAATAGGTGAGACGGCAGATATTATATATAAATCGCTTAATAATTCCGTCGAATTGATAAATGCTTCAGATATGCAAGATGCGGTTGAAAAGGCTTATGATATTGCTGCAGCCGAATGCGGCAATAATACTTTATGCTCGGTTTTGCTTTCTCCCGCATCATCAAGTTTTGATATGTTTAAAGATTATAATGAAAGAGGAGAAATATTTAAAAAATGTTTCGGCAAACTAAAAGAAACTAAAAGCAAAAAAAATAGCGGAGCAATTATTTAATATAATGAATGTAAAAAATAATCATATGATAAATTACGGCAAAGCATTTATAAGAAAGTATGATACCGCTTTATTTTTATCCGTATGCATACTAATTGCGCTTGGACTTGTTATGGTTTATTCTACAAGCGCTATGACATCTATTATAGATTATGGGAATAGCTATCATTTCCTTATGAGGCAGGGAATTTATGTAATAATTTCAGCTGTATTTATGGGTTTTTTTATGAAAAACGATTATCATATCTTGAAATCATTTTATGCAATACTTTTAGTCGTAGTCGGAATATTGATGCTCTTAGTTTTTATACCGCATATAGGTTTGGCGGCGGGGGGTTCTAGAAGATGGATAAATTTAAAATTATTAAATCTTGAACCTTCAGAATTTTTAAAAGTTATATTTATAATTTTTCTTGCAGTATTTTTAGAAAAGAAAAAAGAATTGCTGAATAAAAATAGATATTCGCTTATATTTATAGCGCCTATGCTTGTTATGGTATTTTTTGACATTTTTCTTTTAAAAGAGCCAGATTTTGGAACGGCTTCCGTTTTATTTGCTATAACATTAATAATGTTATTTGCAGGAGGAGTTTCATTGATATATATTGTTTCTATTCTTTTGTTCGGTTCGGCTGCGGCATATTTATTAATTTTTAGCGTTGCATACCGAAGAGACAGGATACTTGCTTTTCTTCATCCGTTTAAAGATAAAACAGGTATAGGTTTTCAAATTATACAGTCTATGTTTGCATTCGCTCGAGGAGGTATGTTTGGTGTGGGACTCGGCAACGGAAAAGAAAAACTTTTTTTTCTTCCAACCCCTTATTCAGATTTTATATTTTCAACGGTAGGAGAAGAATTAGGTTTTATAGGAGTATTAATATTTATTGCTCTTTATTTTATTTTGGCATATAGAGGTCTAAAAATTGCCCTGTATGCGCCTGATTTATTCGGTACATACTTAGCGCTAGGTCTTACGGGTCTTTTAGTCATAAGCGCTTTTATAAATATCGGCGTAGTAACAGATTTTTTGCCTACAAAAGGACTTGCTTTGCCTTTTGTAAGTTACGGAGGCAGTGCGCTTCTGGCTTCGGCAATAGCGGTAGGAATACTTTTAAATATTTCATCTCAATCTTTAAGAAAAAAAAAGGATTAATATTTTAAATTTTTATTAATATAATTTTTATTAATATAAAATATAATAAAAAGATTTATTTTAAATAAGAAAATAGAAATAAACGGGATATAATGACGAATTAAAAGTTGACGGCAAAAAAATATTTAAGCATATTGATAATATAATTGAGAAAATTAAGATAATTGCATATAGGTATAATAGAATAGGTACGATAGGTATAAAATGAATTTTGTGATTGCAGGAGGAGGTACCGGAGGGCATTTATTTCCCGGTTTAGCTGTAGCGGAAAAAATAAAAGAAATAGATCCTTCAGCCGGCATTTATTTTATAGGGACGTCTAAAGGTATTGAAAGCAAACTTAAGGACGAATACGGATTACAATTATATATAATTCATGCAAGCGGATTTTCAGGTAAAAAAGTTATGAATAAAATTAAATCTTTTATAAATACTTTCATTGTTTTTAAAGAAGTGAACAATATATTTAAAGAAATAAAGCCGGATTTTGTTTTAGGTTTAGGAGGCTATTCATCTTTTGCGCCGGTATTTTACGCTAAATTCAAAGGTATACGCTCAGGCGTTATGGAACAAAATTTAGAGCCGGGTCTTTCAAATAAAATACTCGGATATTTTAGAATAACGGTTTTCGCATCATTTAATGAAACAAAAAAATATTTTCCGTTTTCTAAATTTATTTTTTCAGGAAATCCGGTAAGAAAAAATATTTTAAATATTATTCCTAAACCGCCAGATGTAAGTAAAAAGGAACTGGCGATATTTGTTTTCGGCGGTTCGCAGGGAGCATCGTCTATCAATAGAGCGGCTATGAATTTAATTTCATCGTTAGATGCCGATGTTAAGCGGGAAATAACGGTATTTCATCAGACAGGCGAAAAAGAATACGATAACATAAATTATTTTTATTCAAATTGCGGCATCAAACATTACGAAGTTTTTAAGTTTACCAATAATATGGAAAAATATTATGAGTTATCTGATATAATAATTGCGCGTTCGGGTGCTGGGACGGTATCTGAAATTATAGCTATTAAAAAACCGGCTATTTTAATACCTTATCCTTACGCAGCTAAAAATCATCAATTTAAAAATGCTTATTATCTTTTAAATATTAAAGGAGCTTATCTTATAAAAGACGACGAAAATCTTTCAAAAGAATTACTCCAAACTATAGAAGAAATATTTTATAATAGAAGTTTGTTGAGTAATATTTATTATAGCTTAAATAAAATAAATGTTCAAGATTCCGCCTTGAATATTGCTAATTTAATTGTAAATAACAATTAATACAATAAAGACTAAATAAAATATAAATAAGGCAATAATAAAAATATAATAAACACATATTATATTAATAATAATATAATAAAGTAATAATAATAAAGTAATACAAAAATGTAATTAATAAAGTAATAATAAAAATATTATAATAATATTAATTTAATAGATATTAAAGGTACTTTTATATAATCGGAGCCGATAAATGGAAAACAGCAATAAAAAAATTCATCTCATAGGAATAGGCGGTTCAGGAATGAGCGGAATTGCGGAAGTTTTAATTAATTCAGGATATTCAGTCACAGGGTCTGATATAGAATACAATAATACAATAAAAAAAATTGAATCTATGGGCAGCAAAGTTCATATAGGGCATAATCCCGACAATATTAACGGAGCCGAAATAGTCGTCTATTCTTCCGCAATCAAAGATGATAATATTGAATTGGTTGAAGCAAAAAATAGAAAACTTACCGTCTTAAGAAGAGCAGAAATGCTCTCAGAACTCTTATCGTTAAAAAAGGGAATAGCTATTGCAGGTTCACATGGAAAAACAACAACAACATCAATGATTTCAACCATTTTAGGCGCTGCAGGACTTGATCCTACGTTTGTTGTCGGAGGGAAGGTTTTTGGAATAGATATGCATTCAAAAGTAGGAAAAGGCGATTTTATGGTAGTTGAAGCGGATGAAAGCGACGGATCTTTTTTAAAACTTAAACCGGATTATTGCGTTGTTACCAATATTGATTATGAACATTTAAACTATTACGGAGGCATAGAAAATATAAAATCCGCATTCAAAGATTTTATAAATAATATTTCATTTCTGGGTTTTGCTTCTTTATGCGCAGATAATAATATATTAAAATCTTTATTTCCAGATTTATCAAGGAAATATTTCACTTACGGGATAGAACAGGAAGCCGATTATTATGCTTTAAACATTGAACTTGAAAAAGAATTTTCCCAATTTGACGTTTACTGCAAGAAAAAATTTATAAGGAAATTTAAGCTTGCGGTTCCGGGCATACATAATATTTACAATGCCTTAGGTTCTATAACTTTAGCTAAGGAGCTGGGTATTGAAACTAATTATATTTTTGAGGGATTAAAAGGTTTTCACGGAGTAGAAAGAAGATTTCAAATAAAAAAGGAAGATGAAAGACTTATAATAATTGATGATTATGCGCATCATCCCGTTGAAATAACGGCAACGCTTAAAGCGGCTAAAAACTGGGATAGGAAGATAGTCGTAGTTTTTCAACCCCACAGATATTCAAGAATGCAAGGTTTAATAGATGATTTTTGCAAGTCGTTAAAAATTGCAGATATGGTGATAATAACCGATGTTTATTCCGCGGGCGAAATAGCGATTGAATCAGCTTCATCTTTGATATTGAGCGAGAAAATGAGATATACCGGTTATAAAAATGTTTATTATGTACCTGACAAAAAGGATATATCGTTAAATTTAAATAACTTGCTTAAAGGCGGAGAAATGGTAATTTTTCTCGGTGCAGGAGATATAACAAAATATTGCGACGATTTTGTCGATTCTAAAGAAAATAAAAAAATAAAATTGCAAGACTCAATAACAATAGCAATAGCAAATTAAAATGCTTAAAAACATAATAGATATAAAAGATGTTTTAAAGAAGAACAATATATTTCATCTTGAAAATGCAAACCTGTCTCTATATAGCACTATAAAAACGGGAGGATTTGCCGAATTGATGATTTTTCCAGAAAATGAAACTGATATTTATATTGTTTGCGAAATTATAAAAAATTATTGTCCCGTGTTTTATGTAATCGGAGGCGGTTCAAATACGCTATTTAAAGATGAGATTGTAAATTTGCCTGTTATTTCATTTAAAAAAGGATTTAAGTACATAAATTACAATATTAACAATAAAGAAAATTATTGCACGGTTAAAGCAGGAGCAGGAGTTTTGCTATCAAGAATGCTTAATTTTTCAATAAAAAATAATTTTGAAGGATTTGAATTTGCCTATGGGATTCCGGGGACATTAGGGGGAGCCGTTAAAATGAATGCAGGCTCTAAGGAATCAAATATTGAAAATATAATTAATAGTTTGGATATTATAACTAAATATGGCGATAGATTAAATTTTAAAAAAAATCAGTTAAAGTTTTCGTATAGAAATCTTGAAATACCAGACCTTAATGAAGACGATTATTTTATTGTAGGCGCCGAATTTTTATTAAAGAGTTCAACTGAAGGCAGAATATCTGAAAAAATAGATTTATTTAAGGCAAGAAAGATGACCCAACCTTTAGGCAAAAGGTCATTAGGATGTATATTTAAAAATCCGGAAGGATATTCCGCCGGAAAAATTATAGACGAAATAGGTTATAAAGGTTTGTCGCAAGGAGATGCCGCCGTTTCGGAAAAACATGCTAATTTTATTATAAATAAAGGCAATGCAAAATCTTCCGATATTTTAGATTTAATTAATAAAATTAAAGAAACCGTGCTGATGGAAAAAAATATAGAATTAAATACTGAAATAAAAATAAAATAATATAAAACAATAAAAAATAACAATAAATAAATAATATACAACAATAAAAATAGCATCATAGCAAAATTATTAAATTAAAATACATTAAACAAATAAATAAATAAACTAAATAAGACAAAATTAAATTAAATAATAAATTAAATAATAAATTAAATAATGAAGACAGTAATAAAAGATTTAAAAATAGGAGTTTTAATGGGCGGCGTATCCGCCGAAAGAGAAATATCTCTTAAAACGGGAAATGCCGTAGCTAACTCTCTTGTGAGTATGGGATATAATGTTAAAAAATTTGATTTAGACAAAAATTTTTTTGAGGATGCTAAGAATATAGATATTTGCTTTAATGCTCTTCACGGAACATTAGGAGAAGACGGTAAAATTCAGGGTGTTTTAGAATTGCTGAATATTCCTTATACGGGTTCAGGAGTTGAAGCCAGCGCAATAGCAATGGATAAAATAAAATCTAAAATTATTTTTAAATACTATGGATTAGCCGTTCCTGATTTTTTTTCCGTAAAAAAAGGAGAAAAAGCAGAGCTGCTAAACAAAAAAATAAATAATCTGAGATTGCCGTATTTTATAAAGCCTAATGCGCAAGGTTCAAGTGTAGGAGCTTCTATCGCCTATTCTAAAAGCGAATTATATTTAGCGCTGGAAGATGCTTTTAAATATGACGATGAAGTTATTGCGGAAGAATATATTGTAGGAAGAGAAATACAATTTGCAGTTTTTTCCGGAAAACCGTTGGGCTGCGTTGAGATTAAACCCAATGACAGTTTTTATTCCTATTCTGCAAAATATACAAAAGGTAAAACGGAATATATTTTAAACCCTGATTTAACAGAGGAAGAATATAAAGCATGTGAAAATGCATCCGTTTTAGCCCATACTTCATTGGATTGCAAAGGTATTACAAGGACGGATATTATACTTAGCGATTCAGGAAAAGCTTACGTGCTTGAGATTAATACATTGCCTGGATTAACCGAATTTAGCTTAGTCCCTATGATTGCGCAGAAAAAAGGTATTGATTTTAACAGTCTTATTGAAAATATTATTGAAGACGCGATCAGCTGTGAATAATTATTAATTAATTAATTAATAACCAATAATTAATATATATAAATATATTATATTGAAATGTTTAATAAAAGCAGAAATAATAATAAAAAAAAGAAGGATGTAAAAAATTATAGCTCAGGCGCAAGTAATTTTAATATAAAAAATGAAAATATAAAAAAAACAAAAGAAAATAAAAAATTTAATAATGTTAAAAATAACGTAAAGAATAATAAGAAGAATAATAAGAATAAGAACGATAATAATAAGAAGAGAAATCATTTTAATTTTATAAAAACAATATATATTATCGGATTTATAACTGCAGGCGCTGTTATTATTTTTTTTGTATCAAATAAAATAAATTATTATTTTTTTAATAAAAAAATATTTAAATTAAAAAAAATTATTATTAAAGGCGCTAACATTAGCAAACAAGAAAAAATGAAAGTATTAAAATTAAGCGGTTTTTATTACGGCGAAAATTTGATTAATATAAATTTAAAACGCGCAACACGAATGATTGCATCTGATAGATGGTATAAAGATATTACAGTGTACAGAAAGTATCCCGATAAAATTTTTATTTTGTTAAAAAAAAGAAAAGTAGGAGCAATTTTAAATGACGGCAAATTATATTATTTAAGCAGAACAGGTTTTGTTATCGGGAAGGTTGACGGCGAAGCAGGATATCATCACCCCGTTATTACCGGATTTAACGGCAATATTACATCAAAGAATGTCGGCTATTATTTGGCGGGTATAAATAAAGCCCTGCAATTTTTAAGGATAATAAACAGTTCTTATTTAAAAGACAAATTGAATGAAATACATATTCAAAAAGATAAAGGCATCGTGGCTTACACAAATAGCGGCAAAGAAATAAAATTTGGAAACGGAAATATTAAAAATAAATTAAAAACATTAAAAATGCTATTATACGAAATAAAAAAAATTAATATTAAATATAATCAATATATAAATCTTGAATATAAAAACGAAGCGGTAGTTGGTGTTAATAGCGGTTCCAGAGTTTTACCCGCCAATTATAAAAAGATTGTAATACCGCCGGATATATGGAAATAAATAATTATAGCGGATTTATAGATTGCTTAATTGATTAATAAATAAATAAGCTAAAACATAATAAATTAAAGTGATTGTAAAACTTTTGGACCAATATAATTAGCTAAATAATAATTTATTGCCGTTAAATAAATAAATATATTAATAATTCAATGGTGCGACGATAAACTAATGAAATAATTTTTAGAATCGGGTTAAATAAATATAAATTAATATTAATATTTTAGGAAAGCGGTTAAAAGAGGTCAAATTGGAAACCAGCAACAATATTATAGTAGGATTAGATATCGGAACAACAAAAGTCTGCGTTATTGTCGGCGAATTCAAAAACGGCAATTTGGATATTATAGGTTTGGGTTCCAGCGCGTCAACGGGATTAAGAAACGGGGTCGTAAATAATATTGAAAATACCGTTGATGCTATTGCAAAAGCTATAGAAGAGGCTGAGCTTATGGCAGGCTATCAAATTAACGAAGTTATTGTGGGAATTGCAGGCTCTCATGTCAGAGGCTTTAATTCAAGAGGTATAGTTGCCGTTAAAAGCAGAGAAGTTACCAAGCAGGATGTAGACAGGGTTATGGAAGGAGCTAAATCAATAGCTATTCCTTTAGATAATGAAGTTATACATACAATTCCGCAGGAATATATTGTAGATGAACAAGATGATATAAAGCAGCCGATAGGTATGAGCGGATTAAGGCTTGAAGCAAGAGTGCATATAGTTACCGTTTCAAGTATTGCCGCCCAGAACATAGTTAAATGCGCAAACAAAGCAAATTTGGATGTGTCGGATATCGTGCTTGAACAGATAGCTTCAAGCGAAGCGGTTCTTACCGATGATGAAAAAGAATTAGGCGTAGTACTGATAGATATGGGCGGCGGAACTACCGATATAGCCGTGTTTTCAGGCGGGACGATTATACATACTTTTGTTATTCCTAAAGGCGGTCAGAGTGTGACGAGCGATGTATCTTTAGGAACTAAAACAATTCCGCAGGAAGCTGAAAAGATTAAAGTTAAGTTTGGAATAGCCAAAGAATCTCTTGCGAGAAAAGATGAAGTAATTGAAATTCCGGGTTTAGGAGGCAGGTCTCCAAGAACTATTGCAAGGCAGGTGCTGGGAAATATTATTGAGCAAAGAATGGGGGAAATTTTTACATGGGTAAGGAAAAATATTGAAAAGAACGGTTTAGAGAATAAAATACTGTCAGGCTACGTCATAACAGGAGGCGGAGCATTAATAGAAGGATGCGCGGACCTTGCAGAAGACATCTTCGGTGCGCCTGTTAGAATAGGCACGCCACGCGGAATCGGAGGTTTAACCGATGTGATTAATTCGCCGATATATTCTACTGGAGTAGGTTTAGTCAAATATGCTTTCAAGAATAATTTGAACAAAGAACCTATGTTTAAAAAAAGCAGCAAGAATATATTTGAAAACATAAAAGCAAGGCTTTTGAAATTACTTGAAGACTTTTTTTAAAAACTTTTTTAATTAATATTAATATTTTAATAATGTAAGTATAAAAATATATAGGAGGAAATTACTATGCTGGAATTTATTGAAAGTGCAGAATTATCTGCAAATATAAAAGTCATAGGGGTAGGCGGCGGCGGCAGTAATGCTGTAAATACAATGATTCAGGCAGGTTTAACGGGAACTGATTTTATAGTGGCTAATACCGATGCGCAGGCTTTAAGAACTAACAGCGCAAGCATTAAAATTCAGCTTGGCGAAAAAGTTACAAAAGGTTTGGGCGCAGGCGCCAACCCTGATGTAGGTAAGCGCTCTGCTATAGAAGACAGAGATAAAATTTACGAGACCTTAAACGGCGCAGATATGATATTTATTACTGCAGGACTAGGAGGTGGAACTGGAACGGGCGCTGCTCCCATTATTGCGCAAGTTGCCAAAGAAATAGGCGCGCTTACCGTTGCGGTTGTTACTAAGCCGTTTGCTTTTGAAGGAAAAAAAAGAATGATGCAGGCGGAAGAAGGTTTAAAAGAACTAAAGTCTATAGTTGATACCGTTATTACAATACCTAACCAAAGATTGCTTGCGGTTGCGGGAAAATCTACAACTATGGTTGAGGCATTTAGAAAGGTTGACGAAGTCTTGCATCAGGCCGTCAAAGGTATATCCGATCTCATAAATGTTCACGGAATGATAAATGTTGATTTTGCCGATGTTAAAGCTATTATGTCTGAGATGGGCATGGCTCTTATGGGAACAGGTGTAGCCGAAGGGGACAATAAAGCCTTAGAAGCGGCGCAAAAAGCCATTGCAAGCCCTCTGCTTGAGGATATAAGTATTGAAGGAGCAAGAGGACTACTGATTAACGTTACAGGCGGTCCAGATTTATCATTATTTGAAGTAAACGAAGCTATAGAGAAAATAAGCGCTGAAGCCCATCCTGATGCTACCATAATTTACGGACAGGTCATAGACGAAAGTATGGACGGAAAAATAATGATAACGGTTATAGCAACAGGATTCGGCAAAGAACATAATACTGCAAATGTTACAAATGTTACAAATATTGCAAATATAAAAAAACAGGTTAGCAATAATAGCAATATTAATACTATGGATATAAATAATTTTAATGAAGATAAACCTAAACGTTCAGATTCGCCGGCTGACGCAAATTTTGATTTTGAAATTCCTGAAATACAGGAAATACACATGAACAGTAGAAACAATGATGTTGTTAAGAATATTGCTCCTAAAAATGAAAAAAATGATTATATCTCAAAATTTAGCAAAAAAGATGAAGAAGATGACGATTATGAAGATGAAAAATTTGATATCCCTACTTTTTTAAGAAAGCAGGCAGATTAATCAAAATGCTTTAAAATATGTTATAATATATTAAATTTTGTTATTTTATAATATATTTAATATGATTAACTATGTAAGTATTTATAAGTATTTATTATATGCAGGTATTAAATATAAGTATTAAATGACGAAGAATATCAATAAAATTTACGATAAAATTATTTTTATTATTTTAAGCGGCTATGCATTATTATTAAATGACGAGGAATATCAATAAACTTTATGACATTTATATTAATTCTGAAAAATCAGCTATTAATAAAAATAAGCATTCTGAAGTAAACGCATTATTAATTTTTCCAAATTATTATAATGTGGCAATGTCTAATCTTGGGTTTTTAAGAGTCTATGAATTGCTTAACAGCCCTGATTTTATGTCTTGCGACAGAGCATTTTTGCAAGATTTTAATGATGATAATTATATTAATAATAATAAAGGAATAATTTCTATTGAAAAGAGAAAAAATATATCAAATTATGACTTAATATTTTTTTCCTTAAGCTACGAAAATGATTTTGCCAATATTTTAAAAATATTTCACGCCGAAAATATCCCGTTTCTCTCAAAAGATAGACAAAATGATATAAATAGAAACAATCACTACCCGTTAATTATGGCGGGCGGAGTAATATCATTTCTAAATCCCGAACCAGTCTCACCTCTCTTTGATATAATGTTTGTCGGTGAAGCCGAAGCTATTTTTCCTGATTTTTTTCAAATTATTCAAAAATATTCTCAATCTTTGAATAAAAATAAACAGGATATAATTGAAGAATTGTCTAAGTTTGAAGGCATTTATATTCCTTCCGCATACAATTTTATTTTTAGTAAAAGAGATAAATTAGAAATACCCGTAATAAAAGATATAATTGTTAAAAAATCTTATCCTGAAAGAATAAAGAGGAAATGGTCAGATTATGGATTCACTCCCTCAATCAGTTCTATAACAACCGAATATGCGGAATTCAGCTCAATGAAACTTATTGAAATAGCAAGGGGATGCAAAAGAGGGTGCAGATTTTGCTCGGCAGCCTTTATATATCTTCCTGCAAGAAAATCATCCATAAAAGATGTAATGACCGAAATTTCAGAAACTCAAGAATCTGAAAAGATTGGTTTTGTGGGACTTGATACAATGGACAATGAATATATAAAAACATATATGCAGTTTTCATTAGAAAAAAAAAGAAATTTTTCTCTTTCATCTATAAGGTTTGACTGTTTAGACGAATCTAATATTGATATAATGAACAGAGCCGGGCTGAAAACTATTACTTTAGCCGTAGAAACAGGTTCCGACCGTCTTAAAAAAATTATTAATAAAGATATAAAAAATGAAACAATTTTAGCGACAATCAAAAAAGTAATCGAAAGCGGAATAATGAATATTAAGGCTTATTTTATGGTCGGATTGCCGACCGAAGATTTATCCGATATAAAAGACACTATCGCTCTGATAAAATCAATGAGAACTCAGTTTGTTGAATCCTCTAGAAAAAATAAACGTATAGGAAAATTAACGATAAGCATAAGTCCTTTTGTGCCTAAAGCATGGACGCCGCTTCAATGGGAAAATTTTGAAAATGAGAAAATATTGTTAAAAAAGATAGATTTTATTTATAAAGAATTAAATAATTTGCCAAATATCAGTTTAAATATTAATTCTGTTAAAAGCGCATTTACGGAAGCTTTTTTTGCAAGAGGTTCAAGACTGTCATTAAATATTTTAATCAATTCATTTAATAATAATTTAACTATTAAAAAAGCTATTATTGCCTCAGGGTATAAAATAGAAGATTTTATGAGAAAATTTTCAACCGACGAGATATTGCCATGGGATATTTTAGACCAGGGAATAACCAAAAAGTATTTAAAAGAAGAATATAATCGGGCATTAGAATATAAGACGACTCCCGGATGTTTTAAAGGATGCAGAAGATGCGGAATATGCTGATAAAATTAAACCGGAAGGTTTAAACATAATTTTTTTATAAATTTTTCTTCTTCTTTTAATATATTTTCGTAATCCGTCATCAGCTTTTTTGCATTTTCCGTTAGAATAGAGCCGCCGCCGTTTTTACCTCCTATTTTTTTATTAACTAACGGATAACCGAATCTTTCTTCCATAAGATTAATATAGCTCCATGCCTTTTTATATGAAAAGCCGAGATCTTTAGCAGCTTTATTGATAGAACCGGTAGATTCAATTTTTTGCAATAAAAACAGTCTTCCTATACCAAAAACAGGCTCGCCGTTTTTTTCAAACCATATTTTTGTTTTAATATCAAAAGGAGGCTTAGCGTTGTTTTTCATATTTCAAAGTTTCAATCCTTTCCGTCACAAGTCCGGTCAATTTTTCGTCAATTCCTAAATAATTGCCGTATTTGATATTAACATCGGGATATTTAATAGAAAATTCGTTTAGAATGTCAGGAATGTCACGTGATACGTGATTTCCGGAGTATAAAAAATAAGGCATTACATAAATTTTTTTTGAATGTTCTTCATGAATACATTTTTCTATGACATTTTTAATATTAGGTTCTGCCAATTCCAGAAATGCAAATTCTATTTTTTCTTCCGGAAACTTAGGTTGAATTAGTTTTGCAATAGTTTTAAGTATATTGTTGGCGTCATCTCTTCTGGAACCATGACCTAATAATATTATGCTTTCTTTATTCATAGTTATCATTATTGATTATTGTTGATTTATTTTATTCCTGCAATAATATATAATAAAAATTATATTTTATAATTTTATCATAAATTAATAACAAAAAAATATAAAATTTTTATAAATAAAATAAAAAATAATCAATAAAGCAAATAAAACAAATAAAATGTGCAGAATAAGCTAAAATAGATTAGAGCTAATAAAATAAAATTATTTTTTTAAAAATTACGGTTAAATATTTTCAATGAAATTAAATAATAGCGATATTACGGCAATTAAAGTAGAACGGCTTGTTAAAAAATATAAAGATATTACCGCAGTGAGCGATATATCTTTTGAAGTCAATAAAGGCGAATTTTTTGCTTTTTTAGGACCTAACGGAGCAGGCAAAACAACAACCATAAAAATTCTTTGCACATTAAATAGGCAAAGTTCAGGAAATGCTTTTATAAACGGATATGATACTATCAAAGAAAAACAAAATGTCAGAAAAGCTATCGGTCTGGTATTTCAGGACCCTACATTAGACAATGATTTAACTGTTTATGAAAATATGATGTTTCATGCAAAACTTTACGGTATGGAAAAAAAATTGGCGAATGAAAGAATTGATTATATGCTTAATTTTATAGATTTATATAATTTTAAAAACAAGCTTATAAAATTTTTGTCGGGCGGTATGAAACGAAGATTGGAGGTAGGCAGAGGACTTCTTCATTCTCCGGCAGTATTATTTTTAGACGAGCCTACCGTGGGGCTTGATATTCAGACAAGGATAAACATGTGGGATTTTATTGATAAATTAAGAGATAAAGAAAAAATTACCGTGTTTTTGACTACACATTATATAGAAGAAGCTGAAAATTGTGATCGTATTGCAATAATAGACAAAGGTAAAATTATAGCGATAGATTCGCCTTCAAATTTAAAAAAATTAATAAAGCATGAAGACGGAAGAGTACCCACGCTTTCAGATGTTTTTATATATATGGTCGGTAAAGAGATAAGAGATGAAACAGGGACATCTATTGACAGAATGAGAGAATTCAGTAAAATTATAAGAAAATAAATAAATAAATTAACTTTAATCCATAGAAATTATAGATGATATTTCAATGATAAGCAATACTGGATTCCTGCTTTCGCAGGAATGACATCTGACAGGCGAAACGATAAATCCTCTCAAAGTCATTCCCTTGCAGGCGGGAATCCACAGTTATTTATCATGAGAACTTATAAATAGTTTCTATTGCAGGATTAAGATATAACAATAAATAATATAATTAAGAAATTAGTTAATCTTCAAGCATACATAATATTCTTGATGACGATTCAAGCATCATTGTCCACCTTAAAGCGTCTAACGCAGTTTTCCCCCATGCGAAACAGCCGTGAGATTTTACTATAAATATTCCATTATCGGCGAATATACCGCCTGCCTTAAAATTAATATTATTTTTATTGTTTGATTTAATATCCTCAATAAAACTTAACGGAAAAATGTAAATTGAAGGAAAAAAATATGCCGCTTCAAAATCGGCAGGCTTTAAAATTTTTAATTCAGGGTAAATTTTAAATAAACCTGATATAGTATTTAAATTATTTAAAATAATGTCATTATTGGTAAGGTTTAGGGCGGCAGTATTTTTATAAACCTCATTTTCTCCAGTTTCTTTTTTTTTGGAATTTTCAAAAATGTTTTTTTTATTTTCATATTCATTGGCTGATTTGCTTTTATCGCAGCAAATATTGTTAAAATCTTCTAAATTATAAATATATTTATTTTCTCTAAATTTATAATTATCTTTAATACTTAAAGCTATTGCAGTTTCAGGATGGGTATGCAGAATGCATGAATTAGGGAAACTTTTTAAAATAAATCTGTGCACCGCTATCTCGGATGAAGGCGATTCTTCTTCTTCGGTTAAATAAGAAATTTTATTAACTTCTATGGGCACAATCGTAAAATCTTTTATTTCAAGATTTATCAAGCTTGCCCCCGTTTTTGTTATAATCATTTCGTTGCTGTCGGCATCTCCATAGCTAATATTACCGCTATGGGTATCTATAAGATTTTTGTTAAATGCAATACTGCAGGAATACTGCATTTCTTTTATTTTTTTTAAATATGAATCGGACAGATATTTCATTTTATAAAAATATATATTATGATTATATTAAGAAATGTTTGCAATTTTTTTAATAAACTTTTCAAAATTAGCAAACTAACTTAGTTAATTTAATATTAAATATAATTAAATACAATTAAATTATTTTATCAAATTTTTTTATGTTATTGATAAAATAATTAATATATTTTATAATATATAATTATAGGGATTTAAAAATTATTTTTTACAAAAGCTGAAATAAGCGCTGTAAGCATTAATAAAAATATATAATATTACAATGGTTTTAATTATAATGATTTTTAAAATTATTTTTTAGTTATTAGATAAATTTAAAAATTTAAATTAAAATATAAAATATGGGGGCGCAAAGGTTTCGACGGAGAAGCTAAGGCTTTTAAGCTGCATGTCGAGGATGTCTTGTAGGCTCGTTAAACATTCAAGGCACAAATATAATCGCAGAAAACTACGATTACGCTTTAGCCGCTTAATCCCGGCTAACGTTCTTAAGGCTGAAACCTGTAGGTTTTAAGAACGACATTTACAGGTCAGGATATTTAAATATCCTTTGTTTAAATATCTTAAATTTTAGAGGACTGCTGAAAAAAGGTCTTGTTTATTCTCGGCTTTTTAAGCGGATGTTCTAAAGAATAAAATAAACATGTAGATGCTTGAGTTAAAGATCTTCGGACGCGGGTTCGATTCCCGCCGCCTCCACCAAAAATAAATTAAATAAAATATAATTTATTTAAAACATAAAATTTAAAATATAATTTATTCAGTGCGGTTAGTTATAAATTTATAATAATTTATAATAGTTGAAACATTGTTAATTATTATATATTTAATTAACAATGTTTCAATATAATATTAAGTACCATTTTTTATTTAGATTTTTATAAAATATGAGCCAATCTGTGCGATCAATAAAAATAGTTTCCGATAACAGAAAAGCCTCATTCCTTTATGAGATTTTAGAGAAATATGAAGCAGGAATTGCATTGTACGGTCCAGAGATAAAATCTGTAAAAACAGGTAAGGTCAATATTTCTGACGGATATGTAATTATTAAGAACGAAGAAGCATTGCTTCTTAATGTTCATATAAGTCCTTACGATAAAGCAAACAGAGAAAACAAAGACCCGCTGAGAACCCGCGCTCTTTTGCTGCATAAACATGAAATACTCAGACTTTTAGGAAAAGTAAAAGAAAAAAATTTAACTATAATTCCTCTAAAGATGTATTTAACTCATGGAAAAGCAAAAATTGAAATTGCTCTTGCCAAAGGAAAAAAACTTTATGATAAAAGAGAAGATTTAAAAAAGAAAGACCAGACTAGAGAAATGGAAAAAGCTATTAAAAATCATAATAGACGATAATTGAAGGCAATTTGATTTATTTACATGTTTTATCTTAAATTAATTTGTATTTTTAAAATATAATAAAAAACAAATTATTTAATAAATAAGAAATAAAATAAAATAAAATAAAATAAAATAAAATAAAATAAAATAAAATAAAATAAAATAAAATAAAATAAAATAAAATAAAATAAAATAAAATAAAATAAAATAAAATAAAATAAAAATTAAATTAAAATTTGATATTTTCTTAAATTAATTTTATATTTTCATATAATAATTAATAATTTAAATAAAAAATAATAAATATTTATATTTTGGAGATACTATATGATGTATAATAAATTTTCAGTAAAATACTTATCTAAATTTATTTGTTTATCTTGTTTATTTTTTTTAGCTTTTATTGCAGTTATAAATTTAAATTTATCTAATGCAAACGCATCTGTTTCTGCCGCACCAAATTTTACTTTAAAAGTATTAAATAGAAACGCGTCTAACTATAATGTTTTTTCTCTAAATAATTATAAAGGACATATTGTCATAATAAATTTTTGGGCAACATGGTGTCCTCCTTGCAGAGCCGAAGTACCTATGCTTGTAAAATTTTATAATTTATATAAGGTGAAAGGAGTTATAGTCGTAGGTATTAATGTTAATAATAATATAGGAGGGGTTTCAAGATTTTTAAAGCTTTATGGCGTGTCTTATCCTGTTGTTTATGCAAACCCTGATATAATAAGCGAATATGGAGGTATTAATGAAATTCCTCAAACATTTTTTATTTCAAAATCAGGAAAAATAATGTTCCATTGGGTCGGGCAAATATCTCATAGCTTATTATATGGTATAACTAATAAATTATTAAAAATGAATTAGAATAAACTTAACTAATAAAATAAAATAAAATAATTGAATATACAAGATGCTTATGGACAAGGCATTGTTTTATGTGAAGTTTTATATCAAACTAACTAAATAATATTAAATATATATAAGATGTTTAAATATTTGATTAAATATATTCAAAATTGCCGATAGATATTGTTAAATATATCGCAATGCGTTAAAGATGAATTCTTGATTCCAGTTTTCGCAGGAATGACTATATATAGCGGATGAACTTTTAAAATATATCAATGTCATTACACCATAAACGGGAATCCAGAATAAAATTTTCTATCGGCAATTTTGAGTTATAAATATTTCTTATTATTTTACATTTAAGATGTTAAATATAAATTTTTAGCTATATAGGGAGAAGTTAAATGGGCATTGAAGACATGATATTAGAATTAAAGGATTTAGCTAAAACCGTAGATGATGCAACTAAAAAAATATCCGATTTTAAAAAACCGGTAAAGGAAAGTTCCGACACTATCCCTATAGCTCAGGAAGGCATTACAGACATTATAAAAGAAACTGAGAAGGCTGCAAATAATATAATGAATTTACTAGATGAAATTAATGAAAATTCTGCTATTATAGATAAAAGTTTGACCGATTTGATTGAATTTAACCCTATAAAAAAAATTAAAGACAGTCTTGTAAATCTTAAAGGACTCAATAAGAATAATATTTCTAAAATAATGGATGTGTTATCTTTACTTTCATTTCAAGATTTAACAGGACAGAAATTATATAAGATTCAAAATACATTAAATGATACAAAGATTAAACTTTTAAAGGTGCTTGTTAATTCGGAAGTTAGTTCTAAAGGATTGCCAGACGATAAGAAAAGGGAAATATATGGAAAGCTGAACGACATGGTTTCAAACGATGCTGCAGTTGTGCAAAATGATGTAAATTCAATATTAAGCGAACTGGGATTGTAATATAATTATTTAAACAATCGTTTTCAATGAATTACAATACTTTTAACAAATTATATCGGCAATTTTGGGATAGTATTTAAATGAGTATTTTTAAACGTTATATACTATTATATGTTTAAAATATAAAATGACGCAAAAAATTTATCAACCGCTTGCCGAAAGAATGCGCCCTAAAACACTTGATGAATTTGCAGGTCAGAGTCATATAACTGGAAAAGATAAGCCGTTAAGAAAAATGATTGACGGCATTAGCAGTTTTAAATATAAATATAGCAATAATATTAACTGCAATAATGGCGGTAACGATAGCAGCGGTGAAGGCGGAAATATTAATAACAACCGCAATAATAATAAAGACTACGATGCCTGCAATATTAAAAACTTTACATTGCAGTCAATGATACTTTGGGGTCCTCCCGGGTGCGGAAAAACAACTCTGGCAAAAATTATAGCTGAAATATCTGGACTAGAGTTTTATCAAATTTCGGCTGTTTCTTCAGGTATAAAAGAAATACGCGAAATATTAGATAAAACCCTTAACGGATATAATAATTCTGATAATGCAAACAGTAATTTAAATAATATCAACAATATATATAATAAAAAAAATAAAAATAATTCTAATAATTTAAACATCAAGGCTAAAAACAGACATACTAAAAATAGTATTGGTAATCTAAATAATAATGATATTTTTTTTAATCAAGCCGGTTTTTGGGATAGTGAAAATTATAAAAGCAATAATGACGGTGCAGCTGATAATTTTAAAGAAGATAGCGAAATTATTAAGAATGAAATTATTAAAAAACCGATATTGCTTTTTATTGACGAAATACACAGATTTAATAAAATTCAGCAAGACAGTCTTCTCCATTCAATTGAAGACGGGAGCATAATATTAATAGGCGCTACGACTGAAAATCCTTCATTTGAAATTACATCTCCTATTTTATCTAGATGCGCTGTTTTTACTTTAAATCCGTTGGATGACGAAGACCTTAATTATATAATTGATAGAGCGCTGAAAAAAGATATATTCTTATCTAAAAAGAAAATAATAATTAAAGATGAAGGTATAAAACCGTTGATAAATTTTAGCGGAAAAGACGCAAGAATTATGCTTAATGCGCTTGAAAGAGCTGTAAATTTAACGGCAGAAAATGAAAACGGAGAGATAATTTTAACAGACGATATCATTTCATCTGCATATTTAAGAGCCGATAAATATGACAGAATGGGCGAAGAACATTATAACACAATATCTGCTTTTATTAAAAGTTTAAGAGGAAGCGACCCCGATGCTGCGGTTTTTTATCTCGCAAAAATGCTTAACGCCGGTGAAGACCCGTTATTTATAGCAAGAAGAATGATAATTCTTGCAAGCGAAGATATCGGTAATGCCGAACCTTATGCGCTAACCCTTTCTATTAGCTGTTTTAATGCCGTTAAAGCTATAGGTATGCCTGAATCAAGGATTATCTTATCGCAGTGCGCTACCTATCTTGCAAGTTGTCCAAAATCAAATGCAAGTTATACCGCAATAGAAGAAGCTATTAAAGATGCAAAGTCTTTTCCTGATATAACGGTCCCGCTTCATTTAAGAAACGCGCCTACACAACTCATGAAGGATTTGTCCTATCATAAAGGCTATAAATATTCTCATAATTTTGAAGACCATTTTACCGCAGAACAGAATTATTTGCCCGATAAGCTGAAAAATCGCCAATATTATTATCCTCAGACAACAGGAAAAGAAAAAGAAATAAAAGACAGATTAAATGAATTATGGGGGAAAAGCGGAAAGAAAAAATACTGATAAACTATTATCACCAAAAAAAATTCCTAACGGTGATTTAAGGTATTATATTTTCTTTAACAATAAACTAATAATTGCTATAAGTATTCCGACGATGGAGCCGACTAATGCGCCGTTAATTCTTATATACTGTAAATCATTGCCTATTTTAGATTCTATTTGATTTACCAATTTCTCGGGATCAAGGTTTTCTAAATTTCTCCTTATAAGCTTACCAATCGTTGAATGATTTATTTTCATTAAATATATAATATTTGTTTTAAACAATTGATTAAGTTTATCCTGTTTTATTAATATTTCATTGTTAATTAAAACAAAGAAATAATCAAATTTTTCTTTAAATAATTTTTTATTAATAATATATTGTTTATTATTTTCTAATATTGTGCCGATAAAGTTTATTGTTATTGAATGCAGCCAATTTTTTAGCGGATACTTAAATTCTTTAATAATATTTAAACCGTCAGACTTTATAAAATTCAAAAATTTATTTTTAATAAAATTTTTTCCTTCGTCTTTATTTAAATAATCTATTAAATAATCTTTTATTCTGCCTGAATTTGTATTAATCATTATTTCTATCGTATTTAATATCCTATCTTTATCATGCGCGTTTTTATCAATATTGTTTAAAGTATTAAAAACATAATCTTTAATTTTTAATCTTACTTCATTGTTTGAATTGTTTTTTATTTCTTGAATAAAATTAATTATTTTTAATATAATTTCATCAGATAAAAAATTAATATCTAAAATATTTGTTTTCTCTGCAAGAAATAAAAAAATATTTTTCATTGCAGAATCGCTTTTATATTTTTCAATTAAATCTTCGATTTGACTTTTTAAAAAAGGTTTATTTTCTTCTATATTTAAAATTATAAAATTGCTTAAATTTATTATAGCATCATCAAAATTGTCATTTATCAGCTGCTTTCCTGTAAATTTTATGGAATTGATTAATTCATCGGAATATAAGCCGATGATTTTTTTTGATATATTATTTGTATTATATGTTTTTATATAATTATTGACATATTTTACTGAACTTTCATAAATATAGTCTAAATTATCGCTTTCAATAAATAAAGCGATTTTGTTTATAATATTTTTTGATATATTTTCATCCGATAAAGTTTTATCCAACGCTTTATTAATATTTTCATATAAAAAATCATTAAACTTATCGGATTTAGTAAAATAAATAAGGTTGATAATTAATTTTCTTACATATAATCTTAATTTATTTTTGTTTTTATCTTTTTGAATAATTTTCAATATAATATCGGAAAAGTCTATTCTATTTATTTCATTTGATAAGTAATTTCTCCCAAGCCATGTATCATTTACGGTATTGCTTATAGAATTAATAATTTTTTCTTTATTGTTTTTAATAATATTAGTATGAGGCAGATGAATATTGAGCGGATATTTGAACAGCGCCGTAACGGCAAACCAATCGGCTATTCCGCCAATCAGAGCAGCTGCAGAAGCTCTTTGAAGTATGAATATCCAAATGTTAGTAATATGAATTACATAAGATATTATAAAAATTAAAAAAGCAAATAAAAGAAAAAGATTTGCAATAATTTTATTTTTATTATTAAATTTCATATAATTTAATCTCCTTTATCAGCCAGCTCTTTCAAGCCCCCGTTTCTACAAGCGGCGGGTGGTTGACAATTGTTTATATATTATATATATTATTTATATATTATATATATTGTTTATATATTATATATAATGACATGGTATGTCAAATAAATGTAAGTCTGAAAATTGACGATAGAGGATAGAGGATAGAGGATAGAGGATAGAGATTGTTAAATAAAAGAAAAAGATTCGCAATAATTTTATTTTTATTATTAAATTTCATAATATATATATAATAGATGAATGATCAGATAAATGGGTCAATAAATTTTAAGGAAAGTGTGAATTAATTTAATACTTTTTGTGCCGTAAAAAAAAAGACTGATTTAACTGCTTATAAGCTTATAAATGAAGCATTTTTGCAATTAAATATTAACTAAATTTTTAAATCGGAGGTTTTTATGCAATATATTAATCTCGGCAGAACAGGGCTTAAAGTATCAAGACTATGCCTCGGAACTATGACATTCGGATTTAATTTTAGAAATATCGGCGCCGTCGGGCAGGAAGATGCGAATAAAATGGTTAAATACGCTTATGAAAGCGGAATAAATTTTTTTGACACGGCGGATATGTATTCTTTCGGACAGTCTGAAGAAATAACCGGTATTGCTTTAAAACAGCTTAATGTGTCAAGAGATAAATATGTTATCGCGACAAAGGTAAGATCTCCTTTAAGCGAAGAAGCTATGAGCGGCAAAGGAGACGTTAATAACGGCGGTCTTTCAAGAAAACATATCATAGAAGCTTGCGACAACAGTTTAAAACGGTTAAAAATTGACTATATAGACCTATATCAGGTGCACGGATGGGATATCTCTTCACCTATTGAAGAAACGCTGGAAGCTTTAGACTATTTAGTAAAACAGGGAAAGGTTTTATATCTCGGAGTTTCTAACTGGACTGCGCGCCATATTATGAAAGCTCTGTATTTGTCTAAAGTTTATAATTATCATTCTTTTGTTTCCTTACAGGCTTATTATTCCCTTGTTGCAAGAGATTTAGAGCATGAACTTTTGCCCTTATGCAATGAAGAGGGGTTGGGAGTCCTTCCGTGGTCTCCGCTTTCAGGCGGGTTTTTAACGGGAAAATATACTAAAGAAAATCCAAAACCGACGGGCGCAAGAAGAAGCGAATTTAATTTTCCTCCTGTCGACGAAAGAGGATACGACACCATAGATGTATTAAAGAAAATATCTAAAGATAAAGGTGTTTCAGTGCCCCAGTCAGCTCTTAGCTGGCTTTTACATCAAAAAGGTGTGAGTTCCGTTATTATAGGAGCAAATAAAATGTCTCAGCTTGAAGACAATATTAAATCTATAGATGTTAAACTTACCGATGAAGAAATAGCCGAATTGTCAAAAACTACGTTACCTAAGAAGCTATACCCGCAATGGATGGTAGAATGGCAGAATGAAAGGACGAGCTTTAATTTTAATAGTTAATAATAGTTAATAATAGTTAATAATAAAATTAATATAATAAAATTAAAATAATAAAACTAATATAAAACTAATATAAAACTAATATAAAACTAATATAAAACTAATATAAAACTAATATAAAACTAAAAAAGGAGATTTGATAATATAATATATATTTAATTAATAATGTAAATAAAAATAATGTATTATTTTTATTTATTATCATAAATTAATTTAATTTAAGTTAAAATAATTATATATTATATTGTTATATCATGGATACCATAGAAGCTATAAAAACCAGAAAAAGTATCAGAAAATTTACAAATGAAGATGTTAGCGTTGATAAAATTTTAGATATAATAAATATTTCCGCAAATTCTCCCAGCGGCGGGAATTCTCAAAATTGGTTCTGTCTGATAATAAAAAACCGCGATATTCTTAAAAAAATACGCAGCGAAACAGAATTGGTTTATAAAAAAGTTATAGGAAAAGAAACTCCTGCCGTGTATACTTTTTTTACAGATGCCCCTGTTGTTTTGGCAATTGTAGAAAAACCTTATGTAGGTTCTATAGATGCAATACTTGAAAAAACAGATAAAGAAAGAAATTATATAAGAAAATTTATTGTGAACCCCGGACTTCAGGGTGTTTCCAGTTTTATAACCCATATTTTGCTTGTAGCACACAATGAAGGTTTAGGAGCCTGCTGGATGACAGGACCGTTGATAGCAAAACAGGAAATTGAAAAAATTCTTGAAATTGATAAACCTGATAATCTTGTCGCCTTAATTCCTATGGGAAATAAAATTGAAAGACAATCAAAAACTGCAAGAAAAGATATATCTGAAATTATAAAAATTATTAAATAGAATTAAAATCTTTAATCATGCGATAGGATTTTATATTTTGGATGACCGCCGCTTCGCTCTCGGCTTATAGCTTCGTGAACAGAAACTACATGTGTTTTTCTTCGGAACATTCCTGCGTATGCAGGAATGACTTTGATAGACTTTATCGTTTCATCCGTTTGATGTCATAATAAACCTATATTTTAAGACAGATTTTTTAAAGTTAAACTTCCCTAATTGCATAATTGCAAAAATCTGTTAAAATTTATTATTATTAACTAATAAGAAACGCGTTAAAACATTTGAAAATTAAAATAATAATTATAATTAAAAAATGGGCAGTTTAAAATTAAATAATAAAGTTAATCGCTTTCAATGATTTTTTTAAAGGTTTTATAAAGTAAATAATTATAAAGTAAGTAATTTATAGATATAATTATTAAAAAAATTAAGAATGAATAAAAAGACAATATAACTAATATTTTATTTTTTCCTATAATTCCGGTCGTCTGTATAATATTTATCAAAATTGAAAAAATAAGAAAATACGAACTGTTTAATATAAAAAGATTAAATGTTAAAACATTTCTTATGGAAGAATTTTTATTGTTTCTGTTTCCATTCATTTCATCATCAAAGTCTTTAATATCTTTTTTTAAGTCCGTTGTGCAGTTTTTATTTGAACACTTATTATTAATATAATAAAATTCGCTGGTATAAAGGGAATGCGAAGATGTATTAATAACAAGCAGAATCATCAACATTATCCCTTTAAGCCCGACAATGGCTTCGTCGTTTGTAGCGGGTAAGTTAAATATAACGGCGCAGATTAAAAAAATTACCCCTGCAAAAAGTATAAACCACTGGACAAATAATATCCATTTATTCGTATATAGCCGCATTTTGTTTTCTCAAATTTTTCTCTAATCTTTTAAGCTATAAATTTTACTTATTTTATCATTTTCAAGGATAATGTCAATTAAGGAGCTAATCCTTAATCCCTTAATCCTTGTATGGTATTTTCGCTCAAGACATTACCCTATCCGATTTATTTTATCTTTTACTCCCTCCTGCATTTGCCGGTTTTTATCCTCTGTAAATTTCATTACACAGAACTTGATTATTTATATCAATAAATATATATTAAATACATATTTATTTTATTAATTGAATAAATTTCAAAAAAAATTAAACATAAATATTAAACAGAAATTTAAAATAATAAAAACTGTTCCGAATGTATTCCATATATGTTTTAAAAAACATAAAAAAAGCAATAAGATTTTTTAATTGCTTATAAATTCAATCAGGAGTAGAAGATAAAATAAATCGGATAACTTTTTTTTTAAAAAATATTTAATTATGGTAATTAAAATATCTTTTTAATCAATTCTTTTTTATCTATGCCGAGAAATTCAGCGACATTAAGAATGATATTATTAAGCGTTCCTATTTTAACTGAATCTTTATCGGGTATAGTTATATGATGTTCCGAATTGTTAATCTTAGCGCTAAGTCTTATATGGCTGCCTTTTTGCCGGTCAGCATTATAACCGTATTTAGACAGCAATTTTGCTAATTCTAAACCGGAAATATCACGCGGAATTTTAGGCATAAGCAAAAACTTCTTCTTTAGATTGATGAAGCCTGATTATTTTAGGAATATCCGCTTTGTTATCGAAATGGCATTCAAGTGCGTTTTTAATGTTTTTTCTTAGCTCTGCAATCGTTTCACCTTCGGTAAAAATGGAATAACCAAGAGCTTTAGCCGTATATCCAGATTCAATATCTTCTTCCACTAAGAATATTATTTCGTCCATAATTTTAAACCTCTATATAATTTTTAATAATATTATACTATATTATAACATAATTAATTAATTATATTTAGCCTGTTTCGGACTTCTATCTCCTTTTGCTGTGAACTGCTTATTTACTGGGGTTTTTAATGGTCGGGACGACAGGATTTGAACCTGCGACCCCCTGCACCCCATGCAGGCAGTATATCTTATAACATATTAATATTATTAGTAAATTAAATTATATTTATAAATGGTAGTAAATAGGTAGGATATATTATTAATTGTGATTTTTTTTCTTTTGGCTGCCTTTTAAAGTATTTTAAATATATTATGTATTGCATCATTATATAAAATATGACATAACAGACAGACAAATTAATATATAAAAAGTAAGAGAATTAAATCCTAAAGTAGAAAGAAGGGCGTCCGTTCTATTGTGAATATAAATTTAATTCATTTATAAAACTAAAATCTTTCTTATTATAAGTAAATAATGGCATTTTATTGTAATTTATTGTAAATAGATGTAGCTCCAATCAAGGCATCCGGTATCTTAAGTCCGTGACTTTTAGAATAAATTTCAACTAAACTCACGGCTAAATTTGTTATTCCTTCATTTATTTTTAAAATTTCAAAGTTGGCAAGAAATTTTTTTATAAGGATAAGTTCTCTTTTGTTTTTAGCGCCAAAATAAAGTTCCATAATATTGACGGAGAGCTTAGAGCAATATTTTCAGGTCTAATATTATTTTCCAATAAATTTTTTGTAGCGGCATTTCCCTTAAGAAATTCTATCATTACATCTGTGTCGCACAGAACCATTTTAATAACCCCAAGCTTTTTCTCTTATTTCCTCTTTTGTGATTGTTCTTTTTTGCCACAATCCAAATATTTGATCCATATCAATTGATTTTTTCTTTCTTTTGATATTTTCAATATTTTTAATTTTTATATACGGATTCTGATTTAAAAAGTTTATAATAGTATCTGCTTTCTCGTTGTCGTTTATTTCTAATATAATCTTCATTGTTAATATCTTCTCTTTATATTTTATAATTCTTATTAATGTTTATTATTATAATATATAATTCATTAGTTTTAAAGAGTATTTTTTTCATGATATTTTTTATTTATTATAATTTAAAACGACAGTTCCATTGTAAATACGATTTTTAAAAATAAATTTTACTTTAATCATGATATATTTATTGTGCCACTGCAAATATCCTTTCTTCTTTGCGTAGGAGGTATCCGATTTATTTATTCCCCTACTCCCGCTTGAATATGTCGTTTTGTATGATAGTAAATGCTATTGAGATAGATTATATGATAATGTCACATTATTAATAAAAATTATTTTATTTTTCTATTTATTTTCTTGCCCTTAAATAATATAACGCAAGATTATTTGCCCATTGCAATATTTTAGTATTTATCTTATAATCATATGTGGGATTATCCCACATATTTAATTTTTACGATGAGGCGATAAATATGAAAAACGCGATACAGGTAGCAGTTAAAATAGACGATAAAGGCAGGCTTACTTTGCCTAAAAGAATAAGAAAGGATATAAACATAAATCCCGGAGATATATTTTATCTAAATTACGATGCGGCAAAAAAACAGATGCAATTAAATAAAGCTATAAATCCCTTTGATGTTTTAGCAGGGGAAGCCTTAAAAGAATATAAGAAAGGCAATGCCAAAAAAATAGAAAAACTTGCGAAATAAATATGGAAACAGCCTACGATGTTCTGTTTACCGCCAATGCCGAAAAAGACCTGCTAAGTCTTAAGAAACTCAAAGAATCCGCACTCGATAAGATTATGGATTTAAAACAAAACCCGCTCAAAGGGCATATGCTTAAAGGAAGTCTTAACGGAGTAAGGGCTTTGAAATTCTCAATTAAAGGAGTCGCTTATAGAGCGGCTTACATTGTTATTGAAGAAGACCGCGTTTGTCTGGTTTTTATGATTGGACCGCATGAAGGATTTTACGAAAAAGCGCAGGGAAGGGCAAAAATTTTTGGAATTTAAGGCAAATAAAAAATGGGGTGGATTTATTTTATTCTTTACCGCCGCCAGCGTTTACTCCTTACGTCAATAACAGCCATCTGCATTGAAATTGTTCTAATGCTAATGCCGCCAATCCTGTATCTCTAATTAAAAAATCTAATTAAAAAATATTGACAAATAATTATATATGGTATATTATACCATATATAATATAACAATATATAATATAACAATATATAATATAACAATATATAATATAACAAAAATAAATATGCCTATGAAAGCTAAATTATTATTTCATCGAAAAAATATTGAGCCTAACGGAGATATTGCGGAGATGAAGATATGGCAGGTGCAGGACTCAAAAGATAAACCGCATGGATTAAAATATTCGCTCGTCTATATTCAAAACGGCAAAAGAATTATCGGATTCGATAATGCCGAAGGCAAAGGCGACCATAAACATTATAAAGGGAAAGAATATACCTACGATTTTAAAAGCATTGATAATTTAATAAAAGATTTTTATAGCATGATAGAAAAAATGAGGGGTGATAATCTATGAATGTAAAAAAAATAAATATCGGAATAAAAAGTTTAAACGAAAGCTTGGAAGACTTTACGGATACATGGAAAAAACTTGAATCCGGCAAAAAAGTTAAGAAAGAAGAAGGAATATATTTTGAATCCATAGATGCCGTCAGGTCTGTTCTCACAAATAACAGACTTTTGATTCTCAAAACGATAAAAGAGAAACATCCAAAATCCATATACGAACTATCCAAGATGTTGGGAAGAAATTTAAAAAACGTTAATCAGGATTTAGATATGCTCTGTAGGATAGGGCTTGTAGAACTCAAAAAAGAAAAGACGGATAAAGACCGTGTCATCCCTTTTGTAAATTATAACGAGATTATGGTTGCTATATCGCTATGATAATTTAATAAATTAAAAAAATAAATTAAAAAATTTGATAATAATAATAAATAAAGTTATAATGTATATATTAAAAATTTAATAGCAATTATGCTATTCTAAAATCCCAAAAAAAGGCAGCATTTAGCCTGGGCAATATTATAACAAGCAAGATAATATTGATAAAGAAATGCACTAATTATTAAATGTAGTTTTTAAATGCAAAAAAACTTTTAAAAATATACATTAAAAAAAGAAAGCGATAAAAAGCCGTAAAAATTAAAAATTAATTTCTTGCATTGGTTAATTTTATTTTTATTTAGAGAACAAATAAAAGCACTCTCATATCATCATGTAAACCGCGCGTATCAAAACCCTGAAGGAATTATTAACGCTTTATCAGGCAAATACCAATTAGCCGCTAAACTGCAGTATGAAGGCGGCTTAAGAGTAGGAGAGGTTGGAAAATTAAAAGCGGAAAATTTAATTAACAATAACACGATATCTGTCCGCGGCAAAGGTGGCAAGGAGTTAATTTATACAGTGTCGGCAGAAACTTATAAGACTTTATCTCAAACACTTTCTAACTGCGGATATTTTTTTACCCGTTCGGAAGGTAATAGATATCGAGAAGCGCTTAATAAAGCCTCTAAAGAAACAGGGCAGATTTATCAAGGCAGCCATGGTTTTAGATATAATGCGGCTCAAGATAATATGCTGGAAAAATTGAAATATGGTGCAAGTCTTAATGAAGCGAAGCAAGACACTTCCGAAATGTTGGGACATAACAGATTGAGCATCACGGAACACTACACTAAGTTTTAATTTATTAAATTTATTAAAAAAATTTTAAGGAGGGTAGCTGAATGAAAGCGTATGAACTTATTTAAAAATCAAAAAGACATGGTCGCAAGAAAACGCTTGTGCTTACGACATATCTTTTCGAAGTAGAACGGCTTAAAAAAGAAAACCAAGATATTTCATGGCGGGAAATTGCCGAAAAAATTAATTTTAACAATCGTAAAAAATACAGGATATCGGCTGGATATCTTGCAACAATTTATAATCAGTTTAAAAATAACGAATTTAAACAATGATAAGCGAGTCATTAAAAGCGTTAAATTAAAATGCCGACAATAACAGATAAAAATAGCAATACCATATCCCGAAATACAGGGAGAAAGAAAAACGCTTGAAACGGGCGGATAGATATAAACACATTAACCATTTTTATAAAAAATAATGCCAAAATCCAACAATTATTATTACAGAAAGACCCCCCCTGTTATAATACCTATCATACTTATAATACCTATTATATTTTTTAAAATCTTATAAATCAATTCTGTAAATAATTCATACTTTTGTAATCTATAAATAACAGCGTCTAAAAATCCTCGATGTTGGACTTAAGGAGAAACGGCCGTTGGTAGAACTATATTACCGCTATCATTACCGCTATCCATCTATCCATTACCGCTATCCGATTTATTTTATCTTTTACTCCCTCCTGCATTTGCAGGTTTTTACCCTATGTAAATTTCATTATGCAGAACTTGATTATTTGTATCAATAAATATATATTAAATATATATTTATTTTATTAATTGAATAGAATAAATGATAAATTTCAAAAAATATTAAACATAAATATTAAACATAAATATTAAACATAAATATTAAACATAAATATTAAACAGAAATTTAAAATAACAAAAACTGTTCCGAATGTATTCTATATATGTTTTAAAAAACATAAAAACAAGCAATAATATTTTTTAATTGTTTATAAATTCAATCAGGAGTAGGAGATAAAATAAATCGGATAACTTTTTTGTAAAAACAAGCAATAATATTTTTTAATTGTTTATAAATTCAATCAGGAGTAGGAGATAAAATAAATCGGATAACTTTTTTATAAAAGATTAAAAAACATTACCCTATCCGATTTATTTTATCTTTTACTCCCTCCTGCATTTGCCGGTTTTTATCCTCTGTAAATTTTATTACACAGAACTTGATTATTTATATCAATAAATATATATTAAATACATATTTATTTTATTAATTGAATAAATTTCAAAAAAAATTAAACATAAATATTAAACAGAAATTTAAAATAATAAAAACTGTTCCAAATGTATTTCATATATGTTTTAAAAAACATAAAAAAAGCAATAAGATTTTTTAATTGCTTATAAATTCAATCAGGAGTAGAAGATAAAATAAATCGGATAACTTTTTAGAAGATAAAATAAATCGGATAACTTTTTTATGACTTTTTTACTTTTTTGATAACTTTTTTGACTTTTTTGGATAACTTTTTTTTGTGGTGAATAGATAACTTTTTGATTTTTTGATTCTATCGGCAATTTTTGGGAGGGAGACTTGACGAGTTAAGTATTTTGATGTAATATAAATGTAATAATTATTATAAAAATTCAGGATTATAATGGAAAACGAACTATTAAAACAATTTAAGGCCGATTTTTTAGACATTGCCTTTAACGAGAAGTTTCAAGATTTAAGGGAAATAGAGCCCGTCCTCGGGAGTGTTTTTCGCAGACTCATAAACAATAAAGAAACCGCGGCCTCCGTTTTGCCTTTATTAGAGTATTTGAATGGCGTTAATCTTAGAAGAGCTTGCTATGTGTTGGATTTCACGAGAAGACTATCTGATACTAAAGACTTGGACGTACATAAAGCTTTAGAAGAAGCCAAAGAAAAAGTAGACAATATGCTGGAAGGCAAAGGGCTACCGTTTTTTTACAAGGAAAGGTCTCTTCCTGAAGAATTTCTTCATGACGATTTGGCAAAATACTGGGGGCTGTCAAAAGGAATACCAGTTCAAAGAACCTTCCAGATGTTAAGGCCGCCGTATGTCTGTTAAAGGAGGAATATAATGAAAGTTAATTTAAGGACTAATACGCCGCTTTTTAAGGCGACAACGCAATTAGCGGAAAGGATAGGAGAAACATTGCCGGAAAGGATGAAGGATGATCCGCTCCGCATTATTTTAACAGGCGGAGTAGCAGCATCCTTATATAAAGATTTAAGAACATCAAGGGATGTAGATGCAATATTCTCACACAGGGTTTTATTGCCCCAGGATACAGTAATATCGTATATAGACCTTAAAGGGACACCGCAGGTTTTATCTTGGGATAGCCAGTACCACCCCTCCATAGGGCTTCTTCATCCTGACGCGGAAAATGATGCGATATTAATAGCTTTACTTGCGGACGAAAAAATTAAATTAATGGTCTTAACACCGACAGATTTAGCGGTTACAAAGATAGGAAGATTCTTAGAAAACGATAGAAACGATATTATTGGTTTAGCCAAGGAGGGGCTTCTCGATGCCGAAACCGTAAAAAATAGGGCGGAAGAGGCTCTAAGTTATTATGTTGGAGACACGCGGTTTATTAAATATAATATTAATGATGCAGTTGAGTATATTCAGGAACATTCAAGGAAAGAAGAGAACCAAATAAATCAGGATAATAATATAAAAAACAATCCACTTTCTATAGAAAAAGAACCGATACAGAATAAGCCTGATGTCGCACATTCCGAAACAATAAAAAGAAAATTTAGAAGATAATAATGCCCTTTGCTACCGATCTGCTACCTTTTAAATTACCCACTTTCTAACTGGTCGGGACGACAGGATTTGAACCTGCGACCCCCTGCACCCCATGCAGGTGCGCTACCAAGCTGCGCCACGTCCCGATGATTTGGAATTACATTAGGTAAATCTTGCTTGCATTTTTGTTTTTCACTTATAAAATTTTCACTTATAAAATGAAGTATTATTCTATAATTTTATAGCTTTTATCAAATTTTTAAAATAATATAAATAATATTAAAATAATATATATATAAAATTATCATTTTATTATTTTATTGTCAACAATTGATAAATAATATATCATAATTATGAATTATATAATATTTAACATTAAAACATAAAATAAAATAGAATTAATAAAATAAAACAAAAATAATTAATAACGAAAAATAAATATAAATTAAAATAATAAATTAAAATATAAATAATTAAAATAATAAATTAAAATATAAATAATAAAAATATAAATAATTAAAATATAAATAATTAAAATATAAATTATTAAAATATAAATAATAAAAATTATATTTTAATAATTAGCTGTAAACCATAGTTAAAAATTATAAAAAAATAAAATAATAAATTATGAATAAAATATTCCATTTATTGAATGATAAAATTGTAGCATTAGGCGATTTAAAATTATCAATTTTATCTATTATAGTAGCAATTTTAGTTCTTATACTTTCTTATATATTGTCTCGTTTGTCAACAAAGTTTTTAAAAAAAGAATATTTAAAAAAATCTTCGTTACATAAAGGTACTAAGCTTATAATTGAAAGGTTTATTAAAATATTTATTTTTATAGTCGGTTTTTTTATCAGTTTCCAAATTTTAGGCATCAACTTAAGCTCCCTCGCAATATTTGCAGGTATTATAGGCTTAGGCATAGGTTTTGGCATTCAGAATATTTTAAGTAATTTTATTTCCGGAATAATAATATTGTTTGAACAGCCTATAATGGTAGGCGATTATCTCACAATAGGCAGTTTGGACGGCGTTGTTACAGAAATAAGAACAAGAAGCACTACTGTTACAACAAGAGATAATATTAGAGTTATAGTCCCAAATTCTACTTTTATATCGGAGAATGTTATTAACTGGTCGCGTGAAGATCCCAAAGTTAGAATTCATATTCCCGTCGGTATTGAAGAAACCGCTTCAAAACTTGATTTAGCAAGAGATATTTTACTTCAAATCGCTTCAGAGCATCCTAAAGTTCTAAAAGATCCTAAACCAAGCATATGGTTTGAGACATTTGGAAATTCCACATTTAATCTTACTCTTCTTGTATGGATTGAATCTGCTATTTTAAGGCATTATATTGTAAGCGATATAAATTTTGAAATAGCAAAAAGATATGCGGAGAATAACATTGATATAACTTATCCTTATACTAATTTATTATTTAAAAATGATCTGAATATTAATAGTATTAATGTTAACAACGACAATATTAATAACATAAATACAATATTAAATACAGGCAGCAACCTTCAAGTACAAAGGCAAGACGGCAGTTATGCAGAGAGCCAAAAACAAAATATTAATCAGGTAAAAGCTCAAAGTCAGGATATAAATAATATAGATAGAAGCAGTTTGAATAACTTAAGCAAAGATTGATATACCTGCAACAAAGCGTGCATTAAATAAATTTAGATAAAAGTTTTAATTCATTATAATTTTTATGGATTAAAGTTATATACCGCTCTTGAAAATTTTAAAAACTGCGGTATAATAAAAAATAAGAGAATGTAAAACTAAAGTAACTGAATTGATTAATGTTAAATTCATTAATTAATGCTGTTGAATTTATATTTAATTATTTAAAATTATTTAATTGGGAGGTGTTTTTATCATGGCAAATATTTCATGGTGGGATCCTGTGTATAATGATGTTAGAAATGATGTCGGAAAGATTTTTTCTGAATTTATGCCTTCAACTGTAAAAAGATTTTGGGGTTTGACTCCCGGAATAGGTGAGCCTGCGGTAGATGTCATTGAAAAAGATGATTTAATAATAGTAAAAGCATCTATTCCAGGCGTAAATAAAGAAGACATTAAACTTGAAGTGCATAAAAATGTATTAATTATTAAAGGAGAGCATAAGTTAGAAAAAGAAGAAAAGAAGGAAGATTATTACAGAAAAGAAATTCAGTGCGGATCATTTTATAGGAGTGTAGAATTACCATCGGATGTTGAAAGTGAGTCTGCTGATGCTATATTAAAAGACGGTATTTTGGAAGTAACTTTGAAGAAAGTTGCTGTTCCAAAACCTATTAAAATTGAAATAAAATAAATCGTATTCATATCAATTATTTAATTATCATATTAATTAAATTAAAATCTTGGCCGCTTTAGACCTTTTTAATGCTTAATTATAAGCAATAAAATATTTAATAGTTATATTATATTAAATATTTTAACTATTCAGGTTGAAAAGCGGCCATTTTTATATTTTAATTTTATATTTCACTATGACTCATAATATAATATATAATTTTAGAACTAAAAAATAGAAAATTTTTCAATATTTTAAAATTAATAAAAAATGCTTGCGTTCGCCTTTTGTTCGTATTATGATTTAATATATAATAAAAATATATATTATAATTTTTGCGTTATAAACAATAATAATAACAACAAATAATTAATAATGAATAATAACAGCAATAGCAACAATAATAAAAATAAAAATATTTACTATTATTTATAAAATATATTATATTAGAAAATTAAATAAATTTTATTAAAAAATTTTATAAAAATATGCTAAGTAAAAAACAAAAAGATGTTCTTGATTTCATAACAAATTATATTGATGGCAGGGGTTATTCGCCTTCTTATAGCGAAATAGGCGATGCTCTTAGTTTATCTTCAAAATCTACCGTATTTAAACATATACAATCATTAACTGAAAGAGGTTTTATTAAAAACATTCCGGGGAAAAAGAGAACATTGCAGGTTATCGGCAATAGAGAAAATTTAATCCGTTTAATAAAAGATACAAAAAACAGCCGTACAGGGAACGGCATTATAAACAGCAATAATATAAATATTAATAATACGGTTATTGCAGCGGATGATATTGATAGCGCCGGCGATATAGGCAATAATAATATAGCTATAATAAAATATAGTTCTAATGCGAATACAGACATTCTCAATATGCAGCGCAACTTTATACATTTATACGGATATATTGCCGCAGGTTATCCTATAGAAGCTATTCAAACTGATGAAATGATAGAACTGCCTGAAATTTTGGCGAAAAATAGCGGCAAAAAATTATTTGCTTTGAAAGTGAGAGGCGATTCTATGATAGAAGATATGATTTTAGACGGAGACATAATCATATTAAAAGAATGCAGCGAAGTTCCTAACGGAAAAATTGTTGCGGCAATAGTAAACGATTACGAAGCCACGCTTAAAAGATATTATGCTTTGGAAAACAGCATGGTAAAACTTATGCCTTCTAATCCGGCATATAAACCTATTTTAATCAGTAAATCCAAAGTTAAAATAATAGGCGAGTTAAAAGGGCTCATACGTAAGTACGGGTTTTAAATCAAATTAAATATCGTTATCATCTATCGCTATATTATTAAAATTATTATTATATTATGGATAATAAAATTAAAATAAATAAGAAAGAAATTATAACTGAAATATTTAATATCTGTAAGCAAAAAAACAACTTTGTCTTTGACAATAAATTAATAAAAGATATATTAAAGCGATTTGATTCCGATACTAATCCTTATGATATGACTAAGCTTGATAATACTAAAAAGTTTCCGGATATTTTATTAAAAGAGGATTATTATATTGCACATATAGGAAACGGTAAACATCAGTTTATTAAGGGTATAAATAAAGTGTTTCATGAATTTGAAAAAATTAATGACGGTGAAATTGTAAAATGGTCATATAGACCAAGCATATTGAATGATTTTTCTGAATCCGAAAGCAGCGTTTTATCGCTATGTTTTAATCAAAGAATAATACACGATTTTTTATATCAAGATATTGTTTCAAATCCAAAAATTTATAATAGCGAGAGAAAAAAAGGAGTTTCTTTTAACTATAAAATTGGCGATTTAGAACTTAATTTTGAAAACCTACAAATAGAAATAGATTTAACAACTGAAAATAATGGGTTTGTGACAGTATTTGAAGGAAAAAATGCTGGCGGTTCTATTTCTACCCCCACCTCATCCTCTTATAATGGGTTAAAAAATTTTAATATTTTTCAGCTGTACAATCCTTTTAGGTATTATTATGAATTAAAAGAGTGCAATAAACTTAATATTAAAAAACTTACAGCATGTTTTTTAATAAGGCAAAAAACAGAAAACGGCTCTATAATCAGACTTTATAACTATATTTTTGAAGATCCTATAAATATAATGTCAATAAAACTTGTTAAGAAAAACGAGTATATTCTTGAAAGGAGGGTGCTTGATGACTAATTTTACAGATGAAGTTTTTAATAAAGATATTATGCAAGTATTAAAGGAACTACCCGACAAATCTGTAGATATGATTTATAGTGATCCTGATTACAATGTAGGTATTAAATACAATAATAAGACTTATACTAAAAAATTTACTGAATATATTGATTGGTATGTAGAGCTTGCAGCAGAATCTATAAGAGTATTAAAAGATGACGGAAATATGTTTTTCATTAATTACCCAAAACAAAATGCTTATTTATGGGTTAAATATTTAGATAATGCTTGTTACAATGTTCATGAATATATATGGGTATACAATACAAATGTAGGACATTCGCCAAAAAAATTTACTACAGCTCACAGGACAATTTTACATTGTACAAAAACTAAAAACAATAAATGGTTTAAAGATGCAGTTGCTGAGAATTATTTAAATCCAAATGACAAAAGGATTAAGCAAAATATTATAAATGGTTCAAAAGGCAGAATGCCATATTCGTGGTTTTATTATAATTTGGTAAAAAATGTTTCAAAAGATAAAACGATGCATGCATGTCAGATACCAACCCAATTGACAGAAAAGCTTTTAAAAGCGTCAACAAAAGCAGGAGATTTAATTTTAATTCATTTTGGAGGTTCCGGCAATGAAATATTATTAGCAAAAAAATCAGGAAGACATTATGTTTCTGCAGAAATTGATATTATTTATTATAAGATGATACTTGAGAGATTAAAAACGAGTAACGCAGGATTGATAACTGATTATGAGATACCTGATAAATATAAACTTAAATTAAATAAAAAGAAAGACAAAAAATCAAAAGATTTAACTTTATTTTCATAAAAAACATTTAAGTAAAAATTAAAATGAAAAAGATTTAAATATGCTTGTAAGCGGGTTTGTTGACGTAAACTTATTTATATTATTGAATTTCCATTTGTTTGTGAAAATTTTATAAATAATTTAAAAAATAAACTAGATAAATGGTTATCAAAATTAGAAGGCAGCAAAACAAGAAAAGGACAATCTTTAAGAAGCGCTGATTTTAATTACCCCCTTTTCCGTTAGCATTGCCTGTCAGGTCAATTTATTAGATTATGGATGAGAAAAGAGGTTTAATAATTGATCCTTATTGCGGCAGCGGAACAACTTTAATTGCCGCTAAAATTTTAGATCATAATTTTATTGGAATAGAAATTTCTAAAGAATATATTAATCTTGCGAATCAAAGACTAAAAAATTACAAAGATGAGGAGAAATATGCCTATGAAGAAATAATAAATAGACATATCGTTAAGAAAACATTTAAAGAAAGAAAAGCAAATGGTGAATTTACAGGAAAATATGGAAATAAAAAAGATAATATTGAAAAATCCTGTAATAAAGAATTAGAGTTATTCACTTATGATTGAATATAAATATAAAAAATAGCAATCAAAAAAATAGAATATTTTTATATATAATTAAGTTTTATATTTAATTATCTAATCAATATTTAAAATTAATTTGTTTGATTATTAGACAATGATTATTTAAAATAGTTATAATTTGAATTTAATAATCAAAAAAATTAAGAATCAAAATGCAAAATAAAAATCAAAATAATCACAATACAAATCGCAATACTGATAATAAAGCGGATAAAACTACAGCAGCAGGTCCGATAAATATTATAAAAGAATACGCAGATAATCCGTATGGCGAAGAAGTCGCTATTTTGTTACATCCTCCGCATATAAAATTATTGAATATTAAAGATAAATTTATAGAATCGTTTTATAAATCCCTTGCTCATTCGGAAGGACCTGCAGGCGTCTTGTCTATTTTAACTAAAGAAGAATTTGATGACCTTAAAGCAGGCCAAGGAAAACATTTTGAGAAAATGATAAGTCCTGATTTAACTTTGGAAGAACATAAATTAATGGCAAATTCAGTAGGAATAATTCATGCATGCAGCGGAATTGATTCCGACTGGCTTATAAAATCTTATGATTTATATTTAGATATTTTACAAAAAGATCTCATAGATTCGGTTATAATGCGTCCTGCGCTATCGGTAGTTTCAAGACGTCTCAGTCTTGATTTACGGTGGCAATTAGATTCATATAAGCAAATAGAAAAAGAAAGGAAAGATGCTTTTAAAAAAATTGACGAGTTAGTCTGGAAAGCCGAAAACTATAGTGAATTAATTGAAGATATTGTGGATATATTATACAAAATGCAAGAAGTTAACGGAGTCGTTATGGGGAGATTTGATGGCGATAATATATATAGAGCGGAAGCATTGAAAGGCAAACCGCTTGAAATTTATTTTAATAATTTAGATAAAAATATCGGAGTTCCTGTTATGGGCGATTCTACCCGTCCTGAAGGACAGGGTAAAATGGGTCTTGCAATCAGGACGGGAGAAATTCAAACTGTTAGAAATTATAAAAAAGACGGCAATGTTTTATTATGGAATGTTTTATATAAACCTCTGAATGCAAAATCTGCTGCCATAGTGCCGCTTAAAATAGAAGATTCCGTTTTTGCCGTCTTAGTTATATTTTGTCCTTTCGTGAACGGATTTTACAGTTCTGACTACAATGATTTTTTAAGTTATTTACAGCATATTTTATCATTCGGACTTGAAAGATTACAAACAGCGGAAGGAACTCCTGCAGTTCAAAGCATTTTACAGCGTCTTAAATATCGCAATCTTCTGCGCGACGACGGTTTAGTTATGTATTATCAGCCCGTTATAGACCTTAAAACAGGCGAGACGGTGAAAGTCGAAGCTCTTGCCCGTTTGAAAGACGACAATTTAATTATATCTCCGGGTCAATTTTTACCGTCATTTAAATCTGAATGTCTTTTTGAGCTTTATAGGGCAGGTTTTAAACTTATGCTTGAAGATTATAAATTTATGCTAAAAGAAGGTATTTTTATTGACATTAGCATAAATTTGCCTGCGCATGGACTTATAGACAAAAGATACTTTGAAATAACTAAGTCTTTACTTGAGAATTATCAATTATTTCCATATAATCAAGATATTATTAATAGTAATTTACAAAAAGAGACCAATAGTAATATTAATAGCAACAACAACAATAATAACAATAGTAATAACAATATTAATAGCGGTAATAACAATAGTAATAACAATAACAATAATATTAATATTAATATTAATATTAATAGTAGCAGCAACAATAATATAGGCAATAATAGCAATAATAATGACGATGATAACGATAATAACCAAAAAATAAAACATGGAAACATAAGCATATTATATCTTGAACTTTTAGAAAGCGATGTTTTAGAAATAGAAGATATGAAAGATGTAGAAGCTAAATTTAATCCATGGTTAAATTTAGGACTGAGATTTGCTGAAGACGATCTTGGAACAGGTTATAGTTCCCTTCTAAGACTCCGTCAGCTCCCTTTTGAAGTGGTTAAAATTGACCAGGGATTAGTGAGAGAAGCTTACCGTGACCCATTAACGGTTATTGAACTCATGTCCCACTTGATAGATTTATCCCATGCTTTGGATAAAAAAGTTGTCGTGGAAGGATTAGAAAGCTATGGGCTAATTGAAGCCGCCGAAATTCTTGGAGCTGATTACGGACAAGGCTATGCTTTTTCAAAACCATTACCTATCAACGAATTTATAAATTGGTTTTACGATAGAAAATCAAACATTACAAATAACAAAGTTGAAAAAAATATTAATGAAAAAATTAATAATATAAAAAATAAAAATATTAATAAAATTAATATAAATGTTAGCGGCAATGTCAATAAAACTAACGATATTAAAGATTTTGATAAAAATTCAAAAAAAAATGTACAGTTTGCCAAAAAATTTAAATCAGATATAAACGACAATATAAATATTAAACGCAGCTCTATTACTTTTATGGGGGCTTTAGCAAGCTTAATGCGTTTTGAAAAAAAATTAAAAGCGGTTGACGGTCGGCTCAAGGTTTATATAGCTAACAGTCATTGCGGTCTTGAGAAATATATCAGTAAAAATAATAGCGATGCCGCCTTAATATCCGAACTTGAAGAAGCGCATAAAAAATTTCATAAATATGCTGCCGAATATGATTTGCAGTCGCATGAATATCAAAAAATAAGACAATATTTTATAGAACTTTTGAAAAAATATTTGCCCTAATAAAAAAATTTTAATTATAATATAATTAGCTTATTAATTTTAATTATTTTAATTTGTTTATTATTAATCTATGATTGTCCTTACACTTCAAGAATACAATATTATATTTTCTGTCGCTATTTTTCTTCTGACTCTTTTTCTGATTATTAAAAAACCTTATAATATAGGAATTGGTTATAGTGCTATTATAGGCGCAGTTTTAGCTTTTATTTTCGGAATTATAAAATACAGCGATATTTTTAAAGTTGTTGATATTGTCTGGGACGCAACTTTTACTTTTGTAGCTATAATTATTATTTCTTTGATTCTTGATGAGGTCGGTTTTTTTGAATGGGCAGCTCTGCATGTTGCCAGATTTGCAGGAGGAAGCGGCAGAAAAATGTTTATATACGTCATACTTCTCGGCGCTTTAGTCGCGGCTTTTTTTGCAAATGACGGAGCGGCTCTTATTATAACTCCGATTGTTTACGAAAAAATGAAGGCTCTTAAATTTCAAAGAAAGAATATGCTTCCGTTTATTATGGCAGGCGGTTTTATTGCCGATACGGCTTCCCTCCCCTTTAAAATTTCAAACTTAGTAAATATTGTTTCTACCGATTATTTTAATATAGGGTTTTTTACTTACTTTATAAATATGTTTGCTCCGGATATTTTTTCTATTATAATTTCAACATTAGCGCTTTATTTGTTTTTTAGAAAAGACATACCGTTAACCTATGACGTAAAATCGTTAAAGATGCCGAAAGAAGCTATTAAAGATGAAAAACTTTTTAAGTATTCTTTTTTAATTCTGCTTTTACTCTTAGGAGGTTATTTTGCAAGCGAATTTCTTAATCTCCCCGTTTCATTATTTGCCATTGCGTTTGCTTTGATATTTGTGTTTTTAGGATTAAAAAGTCCAGCCGTTAATTTAAAAACTGTGTTTAAAAATGCTCCTTGGAGCATTGTCGTGTTTTCAATCGGCATGTATCTTGTAGTTTTTGGTCTGAAAAATGCCGGATTGACATATATGCTCGGCAGGTTTATTGCTTATTTTTCCCATTACGGCGGTTTTGCTCTTATAATGTTGACAGGATATTTAGCGGCGTTCACAGCTTCTATAATGAACAATATGCCGACGGTTATGATAAACTCTCTTGCAATTCATTCTGCAAATTTAAAAAATATAATGCTTAAACCTGCCGTTTATGCCAATGTTATAGGGTGCGATTTAGGTCCTAAGATTACGCCTATAGGGTCTTTGGCAACTTTACTCTGGCTAAACGTTTTAGAAAGAAAAGGTATTAAAATAGGCTGGGGTTATTACTTTAAAGTCGGAATAATTTTAACCGTTCCTGTTTTATTTTTTACATTGCTGGGATTGTATTTGAGACTATTTTTGTTCTAAATATATTGATTGACGGTGAAATTTTATTATATTATAATATATTTTTAATTTAGAAGATAATATAATAAATAAGGAAAATTAAAGTTGGTGCTATTTACGCATTTTATCGCCTCCCCTTAAAACGCAATAAAATTATATCAATGATAAAAAATCAAAATATATATCTTGCAGGTGCTCTATTTATAATTATTGTTGTATTAATTGCAGGCGTTATATTTTTTACGGGCCCAATTCCTATAAAAAACATTTCTTCATTTAATTCAAATCTTTTATTAAAAACAATAAAATTAAATAACGATATACGAAACATTAAAAGCAGCTTGGATAAAGTTATATATTACAGCGCTTTAAAACCTTCGCCGATTCAAAAAGAAGGGTTTAAAAAAGCGCTAAATAAACTAAACTTCAGATTCACAAAAACCGACAGACAATATAAAGAACTCAATATATTTATTAAAAAAAATAGCGTATTTTTAAAAAATAACCGTCAAATTATAATATATTTTAACAAATCATATTTTAAATGGAGAAATATTAGCAAACCTATTCTTGCAGCAATTATAAAATATCCTGAATATATATTGTCTAAAATATCCTATAAGATTTTTTTACGAGATACTCTGTATTTATCCCATTTGCCTACTATAAACATTGTAAAAGCAACAAGGATATATTTTTTAAAGACTATGAATATTGCCATTTATATATTTATAATAGCAACCGTCGTAATTATAATCATGCTGATTTTATTTTTTTATTATTTTAATAAATTTAATGAAATTTTATTGAAGAGTGAACAAAGATTTAAATCTTTGTTTTATAATCTGCCGCTCATTGCTTTTATTCTTGACATTGAGACAGGTTGTTTTATAGATGTTAATAATGCCGCCGTTGAGTTTTATGGGTATTCAAAATATGAGTTATTAAAGATTAGCATAGAAAAAATAAATATTTTTACCGATTCCCAAGAACAAAGAAAATTTAGAAAAATGGCGGCGGAAAAAGGAAGCCACAATATTTTTTTTAAACATAAACTTAAAAATGGGGAAGTTAAAACAGTTCAATCTTTCGGAACTGCTATTAGTTTAAACAATAAACTTTATTTATTAATAATAATTTTAGATATAACTGAAAGAAAATTATTAGAAGATAAGCTTGAAGAATCGGAAGAGCTATTTAGAATATTAACGGAGAATTTAATTACTGGGATATTACTTTACCGAGAAAAATACATTTATGCAAATCCGACGGCCGAAAGCATATTAGGTTATACGCAAGATGAATTTTATCAAAAATATGTTTGGGATATATTTCCCGATGAATTTGATAAAAAAATAATAAAAAAAGCTATAGAAAAAAGATTAAGCGGAGAAAATATGGGTCCATCCCATTTCACATTTAAAGCTTTGACAAAACAAAATAAAGAAATTTGGCTTTTAATAGCATCTACAACCGTAAAATATAAAGATAAATTAACCGCCCTTGCAAGCTTTATAGATATAACCGAAATGATAAATCTAAGAAATGAACTTGAACGCGAGAAAGAGTTTTTTAAAATATTAATTGAAAATATAGGCGTACCTATAAGTCTGAATAAAGAAAAAATAATATATGTCAATTCTGAAATGGAAAATTTAACGGGATACTCCAAAGAAGAACTATATAATATGAATATATGGGACATATTCTATGTAAATAATAAACAAAAAGAAGAAATTAAATCAAATATTAAAAGAAGACTGAATGGGGAAAAATTTATAAGTGAATTTATCTTTAAACTTAAAAATAAAAGTGAAACTGAATTGTGGGTTAAAGTACTAAGCGGCACCATATTTTATAATAACGAATGGGTCGTTATAGTCGTATTAACCGATGTAACAAATGAAATGTTGGAAGAGCAAAAGATTTTAAAAGAAAAAGAAAATTATAAATTGTTATCGGAATTTGACGATTTAACCGGAATTTATAATAGAAGAGCTTATAAGGCTAAATTTCACGAAGCTTTCAATACGGCAATGAGATACGGCAGACCTTTGTCCCTCATAATGTTTGATATAGATAAATTTAAGGATATCAACGATAATTTAGGTCATCAAGCAGGAGATATTATTCTTAAGGAAATATCCGCTGCCGTTAAAGAAAACCTGAGAACAGCCGATTATTTTGCCAGAATCGGCGGAGAAGAGTTTATGATAATTTCCCTTGAAACAAATATAGACAAAGCGAAAGAATTAGCGGAAAGACTTAGATTAAAAATTGAAAATCATAATTTTTCAACAGGAAATAAAATTACTTGCAGTTTTGGAGTAGTAAGTTTTAACAAAAACGATACCGAAGAAAGTCTTGAATATAGAGTTGATCTTGCGCTTTACAAGGCAAAAGAAAACGGAAGAAACAGAGTAGAGAACGCCTAATTTGAAATAAATAAATTTGCAATTTTGTAAAAATTGCAACCTGTTTTAATTTTAATGTAATGCAATTAATTTTTTTTTATAACCCCTCTTGATTTTTAACAAATATAAGATATCTTAATATAAGATGAATATTTAATAGTTATTATTTATTTATAATTCTTCAATCATATAGTTGCCTGCTATACTATTCATTGAATATTTTCAGGTTATAAAAGCTGTTATAAACCTGCTGCTCTGCAATTTGTCTATTTTTCTTAATATTATTTTATATAATCAATATCAGTGTTTAAACTATATTAAATTATAAAATTAATTAAAGGCTGACATTGCAGCAGTCATTACAGTATCAAAGTAATTTTATAATTTAATTTATTCTTAAAAAGGAGAGGGGGTAGTCATGGTTTTTTCGAAAAGATTCTTATTATCTGTTGTTATTATGATTTTTATACTTTCTTGTATAATAATCGCAGCTAAAAATGTATATGCGATTAATTTAAAAAGTTTTATTTTAAAACCTGTTCCAATTCCTAAAAATAACCTGCAGACTAAAGAAAAAATAAAATTAGGCAAAATGCTATTTTTCGACGATAGATTGTCCGGCGACGGCAGTTTGTCCTGCGCATCCTGCCATGTTCCTGCCGACGGTTTTACGACTCCCACGAGGCTTTCTCAGTCATATCCTACCACAATGCACTGGCGGCATACTCCTTCAGTCATAGATTCAGGATATCTTAAGTTTTTATTCTGGGACGGCAGAGCGACATCTTTGGAACAACAGGCGTTAGGACCGATAACTACCCCGTTCGAAATGAACAAACATATTCATTACTTGACGGCGGAACTTTACGAAATTCCTGTTTATAGAAAAATGTTTAGACAGGTATTTCACGCAAATAATATTATTACACCGAAAATGGTGGCTAAAGCTTTAGCATCTTTTGAGAGGACCATAGTTGTTACTAAAACCCCATTTTACAGTTATATAAAAGGTAATAAACATGCGATGTCAAAAAAGGCTATAGCAGGATTTAAATTATTTATAGGGAAAGCATCATGTATACGATGCCATTACGGCCCTGTGTTTACCGATAATAAATTTCATGCTTTAGGAGTGCCGCCTCTGCATCTCAAGGGCAAAAAAGCAAAACTTGTCGCAGTAACAAGGCATTATTTTACATACTCCTTTGCACACTTGAAAAATTCCAACAAAGTTAAGAGAGACATGGGCAGATATTTAATAACTCATAAAAAATCGGATATATATAAATTCGTTACGCCGAGTCTTATAGATATAGGAGAAATAGGACCGTATTATATGCATAACGGAAGCATAAAAGGCCTTTTGAATGTAGTAAAATTTTTTAACAAAGGCGGCGGAAATATACCTAATAAATCTAAATTAATTAAACCGCTGCATCTTACTTTAAAACAAGAATATGAAATAGTTGCCTTTTTAAAAGCCTTAGATGGACCAAAATTTAATATAACTGCGCCAAAAGAACCGCATTTTATTAATAAACCTAAAGTTGTTTCTACGGCTATGACTACAACCAACGCATCAACCGCAACTGCGTCTATGGCTGCAGGTCGGCAGCTTTTTGCATCTGACGGGTGTATTACCTGTCATACGATAAACGGTAAAGGCGGCTCCATTGGTCCAGATCTTTCTCATATCGGCTCGCAGAGAACCATTGCATGGATAAAGACTCAAATAGTTACTCCGTCGGCGCATTTTGCTTCAGGAAGTACGGTGACTATTAACGGTAAATCTTTTATGGCTATTATGCCAAATCATCATGGTATGCCAAAATCTCAACTTAATGCAATTGCAAAATACTTATCGGGATTAAAATGATTTTTAAAAATAATCCGATTTTTCTTGACAATGTTTTTTGTTAAATATATTATATTATTTAAATTTAATAAATTTATGTTATCGTAATTTTTAGATATAATTTATTAAATTTTAATTATTAAATAATTATATAAATTAATAATTATTTATGAGTTTAATTTATTATTTTATTTAATTAAAGATTTTATATTTATATATATAATATAAATATAATAAATAAAATAATATAATAAATATAATCGTTCTTTGAAAATTAAAGCTTAATTCCATTAATTATCTAATGGAAACGGAGGAACCAGAAATTTTGGGGCTAATATTTTCTTATTTATTAAATTAATAATGATAATTTGATAAAATAGCAAGATATAAAATAAATATAAAATAAATAGATAAAAATTTATTATATTTGTTCTTTATTTTATTGCTTTTTATTATTATTTTATGTATTGCAATTGATAATATAATGAGAAAATAAGGGATTACTCTTTACTCCTAGCCCGTCAGCTAACTTCGTAAGCTATTAAAGAGAGTTAAGACCAAGATGTAGTTTTAAGTAGTTTTAATTTAAAGTTTGAATTTAAAAATTTGATATTTATAATATTAGTTTATAAAATAATCTTTATTGCTATTGCCATTTTTATTTAATATTGATTTTTTAGTTAATATTTATAAAAAAATAGATTAAATTTAATATTTTTAATTCCAATTATTATTTTATATTTATTATAGGTATATAGCTGATTGCCGATTGAATTATATTTATAATTTAAACTAATTAAACTACTTACTGATTATTTAATTTATATGCTTATTTATTAATTATCTCTGATTTCAATCAGGTGATAAATAAATATTAAAAATTTCTTTAATAGCCGAAGGTTCTATATCCTTCGGCTATTTTTTTGCCTAAATCAATTTTGTTTTGATAAATAATAAAAAAAATTATTTATCAAAACAAATCATAAATAAGAATATTGTAATGAAAATAAAAATGGAGGGTAACAAAAATTATGATAGAAAATACTATTCTTTTGATAGTTTCAATTATAGTTTTAATATATTTGTTTTATGTATTGATATATCCGGATAAATTTTAGAGTTTATAAAAATTTAAAATTAATTATTGTCAACATTAAAACTACATTAAATTTATTTTACGATAATATGAAATTTTAGTTTGCAGCAAACAATTTATTTATTATCCTCAGATATAAAATAGTTTATAAGTTGACATACATTTATTTATTATTAAAAGTATTATTAAAAGTTTATTAAAATTTAAATTGATTTATTTAAATTAATTTTATAGGAGATTTTAAAATGTTAACTTTTTTATTAGCTTTAGTTGCAGTAGCAATTATGTATGGAAGTTTATTTTTATTAATAGATTTTCTTGACAAGATGTAAAATAGACAAAATTTATAATTTATATTTATAGAAGATTAAAATTAAAATTAAAAAATAAAATTAAATAAGGGTTGATAAAATGACTTTTACAGGGATTTTACAAATAATCGCAGTGCTTTTAATTATGGTTCTGGCAGCTGTTCCTTTAAGCAGGTATCTTGCGCATATCTTTAAATATGAACCTACTTTTTTGGATAAACTGATTAATCCGTTTGAAAATTTAACATTCAGGTTTTTAAATGTAAAAAAAGAAGAAGAAATGACATGGACAACCTATTTAAAAATAGGGCTTGTCATTAATTTTCTAATGCTTGCCGTCGTGTTTTTAATTTTAAGATTTCAAAATTATCTTCCGTTTAATCAGATGCATTATCCTGGAATACCATGGGCACTCGATTTTAACACGGCAATAAGTTTTATAACAAATACAAACTGGCAAAATTACGGCGGCGAAGAGGTCATGTCAAATTTTTCGCAGATGGCGCTTGTTTTCTTGCAATTTACTTCTGCTGCAACGGGTCTTGTTTTTGCCATTGCTTTTATAAGAGGAATTGTCAGACATGAAGCTAAATATGTAGGGAATATCTATACCGATTATATTAAAGCAATATATAGAATTTTTATTCCGTTGGCTGTTATTTTTGCAATTATAATGCTTTCTCAAGGCGCTCCTCAAACATTTACAATGCAGAAGAAAGTTGTGAATATTACGGGAACAAAACAAACGTTATCGGTTGGACCTGTTGCGTCAATGGTGTCAATTGAAAATTTAGGTACAAACGGAGGCGGGTTTTATGACGCAAATGCCGCGCAGCCGTATGAAAATCCAAATCCGTTTACTAATGCGCTTACAATATTTATGATGGGTACCATTCCCATTGCTCTTTTTTTTATGTACGGAATAATGATAGACGATAAAAAACACGCATGGACATTATTCTGGGTTGCCTCTACTCTTTTAGTTGTATGCATTGCCGTAATTTATTCACAGGAGGCGCACGGTAATCCTTTTCTTGCGCATTTAGGCGCTAATATTAAGGCTTCAAAGTATAACCCCGGCGGCAATATGGAAGGCAAACAGGAACATATTGGCATTGCCCAGACTTCTTTGTTCGCATCCGCTACGACTGCGTTTACGACAGGAAATGTTGACAGCGCTCATGATAGTTTTATGCCGCTTTCGGGTATGATACTTCTTGCCGAAATGATGTTAAATTTGATATTCGGCGGCAAAGGAGTAGGACTTTTAAATATGTTGACAATGGTGATAATCGGGGTTTTCATAGCGGGTCTTATGGTAGGGCGAACGCCGGAGTTTCTCGGTAAAAAGATAGGGGCAAAGGAGGTAACGCTTGCTACGCTTGCAATGTTTGCGCATGCGTTTATAATACTTGTGCCGTTTGGTATTGCCCTTTCTACCGCCGGAGGTCTCGCAGGAATATTTAACCCAGGACCGCATGGACTTTCCGAAGTATTGTATGCATTTACCTCAAGTGTTGCTAATAATGGTTCTGCATTCGCAGGCTTAGACGGAAATACCGTGTTTTACAATGTAATACTTGGATTTACTATATTTTTTGGAAGATATGTTCCTATTATATGCCAAGTAGCAATAGCAGGCGCACTTATAAAAAAGAAGAGGATTCCAGAATCTGCGGGAACTTTCCCTGAACACGGTTTTTTATTTTACTCCGTTGTGTTAGGGACAATAATATTAATCGGCGCATTGACATTTTTCCCTGCGCTTGCATTAGGACCGATTGCCGAACATTTTGCAATGGTTAAAGGACATTTATTTTACTAATTTAATAATAAAAAAATGAAGCATAGGGGTGTTTTATGGCAAAAGAATTAATAAGAATGATAAAAATAACGCTTTTATTATATGTTATATGCTCTATCGCATATACATTCTTTATATGGGGTATAGGAAAAGTATTTTTCCCTTTTCAAGCAGGGGGCAGCATTATTTATAAAAACTCTAAGCCGATAGGGTCAATGCTTATAGGCGAAAAATTTACCTCTCCATATATATTTAATGGAAGACCGTCTTATGCGGGAAACGGCTATAACGGAACGGAATCAAGCGGTTCTAATTATGCTCCTACAAACGGTAAATATATAGCTATTGAAAAGAAACTTATAGATAAGTTTTTAATAGAAAATCCGACCGTTAATAAAGGCAATGTTCCTGTTGATATAGTAACTGGTTCAGGTTCGGGTCTAGGACCTTACATTTCTATCGCCGCCGCTCTAGATCAGGTGCCGAGAATTTCAAAATTAACAGGAATCAAAGAAAAAACACTGCGCAAGCTTGTTGTAGAGGATATTTCCGGAAGGCAGTTCGGGATTTTCGGCACGCCCGGATTAAACACGGATAAACTTAATCTTATGCTTGCCGAAATTTTAAAAGTGAAAAATAAAAAATTATTTAAAAAGGTTTTTTCGGGTCTTGCAGGCTGATTTTTATCAGTATAATTATAAAGATAAATTATAACATTGAAAGATTTGACTTATTTAATATTATATTAAACGGTAGATTAAAAAATATTTAGTCTGTTCTGTTCGATTAAATATATATTAAATAAACGCAATTACAATATATTTTAAAATTATTAAAATTAATAACTTTTGATTTTAAATTTAAACAAAATAAATATCGGAGTGAAATTACAATGTCAAACAAAGCGTATTACGTATCGGCATTTAATAAAAAAATATTGAAAACGGCGATTATAGAATCGTTCAGGAAATTAAATCCTAAGGCGATGATTAAAAATCCTGTTATGTTTGTAGTTGAAATAGGTTCTGTAATTACTACGGCAATTCTTTTTAAGAATTTATTTTTGCATGATTTTAAATATATGCTTTTTATAGTTCAGATAACTTTATGGCTATGGTTTACGGTAATTTTTGCAAATTTTGCCGAAAGTATTTCTGAAGGCAGAGGCAAAGCTCAGGCCGAGACTCTCAGAAAGAGTAAAACGGAGGTTATAGCACGTCTATTGAAAACTGATGGAAAAGAAGAAAAAATTAAGGCGTCAATGCTTAGAAAAGGCGATATTGTTGTGTGCGAAACGAACGATATCATACCGGGAGACGGCGATGTTATAGAAGGCATAGCATCCGTCGATGAATCTGCTATTACCGGAGAATCGGCGCCAGTTATCAGAGAAAGCGGCGGAGACAGAAGCGCGGTTACAGGCGGAACAAAAGTTCTTTCCGATAAGATTACCGTAAAAATTACTTCAAATCCGGGCGAAGGATTTATTGATAAAATGATAAGTTTGGTTGAAGGGGCGTCAAGGCAGAAAACCCCTAACGAAATAGCTTTAAATATTCTTCTTGTTATGTTTACCGCTCTGTTTCTTGTAGTGGTTGTTACTATTGAACCTATGGTTGCGTATTTTCACGGTCATATTTCTCCGGTTATATACGTTGCTCTTTTAGTATGTTTAATTCCTACTACTATAGGAGCGCTGCTTTCCGCTATAGGTATTTCAGGAATGGATAGGCTTGTTAAGCATAATGTAATAGCTATGTCGGGTAAAGCGGTAGAAGCTGCAGGGGATGTAAATACGCTTTTGCTTGATAAAACAGGAACAATAACGTTTGGAAATAGAATGGCTGTAAGTTTTATTCCTGCAGAAGAAGTGAATGTTAATGAATTAGCCGATTATGCGCAGCTTTCTTCAATCAGCGACGAAACTCCTGAAGGACGTTCTATTGTTGCGCTTGCAAAAAAATACGGTTTAAGAGGCAGACATTTAGACGAAAATAATATAAAATTTGTTCCTTTTTCCGCTATGACAAGAATGAGCGGCGTTGATATTTTAGATAAAAAAGAAAATATTAGAAAAGGAGCAGTTGAAGCAATTTCAAATTATGTCGTCCAGAATAATGGAGCTGTAGATAAAAAGCTTATAGAAGCCGCCGCTAATATTTCAAAACAGGGAGGAACTCCTTTAGCTGTTGCCGTTAATAGCCGTATGCTCGGCATTATTCATTTAAAAGATGTTGTAAAAGGCGGCATTAAAGAAAGAATAAACAGTTTAAGAAAAATAGGTATTAAGACAATTATGATTACAGGAGATAATCCTCTAACAGCAAAAGCTATAGCCGATGAAGCGGGAGTTGACGAGTTTGTCTCCGAAGCTACGCCTGAAACAAAAATGACAATTATTAAAAAGGAGCAGTCTTTAGGCAAATTAGTCGCTATGACCGGAGACGGTACAAACGATGCTCCGGCTTTAGCTCAGGCAGATGTCGGAGTTGCTATGAATACAGGAACAATGGCGGCTAAAGAAGCAGGTAATATGATTGATTTAGATTCAAACCCTACAAAATTAATTGAAATAGTTGAAACGGGAAAACAGCTTCTTATAACAAGAGGGTCGCTCACTACATTTTCTATTGCAAATGATTTGGCAAAATACTTTGCGATAATACCTGCCATGTTCGCGCCTATTATGCCATGGCTTGCGCCATTAAACATAATGGGTCTTTCTTCGCCTCAGTCGGCTATACTGTCAGCAGTTATATTTAATGCTGTTATAATAATCATTCTTATTCCGCTTGCTTTAAGGGGTGTTAAATACAGACCTGCGAAGGCGTCGAATATTTTAACGAGAAATCTTTTGATTTACGGACTCGGTGGAGTAATAGCTCCGTTTATAGGAATAAAGCTTATTGACATGCTTATAACTTATCTCCATATTATCTAAAATACTAAAAAGTAATTTGCTAATGTTTTAGAATATAACGATGATAATTAATTAATTAATTAAGATATTGTCTAAAAATTAGTCATATATTTTTTAAATTTTATTATTGATTAATTTTGAGGCATTTTTAAGAAGAAATTTTTTTGTTAAATTTAAAAAGTCTTATAAATTACAGGGATGTTATTTTGGCATTTTTATTGCATTAACATAATTAAGTTTGATTTCTTGTAAATTTTCACTAATAGTGAAATTATTAATTAATAAAAATTTAACAATTATTTAAAAATTAAAGAGAGGAGACATTAACAATTATGCGAATTAAATTAAAACATCGTTTAAAAGCAGTTCTTATAAGTTTTATATTTTTAACATTTATATTTGTCCCTTATGTTTTTATCAAAAGTTCTTTAGCAGACAGCTTTAACGGCACGGCTAAAAATACTAATGCTAATAAAACTATGAGAAGTCTTGAATTAAAATTAAAAAATCTTTCTAAAGAAATGAAAGCTTTGAAACAAAATCAAAAAAACAATCAAAATAATTCTTATTTTTCAAATATCCAGCTGCTTGGTACATTGGCAGCGTCTTATACGTATAATTTTGCAAAACCTAATGCTTACAATGCAAACTATGGCGATAACTGGCAGTCTGACGGTTTTGCGGTCAATCAAGCCGATATTACTATAAGAAGATCGCCCGGAAACGCATCTGATCCTTACGGCATAGGTTTTCATATATCTTTTGATTTCGGTCAAAATATTCAGTTTTATGAGGCGTATTACGGCAACCCGTCTTATTTTACCCAGCCGTTACAACAAAGAAGACCTTTTGACATCAGACAGGCTTATATAAATATAAATTTACCTATCGGAAGCGGGTTAGATATTCATATAGGTAAAGAAAAGGAACTCTTGGGCTGGGAAGATTTCAACATGGCAAGAAACTGGAACAACACATATTCTTTATTAGATAATGCGGAGCCGTCGACATATACGGGAATATTTTTTACATATAATTTTATCCCAAGTTTACAGACGACATTAGGCATAGCAAATTCGCAAAATACAGTCGTGCCGATAGATAATCTTCCGACGATAGAGTTTAATGCGGCATATACTCCGCTCAGCGTTATTACATTTAACGGAGGCTTTGTTTACGGGGCAAACAGCTACCTTGTTGCCAACAATAATACTATATATCAGGATAATATAAATAAAAGTTTTTACGGTTATGCTAATGCAGTTTACAGTCCAACTGCCGACTGGTCGTTTGTTTTGGAGCGCGATGCGGGTCTTGCCGGCGGATTAAATCAAAGCATATTAAATTCTAACGGGATAACGCCGGGTCAAGTTGTATATCCTTCACTTGTGCTATCCAATAGTTCAACTTACGATAAAGGATATTTTAACGGAACATCCTTTTATATTCACCATCAGCATAATTATTCAATCGGTCAGATTGCCGAGACATTCAGGGAGGCTTTTGCAGTTGATTCTAACGGTTTATTCGAACCGAGCGTAAGCCCAGGACAATCGTACACATTTGTCGATTCTACTTTAACGCTGGCTTATTCTCCATCAAATAAGATGTTTAAAAATATGCAATTCAGATTGGAATTTGAAAATCAAAGGGCAAATCACTCTATATATCCGGCTGGAGTAAATAGCATGAAAAGATCGCAGAATACATTAAACCTTACAGTGCTATATACATTTTAAGGTTAAAATTTTACGGCAAAATGCCGTATATACTCAAAATTGCCGATAGAAAAGTGTATTCTGGATGACCGCTTCGCTCTCGTGCCTAACGACACTCGTGAACAGAAACGGCATGCGTTTCTATCTTCGGAACTTTCCCGCCTACGCGGGAATGACGTTGAGGAATTTTAAAAGTTCACCCATTGGGTGTCATTCCTGCGAAAGCAGGAATCCAGCGTTATTAATGCATTGCGGTATATTTAACAATCTCTATCGGCAATTTTGGGATATATGGCGTCGTACAGTTTTTGAGGAATATATGGTATAATTTAACAGTTTAAATATTTATTTTATTATTTTATTATTAACTTAGGAGCGGAGCGTAAAAATGCAGGTCATTTCGACCCTGAATATTTTTGGAGCTGTCGTAACGTTTTCTATGATGGTATTTTATTTTCTTGAAAAAAGAAATTCGTTATATACATTGTTATTCGGGTTTTCTTGTCTGCTTGCTTCGCTTTACGGTTTTCTGGCGGGAACATGGCCGTTTGGCGTAATAGAATGTTTGTGGGGAATACTTTCACTTATAAGATGGTTTAGAGTCAAAAATAATTAATTTAAAGTCATTTCAGCGAAAGCGGGAAAGTTCCGAATTTCGAAGCAGATAAACGCACGCCGTTTCTGTTCATGAGGCTATAAGCCGAGAGCAAAGCGGTCATCAGGTATATAAAATTCTATTGCAGAATCAATAATATAGTATAAATAGACAAATAAAAATAAATAAATAAATTAGTTAAAAAAAAATAATGGTAAATCCAATAATTTAATTTTGTGAGGTCGTTTAGGTTTAAATTTATTAATTTTTATAGATTTAGACTGACGGAATTTATTAATTGAAAATTGAATACAACAGACCTTCCGCAGATTCAATATTAAATAAAATTAAATATTCTTCAAGCGACGCTAATGTTTTCAGAATATATTTAGGGGCGGTTCCCGGAACAGGAAAAACTTACGCAATGCTTGAAGACGGCAATTATTTGCTTGAAAACGGCATAGATGTTGTAATAGGTATCATTGAAACACATGGAAGAAAGGAAACTGAAAAAGTAATCGGCAAAATACCGATGATTGCAAGAAAAAAAATAGAGTATAAAAATTCCGTATTTGACGAATTAGACGCTGAAGCGATTATTGCAAGAAAACCGAATATTGTTTTAATAGATGAACTGGCTCACAATAATATTCAGGGTTCAAAAAATATAAAAAGATATCTAGATGTTATTGATATATTCCAATCAGGAATAAGCGTTTTTACGACATTGAATATTTTTCATTTAAATTCAATAGCCGAAAAGGTTGAATCTGAATTGGGGATTAAAGTGACGGAAAGGGTGCCTGATTATATTTTAAATTATGTTACGGAAATTATTAATATAGATATTCCTGCAAATGAATTAATAAAAAGGTTAAAAGAAGGAAAAATTTATTCTCAAGACAAAATAGTTATTGCCCTTGAAAATTTTTTCAAACTTGAAAATCTTATTACTTTAAGAGAATTATCTTTAAGAACGGTAGCAGATGAATTAAGCGAACAATCCGCCGATATCGGAAATTCAAAAGATAAGTTAGAATTGAAATCAAATGAGAAAATATTAGTTTTAATAAGTTCAAACCCTGATTCTGCAAGGTTATTAAGAATAGGTTCAAAATTAGCGGGTAAACTTAGTTCTAATTTTTATGCGCTTCATATAAATTTAAGAGATAGACATAAAATAGGAATTATCAATAAAGATTACGATGAATCTCTTGCTAAAAATATATC
>SGBB01000004.1 GCA_004195025.1 Candidatus Acidulidesulfobacter diazotrophicus | reverse complement strand
GAAATTGGCGGAGCTGACCGACGTCCTTAGCGATGAAAATATGGGAGGGCTTGTTAAAAAAACGCAGCAAATATCAAAGTCTATAGAATCTTCACTTGAAAAGATTGATGAACTTGAAAGGTCCGGCACGCTTCAAACCCTTAAGGAAATGAGTGATTTTGTTGCAGGATTTAACAAGGGAACGACGGATGCGATGATTGAACGTATGGCAGGAACTGCCGAGAAATTGGCGGAGCTGACCGAGCTAACCTTACAATATAACATAAAGCCGCTCCTAGATGTAGGTCAGGAATTTATTGACAGCGGCACGTTGGACAATTTAGTTGAACTTGCCAATGCAGCGGCAGGAGCTAGGAGAATGTTTACCGACGGGTTAATAGACAGGGTTGTGAATACGGGTCAGGCAATGATAGAAGCCCTCGTAACCCAGATGGATGTGAAAGAAGTTATTAAATCTATAAATCGTTCAACAATGGAAACAATCAATACGGTAAAAGAAGAAAAATATCAAAAAGGCGGTGTTCTGTCGTTATTATCGCTGGCAAAAGATCCAGAAGTTATGCAAGGACTTAAATTTATGATGCTATTATCTAAAAATTTAACTATTGATATAAAAATGCATGCTCAAGATATTTTTATTTCAAATGTGGGTGCTGAAAAAGAGTTTAAAGCTATTTAAGTTGAAGATAAGTTAAAAATAATTAGAATAATAAGTAGAGGCTAATACAAAATAAATATGTTATTTATTTGTATATAAAGTATTCAGCTTAACGTTATTTAAGTTTAAGATATTATAATTAATATCCCACATAGATTGATTAAGATTATATTTATTTAAAATAAAAACTTTGATCCTGTTATAGGAAATAATTATTTCTATAACTCCCCTCCCATATTAAGAGGGAGGGGAGTTAATTAGGATTTCTATCGCAGAATTAGGGAAAAACTATATGTGATGTTTTAATATCCTTTTGTTAGAATTATTATAAAGTGAATAGATCAGTAACATAACAGCTGCCATATATATAATAAAAACATAACTGTAACTAATGTTAAATTAATTTTATATTTGCATCATAATGATATTTGCTTTTCTAAAGAAATATATTATAATTACTTTAAATGGTTTAAAGATTGTAATATAATGACATATTTTTGCAAGCTAAAATATTATAAAGATATTATAATATAATAAATTTAATTAAATAAATGGGCGCGTAACTCAGGGGTAGAGTGCTACCTTCACACGGTAGAAGTCGGCGGTTCGAGACCGTCCGCGCCTACCAGATAAATAAAAACTTTGCGGTATGTTTTTTAATTTTTTTAAATTGTTAATTTTTAAACTGTGCCTTCAAATTGTGCGAAAAGCTTTTTAGTCTTATTTTTCGGTAAACAGAAAATTTAAAAGAGTCCATTAAATTATAGTATGTCCAACCTTTTATTGTTATAAGTTATAATTTTTGTTATATCACATATAAATATCACGTATAAATTAAATTGTTGTGTGCACTGTTAAAGTACTCCGATAGGGGACAGTACACTTTATTTATATCAGCTTTTTAAGCACCATATGATTTAGATAGGGTATCACATATCATTTGTTAATATTTTGTTAATATTTTTAAAATTTTATTTGCAATTTTAAAAAATATTTTATATAATTAACTTTCTTGCTTGTTGTTTTATGTCCCTATCGTCTAGACGGCCCAGGACATCGCCCTTTCACGGCGGCAACGCGGGTTCGAATCCCGCTGGGGACGCCATAAAACATTTTGTAATTATTTTTAAGATATAATCAGTATATGATATGTAATAATTATATATATTATATTAATCCCAATAGGATTTTATAAAAATAGCAAATATTAACATATATGTAAATGTGATTATCTGCATTTTGAATTTTTTTTTAAAAACATTTTATATTACAAGAGAATACTGGGAATATATCTGTGCTCAATCGTTCAATCATAATTATAATGCTTTTTAGCCCCCCTCATTAATTAAAATTTAATTATATAATATTTATCTCAAATAAATTAAAAATATTGTTATTTATTTATATAAAATAAATGCTGCAGCTTTTATTTTATATAAATAATATCCTAAATTATTTAAAGCCATAATTTTTATTCTAATTATGCTCTATTCTTTATTTTTTAAAAATAAATATTGTTAAAAATTTTTTATTTTAATTTGTTTTGTTTTTATTTTAAAGCTGCTTATTATTGTAATAATTTTGCATTTTTATCTTGCAAAATATAATTTAATAATAATATAATGAAAAAAGTTGTTTTATAATAAAATGCATTTAATTTATCATTGTATATTTGTAGGTTTATATGGTATTAGAAGATATTAGATATCAATTAGATCAGTTTTCCATCTTTGACGATGTTAGACTTTCAATTGAAATAAACAATAAAAAGGGTGTAATATATTATAATGCCGGCGTAATAATCGGCGCATCTTTTGATGATAAGAAAAATATTGACGTTTTTAGGGAACTAAAAGATTTAGAAGGACAGATTAGTATTAATGTCAGTATTGGAGAGCCGATGCCTGACGGCATAGATGAAGATAAAATTGATAATAAATCTTTGGATGAAATTTTAGAATTAATTAATAATCCTGAAGCAGTTTCATCTGATAATGACAATGACAACGACAATTATGATCTAAATAAAAATTTACAAGACGATTTATCATCTTTTAATTATGAAGTTTCTAACGAGGCTATTACTGCTATAGGAGAAAACTTATCGCAGATAACAGGCGTAGAAGGAGTTATTGCCTTAAAGTCTTCGGGAGAAGTTATTTATTCTAAGGACATAGAAGATACAGATTTTGAATCTGCAGATACATTATTTTTGTTCAACCAAAGTAAAGACTTAGGCGGTATATTCAGTTTTCAGGATCTAAATAGCGTTATATGCGAAGCTAATAATAATTATAGAAAAATAATTATAAATAATAAAAATATAATTTATAGTCTTATCGTTTCTTCTTCAGTTCAAGCTCTTAAAACACAAACAGAAGCAGTAAGGCTCTTGGAAAGCTAAAAAAATATCTACATATTAAAACATTATATTTTATTAATTTATTTTGTATATTTATATTATATTATATTAATGTCAGGATAAATTAATATAATATAATATAATATAATATAAAAATATTTCCTACTTATTTCATTATGGATAATAAAGACAAAAGTATAATTGAAAAATTATTATCTATTTCAGGAGTGGAAGCTTGCGCAATATCATCGTTAGACGGTGATGTTTTACAGTTTAGTTCTAATAGCGAAGATTTAAAAGAATCTGATATTAAAAGAGCTTCGGCAGAAATCAGCAAGTTATTTTCATCTTATTCAATATCTTCGATTGAAATCTCTTCTTTATTTTTAAGTTTTCAATCTCATAATGTCATTTTACATAGTTTTGGGAGCGGATTTATTTTTATTGCAAGCAAAAAAAATTCCAATGTAAATTTAGTTAAAATGGAGACTTCTTATCTTGAGAGCGAGTTTATAAAAATAGTAAATAGATCACTTGGAGACTTATCGTCTAACTCTTCATTTTTTAAAAATAATATGCAGGAAACTGCAGCCTATGAGACGAATAAAACTTTTCCGACTTTTGACGATAATTTTACTCAATCTAATGGCCCTTTTTCAAATTCTACCAATGATGCAAATAATAGAATCAATAATATTATTCCTATAAATGTTATTATAGCTATTAAAGATTTATTTGCAAATAGCCTTGGACCTATAGCATTTATAATATTTGAATCAAAAATTAAGGAATTAAATCAGGCTATTGATAATTTTAATTATCAATATATAGATGAGTTTATAAAGTTATTATCTAAAGAAATAGAAGATGAAAATGACAGAATATTATTTGTTAAGAATGTTAGAAATATTTTAAAAACAATTCAATAAATCTGATAATTTTATTGCTAGTTATTTTTAGTTGTATTAAAATTATGTAAATATAAAATATAAAATATAAAATATAAATAAAGACAATACTGAAAAAATATAAAGTCTTAAAATATTTAAAACTTATAAATTCAAATTATATCCTACATAAAACATATAATACTTTTATAATAAATGTATGCCGGCGTGGCTCAGTGGTAGAGCAGCTGATTCGTAATCAGCAGGTCGCGGGTTCGATTCCCATCGCCGGCTCCATAATTCATAAGGCTTTCACGACTTGCTAATTTTTAATTTTCATTCTAACTTCGCCTTTTAACATTTTAGCCCGCAGGATAGTTTTTAATACGGTATTTGTCTATTAATTCCCAGTTATCTATTTTAAAAAGTGCAGTGCCACTAAAACGGCAAGAACTGTCATTATTAAAGAAAACCCCAGCGTAAGCCTCTTATCTACGTCATCAATTTTAGACGAAAGCCTTTTATCTACATCATTAATAGTTGCTTCAAGGCTGTCAATCCGCGCATCAAACTTAATCTCTAAGCCGTCTATTCTTTTGTTTCAAGGCTATCAATCCGCGCATCAAACTTTGTTTCAAGACTGTTGAACTGCTCGTCGAACTGCGCTTTTTGCCCATTAAATTTTTCGGTAAAGAGTTTTTCTTGTCCGTCGAACCTGCTGTCAAAATATTTTTCAGGGGAAACCGATAAACTCATATTCATATAATCTTCGCTTTTTTTAATTTCTTCCATTACAATCGCTCCTTTTTATTATAACATTCAGATTGATATTTTCAATATGGAAAATATAACCGTAAAAATATAATATCATAACGATTGTTGAGGTATTATGACGTAAATGTTGCAAGCAGATTAAATTTATATTGCGTTGAGGTTAAAAATATGAGCAAATGCAGACGGGAGTGAGGGAATAAATAAATCGGATAGCTATTATTAGATAGCTATTATTATTAGGATAGCTATTATTAATATATATGATATAATTTATCTTGAACTTATTATCAATATGTAATACATAAATATAAAAAAATAAAACAAATTATGAATGAAGTTTTAGAACGAAATAAAATTAAAGAAAATTGGGAAAGCTACAAACCATTTTTAAGAAAAAATCTCTATTTATCAGAGTCTCTTGTTGAAGATGCATTAAAAACATCTAAAGCCATAACCGAAGGATTGATTAATAAATTTCAAGCTAAAAAAGTTATGCTATTCGGTTCTCTTGTAAAAAACGAAATGACCGAAAATTCTGATATAGATATTGCAGTGTGGGGCATACCCGATGAAATATTTTACAAAGCCGCCGCATTTGCCACAGGTTATAGCAGCAACTGGAATGTTGACATAGTAGATTTTAATGATTGCAATAAATCAGTGCAAAAAAGCATTTTAAAAGAAGGCATTGCGTTGATTTAATGTAAATTAACTTAATTATAAATATGAAGAAAAAAGCAGCATTTGAAGTAATAATGCTAATTTAATCCAAAATAACATAATAATATAATGAATACCGGAAATATCTTATCGGCAAGAATATTAGAAGAATTTAAAGAAATTTCTATTACAGTAAAAAGAGCGGAAACAGCCTTCAAAAAAGCAGTCGACAAAAACGATGATTTATATTTGGATAGCGTTGCATTAAATTTGCATAGTTTTTACTCCGGAATAGAAAAAATTTTTAAAATAATTGCTAAAGAAATTGACGGAAGTTTCCCCGATAAATCAAATTGGCATGAGGAATTGCTTATCCAGATGAGCTTAAATATACCAAATATTCGCCCGCCTGTAATTTCCGACAAACTTAAAAATGATTTGCAAGACTACAGAAGTTTTAGACATCTTATAAGAAATATATACACATATAATGTAAATCCCGAAAAAATTAAGCCTTTAGTCCAAAAATTGCCCTTGTTAACTGAAAATATAGAAAAAGAATTAAAATTATTTACTGAATTTTTACAAGGAAATAATACAAAATAAAAATGCCGAGATGTCTTTAGTTCTATTGACGTAGCTTAAGCAAGAAAATTAATTTAATAAAATCAACACTATGAAGCGCGCTTGTATAATCGTCAATCTCATTTTAGCAACAAGAGGTGAATAATAAAATAAATCGTATACTTTAAAAATACTTAAAAATCTTGCATATTCAAGCGGGAGTTGAGAAATAAATAAATCGGATAGCTATTAATAAAAAGGATTTAACAACTTTTACGAATTGGGATAAGTATCAAAAATTATGATAAAATTATGATAAAATTAATAAAAAATAGGATAAAAATAGGATAAAAATAGGATAAATACAGGATAAAAAAGATAAATTCAAAAGCTATCAAGTGCAGAAAGTAAGCGGTAAATGCGGGTTATTTTAATTTAATTAAGTTTCTTTCGTAATCAGCAGGTCGCGGGTTCGATTCCCATCGCAGGCTCCACTTAAAACCTCAGTAAACAAGCATTTTTAGGCATTGATATTAAATTAAAATTGGTAAAACGGTTGTCTTTTTTTGTCTTGACGATACAAATAACACTTGACAACGCAAAATAATAAGTTTTATTATATAAATATATACCGAACATTTGTTTTGTTATTTTATCTTATTGAATTAATTTTGCTATTAATTATGAAAACAAACGAGGAAAGGTCAGCATTAACACGCGAAGAAATTCTCAAAAAAGCAATGAAACTTTTTGTTGCAAAAGGTTACTATAATACTTCCATAAGAGACATTGCAAAAGAATCTAAAATGAGCACGGGAGCTATATATCATCATTTTGAAAGTAAAGAAGGAATAGCCGCCGAACTTTTTGATAGAATAGTTTTATTGTTAAGCAATTTATTCAACAAAATTATAAATTCTAAAGATACGACAAAAAATAGGATAAAGGAATTGGTTTTTAATCTTCTTAAGATGGCTCAAGACGATAAAATAGTTTTAGAATATGCTTTAAATGTTAAACATAAAGAGATTATAAAAGGAGGTAAACCAATTTGTTCTTCAGGACCGTTTGAAACCTTATTGACATTTTTAAAAAATGAAATGGAAAAAGGAAATATTAGAAAAATAGATCCTTATGTTGCAACCGTTTGTTTAACGGGAATACCCGTCAGGCTTATACAAATTAAATGGGATAACGTAATCAATAAACCGTTAGATGAATATAAAAATGAAGTATTTGAATGCGTATGGAGTGTTTTAAAACCTGATAATTGTTAATTTGTATGCTAACTAATATACCGATTGTTCGGTATATATTAGTAATTATTAAATTAATTTAAAATATTACAATTTGGAGGTATTATTATGAAAACTATGGCAATTATTATTCAAAAAGATGCATATGATTTAATCTTAACAGGTTTGGCATTTGCATACCTTGGAACTGCCGTTTACGATGAAGTTAATATTTTGTGCGTAAATTGGGCAGTTAAATTGCTTTCAAAAGAGGGTGTAAAGGTTAAATTAGACCATCCGGATGCTTCGCTTGTTCATATTAAAGAAAATCTTACTAAAGCAGGTCTTCCAACTGATTTATATGAAATAGTAAAAGTTTTAAAGGCGACAGGGAAAGTTCATTTGTATGGATGTGCTTTAGCAGCCGCAATTTTTGATGTCAGCGTTGAAGATTTGATTCCTGAAGCAGACGGTATTCAAGGAGCTACTTGGTTTCTTACCGAAAAAGCTGAAAACGCTGCAATCTTTATGCAATATTAATAATATTAAATTTAATTTAGAAAAATTAGATTTTTAAAAAAGACTTGACAAACAACAAATAGTGGGTTGGCATAATTACAATTATACATAACGAATGTTTGTTATGTATAATTGTAATAAAAAAAGAATAGGCAGTATCAATATCTCAATGATTTTTTTTATTGAACAGTGGGTGGCATGCTTAAGCCAGAGGGAAGTAATTAAAAATACCTGAGTCGCTATTTTATTTATTATAGTTTAACATTTAAAACCAAAGGAGGATTTAAAAATGAACGATCGTATCTCCAGAAGAGATTTTATTAAGAAAGCTGCTACAGTAAGCACTGTGGTAATAATAGGTTCCGGTGTAAGTTTAGGGAAAGCAGGAAAAGCCTTTGCCAATAGCGAAAAACTTAAACCTGTTGAAATTTCAAAAGCTTATGTTAAAGAGGTTAACGGTAAAAAAGTTACTTGGGTTAAAGGCATGCCAACGCCTGAAGAAAAACTTTTAATTCCAAAAATAAGGCTTCCGTTAATTGCCCAAAATGGCACTATGGTTCCCTTAACTATGGAGGTAGGACTTCCGATGACACAGCAAAAATACCTTAAAACCTTTTACATATACGACCTTAACAATCCACACTTTGTTGTCGGGTCATTTAACCTCTCGCCTGCCAATGGGAGAGCTTATATATCCACTAGGATAAAACTTCAGCAGGAATCTTATGTGCAAATTCTTGCCGAATATTCCGACGGGAGTGTTTATGGCGGAAGAAAGCTAGTTAAAGTTACAGTCGGCGGATGTTAAAAAAACTTATAAACTGAACCAGTTATTAACAGCCAATGTCAACAGTCAACAAAAATTTTCAATTAGTTTGCAGAAAAAGACGATAACAATAGTGACTAAGCAAATTATTCAAATTATGAATTCTGTGAAGACAGGATTTTAAAGCATGCGATGTTATAGCAGAATATATCAGAAATCATAAAACTATTAAATCTATCAAAACGGAAGATGTTATATACAGGCATTCAAGGACAGCAGGATAATCATAGATAAATACTTTTGAAATTTATTAATCTATTAATATATAAATATAACTTATGATTCAAAGCAGGAGGTTTGTATAGTTATATTCAATTTTAATATAACACAAAGCGTTGTTTTCTTTAGATTGTTCATCGGTAAATATAAAACGGATGAGACACTATGTAAATTTGCCTAAAACATAAGATTATATAGCATAAGTAGTTTTTAAAAGCCTATTTTTATGGCTTTAGAATTAAATTAACTTTAAATTAGAAGAGGTATTATTATGATGAACTTAAGAAAAGTAAGTTTATTTATAATGTTATTAGCGGCTGCAATAACATTATATTTACTGCCTGCGCAGGCATTTGCAAAAAATAGCGGTAGCCACAGTCCCGTTAACGGACATAGTTTAAATTATTTCAAACATCATTCGTTAAAATCTGTCTGGAGGGTTCCAATCAATCCAAAACAATATGCGCTTTTTACGCTTCAATTAACACATAATCTTATGACTGCATTAGGCCATAATATACGCGTGAAAGAGGTTGTTGTTGCCCCTGGTCCTGCAATACATTATTTAATGAAAAAATACGATGCAGCAAATTATAACAAAATTAAAAGGTTAAGCGCATTAGGCGTAAGATTTTTAGCATGTCATGCAGCTATGGTTGCTTTTCATGTTAAGAAAAAAGAACTATTTTCTTTTGCGGGAGTTGCTTACCCAAGCGGTATCTTTTATATAATTAAAAAAGAATTGCAGGGGTATGCTTATTTTTCAATATAGTCGCTAAAGCTATATTGATAAATTAAAATAAAAATATTTATTATGCTTATAATTAACTATCTAACTTTATTTAAATAAAAAAAATATACGCATATCTTTATTGGAGGAAAAATGAAAAAAAATTATTATTTTTTAATTATTCTTATTTTATTCGCCACTTTTTTTTACATACCTCGGGCAAGTGCCCATACTTTAATAAGAATTTTTGCATCAGATGCTGTTTCAAAACCTTTGCGTATTATAGGAAACATATTTGAGAAAGAACATCGCGGAGTTAAAATAGATTATGAATTTTCTGCTTCAGGTGTATTTAGAGTCGGTATATTAGGTGGCGTTCCGCCAGATATATATATCACTTCAAATGAAAAATATCAAGGTGATTTAATGGAAAGGGCTGCTATAAATTCCTACAAGGTATTTGCGTATGATTATTTAGCCGCAGCTACCCCTTATGAAAATCCGGCAGGAGTTAACGAATCTAATCTAATTAGCAAATTAATGAATGAAAATGTTAGCCTGACCATTGCATCTCCAAACTTTAGTCCTGCAGGATATTACACAATACATATGTTTAAGACTATAAATAAAAAGACGCCTGGAGCATTTAATAAAATAGTCGGTCATGCCAATCAACTATTAAGTCCGGCATTAATTATACCGCTATTAAAAAATGGTAAAACTGATATAGGCATACTTTACGCATCGCAAGCAGCAGGACTTAAAAAAGAACGCACAGGTATAAATATAATACAGATACCGGCACAATACAATACAAAAGCTAAATTTACGATATCAATATTAAATAGATCTCCATATCATTTTGTAAGTCCTATGAGAAAAAAACTTGATAAAGAATTTAAAAAGCTATTATTATCTAAAACGGGTCAAAAAACACTTAAACAATGGGGATTTTCACCTGTGTAATGGTTTAATAAAGTCAATAAATATTAGCCGCCATTTATTAAAAAGGCTTTAAAACTGCTTTCAGTAATAAAGGGAGAGTTGAGACTGTTCAATATTTTGCGTCAATACTGTATAATTAAATTATAATTAATTAATAATGCTGACGCAAAATATTGAACAGTCTCTGAATATATGAACTATAAATTTTTTATAAACAATCCAGGATATTTTTATGATTTGCAAAAAAAGCGCATCTAAAAAGTTAAATATTATATTTCCCTTTATGCTTATTATTATAATGTTAATGTTTTCGGTATTTTCAATAACTGAGAAATTGTACGTTATCAATTCTAATTCTGCAGCTCCAAATTTTAGCCTAAAGGTATTAAATCATAATTTTTCCGGCTATAAAAATATTAATATTGTATAAAATATATCAACTCTTAATATTGTTTTTTATCCACTTTTGAGTTAGTTCCGCAAATGCCGAAGCGGCAGGAGACATGTCTGCAAACGGCGTTATTGATGCAAGACCTATTCTGCGTTTTAATGCGGGTTTAAGCGGCAAAATCCGCACATTCGGTAAATCTTCGGGCAGCGCGAATTTCGGTATAATTGCTATCCCCAATCCTTCTTTAATCATAGCCAATAATGTTCCGATATTACTTACTTTGTATTTCCACGGCGGAAGTTTCCCTGTTGACGATTTAAATGCTTTTTTTACTAAAATCTGGCAGTTGCTGTTCCATGTTATCATCATAGGATATTTAGCTAATTCCTCAATGCCGATTGAATTTTTAACAGCCAAAGGATGGGTTTCAGGTAAAACAACCATCATATCGTCGGATATTACAGGAATAGTTTCAAGAGTATTGCACGGAAATGTAATAAATCCTATATCTATCGTTCTTGATAAAATCCAGTCTCTTATTTCTCCTTCCGTTCCTTCAAATATTTTTAAATCAATTTTAGGATATCTCAACTTGAATAAACGCATTATTCCGGGAAGAAAATTAGTTGAAACGCTTCCAAAGCTTCCTATCTTTAACTGTCCTGTTTTTAGTCCTAACGATGCTGCAACTTCCTGTCTTATCTGTTCCATGCTTGATATAATTAATCTGGCATGTTTCAACACTTTATCGCCTGTTTCGGTAGTACAAATCCCGTCTTTCCCGCGCTCTATAAGTTTTATGCCCAATTCATTTTCTAAATCAGATATTGAATGGCTTACCCCGGGCTGTGTAATGTAAAGTTCTTCCGCAGCCTTAGAAAAGCTCTGAAGTTCAATTATTTTAATTAAAACCGCCAATTGATTCAACGTCATTAGTTTTTCCTCATACTGTATATAAATATTATTCATTTTACTTATAATTATACTAAAATTATAATAACAGAATATTAAATGAAATTAAAGAACATATTATTATAACTAAATAATTAGGATGACAAAAAGAGGTTGTGTGCTAAGGTTATTTAAAAAATAATGTTAATTTTCATAAAAATGGATACCCTTGAAAACTAATTCAATATATATATTGTTTTTATACGTAAAGTTCAATTTTATTTTTCAGGCGGCAGTTATTAATAAATAATTATTAATGATTAGTAAGTATTATTTTAATAACATTATGGAGAAAATTTTAAATGAAAAAAATTGACAAATTGTATATAGGCGCCTTCCTGTGCTTATTATCCGTAATAGCATGGGGAGGAATGTTTCCTGTAATGTAAGTTGCTTTAAAAATTATAGATCTTTTTTATTTTACTTTATTCAGATACGGTTCGGCATCCGTGATTTTTCTTATTATGCTTTATTTAATTGAAGGTAAAAGTTCTTTGAAATTGGAAGGCAAATGGTTTTCAGTATGGATTTAGGGTTCTGCGGGATTTGCAGGGTTCGGTTTTTTCGTGTTCTGGGGTCAGCAGATTACAGGAGGGTTTCACGGCGCAATAGTAGCGGCTGCAATTATGGCGACTATGCTGTTTATGGGAGCTATTTTAAATAAATTTCTAAACAAAACAAAACTCGCCGCTTTTACGGGCTTTGCTATTTTAGCCGGATTATTTGATGTTTTGCTTATTATTACCTCTGGAGATATAAACCGGCTTATGTCATTAAAGTTAAGTTTCGGGGGAGATATCTTGATTGTAGCCGGAGCTTTTTGCTGGGTTTTTTATACTATGGGCATCACAAAATTTCAGAGCTGGTCGCTTCTTAGATATACCGCTCTTACAAGCATTTTTGGCGTTTTTACGCTTTTGATATTAATAGTAATAATAACTTCCGCAGGACTTTTGAAAGTTCCCGGTATTGCGGTAATATGGTCTGTCTGGTGGGAATTATTATATATGATACTGATAGCAGCGGTTATGGCTGCTTTTACGTGGAATGCAGGCAATAGAATAATTCATCCTATCAACGGGGTTCTATTTATGAATTTTGTGCCTGTAACCACGTTTATAATAGCAATATTGGGTAATCAACGGGTTTCTTATATAGAATATCTTGGAGCGTTTATAGTAATAAGCGCGTTGGTATTTAATAATATATACGTGAGAAAAAAAGTAAAATCGGCATGATAAATAATTTATAAAGTTTAATTAAAAAGGTTATGCTTATTTTGGGATATAATCGTTTTTAAAAAGATAATATGTTAAGTTTAATTAAAAATGTAGAATACATGAAATTAAATTAATTTATATATTATAACGGTTAATTATTATATGGAGGATATAGATGAGAAAGCGGGAAGAGATTTTACATACAGGCGAAATAGAAGCACAAAAGCGTTTCAGTGCGGAAGACCCATGGAGTGAAATTTCATTAAATCAGATGTTCGGAATGGCAATCCCTATCGGATTAGAAGATTTTTTAGAGGCACAAAAATTCTTTTTTATAGCTACTGCCGATAATGCAGGAAATTGCGACTGCAGTTTTCGCGGCAGAGAAACCGACGTTAATGGCAAGCCTCTGCCTGCAGTGAAAGTATTAGACGGAACTCATATTGTATTCCCCGACTTCAGTGGAAACAATCTATTTAATTCGTTAGGCAATGTATTGGTTAATCCTCACATCGGTATGCTTTTTATCGACTTTGAGCGCATAATGCGTTATCGCCTTAACGGTAAAGCCGATATTATTGATGACGCAACATTGTACAGGCATTTATGGTCGACGGCGCAACGCTATATTTTGGTCACAGTGGATCAAGTGTACGGGAATTGTAAGGCAAGAATACCGTTGATGTCGGAAAAAGATTAGTAAAAAATTAGTTTTTGCATTAAAATCAACTACAATACGCAAAAAAAGATATAAAAGTAAGGGACACTATACAAAATATAATGAGATTGCGCTATAAGTAAATGAGACCGATTTGACATACTCCCCATACCTAAAGGCAGGGGATTCTGGTATCAACGGCAGTTGCGGACGAAGTCCGTCTAACACTGCCTACTCCAAGAGAAGATGTCCCTTCTCTGTTGTATGATTTATAAACTTTATATTGAAAACGATGAGCCATTACAGCTTCTTTCGCTTACATAAAATATTATGGATTAGTTTTACTCGGCAACCATTTGACTTGCCGAAACCGCATACTAATTGTCAAAGAACGATATTTATATTATATAATATTATGAGAAAAAAACAAATAAAAACTTATTGCCTTATATCCCCATTGTTAAAACAAGGGGCTTTACGGCAACTGGCGGTAATAAAAGATGCCTTTAATTAATTTGTCAATGTAGTCTCATTTGCTTTTGCGTCTTAAAATTAAGAAACTTACAAAACACAAAACAGAAGATAATTGAACTAAACTATATAATGTTTGTTTGCGGGGGAGGACGTTTCATGAATCGTTTAAAGTTTATTGTATTGATTATACTATCCACGGCGCTTATGGGGTCGGCTTTTTCCGTAATTAAAATGGGCGATATATACGCATCGCCTTTAATGTTTGCCGCTATACGTTTTATTTTGGCAGGACTGCTTTTAGCTTTTTTTGTCGGAATTATGCGAATGCCTCATCCAAAAAATCTGCGCGAGTGGCTTTACGTTGCAGTGATTGGATTTTTTCAAACCACAGGGGTTTTTGGAGCTATTTTTTTGAGTTTGCGCACCATCACCGCAGGAGAATCATCTATTTTAATATTTGTAAACCCTATATTAGTTGTTTTATTTAGTGCATTTATCGGCGTGCGGTATCGTTTGCTGCAGTGGATTGGGGTAATTGTCGGTTTTATCGGCGTAGTAATACTAATCGGATTTCATCCTTATTATCATGTAGGTGTGTGGATAGCGCTATCCGGAGCGGTATTTTGGGCAATAACCACATTGTTGGTTAAGCGGGTGAGCAGTTTTATAAACATTTGGGTGCTTACTGCTTATCAAATGCTTTTCGGAGGAATATTATTACTCTTTATCAGTGAAACATTCGGGCATCCGTATGTTGTTTTCAATGTTTCATTCATTCTAATTGTTCTTTGGCTTGCTATTATGAGCTCCATCGTGCAATTTGGAATCTGGTTTTATTTAATTCAGAAAAACGACCCCGGGAAAGTTAGCTCTTTTTTATTTTTAGCTCCGCTGTTCGGAGTTTTGTCGGGATTAATTTTATTAAACGAACCAGTTACATTGCAAATAATTATAGGCGGCTTTTTTATTTTGGCAGGTATATTTCTCGTCAATCGGCCTGAATCCCGTCGAACGATATTAGGAAAAACGGAAGTAAAAGCTGAAATGGAAACGGAAGGCAACCCTTAAATAATTGTTAAAATGTATGATTGATATAGCAGGCTGCTATATTTTATAGATTATTATATTTACTAAATCTTATAACAGTATTTTGGCTAAATTAGTTTTTAATTAATAAAATTTTTATGCTATAGCTTTTGATAAAATAATTAAATATAATATATTAAACCGTATAAATAATCTTTAAGGAGAAAATAATAAATTGGAAACCGACGCTATTTTTATAAGAACACCCGAAGCAAGCTGGACGCCGGCAAGCTCTATTTACGGCGAAAGCGTAATGTATGACGGCAAAGATATAGTATTCGTTAAACAATTAACTAACAGACTTGATAAAGGGAAAGGAGTAGCTTATTTAATTAAATTTATCCCACCCGAAGGCAAAATGATCAGGACGGTTGCCGTTGCCCGTTCCGATGAACATGTTTATATCCTTGAAGGCGGACACTGTTACAGGAACGGCGAACAAAGATTATTTCCCGGAGATTATGTATTAAATCCCGAAGGTCATCCGCATGCCGCTTTAGTTAATATTGAAACCGTCGCTCTTGTAATATGCACCGGAGCAACGGACGAAGTAAAAGAAATTACTGTAATAGAGCCGAAACTTTAATGCTTTATCGTTAAAATAATTATATAAAGAAATAAAAAAAATAATTAAAGTATTCTTAACTTAGAGTGTAAAAAAATGTTGCAATTCCAATTTACAGTTAAACCGTTCGTCAAACTGCGCTTTTTGTCCGTTAAATTTTTCGGTAAAGAGTTTTTCTTGACCGTCGAATCTGCTGTCAAAATATTTTTCAGGTGAAATCGATAAACTCATATTCATATAATCTTCGCTTTTTTTAATTTCTTCCATTATAATCACTCCTTTTTATTATAACATTCAGATTATAACGATTGTTAGGGTATTATGACGCAAATGTTGCAAGCAGATTAAATTTATATTTCTTTGAGGTTAAAAATATGTGCAAATACAGACGGGAGTAAGGGAATAAATAAATCGGATAGCTATTATTTCAACGATGACTTTGAGAGGATTTATCGTTTCACTCGTTGAGTGTCATTCTTGCGAAAGCAGGAATCCAGTGCCTCATTGACTTTGAGATATCTCAATATTTTTTATCGCAGGATTAAGGAATAAGAATATAATTGCAATATTCATATATTTTTGATAGATTAATACTTTATGAACAATACTTTTTATGGCAAAAAAATATTAATCGCAGGCGGCAGTTCAGGAATTGGACTTGCTGTCGCTAAACAAGCGCAGACAAATGGAGCATGCGTTGTTGTGGCATCACGCAACGCAGAAGCCAATGCCGGCGTGATATTTAAAACCATCGGAGAATCAATAGAATTACATTCATTTGATATAACCATCCAAAGCGATAGACGTAGGCTGCTTGAATTTGCAGGATGCATAGACCATTTAGTGATTACCGTAAGACCTGATATGAAATCATTGCTTTTTCAAGAAGTAGAAATAACCCGGGCAATAAGCGCTTTTAACACTAAATTCTGGGGTCAATACGGACTTATTCAACAAGCGCAACATTTTATCAATGATAATGGCAGTATTATACTGACAAGCGGTATCGCAGGTGAAAAGATATATAAAGGTTTCTCTACGATGGCGATTATTAACAGCGCCACTGAAACTTTGTGTATGTCTTTGGCAGTGGAACTTGCGCCTTTAAGAGTAAACGTGGTAAGCCCTGGATTTGTAGAGCCAAAGCCGAAAGAAATACGGGAATATGCCTGCCAGTTTCCCTTGAGGAAACTCGCTTCTTTGGATGACGTGGCAAAAGCATATATTGATATCATGGCGAGCCCTTATCAAACCGGAACAATTACTGTAATTGACGGCGGAGCTAGGTTGATTTAGCTTTTAATGAGCGACGAGTAATGAATCTACAAGTTAGAGGGATATACAACCTGACCATCAAAGACTGCGGATGGAATTTCACTACTAAAAATATTAGATTTGTATTACTAAAACTGCATACACTAAAACAAATTTATAAAATATAATAATCTATAAAATATAGTAGCCTGCTATATCAATCATACATTAATATATTTTAAAAATTAATTTAATCTTAATCCTGCGATAGAAACTATCAATGGTATTTCAATAATGAGCAATACTGGATTCCCGCTTTCGCGGAAATCCAGAAAATAAATTTCTATATAAGGATTAAACAAAATCTCTTAACTCAACTTCACCGCTTTTATTATTATAAAATTATAACTTACTGATATTGTTTGCAATTTATTTTTTATTTTGTAGTCCCCATAGATATTTTTATTACCCCCTTAAATATAGTAATATTAACATGCTGCTGGTAATTATGGTGAAGTTGAGTTAAGGATTTGATAAATCTTATTGTGCAAGTATGCTGATATTCTCTCAAAATAATTTTTAATATTATTATATAATCAATAAATTACATAAAAATAAATCAATATATTATATTATAATATAATATAATATAATATATATAATTTTATAGTATTTATTTTAATAAATGGCCGAATTTAAAAATATTAAACATAATAACAAAAAAAATAAAAACAAATCTAAGAATACAATAGTTCAACCTGTTAAAATACTTTTTACGGGGGGTATATCTTCAGGAAAATCAAAATATGCCGAGGATCAAGCTTTATCTATTCTAAATAATAATTTGAATTTAAACCAAATAAATTTAAATAGAATAAGCTTAAATGAAATAAACATAAAAGTCTGCAATTATCAAAATATTGAATATATAAAATCTGTTAAAAATTTAAATATATTGCATTTTGTTGCTACTGCAAATTCTTTATTGTCGGATAACGAAATGAAAATAAAAATTGCAGAGCATAAAGCGAAACGCCCCAATCTCTTTATAATTCATGAAGACTTCGATGATTTAAAATTTGAAATTGATAAAATATATAATTCAATTTCAGTTTTACCTTCTAATAATATTATAATATTAATTGATTCTATGACCGCTTGGCTTTCCGGAATTTTTACGGATTTAGCAAAATATGATATTGCTTTGTCTGCATTAAATACACTTTTCGATTTTATCGGCAAATTAGATTGTTCTTTTATTTTTGTAAGCGATAATTTAAGTTTTAATCTCGTTCCCCAAGATGAATATGTCAGGAAATTTATAAATTTAAATGGATTAATGGAACAAAAAATTTCTTCAATATCTGATTTTGTTTATTTAGCTGTTGCGGGAAATATTTTAAAAATAAAATAAAATAAAATAGTAAAAATAATTATATTTTAAAGTTATGTTCCAAAAATACAGTAAAAGATATACCCAAAGAAATTATACCAAACCAAAACCTAATAAAATAAATCATACTAAAATATACTAAATAAAAACCTAATAAAATGGAATAAAATAAAATATGTTTAACGAGAAAATTTATAATTTAAATAACTTAAACAAAGAAAAATTATTATCATTAATTAAATCTATTTCGCCAACTGATAAAAAAAAATATTATAAAATTGCCGAAAGCCGTTTAAATAGACTTATTAAACCAAAAGAAAGCCTCGGCAGACTTGAAAAATTTGTCTGTGATGTTGTTGCTATTACAGAAAATAAAAGACCTGTCGTAAAAAATAAATATGTCTGTGTTTTTGCAGGGGATCACGGAGTTGCTTTTGAAAATGTGAGCGCTTTTAAGCAGGAAGTCACAGCTCAGATGGTTGCCAATTTTTTATCCGGCGGAGCTGCGATTAATACGATTGCAAATTCGGTTAATGCTAAAGTTATTGTTGTCGATGTCGGAGTTAATGCAGATTTCGGCGATGATTTTTTAAATAACGAAAACTTTATCAATGCAAAAATAAATAAAGGAACTAATAATATTTATATAGAACCTGCTATGAGTTATGATGATGCGCTTAAATCTTTATACGCAGGTATTAATATAGCCGAAAAATTAATTAAAGAAGGCGCAAATATCTGTTCAACGGGAGATATGGGTATTGCAAATACCACGCCGTCTTCAGCTATTATCAGTTTTTATTCCGGAGTTGAACCAAAAATGATTTGCGGATATGGAACAGGCGTAGACAGGAAAACCATATGCAAAAAAGTTATGATTATTGAAAAAGCGATTAAACATAATATTATAGATGAACAGGATCCTATTAGCGTTCTTGCAGGCATAGGCGGTTTTGAAATAGGAGCTATCGCCGGTTTTATTATCGGATGCGCATTAAAGAAAACGCCTGTCGTAGTTGACGGATTTATATCGACGGCAGGAGCCGTTATAGCTGCTAAATTAAATAATAATTGTTTAGACTATATGTTTTTAGGGCATCTGTCAAAAGAAAAAGGGCATAAGACGGCTGTTGCTTTAATTAACAAGAAGCCTATTTTAAATTTAGATATGCATCTTGGAGAAGGCACAGGAGCAGTTTTAGCAATGAAAATAATAGAAGCTTCTATGGATATGTATAATAATATGCTGACATTTGACGAAGCGGATGTTATTGCTTCAAATAAAAATAAATAAAATTATTAGCTTTTACCATTTAAACATTTCGCCTTAATCCTGCGTTAGGTTTTTTAAATAACCCCCCTATAGAAGTAATTATTTTCTATCGCAGGATTAAGGTTTCGGAAAGAAAAAGAAGGGGATAAAAATAATTTAATATGATATAAATATGGTATAATTAAAAAAGGTGAAAGAAAATCATACTATATAATTAATAAAATAATTAATAATTATTTAAATAAATATAGATAATTTAAATATAGATAATATAAAAAAAATTATTTAAAATGTTTGTAAAAAGGAGCTAAAACATTATGGATAGCACAAAAAGATGGAATCCTGCCAACATAAAAAAACATGAAGCTACTGACGAATCAGATGCTTATAAAAATGCTCTAGTATACAAAGATATGTCAATATGCAAAAAATGCCACAATATTTATCACAATAAGAGATGGGTTCACGATAATGAACTTTATAATTCTATTTTAAAGAAAAAAGAAGAGATAAATTATACAATTTGTCCTGCATGTTTAAAAATAGAAACAAAATTTTACAATGGCGTTGTTGAGTTAAGCGGCAATTTTCTATTTGAGCATAAAAGCGATATTTTAAACCTTATCAGAAATACCGTAGAACGAGCAGATTATATTGACCCTTTAGAAAAGATTGAAAATATAGAAGAAGATGATAAAAAAAAGATTATCACAATATACACGACCAGCGAAGACCTTGCGCAAAGAATAGGGAGAAATGTAGAAAGAGCTTACAATGGCGAAATAGATTATTCATTTTCCGAAAGGGATTTGCTCTTAAGAGTTTATTGGAAAAGAGATTTATAAAATTAAATAAAATTATTAGACTTAAATAACTTATAAGTTGTTATTATAGGTGGTATTAATAATATTTTTATCATAACGGCAACGGCGGCAAGCAAGATGAATATAGTAAAAAATTTTTTAAATGCAATTAGTTTTCTTACAATTTTTAATTTTAATTCAGTAAATTCAAGTGATAAAAATAAAATATTCAAATCAGGTGCTGATTTATCAGGCGATATAAATACTTGTATCTGTTCCAATACAGAAATAGGCGAAGGAATTGGCGCTAGCAATTTTTTTAAAGTAAGAAGCGGCGGCTTTGATGAAATTAATAAAGTTGATAATGTTGATAACAGTCTCGACAATACAAATAATTCATTAGTAAAATCTATAAAATTTTTTCCTTTAGCAGGATTATTCATAGGATTAATTATTGCCTTTATATATATTATTTTTGATAAAATTACATCATCCGGCAGTATTGCTTCAATAATTTCAGTCCTCGGTCTTTTTATTGTTACGGGAGGGTTGCATTTTGACGGTCTTTCCGATACTTCCGACGGTCTTATGGCATTTTTAAAAACAGGAGACAAAAATATATTTTATAAAGCTATGAAAGATTTAAATACCGGACTTGCAGGCACAATAAGCGTTATATTCTATATAATTATATTATATGAAATAATATTGGATTTCAATTTTTTTCAAGCAGATCAGAAAATTTACGGAATTTATGCTTTAATTACTTTCCCCGTTATAGGCAGATATGTTATTGTTTTAATGTCTTATTTCACGGTTACGCCTGAAAATTTTAAGGGTATCGGTTCAATTTTCACCGAAGGAACCGATATGTTATCTTTTATTATGGCTTCACTCATTACTTTGATTATTGTTTTTCTCTTTTTCGGATTTAGCGGACTTTTTGCTTTGTTGGTTTCTTCATTTATTATACTAATTATTTGCTATTTCTTTATGAAAAAATTTGGAGGAATAAATGGAGATATGCTTGGTTTTGGAGTAAAAATATCAGAAATAGTTTTCTTAATTTCATTATTAGGTTTTATAAAAACAAGCTTCTAAGCGTTTTATTTAATTTTTTTATAATTTAATAATAAAATAATATGATTTCATCACCGTTTGCCGTTTTATTTTCTTCCGACAGGTCTTCTTCCGGAAAATCAACTTTTACGCTTGCTTTTTCTCGTCTTATAAAAGAACGGAATATTCATATTTCATTATTCAAAATAGGTCCAGATTTTATAGATCCGATCGTTCTTGGTGCAGCTTGCAAATGCAATGTTACAAATTTAGATTCATTTTTAATACCTAAAAATAGATTAAATAATTTGTTTATAAATAATGATGATAATAATAATAATGATAATGGCGGCAATAAAATTATCAAAACATCATTTATTATTGAAGGAGCTATGGGTTTGTATGACGGCAAGTCTTATATTATTGCCGAAAGATTTAAACCGCCCGTCGTGTTAATAATGGATGCAAGAAGGATATCTTCAACAATGGCATCTTTAATATATGGATTAAAAAATTACAAAAAAGGGATTATTATTTCAGGAGTAATTTTGAATAATATTTCCTCAGAAAGGCATTATCAAATTATAGCCTCTGAAATTAAAAAAAATATTAAAGATATAAAAGTTTTTGGATATATTTCTACCGACGATAAAAATATTTCTATTAAAGAACGTCATTTAGGTTTGGCGACGCCTGGATATTTTTCTTCGGATAAAGAATTTGAAGAAAAAGTTGATAAAATAAAAATTGCCGTGATGAAAAATATTAATATTGATTTGTTGATAAAAACTTTAATAAAAGATTCAAAGGCTTTCTTTTCAATATTAAAAACAAATGAAAAAAATAATTTTTATTGCGGCAATGAAAACAAAAAAACAATAAGCAAAATAAGCAACAGGTCTAATAAAATAAAAATTGCCGTTGCTTACGATAATGCATTTTTATTTTATTATCAATTTAATTTCGAAATTTTCAAAAAATTTAATGCTGAAATTATTTTTTTTAGCCCTATAAAAGATAAATCAATCCCTGAAGGAATAAAAGCTATATATATTGGTGGCGGTTATCCTGAATTATATGCTGAAGAGCTTGCAGAAAATATAAATTTAAAAAAAGAAATTTATAAATTTTATAAAAATAACGGATTGATTTTTGCCGAATGCGGCGGATTAATGTATTTATCTAAAAAATTAATTTATAAATCCCAAAAATATGATTTTCTGAATATTTTGCCGTTTGTTTCAACTATGGACGGAACAAAATTAACGTTAGGATACAGAACTGTATATTTATCTAAAAATTCTTTCCTCGGGAAAGAGAATTTGAAAATAAACGGGCATGAATTTCATTATTCTAAACTTTTATTAAATTTAAATAACGATAAAGAAAATAATAATAAATATGATAATAAATATAAAAACGAATACAATAGTGAATATAATAAAGATAAATATAATAGCAAATATAATAACAATGATGATGATAACAAATATGGTAAAAAATATAAAAATAACAATTTAAATAATATAAATTATTCCAATGAAATAAAAATAAATAAAAATATAAATGACAATCAAAGTGTAATTGATTATAATATTAGTTCTAATAATAAAATCAGTAATGCAATTAACGACGGTAACAATAATTTTAGCATTGAATCTTTAAGCAATTTTAATGTAGAATATGTATTTGCCGTAAAAAATATTTCTTCGGATAATTTAACGGCGCCTAAAATTAATGAAGGATATAAAACTTTAAATGCGATCGGCACTTATGTGCATATTTCTTTTTTTTCCAATCAAAGAATTGCAAAAAATTTTATTGAAAGCGCAAAAAAATTATCGCTATAATCATTTTGAATTTATTTATTAAAAAAATAAAAAAGTTATCATATAAAAAAATATTAATAATAAAATAAAATAAAATAAAATAAAATAAAATAAAATAAAATAAAATAAAATAAAATAAAATAAAATAAAATAAAATAAAATAAAATAAAATAAAATAAAATAAAATAAAATAAAATAAAATAAAAAACTATCTTATAATTAATTGTAAAATAGTAATTAAAAGAAAATAATTGTAAAATAAGAATTACAAAATAATAATTAAAAGGAGTTATTATTAAATGTCTGATATTAATATAAATAATTTAGAAAATCCCGATTGTATTACTTCTTTGTTGACGCAAAAAGAATTAGCCGAAAAAAATCAATTTACCGAAGCTATGGAGTATGTGTGTAATAAAGAAAATATAGACAAATCTTTTCTTTTAAATAATATCGCTTTAGGTAAAATTGTAATATTGCATAATAAAAATAAAGACAATTTTGTAGGAATAGGAAAAGGATTAACTACTAAAGTAAACGCAAGCATCGGCACATCTACTAACCATATAAACATTGATGAAGAAGTTAATAAAGCTGTGGCGGCCGAAAAACACGGAGCAGATACTCTTATGGAACTTAGCGTCGGCGGAGATTTAGATTTAATAAGAAGAACAGTTTTAAGCAGAACTTCGCTTCCTGTCGGCACTGTTCCATTATACCAGGCGTTTACAGAGGCGATAAATAAATATAAAAATCCTATAAAAATGCCTGAAGATTTAATTTTTGAAGTAATAGAAAAACAATGCGCGGACGGTATTTCTTTTATGGCTATTCATTCGGGTCTGAATCTAATATCTCTTGAAAGACTTAGAAAACAGTCATACAGGTATGCAGGACTTGTTTCAAAAGGCGGTTCTTATCTTATTGCCTGGATGATTGAGAATAATAAAGAAAACCCGCTATATGAAAGATTCGAAGATGTTTTGAAGATTTTAAAGAAATACGATACGGTTTTAAGTTTAGGAAACGGATTAAGGGCAGGTTCTACGGCAGATTCTTTTGACAGAGCCTATATGCAGGAATTGATTATAAATTGCGAATTAAGCGAGATTGCAAGAGATTATGGTGTGCAAGCAATTGTTGAAGGTCCTGGACATATTCCGTTAGATGAAATTGAAGCTAATGTTAAAATTCAGAAAAAAATGTCGGACGAGGCTCCTTTTTATGTTCTTGGACCTTTAGTAACGGATGTTGCAGCCGGATTTGATCATATTTCAAGCGCTATCGGAGCAGCTTTGTCTTCATCATACGGAGCAGATTTTTTATGCTATGTAACGCCTTCCGAACATTTAGGTCTCCCTTCAGAAGAAGATGTTATCATGGGACTTAAGGCTGCTAAAATTGCAGCTCATGCAGGAGATATGGTAAAACTCAAAAAAAATGAATCAGATATTAAAATATCAAAAGCAAGACGCGATGTTGATTGGGAAAAGCAATTTTATTATTCAATAGATCCAGAATACTCAAGAAGCATATATGAAGAAAAAAATGATAATAATGCAGCAGGATGCAGTATGTGTGGAGACTTCTGCGCCCCTCTTAAAGTTAGGAAATATTTTAAATATGAAATCTCAAAAGGAAAAAAAGCTTAAATTTTTTATACCTGGCGTCTTTGTTTTTTTAATTTCATTGATTGTTATATTCAGTATAGGAGGTGTAATTAAAGTTTATAGATTAAAAGCGGCAAAATCTAAACTTATAAATAAGTTAACATACTTAAAAAAAAGCAACGCAAAAATTAAACGGCAAATATATGATTTAAAGCATAATAAGCAATATATTGCCGAATTAGCGCGGCAAGAACTCGGTATGATTAAAAAAGGAGAAATAGTTTTTAAATTTTTTGGCGTTAATAATAATAAAAAAAAATAAACTATATTTTAATTAAAAACTTCTTCTTTCTTTAACTTAACTGTTTAGCAATAATAATAAAAGAAAATAAACTATATTTTGATATCATCATTCTATTTCATAAGTTTCAGGATGAAAGCTATCCTGCATTTTAAATAATATTTTTTTCCCTATTTTGTTTTCTAATTTCTCAATGTTAGTTTCTTCTTCATATATTTTGTTCATAACTTGAGGGTGAACCGTTACGGTTATTTTTTTTGACCTTGTTTTTTTAGATGTTTTTAAAATTTTTCTGAATATTTCAAAGCAGATTGTTTGAGATGATTTAATTAAACCGTTTCCTTCACATAATGGGCAATTTTCCATAAGCATACTTGAAAGGCTGTTCCTGAGCCTTTTTCTTGTCATTTCTAAAAGCCCCAGTTCCGATATTTTATTAATGGTAGTTCTTACCCTGTCGTTTTTTAAAACTTCTTCTAATGTGTGATAAACTTTTTCTTTATTTTCTGTTTTTTGCATATCTATAAAATCAATAATGATAATACCGCCGATATTTCTAAGTCTAAGCTGGTAGGCTATTTCCTTGGCGGCTTCCATATTAGTTTTTAATATGGTGTCTTCAAAATTTCTTTTTCCAACATATTTGCCTGTGTTCACATCGATAGATGTTAAAGCTTCGGTGCTTTCAATGACAATAGAACCGCCTGATTTTAGCCATATTTTTTTATCAAGAGCTTTGTAAATCTCGTTTTCTACATCGTAATATTCTAAAATCATCTGGTCTTTATCGTATAATTCAACTCTATTTTTAAATTCAGGCGATTGGATATCTAAAAAGTTGATAATCTTATCATATTCTTCTTTGTTGTCAACTATAACATTATCTATGCTGTTGTTTAGTAAATCTCTTATAGCTCTAAGCGAAATGCTTAAATCTTCATGAATTAACGCAGGCGCTTTAGAGTCCATTTTGTCTTTATATATATTATTCCACAAATTAACAAGAAATTTTATATCCCGTTCTATTTCAATTTCGCTTGCATTTTCAGCGGCAGTCCTAATGATAAGGCCTGCTTCTTCAGGTTTATACTGCATTGCTATAGATTTTAATCTTTTTCTTTCAGACTCATTTTTAATTTTTCTGGAAATGCCGATATGTGGCGAAGTCGGCAGGTAAACAAGATATCTTCCAGGCAAAGAAATATGGCTTGTAACCCTCGGTCCTTTGGTTTTAACAGGTTCTTTTGCAATTTGTACAAGAATTTCCTGATTTTTTCTCAAGAGTTCATCAATGCTCGGCAAATTTTTTTCTTTTTTTCTTTTCTTTTTCTTCTTTGGCGTAAAACTTGTGCTAATATCATTATTTTCTTCGTCTCCGTCAAAAAAATCATAGTCGGTTATATCAATGTCAAAAAAATCTCCGGCATACAAAAAAGCCGACTTATCATATCCGATGTCTATAAAAGCCGCTTGAATTCCCGGTAATATTTGCATAACCTTACCTTTGTAAATATTGCCGTGTTTTGGAGAACCAGATTTTCGCTCTAAATAAAAATCTACCAACTGTCCGCTTTCCAATAGAGCAACTCTTGTTTCATAATCGTCTTTATTTATTATAAGTTCGGTAGACAAAAAAACCTCGTAATTTATTTTATGATTTTATATACTTATAAATAATAACATAAATGTTTATTGAAATACATAACTTAAAAATAAATAACTAAAAATAACTAAAAATAACTAAAAATAACACAATAAAATAAAATACCTTAATCTTGCGATAGGATTTTATGTTATTTTATGTTCTGGATGATCGCTCCGTTCTCGGTTTATAGTCATGCGAACAGAAACGGCGCGCGTTTCTATCTCCGGAACTTTTCTGCTTACACAGGAATGACTTTGGGAGATTTTATTCTTTCACCCATTTAGTGTCATTCCCGCGAAAGCGGGAATCTATGGTTCTTAAAATATTGCTGTATATTTAATAATTTCTATCGCAGTATTTCGGATTGTTAATGTTAATATTAAAGGTTATAAATTTCTTATAATTTATTATATTTTTATGATACAATAAATACTCAATATATATATTAAGTATAAAAAGTTATAAGGATAAAAGCAAAAAATTATAAGTATTTACAATATAATATAAAAATATGTTATTTATATAAACCAAAATTGCCGACATAAAATTTAACACTTGATTATAATACTTTTAACAAATTATACCTGCAATTTTTGGTATAAAAGCATACTGATACATATATACATATATTGATATATAAATATAAATAATTAATAAATTAAGGAGTTAAATATATGGAAGAAAATGTAGTTCTTTGCGCTGTATGCGCGTGGCGAGGTATGTGCTCAAAAAAATACAGCGTTTCAGGAATTGAAATATTTAATTGCCCTGATTTTGTAAGAGACATTAGTCTTACTGTTTCAGGATTTGATGAATTATTTTCTTTAGTTTTTGAAAAAAATGGTTTTAAGGTAAACTAAAAGGTAAATAAAATGAAGAAAGAAAAAATATCAGTTTTATTTGTAGTTTTAGTTTTAATGTTTATAATATTTGCGGTCGGCGTTTATGTGGGTAAGAAACTCAATAACCCTTCCTCTTCTAAAGAGGGGATTATAAATGAATCAACAATTAAAAATTCATTAAATTCTAAAGATGAATCTAAGCTGATATCGTCTAACGGTAAAAATCAGCCTGTAGCAGATAATTCTTTGAATTTTAAGCCGCTGACGCAATCAAAACTAAAAAATAAAAAAAATATAATAAATAAAACAAAACAAAAAATTATTTCTAATCAAAAAACTAAGCCTGCAAAACCTATTATTAAAACAAAAATAGTTTATGTAAAAAAGCCGGTTTATGTTTATAAATATATTAAAATTAAACCCAAAGCTGCAAACGCCGCTAAATCAGCTTCACCTTTTTCTTCAAGTATTTATTACACTATTCAGGTTGCGGCTCTATCAAATTATAAAACTGCAAAAAATTTAGCAAATAAACTAAATGCAATGGGATTTTTTGCTTATATAATTCCAATAAATATATCCGGCAAAAATGGGAAAGCAGCATATCAGCAAGTTAGAGTCGGCAAATTTTCTAATGAAAAAGATGCCTTAAGCGTTGAAAAAGTTATATCAGGCAAATTTAAAATAAAGCCTTATATTATAAAAATAAATTAGCGTTTTAACATTATTTTTAACATTAATATTAACTTAATATAAAGAAAAGTTATTTAGCCTATAAATAAATGTTCCTATAATATTTAATCTTTGAAGAGTCCAGTAATGCGGAAACCGATTATACCGTGCTCCGTTAAAAATTGCATCCACCGCTGCTTTGTCTAAAATTTTCTTGCCAGATGACCTTAAAACTTTTACTTTATAAACTTTTCCGTCTCTATTAATGCTGAATTCTATTATTAGAATACCCTGCAATCCTTCTTTTTCAGCTCTCGCAGGATATTCCCATACATTTTCTATTTTTTCCTTTATATGCAATAAATAGGAAGCATATTTTATGGTTGTCGTATTTAGATTAATAGTTGCTGTTTTTGCACCGCTTGAAGGATTTTGAACGGAATTATTTTGACCGCTATTTTTATTTTGCGGTATAGTTGAATTTAAAAAATTGTTATTCATAGGATAAAGATTATTCATGCTTAATTTGTTGTTTTGCTTTGACGCCCGTTTATTATTTGAAAAAATAGGGGCGTTTGCAATATGCCTATGATTTATATATTTGCGCCGTTTAGAAGTGTGATTCTGATGATTGTTAAAATTAGCATGGGATATTTGTTTAGGCTGATAAGAATAATGTTCCGCAGGTATCGGCAGTCCTGAAGATGCGGGAGCATTAAGCCTTGTATTTTTAGGTGCTTTATGAACTATTGTAGTTGCCAGTTTTGGTTTAGGAGTGTTCTTTAAATAGTTCTTAATAAAATTATAAGGTTCAACTATTATAGGTTTAGTATATTGATGTTTTTTTTTATTTTTTGTTTGAGATAAATGTAAAATATAAAAAATAGCCAATACATGCACTAAAATAGAAATAATTAAAGCATAAACCAGAATCTTGTTTTTTTTCATTATATATATTTAAATTTGCCGTTCTTTTATTTAATTAAAATATGTGAATTATTTATTACTATATCCTATATATTATATACTACATATTATATAGGATATCGATAATAATCTTGATAACAATTTTTATGAACTTATAAATATAATTTAGCCGAAATAAAAAAATTATAATATTATAATATAAATATGCTTTATATTTATTATTATTTATTATTATAATGTAAATATTATAACATTTTTATTTTATTTTATAAATTTCAAAAATTTATTTTAATCCTTCCATAGAAATTTATTTTCTGGATGACCGCTTCGTTCTCGTGTCTAACGACACTCGTGAAGTTCCTAAGATAGAAACGCATGCCGTTTCTGTTCACGAGGCTATAAGCCGAGAGCGAAGCGGTCATCAAGTATTTATTATATGTTAAAGCAATTTTAATAGTTTCTAACGGCGATTTAAGGTTTTTATTATTACGTTTTGCAAAAAAATTTCAAAAATTTAATTGATTAAATTATGCAAGTATAATATAATATCCAATATTTTAACTATTATTTATGGAGGCGTCAAAATTAAAATTGACGGATGAATTTATGCCTGCAAAAATCAATCGCGATAATTTAAAAAAAATTTATGAAGGGAAAGCTAAAATATTATATGAATTCAGTGGAGAAGAAGACAAAAAAGATTTACTGCTGACATATTTTAAAGATGACGCTACTGCATTTAACGGGCAAAAAAAAGGAACAATTGTCAAAAAAGGTGAATACAATAATGCTATATCGTCATCGCTTTTTAAACTTTTAAAAAATAAAGGAATAAACAGCCATTTTATAGAAAAAATATCCGAAAGAGAAATGCTTACATATCATCTTAAGATGCTGCCTATAGAATTTATTGTAAGAAATATTGCAGCCGGAAGTCTTGCAAAAAAAATGGGAGTTGAAGAAGGAGTAAAATTTTTATCTCCTGTTGTTGAACTGTGCTTTAAAAGCGATGAACTAGGAGATCCCATGATAAATAAAACTTATTTGAAAGCTTTTGATATATGCGATCCTGCTAATGCGGCTAAAGCTGAAGATATAGCTTTAAATATAAATGAAATTTTAAGCAAATTTTTTGACGATAACAATATTATAGTTGTTGATTTTAAGTTAGAATTCGGATTATATAAAAACGAAGTTATGCTTGCAGATGAAATTACCCCCGACAGCATGAGACTTTGGGATAAACAAACAATGGAAAAAGTTGATAAAGATCGTTTTAGGCGAGATTTAGGAAAAGTTGAAGAGGCATATCAAAGAATTGTTGAGATAACTTCAAAGTATTAATTTTTCAAAGTATTAATTTAATGGTAAATATGCACATTTATATTTTAATATAATAAATATAAATTAGGCATAAAAACCTTAATCCTTGTATATAAATTTATTTTATGGATGACCGCTTTTTGTTTCTTATGCTAAAAAAAGAAACAAAAAGCGGTCATATTACCATATTTTTTATCTTTATTTATTTGTTTGTTTTTTATTCAATATCGTTAGCTTAATTTTTTTTTAATTATATTTTTTTAACTTAAATTTAAAGCTTCATAAACTTTACCGACAAGATTTTCTCCCGGTTTTAATGTTTTATCCCCCTGATTCCATTTAGCAGGACAAACTTCATTTGGATTCTCGGCAACATAAATGCTTGCTTTTACTTTTCTTAATAATTCATCAGAATTTCTGCCTACATTGAAAAAATTAACTTCCGAAGCAACTAAAGTTCCTTGCGGATTTATAATAAATGTTCCTCTGAAAGCAAGCCCTGAGTTTTCATCATAAACGCCGAAAATTTTTGAAACTTTTCCTGTAGGATCGGCCGCCATTAAAAATTTAACGTTTACTAATAATTTTTCGTCCCTTTGCCATGCCATATGTACGAAATGAGTATCAGTGCTTATTGATACAATTTGAGCGCCTAATTTTTCAAGTTCATCTTGCTTTGTAGCAAAATCGGCTAGTTCGGTAGGACATACGAAAGTATAATCGGCAGGATAAAATACCAGAACTGTCCATTTTTTATTTTTTTTAGCTTCTTCAAGACTAAATGTTCCGAAACCGCCTGTTTTAGGATTAAAAGTATTAATTTCTCCAAATGACGGCACTTCTTTTCCAATGCTTGCTTTTTCTAATTCCATAAAAACCTCCGAATTAATTTAATTAAAAGTTATATAATAAATTAAATAAAAAATATTAAACAATAAATATTATTGACTAATATATAATATTTATAAAATATTGTCAATTAAAAAATTAAATTAATTATTTGCCATTATTGTATATAACGGATAGTTTAAATTTCTATAGTATAGTATAGTTGAAACTAATTATAAAAAATAATAAAGTTATCAACTTTTAATTTGTTTATAAAAAATAATAATTGAAAATTAGCCGTATAAATATTAATATAGCATATAAAATGCAAAAAAATATTTTTTCATTTTATATAACTGTTGTTTTGTTTTAAATAACGCTAAATTAAATAATAAATCGGCTATTAATATTAATAATAATATTTTAAAAATGGAGCTAATATGCGCATTTCCATAGTCGGCACAGGCTATGTCGGTCTTGTAACCGGAGCTTGCTTATCTGATTCGGGCAATACAGTTTATTGTATAGATAACGACGAAAATAAAATTAATTTATTAAATAAAGGAATTATTCCTATATATGAGCCTGGACTTAAAGAACTTTGCGATAAAAACATTAAACTTAAAAGACTATTGTTTGATTCAGATTTATTGAAAGCCGTTAGGAATTCAGATGTTGTATTTATAGCGGTAGGTACTCCTCCTAAAGAAAACGGGGAAGCAGATCTTTCAAATGTTTTTAAAGTAGCAGAAAGTATTGCATTGTATATGGACAAATACAAAGTAATAGTAGTTAAAAGCACAGTACCCGTCGGAACTTGCGATAATGTAGAAAAAAGAATAAAAGAATTAATTAAAATTCCTTTTGACGTAGTTTCTAATCCTGAATTTTTAAAGGAAGGAGCTGCCATTGAAGACTTTCAAAGACCGGATAGAATAATAGCAGGTTTAAACAATCATGAAGATAGCACAAAAGCAAAAGAATTGATTTCCGAAATATACGAACCCTTTATCAGAACTGGTGCTCCAATTTATTTTATGGATAGATTATCTTCAGAATTAACAAAATATGCATCAAATGCCATGCTTGCTTTAAGAATATCCTACATGAACGAACTCGCCAATTTTTGCAATATAGCAGGAGCCGATATTGATTATGTAAGAATAGGAATAGGCTCTGATAAAAGAATTGGAAAATCATTTCTTTTTTCAGGAATAGGATATGGCGGGAGCTGTTTTCCAAAAGATGTAAAAGCGCTTTATCAGACCGCAAAACGGCAAAAATATGATTTTAAAATATTAAAAGCGGTAGATGAAGTTAATAATTACCAGAAAGAAATAATATTAATCCAGATATTAAAACATTTTAAATCCGATATTAAAAATAAAACTTTTACTTTATGGGGACTTGCTTTTAAACCTAAAACAGACGACATAAGAGAAGCCCCCGCTCTAACTATAATATCTAAACTCCTTTCGTATGAAGCCAATGTAAAAGCGTTCGATCCAATCGCTATGGAAAATACAAAAAAAATATTTCCGCAGGCAGAATATTTTGACGATATGTATGATGCTTTAAACGGTTCAGACGGACTTATAATAGCTACTGAGTGGAATGACTTCAGAACGCCTGATTTTGATAAAATAAAATCACTTCTTAAAGTGCCTGCCGTATTTGACGGAAGAAATATATACGATAAAGCCAAAATGAAGGAATACGGGTTTGACTATTATTCTATAGGAAGATAAATTTTTAACGAAGAGACTGTAAATATATTAAGAACTTAGTTTGATGATTATTCTATAGGAAGATAAATAGATAAAATTGTTATTGATATTGTTATTGACGGATTAGCAAAGTTTGACTATTATTCTATAGGATATTATTCTATAGGAATATAAATTTATTATATTTAATATTTAATATTTAATATTTAATTGTAGCACTAAATATTATGTTTATTGCATAATAAAATACTATTACTTTATTATTAGTGCGATTTATGATTGTTATTTTATCGGAGGTAAATATTTAAAATGACTAACGTTATTTTATGCGGCGGAAGCGGAACGAGACTATGGCCTATTTCAAGAGAATTATTTCCTAAGCAGTTTTATAAATTTAAAGACAATTTATCTTTATTTCAGCAAACGGTTTTAAGAAACAAAGATTTATGCGATGATTTTTTAATAGTTACAAACCATGAACAGTATTTTTTAGCTCTTGATCAGTTAGAAGAAATAGAAATTAAAAATTTTCGATTTATTGTTGAACCTGCTCCCAGAAATACTGCTGCCGCAATTGCTCTTGCATGTTTTGATACTAAAAATCATAAAAGCGGATTTGTATTTATAACTCCGTCTGATCATATAATTCAAAATGACGGCAATTATAAAAATATAATAAAATTGGCAAAAGATTTAGCTAAAGACAATAGTTTAGTATTATTCGGCATAAAACCGGCTCATCCTGAAATAGGGTATGGTTATATAGAAGCAAATACTGAAGGAGAAAATATTTCAAAAGACGCTCCATATTATAGCGTAAATTCTTTTAAAGAAAAACCTGATAAAGACACAGCGCTTGCGTATTTATCTAAAAATAACTATTTTTGGAATAGCGGCATGTTTTTATTTAACCCCGAAGTTTTGCTTAATGAACTTAGCTTATATTGCCCTTCTTTATATGAATCTGCTAAAAATGCTTACAATAATGCGAAAAAAGATTTAACATCCGTTAGAATAAAATTGGAAGATATGTTAAATATAGAAGAAAACTCAATTGATTATGCTTTATTGGAAAAAACTTCCAGTACTAAAGTAATACCGTCCGATATTAAGTGGTCCGATATGGGAAGTTTTGATTCTTTATATGCCGAATTAGAAAAAGATTCCGATAATAATGCTAAATTAAATTCTTCAGATTCTATTAGTTCTTTTATTAACGTCAATTCTAAAAAAAATTTGATTTTGTCTTCGGGTAGAACAATAGCAGTAGTAGATATTGAAGACTTAATAATAGTAGATACCGACGATGCATTGCTTATTTCAAAGAGAGGCTCTTCGCAGAATGTTAAAAAAGTGGTTGAAAAATTAAAAGAACTGAATTCCGAACTTCATTTTCAGCATTTAACCGTGCATAGACCATGGGGTTCATATACAGTACTATTAGATTCTCCTGCATATAAAATAAAAAAAATATTGGTTAAACCTAAAGCTAAATTATCTCTACAAAAGCATTATCACAGATCAGAACACTGGATAGTCACGAGCGGTACCGCGCTTGTAACGGTTGATGATAAAAAAATATTGTTAAAATCAAATGAGTCAACATATATTCCTATAGGCTCTTTACATAGACTAGAAAATCCCGGACTTATTCCTTTAGTTTTGATTGAAGCGCAAGTAGGAGAATATTTAAAGGAAGACGATATAGTCAGAATAGAAGATTCGTACAATAGAATTGATTAAATTTTTTTAGTCAGGCAGTATTATAATTAATAATCTGCCTATATTGAGAAAAAAAGACTGGCGAATGATAGCGCAAAATAAACCGCTCATTACCAAATATTAAATCAGCTTGTAATTTGGGTAAAATAAAGCTAAAAAATAATTTAAATTTAAAAAATTTATTAATTAAACAATTAAACAATTAAAAATACCTATCTATAGTGAGGAAATTTATTTTGCAAAAATGAGGATTTTTTATTGCAGAATACAGATATTCCAGTATATTATAAGGTATAATATAAATATGGACATTCAAAAAATAATAGAAAAATATGTCAAAGAAGATTTAAGACGGTATAAAGCAAAATCTTTTAAAAAAGATTTAATGCTTATCCCGCATTTTAATATTTCAAAGAAAAAATTAAATAAATCTGTTAAAATAATTAAAAAATAAATTTATATGGAGAATACAAATGAAAAATATTGAAATGAACGTTAACGGCGATATTTTAACAATTAAGGTTGATCTTTCTAAAACATTCGGTAAGTCAAGCAGCGGCAAGTCAACTATTATCGCTTCTACGGAAGGCAATGTATCCGTATCCGGCAAGGAAGAAGTAAAAATCGGATTAAATGTTTACACGAAATAAAATTAAATAACCATAATAATATTGTTAAAAACAAAAAACATTATTCATCTCAAAAATTTAATTTTATAAAATAAATCAACGTATTAGTTTTGTTCTATAGATGAGATAAATCGGACAGGATAACTTGATAAACCGATAATTTGCACTTTATAAAGCCTTATCTTATTTTTATATAAATAATGCTTTATAAACAACACGCTTTAAAACGCATTATATGGCATTTAAACGCCATATAAATTAAGGCAATAGAAAACACACCATTAACAGTATAATTAAAGCTTAATATTTTAAGCTAAGATAAACGAAAAATAAGATAAAAAGAGGTTAATTATGTTCAGTATGTTTTTCGGTTTCGGCATTTTATGGCTTATAGGAGCTATAGTAATTATTATAGCCATTATTGATATTGTTAAACAGTCCAAAATGGACGGGGCTAATAAAATTATATGGTTATTAATAGTCGTCTTGTTTAATTTAATAGGAAGTATAATATATTTTGTAGTTATAAAAAATTCAAAAGATAAAAACTTATTTAAATTCGGAAACGGCAATATTAAAAATAAAAACGGTGAAAATAAGTAACAATGCCGATGAAATATATTAAGCTTAATTAAATATATTTATTTAAAAAAACAAGTATCTAAATGTTAAAAACATTAGAAATTAAAGAAATTACAAAAAATGTTTTCATAATTACCGGAAATACGGGAGTAGAAGATTTACATAATCCTAAAGCAGACGGCGAAGAAGGATTAATTGATTGCAAAGTCGGCAGCAGATTATATTTGGAACAGATTGATATTGTAAGATATTTTTATCCGGAAATTGAAATTAAAATTAACTTCGCTTCATAAATATAAGACAATAGAGACTAATTATGAAAAAAATATTATTAACTGTATTAATTATATCAGGATTATTTCTGTTTTCTATAAAAGTTTACGCTTACAATAGTGTTATTGTGCCGATGTCTCCTGAGATAGCCTATAACAATCAATATCAATATTTTTATAATTATAATGCTCCGTCAAAATCAAGCAAGTATTTTATTGAAATATTCCCTGATGGAAGCCATTCTCCTGTAATGTTTATTCCTTACGGAAAAGTAAATTATTATATTAAAAGCGGTTATGACATATATCCTTATTATGAAAGACCCGCATATTATGTTCCAGTCGGACCGCCGCCGTTTTATGTTTCCGCAGGTTCGCCTGTTATGATAAAATATAAGAATAATTAATAAATATTTAAAATAAAAAGGCGGGGATTTTGCAATGAAAAAATCCTAATTATTGCAAAATAAATTTCCTCAACATATGCGGGGATTTTTTATTGGTTATTTAGTATTTTTTTTATCATTTAAATTGTCGTTAAATTATTTTTTATAATAATTTTTTTATTAACATATTACCGCTATCCGATTTATTTTATCTTTTACTCCCTCCTGCATTTGCTGGTTTTTATCCTCTGTAAATTTCATTACACAGAACTTGATTATTTATATCAATAAATATATATTAAATACATATTTATTTTATTAATTGAATAAATTTCAAAAAAAATTAAACATAAATATTAAACAGAAATTTAAAATAATAAAAACTGTTCCGAATGTATTCCATATATGTTTTAAAAAACATAAAAAAAGCAATAAGATTTTTTAATTGCTTATAAATTCAATCAGGAGTAGAAGATAAAATAAATCGGATAACTTTTTAACTAAAATTTAGCATTATAATTTTTTAAGGTTTACTCTGAAGTGCTTATTTGCTGGGGTTTTAAATGGTTGCGGGAGCAGGATTTGAACCTGCGACCTTTGGGTTATGAGCCCAACGAGCTACCGGACTGCTCCATCCCGCTGTATATAAATTGCATATTAAATCGTGATGTGTGTAAATATAAAAACGAATAACTTAAATGTTAATTAATAATATTAAAATGATAGTATTTTTAATAATTAATATTGATTAATTAAATAATATCAATTTAATAAATAATGTTTATTTATAATATAATATATATACTTTAGATAATATAAATAATACAAAAGATAATACAATACTATAACACCATGTGATTTTTTATAATAGCACTAATTTTGTATTGTTGTCAACATTATTTTATTTTATTTTATTTTAAGTTGTTTATTTTTCTTTTATACTAATTTAACATAAAAAATTTAACATAAAAACTTGACAGCATTTATATATTTGTAGTAATATACATTAAAAAATAAATTAGCTTATTATTTATTAGATATAATTTAATACTATTATTTATTAAATTAATTATTTTTATTTTATTTATTAAATTTATAAATTTAAATTGAGGGTTTTGTATTATGGCGTATGAAATTTTTTTAAAAAACTGCAATAACCATAAAAATCATAAAAATCAATTTATAATTTTAATTAGTTTAATAGTTTATTTAATTTTTTCAATAATATATTTTAGTCCTGGTGATGTTTCCGCCGATATTATTTATGTCACCGTTCAACCAGGTTATACCCTAAGTCAGATTGCTTCCAAATATAATACGTCGGTTTCTTCTATAATGTCTGAAAACGGTTTATCAAACTACAACATATATACAGGTCAAAAACTCAAGATAGTTTCCGGAGGCGCTTATGTTCCGCAGCAGCCTGCAGTGACATACGGACACTATGTTGTTAAGTTTGGAGATACGCTATCTTTGATAGCCCAAAAATATAATACCTCAATAAGCCAATTAAAAAATTTAAATCATCTTTATTCAAATGTAATAAGACAGGGCGCCGTTCTTACAGTTCCTATTTATCATCATCCTTCCGCCGATATTATTTATGTCACCGTTCAACCAGGTTATACCCTAAGTCAGATTGCTTCCAAATATAATACGTCGGTTTCTTCTATAATGTCTGAAAACGGTTTATCAAACTACAACATATATACAGGTCAAAAACTCAAGATAGTTTCCGGAGGCGCTTATGTTCCGCAGCAGCCTGCAGTGACATACGGACACTATGTTGTTAAGTTTGGAGATACGCTATCTTTGATAGCCCAAAAATATAATACCTCAATAAGCCAATTAAAAAATTTAAATCATCTTTATTCAAATGTAATAAGACAGGGCGCCGTTCTTACAGTTCCTGAAAGTTATAAAGTTGCAGATAATAGAATTAATCATTTTAGTAATAACAATAATAATAAAACGGCATCATTTGAAGTACTGCATAAAAATGTTTACAACAATTCAAATGACAGTCTTAATAACTATAAAAAGCATGATTACCTTGGGAAAAAAATAGTTAAAGTAGCGTTCAGGTATCGTGGTGTTCCATATGTTTGGGGAGGAACCACGCGCAGCGGCATGGATTGTTCGGGATTTGTTCAGCGTGTTTTTAAAAAATTAGACATTAGTATCCCAAGAACTGCACAAGAACAATCAAGGCTTGGAAAATATGTTCCGAAAAGTAAATTGAAGCCTGGTATGTTGTTATTTTTTAGAACATATGCTGCATATATTTCACATGTCGGAATATATATAGGACATGGAAAATTTATTCAGGCAAATTCAGGAGTAGGCAAGGTTACCGTAAATAGCCTTTCAAATGAATATTTTAAAAGAACTTATGCATTCGCTAAATCTATTAAATAATAATAAATAATAAACATTTAATTTGATACCATTACATGAAAGCCCTCATCTGTCAGTATTATGTAGTTTATTTTACTGTTAAGACTTTGTTTAAAATTTAATAGTAGTAATTTCTTTCAGTATTATGTGGTTTATTTACTGTTGAGGCAAAATTTAATAATATTAATATAATCATATAATGATAGCAAATTATATTTTAACTAAGGACTTTTAATTATGTTTAATTTCAATAATTGGTATGCTCCAAATCCAATAATAAAAATAGGTCCGCTTCCTGTTCATTGGTACGGGGTGTTAATAGGAATAGGATTTATTGTCGGTATCGCTATAGCTTATTATCGTGCAAAATCATGGAGAGAGGATCCTGAAAATATCATTAATATTATGGTTTTTGCCATTCCTCTTTCAATTATTTTTGCGCGTTTATATTATGTTGTTTTTGCATGGGGATATTACGCTAGAGATCCTATATCTATATTTTATATATGGGATGGCGGGCTTGCAATATACGGCGGAGAAATAGGCGGCTTAATTGCTCTTTATGTTTATACTAAAGTCAAGAAACTGAATATATGGCTTTATATAGACACTTTTGCGCCGAGTTTAATTTTAGGACAGGCAATAGGAAGGTGGGGTAATTTCATTGACCAGCAGGCTTTTGGATATCCTGTTAAATGGGGACTGCCAATTGCAAAAGCTTTACGCCCTGTTAACGCTTATACGCCAAAGCATCTTATTTTTGGTTTGTGGGGCTATCCTTTTCAGGCGGCATTTCCAAAAAATTTAACAATGTATCATTATTTTGAGCCATCTTTTTTTTATGAATCCGTGCCTGATTTTTTAGGATTTATTTTTTTGATGTTATTGTCGCGTAAAAAGCCAAAAGTTGCAGGTAAGATTTTAATAGGGTATTTAATATGGTATGGTATAACCAGGTTTTTTACCGAAGGAACAAGAATTGACAGTTTATGGCTCGGAAATACTATTAGAATATCTCAGGTGTTAAGTATGATCGCTGTTATAGGTGCTGTTGCCGCAATAATTTATCGGCATTATCATTATAAAAATTTATAAAATAAAAAAATTTATTTTTATATTTTATAAATTTTTATAGTTAAAATATAGTATAGAATATAATATATACGATAAGTTACTAATGTTTGCGTGTTATTTTTATATTAACAACCCTGTCAATTTTATATTATAATTTGGTATTTTGATATACTCACTCCCAATGCATGCCTAAAGCTAAAGGCAGGGGAGTATGCGGAACATATCCGTCCCATAGAAGATGTCACTTGTTGTAAATCCTGTTCCAAATTAATTTTTATTATTTATTATTTATTATTTATTATTTATTATTTATTATTTATTATTTATTATTTATTATTTATTATTTATTATTTATTATTTATTATTTATTATTTATTATTTATTATTTATTATTTATTATTTATCTATTTATCTATTTATCTATTTTTTTCCTTCTTTTTCCTTCAACTTATTATTATTATCTGTTGCAATAAGAGAGTTTACCTTATCTGCTTCAGCAGGCGGTTTATTTACTGTTTCAGATTGTTTCTTAGCAACCACCTTAAGAACATAGGACAATACCAAATCTCTTACAGGATCCTCAAAAATAGAAGGAGTGAAAGCTTCTACTGCTACAAAATAGCTCGTCAAAGATAAATCAACAATCCTTATCGTAGGAAGAGGTGTTTTTTCTATAAGAACTTGTGTCAATAAATAATTATTAAACTCTTCCTTGAAAGTTTTAAAATCTATTGTTTTGTCAAGTTCAAATCTGATTCTGACTAATCGTTTGTTAGTATTTGCATAATTGGTAATCATTGACTGCATTAAAATATTATTCGGAGCTTTCATAATAAAACCGCTATCTTCTCTAATGGTCGTGAAAAGAATGTTGATATCTTTAATAACGCCCGTGTATCCGGGTTTCATTGTTTCATGCTGGTATGTTGACATTAAAAGTCCCCATTGCCAAGTTACTATTGTAATTCTATCGCCGATTTTGAACGGTTTTGCAAATAATATAGCAAATCCTGAAAGCAAATTTGAAAGAATAGTCTGCGATGCAAGGCCGAATACTATGCCTAAGAAAGTAGCTCCAAGAAGTATATTAGTAACATCTATTCCTAATGATGAAAAAATTAGTAAAAAAAGAATAAAATACGCCGTAACATTAAAGAGAAATTTTAACAGACCTAATTTATCTTCCGATAAATAATTATGAACTATTTTAACAAACAGATTTTGAATCAGTTTTATTACTAAAATGCCAAAAATAACCAGTATAACAGCTTCTATTATAGAAAAAGAACCTTTAGGAAGATTTTTTGAATATAACGACACTGCATATAAAACGGTATATACAAATAATAATATTGCTATAATTCCAATTACATAATATAGTACTTTTTTAAATGTGTTATTTTTTTTGTCGCCCGAATTTTTATTTTCATTCATAACTAATAATTAGTAAAAATTGATTTAAAATTGATCAATTAAGCAATTAATTAAAATTTAAAATTATTTAGTATAATTTAAGTAATAATATTAAATATTATATCTTATTATATTATTATAGCATTATAATTTTCCGTTTTTGTTCACTATCGTAACAGTTATTTTTAATATTATTCTATTCTATTCTATTCTATTCTATTCTATTCTATTCTAATATTATTATCTTAATTTAAATTATAAAATTATAATTATATAGATTAATATTAATAATATAGATTAAATAGTTTTAAGTTTTGAAAGAAAATTATATGCCCAATCATATATATCATTATCAAGAATTATATCCTGCATTTTAGATACTCTTCTTTTTTTTTCTTCATCGTCCAATTCTAGCGCATTATTTATAGAATCTGCAAAACATTCAATATTATAAGGATTAATTAGAATTGCTTCAGTAAGTTCTTTAGATGATCCTGTAAATTTTGACAGTATAAGCATTCCTTTATAATCGGTATTTGACATTATAAATTCTTTTGCGACAAGATTCATCCCGTCATGTAGCGGACTTACAATTACAATATCCGCAATTTTGTAAAAATAAATATATGATTGTAAATCTAACTGTTTTAAAAATAATACTATAGGATACCAGTCATCATTTTTATATTTCCAGTTTATCTGTTCGGCCATACTATTTATTTCATCATAATATTCTTTATATGACTTTATGTGCATTCTTGAAGGAACGCCAAGCTGTAAAAAAATAAATTTACCGATAAATTCAGGATATTTTTCTAAGAATAAATCTATAGCCATTAATTTTTCTTTTATGCCCTTTGTGTAGTCGATTCTGTCAACAGAAAGTGCTAAAAATTGATGAGGAAGTTCAATAAGCTCTTTTAAATTATTAAAATCATCAGAGTTAATGTTCATATCTTTTGAAAAATCATATAGAGACCTTGCATCTATACTTATAGGGAAAGGGTTAATTTTGGTCGTATGACCCTTGTATGTAACTAAGTAATCTGCCCAATTGACCTGTGCTTCCAATTCCCATTCGCAGGCTTTTAAAAAATTTTGGCAGTGGTATAAAATATGAAAGCCAATTAAATCATTTGATAATAAGCCTTCTAAAAGCTCTTTTTTTTCAGGACATATTGAAAAAACTTCAGGATTTGGCCATGGAATATGCCAGAATATTCCGATTTTTAATGTTTCATCGTATTCTTTTATATATTTTGCAGCTAATGATAAATGATAATCTTGAAGCCAAATAATATTATCGGCGTCTTCTTTGCTATTTTCGTCATTCATTAACTTTATTTCTTCTATGACCGAATCTGCAAATTTCTTATTTACTCTTTTATAAATTTCAAAATATCTTGAATCAAATTCTGGCTGCTTATAAACTATATGGCTTAAAGGCCACAAAACAGAATTTGAATAGCCGTAATAATATCCGTCTATCTCTGTTTTGCTTAAAAATAATCTTTTCAATGTATACGATTCTTCATCGGTAGGCAATTTAATTTCATTGTTTTTATCTAAAACCGCTTTATCGGCGCTTCCGCCGCCATAAGCAATCCAAGTTCCGTTAAGATTCCGCATTATAGGTTCTAAAGCTATGGTCAGACCGCCGACAGAGCGATGAGAAATGATTTTTTTGCCTAAATATTCATGGACAACGGGCTCCCTATTAGAAACCGCAATCAGATTTATATTTTTAAATTTTTCTTTAATCAGAATATTAAATTGTTTTTTTTCCATAATTGGATTATATGTGTAATTTGTTGTATAATTTTAAATTATATATTACGTATTATATATAAAATTTAAATAATTGCAAAATATCGGAATATATTTATCAAAAAAAATATAAATTACTATAAAAAATATACTGAATTTTTAAATTTATTATAAATCATATCATTTTTTTCAATTTTTTTCAATTTTTAATTAATTATGATTAATTTTTTAGACAATTTAAAAAAAATAGAAAATAAAATACAAACTTTCAAACCGGATATATTGGTTTTATGCGTTGATTTTGACGGAACTCTGACTAAAATTTACGAGAGTCCTTTTGATGTCGTGTTGGAAGATAATTATAGAGAAATTATTGAAAATATAAGAATTATTGAAAATGTATTTTTTTGTATAGTAACAGGGAGAGAATTATCTGATATTATTAAAAGAATTGATATAAATAGCAATATTATATATTCAGGCAATCACGGTTTTGAAATCAAAAGTTTATATGAAAAAATAAAATTAAATTTTGTATATAAAGATTTAAAAAATTATATGCCTGTTTTACAAGATATTGTTAAAAAAGTGAATGAAATTCCAATAAAAAATTTAATTATTGAAAATAAGAAATATTCAATAAGTTTGCATTACCGTATTTTACGCCATGAAGATATAAAAATTTTAAAAGATGAAGTAAAACATATTATGAATTCAAATAATGATTTTAAGCGTATGTTTGAGTTAAAAAAAGGAAAAAAAATTATTGAGATAAGACCTGAAATTAAATGGGATAAAGGAAAAGCATGTGATTTTATTATTAAAGAAATTTCACTGCAGCTAAACGGGAATTTTCATAGCGGATTAAATAAAGATAACAGTAATTATAATAAGAATAATAAGGATATAATAAATATGTTAAGAGTTAATATTGGAGATGATTTAACTGATGAAACTATGTTTGGTAAAAATGAATATTCATTTAAATCAAATTCAAAAAAAATTAATGTAATGTCAATAAATTGTGTTGTAGGAGAAAAAAAATCTTCAGCAGATTATTATATAAATAATCATCGTCAAACTTATGAAGTACTTGAAAATATTTCTAATTTATTTAACAATCTTAAATCTTAAAATATTAGAACTTTAATTTAATAGAAGTCAATTTTAAAATAACTTATCGTATCTAAGTATCTAAATTTAAGTTAGTTATTAATCTTAAATGCAATTTGAAATTAATTCAATAGAATATTATTGAGTAATAAATAGAATAATATAATTTATAAATATTAATTATAGGAGAATTAATTATGAGTATGCTTTTTAAGTCAATACAGTTTAAAGATTTAACGATTAAAAACAGAATAATGATGGCTCCGATGTGCGTGTATTCTGCGAAAGACGGTGTTGTTTCGGATTTCCATATGGCTCATCTTGGCTCAAGAGCAGTCGGAGGAGTAGGATTAATTATGGTTGAAGCGACGGGTGTCAGTCCTGAAGGCAGAATTAGTCCTTATGATGCGGGAATATGGGATAAAAAACATGTTGAAGCATTTAAACCGATAGTTAGATTTTGCAAAAGTTTTGGCTCTGCAATGGGTATTCAGCTTGCTCATGCAGGAAGGAAAGCTTCAACCGATGCTCCATGGTTAGGCGAAAAGCCGTTAAATTCTCAAAATGGCGCATGGCAGACATTGGCTCCGAGTGCAATTCAATTTAATGAAGGGTTTCCTGTTCCAAAAGAAATGGATTATAATGACATAAAAAAAGTAATAAATGATTTTACTAATGCAGCAAAAAACGCAAATGACGCAGGATTTGATATTATTGAAATTCATGCTGCCCACGGCTATTTGATTAATGAGTTTTTATCTCCTGAATCTAATAAAAGAACAGATTTATATGGCGGTCCAATTGAAAATAGAGCTAGATTGTTATTAGAAATAATAACAAGTATTAAGTCTGTTTGGTCGGAAAATAAACCTATTTTTGTCAGAATTTCCGCTATTGATTGGGTTGAAGGCGGGGTTCAATTAGAGGATTCGGTTTATCTTGCGAAAATGCTTAAAAAGGTTGGAATTTCTTTAATTGATTGTTCTTCAGGCGGGATATCTCCGCATGCCAAGATGAAAATATACCACGGATATCAAATAAAGTTTGCCGATGAAATAAGAAAAAAAGCCGATATTCCTGTTTCTACCGTAGGTTTGATTACAAAACCGGAGTTTGCGGATTATCTTGTTGCTTCAGATTTAGTTGATATGGTTGCGTTAGGCAGAGAGCTTTTAAGAAACCCTTATTGGCCGTTATATGCAGCCCATAAATTAGGTGTTGATATTGAATGGCCTGATCAATATAAAAGGGCTAAATTATAAGAAATAAATAAGTTGTGTAAAATATATAGGCAAAATGGCAAATAGATGTGCTTTTATTATTATAAAAATATATTAAAAGCAAAAATGTATATTGATAATATTAGTATTTTATGATACATTAATAATTAAGGTATAATATTAACCAATACAGTTTCTTAAATTATTAAAATTATTATATTATATAAATAGGGATTAAGGCAAAAAAATTATAAATATTTTAATTGTAATTAAAATATTTATAATTTAAATAGTATTTAAATTATAATCAAATAATATTAATTAACTTATATTATTTATTAAATTATTAAATGAAAAATTTATTAAATTAAATTAAAAGAAGGAGTAGTTAAAATGGATAAGGAAAAAATTAACCAAGTTATTGATTATATAGACTCTTTATTGCAGAAAATTAAAAGTGAAGTAGTTAAAGTGGATAAGGAAAAAATTAACCAAGTTATTGATTATCTGAACTCTTTATCGCACAAAGCTAAAGACGTAGTGACTAAAAGCGCAGCAACAAAAAACGATGCATCTAAAAGCGTAACGGCTAAAACAGAAGAAGTTAAAGAAGCAGTTAAAATGGATGAAGAAGAAATTAGACGTATTATTGATTTCGTAGTCTATTTGGCGCACAGTTTAGTTGACATTGTCGTGCATGCAAAACACTTATCGGATAAAGAAGGCAGTGACAAAACGAATGATAATGATAATACGCCGGAGATTATTGCAAAAATTTTGCATATTATTATTGATGTTTTACAAAAATTGTCTTATTCTATAACCGCAAATGCCAATAAATCAAATAAAAGCTAATAATAACGGTAAAACTATTAATAAAAACAATAAAAAGAATAACGACTTAAATTAAAATTTAAAATAACAAAGAAAGTGTTTGAAGCCGCCAAAAGGTGATCATGCCAGAGTAAAAGCTTACGTTTGGATTTAATTAACCAGAATTATGTTGCGCAGGGGGAGAATTGTCATATTTCTCCCATGCGCATTTTAAGTAAGTATGGTTTATGGTTGAGTCCTTATACGAATAAGCTCAGTTTGTCATTTAAAATAAAGATAATTTTACAATTTCTAAAAAAATAGAGAGGTTATATTATATAATGTCAAGAGTTATATTTTTACGCTTATTTATTGGGCTGTTCGGTCTTGTCTTTATTGTGCTCACATTTTGGTTAAGCGTATATTTCCATTTGGGTACTTCTACAAAAATAGTAATCGTATTGGCTTTTGCGTTAGCGACTATTTTTGCGGAGTTGGTAATAGCTATAGATAATCTGGAAAAAAGATTAAAGGCAGCTTTTCCGTCATTAGAACTTTCTCTCAAAGAACAAATTGTAGTTAATGAAACTATAATGCTATATAACAAGCTTAAAAAGAAAAAAACAGATATTTCGACACAAATAGCTATTGCAGATTTTGAGAAAATTCATCATCTATTAAAGCAGGCTGAAAAAGGAGGAGATTTTACTTTCCATGATATTTATGCTGCTAAAATGATTATATTGGAGGAATTAAAACCTGGTCAGTCTTTTAAGGTTGCGAGTAATCTTATAGAACCGTTTTATTGGAAATCTGGTAAGTATGCGACTGAGCATACAAAATTAAATTATAGGCAGGCGAAAAAAGGCGTTCACATTGAACGTATATTTATTTTAAAAAATGAGGATGATTTCTCTAAAATAAAAGATATTATGGATGAGCAGGCGCAAAATAACATTGATGTATTTTATGTTTTTAAAAACGATTTAAATAAATTATTGCCATATGCCAGTTTTGCTCTATCAGAAGAATTGTCGGTAGGAGTAATTTCGCATAGAGAAGATTTATTGGGAAAGGTTACTATTACATCTAATAACGAGATAATCGCAGAACTTGACTGGCAATTTGATAATATCAAAAAACAATCCAATAAATTTAGTATGGCAAAAAAGCCTTAATTAAGCTATAACGATGTCTTTTGCCGTCTACCGTAGATTCCGTAAATTATGATTTAACGTCAAGTGGGTAAAAAGGCTTATTTACTGTGGTGCCGAAGGGGGGAATCGAACCCCCATGAAGTTGCCTTCGCCGGATTTTGAGTCCGGTTATGATATTTTATAACTAACTGATTTTAATATGTATTTCTGCATATAAAAAATATGCCCATGTTAGAATTCCGCTATAACGGAAAATCAGTTTTTCCACCCATCTTTTTCAGATAAAACCTTGAGGTCTCTTTTTCCATGGATAATACCTAGAACGACAATGCGGGATTCTTCTATTTTATATATAAGACGGTATTCTTTTATGAAAAGCTCACGAACGGCAGTATTTGAAAATTCCGGAACCATGCGGCCTCTTTCAGGAAATTCTTTAAGAGAGAGACTTGCGTCTCTGATTTCACGGATGAAAGACCTAGCATAAAAACCGGAATCCCGAGCTATGTAAGTTGCAATCGCTTCAAGGTCGTCAGCGGATTCTAATGTCCAGATTATTTTTCGAGCCATTTTGACATTTTCTTTTCGATTTCTTTTTCTTCGTAAACGCGGCCTTCTTCCTCGTCCTTCAATCCGCGTTCAATTTTTTGTATTACATATAAATGATACTGGACGTCTTCCAATGTGCAATTATCAGGTAAGCGTTTGAGAAGGTCGGCAACCTCATTTTTGGCCGTCTGCATTTTTTCCTCCCTTAAATATTTTACTTACATTGTTTATAAGGTATATTTATTATAGCATTAATAAAATTATTAAACTAAAAGGTATCCGATTTATTTTATTACTCACTCCTTGTTGCGTTTGGTAATATTTTAAACAAAAAGTACTATATATTTTTATATAGTTTAACGGCTTATTTACTGTGGTGCCGAAGGGGGGAATCGAACCCCCATGAAGTTGCCTTCGCCGGATTTTGAGTCCGGTGCGTCTACCAATTCCACCACTTCGGCTTTTGATAGTATTAATTTTACAATATAAATTAATAATATTCAATAAAAATTAAGTATTTGTCGTTTACTTTTATTTTACCTGTTGAAATTAATTTTTAATTTATTATCGCATTTAATTTATTATTACATTATTAAGATATAAGTTAATGAGAATAAAAATTAAGTATTTTGGTGTTTTGTTTTATAAATTAAAATATTGTTTGCATTATATTTTAATTTATATTAGATTAATTATAAGCAATAAGTCTATCACGTTACAATTTTAATATATTTAGAACTAATATATTAAAATTGTAAATTTGCAAATAAATAATATTTATATATACTATTATAGTATAGCTGATATAATATTATATTGAAAAATATAAAAAATATTGTATCTTATTTAAAAGTTTAACAATATTTATGTATATAAATTTAATATTTATTAATTTTATTAATGTTTATTAATACTATGAGCGATTTTAAAATTGATGATTTTCATAAAATTATTGATGATAATTACGGCGACGGCAATGACATTGATTTATTAGATATGGATAATTCTTTTAAGAAAATAAATAATACTAAAATCAATAATAATAGAAAAAATAAAAAACAACAGAAAATAATAATTTTAGTATATATTTTTGTTTTAATTATAATTTGGTTTGCTTTTTTTATTAATTATGTCACAAGCAATAAAATAATTGCTAAATATAATAAAGAATTATCTTCATTAAGTATTCATATAAAAAATAATTCGGTTTTTTTAGATAAATTAAAAAATAACCTGCATTTTTTTAAAAATATTAAATATAATCAAATTAATATTTCAAATCTTTTATATACAGTTTCCATTCATAAATTTCCTAAAAGCAAATTGAGATCAATTATAGTAAAAGACGGAAGAGTGTATTTGCGATTAATTATTTATAAAAAGAATTTTTTAAACAGTCTTAATAATTTAACGGGGTATAAAGTTTATTTAAATATGAATAAAAATAAAATATTTACAGGCAGATTTAAAATAAATTATTTAATCAGGGTCGGAAAAGATAAATTTAAAACTTTGCTCGTAAGTAAAAATAAGAAATAAGAAAAGCAATTATAATAATTAATAACAAAATTAATATAATTGCTTAAAAATAAAAAAAAATAAAAATTTAAAATAATAAATTTTGTTTAATAATTAAAAAATATTAAATAAATATAAGAATATATAAGAATTTATAAGAATATATTATAATATTATAATAATTGCGCAAATTATTTATATAAATTAATACATTATATAAATACAAGTTAAAAACAATTTAATTTGTCATTTTTAAAATTTATTAGTTATTTTATTAGTTATTCTATTAAACCTTCTTTTTTTAAATCGTCGATTGCATTTTTTATTACAGAAGCCGATTTATTTAATCCTTTAATTTCTTCTTCCGTTAATTTAGGTTTAATAACTTTTTCTATTCCATCTTTTGATAATATAGCGGGAACCCCTGTGTATATGCCATTTATTCCATAGTAATCTTCAAGATAAACCGAAAGAGGCATAATTTGACGCCTGTCTTTGACCATTGATTCTATGATTTCCGACATCACTACCGCAGGAGCGAAGATTGTTCCGCCTTTTAACGCAATTACTTCAGCAGCGCATGTGCTTGAACGTTCGGCTATTTCTTTGAGTTTTTCCATGTTGTACCCGGGTATATCTCTCAAAGGAATACTGTTAATACTTGCAAGAGAAAAAATAGGAGTCATACTGTCTCCGTGCTCTCCAAGGAACATTATATCTACATCCTCAGGATTAAGATCAAAATAAGAACCTATGGCTGAACGAAGTCTAGTCGTGTCAAGCATCGTCCCCATTCCGAAAACTTTTTTTCGTTCAAATCCAGATGTTTTATAAGCAACATAAGTCATTATATCTACAGGGTTGGAAACTACAAATAATATACAATTTGTATTATATTTTATAATATTTTCTACAATTTGTTTTAATATATGAACATTTTTTTTGTTTAAATCAAGTCTTGATTCACCAGGTTTCCTTGGTATGCCTGCAGTTATAACAATTATGTCGGCATCTTTTACGGATTCATAATCGGCAGTTTTTACTCTAGTGTGTCCTGTTAGAGAAATACCGTGCGATATATCAAGCATTTCTCCTTTAGATAGGTCTTTGTTTATATCTATTAATGTTATTTCTCTGACAATATCTTTAAGCGTTAACGTATATGCAAGAGTAGCTCCTAATCTTCCTGCTCCTATAATACTGACTTTCATTAAATATACCCCCGAATTTTATTTTTTGAATTTATTGATTTTTATTTATAAAATATAATATTGTTATATAAATAAAATATATAAATAAAAATCAATAATACTAAATATATTATAATAATAAAAAATTAACAAAAGATAAATTATTTTTTTAATAATAAAATTATTTTATTATTAAAAATGGGTTTTTTATCATATATATACATAATTTAATCTATAATATTGTTTTTTTATGTTAGTTTAGATAATTTCAATATTCATTTATATCCATTTTCTAAATTATATGCCTAACTTATTATTAAATTATTATGATATAAAATATAAAAAATAAGTTTTAATTATATATTATCAAATATTTTAAATCAAGAATATTTGTTAAACCGTTATTTATTTTTATTCATTTTTCTATTCCGAATCTTGAAGTAACATTATTATTATAATAATGTTTTATTTCTTTCATTTCAGTTACGAGGTCTGCTGCGTCTATTATTTCTTGCGAAGCATATCTTCCCGTAAGTATCAGCTCTATATCTTTTCTTTTGTTTTTTATTAAATTTAGAACTTCATCTATTTTTATAATGCCGATATTAACTGCAACATTAATTTCATCTAAGACTAATATATGAATATCATTTTGCTGCGTGGCAATTTCAAGCGCTAATTTAAAACCGTTTCTGTTTAATTCTAAATCTTCCTCCCTGATGCAGTTTTTATTTATAAAATATGGATTTCCAAATTGATATATTTTAAAAAACGGTTGAAGTTTTTCTTGAATTTTAAATTCACCGGTATAAGAACCCCCTTTCAGAAATTGTATAACAACAGATTTCAGGTTATGCCCACAGGCTCTTAATGCCTGTCCTAATGCAGCCGTCGTTTTCCCTTTCCCGTTTCCTGTATAAACTTGAACTAAACCTAATTCAAATACGGATATTAAAGTATCGTTAAACCAATTATTGTGGATAGATAAATCTTTATCTAAATCACATTTTTTATTGTTTTCTTTTGTATTTTTATCCATATATAATATAATTAATGAATATAATTAATTAATATAATTAAATTAATCACTTTTTTGCTATTAGTATTTGATTAGATAAATATTTAATTGTTTTATCAAATAATTTTCTTGCAGAAGGATAATCTTGTTTTAATATTTTATATCCGTTGACATTAAAAATACTATGAAAAAATATTTGATTGTTTTTTACCTTATAGTCTGCAAAAAAAGAGCCTATTTTATTGGAATAGTGAATATACGGCGGCTTGAAAGCTATAATGTATCCATCGGGAATATTTAATTTTATTATATTAGTTTCCGAAAAATTATATCCCAATTTTAAAGAATATTTTCTGCTTTTTAAAATAGCAATTTTAGAAAGTATTGTTCTTATTTTGATAGGAAGTCTGATAAGAAAAAATTTTTGATTCTCCGCTGCATATTTTTTAGCTTTAAATGTAATATTTTCAATGAAAGGTTTGTCCATGCTGTTTGCATTTCTTATAGAATAATGGAGCAATATTGCTTTAGGAGTAATAGAATTAATATTTTTTAGTATCTTATTTAGTTTTTGTCTTTTAGAGATTGAAGTAAAAACATATCTTTTGTACATATCATAAGCGCCTGTGTATACGGCATTTGTTTTTGAAGTAAGAGTACCATTTTCATTTATTGAAGCATTTTCCTTAAATATTATATTGTTATACGCAGGAGGAAATATCGGTGTTTTTACAACCAATCCTTTATTATGCATTATTATAAGAACATTTCTTCCCTGATCCATAGGGGGTAAATCTCCGAATGTAGTAACATTAGAAGTTGTATCGGCGAAAAGGAAAAAATTGTTGTTCACTTTTACAACAGGAGAAAAGTTGTTATCGTTAAATGAAATCTTAGATGTGTTTGGGTATATTAATTTATTAATAATTTTATTAGTATTGCCGTTAATTTTTATTGCGGTTATTTCATGGTCAAATACAAATGGAGTTGGCAATGCAGGATTCATATCGGGAATCATAACAGTCGGAATTAAAACAGGATAAGCATTTACTCCTATTGAACGCAGCATGGACATAAATAGCGTTGCGTGGTCCTTACAGTCCCCAAATTTATTTTTAAATATTTTGTTAACATTGCTAGGTTTATAGCCGCCAATGCCGAATTCATAGCCGACATATCTAATTTTTTTTGCTACAAAGTTATAAATAGCTTTTATTTTGTATGATTCTCTTTTTTTTGAATATGTTAATTTTTTAATGAAATTTTTAAGTTTTTTATCAGGCATTATTTGGTTATCTGTGAGTGTTGAATACCATTTTGCAACATCATTCCATGATTTAACGGAAGAAACCATAACATGAGGTACTATAAATGATTCGCCAGGACCAAAATTTTCAGGAGTTATTTTTTTTCTATTTACTACTATCCATTTTAATGTAACGGTTTTATTTGTTTTTTTAATTTCAGGTTTGCTGCGCAGCCCATATTCTGCGTATTTATAATGAATTCCTGCAGGTATTGTTAGCAGATAAACAGATTTTTTGACAGGGGACAAGCCTCCAAAATAATCCTCCGTAAAAAAATTATTTTTCATATAAGGTTTAATAGTAGTCGTCTTAAATTTATAGTCTATAACAGAGTTTTTTGAAATATTAGGAAGGCGGATAGTTTTTAACAATCGGTTTGAAAATATTGGAGCATTCATATTAAATGGAGCTGTGACCGTTTTTAAATTTTTTAAATTAATAGTTATTATTTTTCCGGTAGGCTTTATTATTTTGATAAAATAAATTTTTAATTTTTGATTTTTAATAGAAAACGGAAAACTAAGTTCGGAATATTTTTTTATTCCTTTTTTTGTGATAACTTTAATTTTTTCATGCTGGACAAGAATATCTTTGAATTTAGAAGTTATTCTTTCATTTGTATGGTCTAATAATATAATTGACGAAGAAACAGCTTTAATATTTTTTGGTTTAACCATGTTATTGCTGTTTGTGTTTGTGTTTGTTTTGGCGTCTGCCCGGGCTATTTGATAAGAAAATGCTTTTTTGGGCAAAAATATAGTGGAAAACATTAAAGATATAAAAACAAATAAAATAAATATTCTGATGCCTATTTTTTTATTTTTTTTATTTATTAATTTTAATTGCGGATAGTTTAAAATAAAATTGGCTGAACGATTTTTAAAACTGATATTCATTGTAAATACCTCAAAATTAATATTTATGAATTTATGATGGATTTATTATTGATTTATTATTAAAGAGAATTTTATTTCATAATAATACCGTAATATATAATTATATATTAATAATATGTTATTTAAGCAATATATTAATTTTATATATAAAATTAATATATTGAATTATAAATAATACTGCCGTTAATGAAATTATTTCTGACGGCAACAATATAATATAATATGTAGAATAATTTATATATAAATTATATATATAATAAATGGTGCCGGAAGGGGGAATCGAACCCCCACAAGATAAATCTTACACGGCCCTGAACCGTGCGCGTCTACCAGTTCCGCCATTCCGGCAGGTTTTGTATTTTTTTATGTTTTTATGTTTTTATGTTTATTTTTTTTATGTTAAAGTTTAATATTTCTTGTATCAACCAAAATTGCCGATAGAAAATTTATTCTGGATTCACTACTGTGCAGGAACGACTTTGAGGGATTTTAAAAGTTCACCTGTTTAGTTTTAGTGTCATTCCTGCGAATACATTAATCCTATATTATTAATGCATTACGGTATATTTAATAATCTCTGTCGGTAATTTAAGGATATCATTTAATTCTTTTAATTATTAGTGATTTTTATTATACTGATTCATTATAACCAAATTAAGCTTAATTTGGAATAATTATTTATAAATATTTTAATTATGTATGATAGAATATTAATATTTAATTTAATTTAATTTAATTTTAATTATTTAATTGCAAATTACATTACAAATTGCTTTATTTCATACAGGATTATTATAGATAAAAATAAATAATGTTTTGCTTGCAATTTTATAACGGTTATAATTTTTTATTACGCATTACATAGCATTACATATCATATATAGATACAAATAAATATAAATATTAAATATAAATATAATAAATATAATGAAAAATTTCATTAAAAATAATAAAGTCATATCTAAAGAAGAAATTTCCAATATTTTTTTTGAAGAACAATCTATACCCTTATCCCTTTTAGATATTAAACATAAATTAAATATTAATTCTCCTGTAAAACTTGCAAAAGCTAAAGAAATTTTAGATTTAATGGTAAAAAACGGAGATATAATATTTACTAAAGGAGGGAAATATGCATTACCTCAAAAACTTCATTTAATTGAAGGCGAAGTAGTTTCAAAAAAAGATAATTTTTCATTTGTAAGAAATAGCGCAGGCGGGTCAGATATTTATGTTAAAAATTCTGATTTAGCAGGAGCGCTGCCGAAAGATATTGTTTTGTTAAGAGTAATTCCAGACAGTTCGCATTATTTAAAAAATATTTCAAAATCAAATAAAAAAATCAGAGGCAGCGTCGTCAGAATTGTTAAAAGACAATTGGAAAGTTTCATGGCGACGGTAAAATTAGATAAAAATATAGCCACGCTCATACCTGTTTCATCCAATTTTACGGATTTATTTTATTTTGATTTGCATGGATTTAAAGATAAAAAACAAATTAAAGACGGGATTATTGTTAAAGCTAAATTAATTAACCCCGAAGATTTTTCTTCCAGAATAGTATCGGTGGAAAAAATATTAGGCGATATAGACGGCAGCGGTATAGAAGAAGAAATTATAATTAATAAATACAATTTATATAAAGATTTTGACGAAGAAACCTTGAAAGAATCGGATTTAATTCCCGCAAATTTTGAAGAAAGCGATTTATATGACAAAGAGAACAAAGCAAGAAGGATAGACTTGACCAATCTTCCTTTTATTACCATAGACGGAGAAGATGCTAAGGATTTTGACGATGCTATCTATTTGGAGTTAATTAATAAAAAGGGCAATACTGGAGTCAAATACAAATTATATGTCGCTATAGCCGATGTTTCTTATTTTGTTAAATATGGAAGCAAAATTGATATCGAAGCATATAAAAGAGGTAATTCAACTTATTTTCCTGCTAAAGTTTATCCTATGCTTCCGGAAAGATTATCAAATAATTTATGCAGTCTTCTCCCTAAAGCAAAAAGATTTGTCATGGTTTGCGAAATGCTAATAGACAAGCACGGCAAATTGCTTGAAAAAAAAGTGTATGAAGGTATTATCAAAACTTTCGGCAGATTAACTTATAACGAAGTTTTTGAATTTATCTCAGGTGTAGACAACAATGAAGCAGAAATAAAAGATAATGTTTATTTAAAACTTAACCCTATCAAAGATATGCTCCTGCAAATGAAAGAGTTGTCTAATATATTAAGAATGAAGAGACTTAAAAGCGGCAGTCTTAATTTTGATCCAGTTTCAAGCAAAGTTATTATTGACGAATCAGGAGATGTTCAAAAAATAGTGCAGGAAGAAAGAAATTTTGCAAATGATTTAATAGAAGATTTTATGATAACCGCCAACTGCGCCGTATCTGAGTTAATTGAAAGTAAAAATGCACCTTCTTTATATAGGGTACATGCAAAACCTGATGAAGAAAAAATAAATGAATTTTTAAAAACTATAAAACCGTTTGGTTTTAATTTTTCCACAAAATCATTAGATTCAGGCATAGATTACCAGAAAATGCTAGATTCGCTAAAAGGAAAGCCTATATCCCCTTTTCTTGAGCAGGCATTCCTAAAATCAATGAAGATAGCAGTATATTCTAATATAAATATTCATCATTTTGGTTTAGCTCTCAAATCATATACTCATTTTACATCGCCTATACGGAGATATGCTGATTTAATTGTTCACAGGATTCTAAAGATTATTATATATTCAGAATTATATCCAGAAACGGATAACAGCGTTAAAAATAATAATTCTTCATGGTGGAATAATGAGTATTTAAAATCAGCCGGCGGTTTCATATCTCAAAGAGAAAGACTTTCTACCGAAGCAGAAAGAGAGTATGCCGAATTTAAAAAAATGCAGTTTTTAAAAAAAAATGCGGCGGAAATTTATAGCGGCTATATTACCAGCGTTACTAATTTTGGCTTTTTTGTTCAAATTACGGGATATTTTATTGCAGGTTTTGTGCATGTATCTACGATAGCAGATGATTACTATGAATATAATTATAATACCAAAATCTTAAGAGGAAGGCATTCCGGCAAAATATTTAAAATAGGCGATGAAGTTGAAGTCGGTATATATTCTATTGATCTTTTAAAAAGAGAAATAGATTTAAGACTTATAGAAAATAAATTATTACAAAAAAACTTGCAAAGAAGCCGCCAAAATAAAAAAATAAAAACAAAAAAACAAAACAAAACAAAGACGAATAAAAAATAATAATGAAAATATTAGAAGTTTTTAAGTTTTTTAAAGCCGTAAAAAGAATAAGAGAAGTTTCATTTATTTTTATTAAGCACGGATTTTATCAGTTTATTATATCTATCGGTCTTTCAAGATATTTTATTTTTAAAAAGTATTTAAAAAGAGCGTATTCTACTTCAGATACGGGAGAAGCTCCTCCTGAAGTTAGATTAAGATTTGTATTAGAAGAATTAGGTCCTACTTTTATAAAACTCGGGCAGATGGCTTCTCAGGAAATTTCGATGCTGCCTCCTCAATATATAAATGAACTTAAAAACCTTCAAGATAACGTTCGGTTAAATTATGCCGAAAATTTTCAGATTAAAGAACTTATCATGAAAGGTTTAAATAAAAATATTGAGGATATTTTTCTTGAATTCAATGAAATCCCTATTGCCTCCGCTTCCATTGCACAGGTGCACAAAGCTGTTCTTAAAGACGGAACTAAAGTAGCCGTTAAAATTAAAAAGCCCGGTGCAGCTAAAATAATAAAAGAAGATCTGGATGTTCTTTATTTTATAGTAAAAATTATAAGAAAACCGGCTAAAGAACTTTTTTATATAGACAATATAGATGAATTATATAATGAATTTTCTAAAAACATTAAAACAGAATTGAATTTTTTACAGGAAGCAGGATATACCGACAGAATCAGAAACTCAAATATTAACAAAGAAACCGTCGCTATACCTAAAATATTCAGGGAGTATTCTACAGAATCTATTTTAGTAGAAGAATTTATAGAAGGGATTAAAATTTCCGATAAAAATGAGTTAGTAAATAAAGGATATGATTTAAAAAAAATTCTTGATATTTTTTTGGAATATTTTTTTAATCAGATTTTTTTAATAGGTTCTTTTAATGCCGACCCACATCCCGGAAATATTTTTGTCATCAATAATTCTACGATTGGCGTTATAGACCATGGACTTGTAGGAAACTTAACTAAGAATACAAGGCAAAAAGCCCTTAATTATCTTATAAATTTTTTGAAAGAAGATTATGAACTTGCAGCTAATGATTTTATGGAAATATGTTTGGCTGAATTAAGCGAGAAAGAAGAACAAAGTTTTAAGCATGATTTGATGGAATTTATAGACAGCGTGTCAGTCACGCCTTTTAAAGAATTATATAGTTCCGAATTACTATTAGAAACATTAAAAATTGCAAGAAGACATCGGATAGTTGTTCCTTCGGAGCTTTCATTGCTATTTAAAGCGCTTCTTTCAATTGAATCTATTGCTAAAATATTAGATCCTGATTTTACATTTAGTAGATTAAATTTTTATGATTTTGTAGAAGGAAAAATTTCAAATGAAGAAAAAGTTAAATCTATAAAAGAATCATTTTTTGAAAAATTAAAAGATTACGGTGATTTGATAGCTGATTTTCCAAAAAAAGGCGAGAAAATATTACGTAAAATGTCTGAAGATAATTTTTCAATAGAATTTATTCATAAAGGTCTTGAAGGACTCATTAATGAGATAGAAAACGCCAGTAAACGGCTTGTGCTTGGACTTTTACTTGTTGCTCTAATAATTTCTTCTACCATTTTAATGTTTTTAGGAAGCTCGGCAAAAATGGGGTGGATGGAAACAATGGGAACCGTAGGTTGGATTTTAGGCATGCTGTACTTATTTGTATTACTGATAAAAGGATTGAATAAAAAATAAGATGCATAAAGGACTTGCAACTATTATTGTTTATTATATTTATTTATTACAGCTAAAATATATTATTAAGAACATTTAAATAAATACAAATAAGCTTGATATATTTATATTACATTAACATATAGAATGAAGTTATAGAATATTTAGTTTAACTATATATAACATATAATTGATTTATATTTTTTAAAATATTTTATTATGAAAATATATAATATTAATGATTTAAATTTCACTTTTCAAAATTCTGTTTTGACTATAGGAAGCTTCGACGGAATACATTTAGGACATATCAAATTAATGGAACTCACTAAAGAATCAGCCGAAAAAATAAATTCAAAATCTATTGTGCTTACCTTTCATCCTCATCCTATGAAAACATTAAAACCGGAAAGGAAAATACATTTAATCACTACTTTTGAAAAAAAAGTTGAATTAATTGCAAAATTAGGCATTGATTATTTAATCTATATTCCTTTCAGTTTGAAATTTGCAAAAATGCCGCCGGAAACTTTTATTAAAGAAATTATATATGAAAAGCTTAAACCTTTAAAAATAATTGTAGGACATGATTTTGGTTTTGGAAACGGTAAAAAAGGAGATATTACGCTCCTTGACAGGTATTCTAATGAATTAGGTTTTGAACTGTCGGTTGTAAGTCCAGTAAAAATAGGGGATGATATTATATCCAGCACTCTTATTAGACAATTAATACTTAAAGGAGAAATTTTTAAAGTTAAAGCGTATTTAGGAAGATATTATTCTGTACATGGAAAAGTTATTAAAGGTAGCAATAGAGGTAAGTCAATAGGTTTTCCAACGGCAAATATTATACCTGAAGAAGAATTATTCCCTAAAGACGGTGTATATGCATCATTTGTTAAAATTAACGGTATAAACTATAAAGCCATTACCAACATTGGTTCAAATCCTACTTTCAATGATGATTTGCGCAGAATAGAATCTTTTATATTCAATTTTGTAGGCGATATTTATGATAATGAAATTGAGGTTTATTTTGTTGAAAGGATAAGAGACGAGATTAAATTTGATTCGGTCAACGATTTGCAGGAAAAAATAAAAGAAGATATAGAATTTACGGAATATATATTCCAATCCCAAAAACAAGAAGTTTTCAAGTAAAGATTATATTTTTAAACTGAAAAGCTTTATTTTTTTAAAAAATTTTATTATAATTAAACTATATTAATTATTAAATTAAATCAATCATTGCAATTATTTAATTTGTTATTTTTTTATTTTATTTAATTATTTTGTTTCATAATATAAAAACTATAATATACTATATAATATGGTATAATATATTATGATGTTATTTAAATAAATGACAATAGATAATAATAATAATGAGTTGAGCTATGTTGAAGTTAAAATTAAAACCTAATAAACTTTTTTTGAAAGAAAAATTATTATCACGCGGTCAAATTTCCGACGGTATAAATTTTTTATCAAAGAAAAAAAATTTTAAGATTTCGGTTCTCGGCGTTTTAACTTTCAGTCTATTTTTAATTATCGGTTTTCTTTCTTATTCAGTTTATTCAATTTTTAATTTTGCAGATACTCAAAAAAATTCGATGTATTCGCTGAATCAGTCATCTGCCGTATATTATAATTATAATAACGGCAATAATTTATACGGCGGCGGATTTCCCCCGCATATTTTCGGCAGTTTTCAGTACAGCGGTTTTTTCACGTTTTTTGTAATTGCCGCAGTATTATCTTTTATCATAGTATCATTAATGTTTTTATATTTTTACAAGCTAATAATTAAGCAGGATAATCTAGAATTGAGTTTGAGTTCAATTGAAAAAAATGCTCTTGAGGTGCCGTCTCTTATTTTTCATGAAATTAAAAACAATATAAATGCATTGTCTATTAATTCTAAGTTATTAAATTCCAAATTAAATAATTTTAATTTTCATTCAGGTAAAAATATTATTAATAATAATGCAGATAATTTTAACAATACATCGGAAATTAAGTCAGATTTTGTCAAGATTGGCAGTATGATTGAATCTGAAACAGATAAAATAAATTTAACAATGGAAAATATAATAAAATTTTCCAAATCTTTTAAACCTGATTTTGAAGATATCTGTTTAGATTCACTAATTCGCGAATCCATAAACGATATTGATTTAAGTTATTTTAATAATAATAATATTAATATTAAATTAAATATAGATAAACAAATTATAGTAAGAATGGATCCGTCTCTTATGAAGCAGGTTTTTATGAATTTAGTATCAAATTCAATTAATTCTTATAACGGAATGCCAGGTTCCGTTTATATATATTCATCTTATTATTTTTCTAAAGCAATGATAGTAATTGAAGATAAAGGAATGGGAATCAGCAAAAATAATTTAAAAAAAATATTTGAACCTTTTTTTACGACAAGAGAAAACGGCATAGGATTAGGTCTTGCATTTGTTAAAAAAGTTATTGATTCGCATGGGTTTTCTATTGATATTGATACGCAGCAGAGTAAAGGGACTAAAGTATCCATTATTTTAAGCCATGTCCTTAATTAATATAAATGACCCAAAATTGCCAATGTTTATATAACTTTAAAGCTATTTTAAATATTTCTATCTGCAATTTTGGGAATGAGTTATGCATTGAATATACTTATAGTCGAAGACAATGAAGCATCGCTTTTTGCGCTTTCAAATTATCTTAGAGCGGAAGGATATAATATTACCGAAGCTAAAGATTTTAAATCCGCAGCTAAAATTTTAGACGATATCAAAAAAATTCATTTTATAGATGTAATAATAACCGATCTTAAATTACCTGACGGTTCCGGCATTGAAATCCTTAAAATAGTAAAATCAAAAAATTTTGATATAGACGTGCTGATTACGACTGGTTTCAGCTCTGTTAAAACGGCTGTTGAGGCAATTAAATCAGGAGCTTACGACTATATAACAAAGCCTATTAACCTTGAAGAATTAGACATTATATTAAAAAGAATTGTTTCTAAACGCAATTTATTAAGCGAAATAAATGAATTAAAAATACGGCTTGAAGATAAATTTAGTTTTGGAAATTTAATCACTAAATCAAAAAAAATGATAGAAATTATAAATACTGCTATTGCCGTATCTAATACAAATTCTACAGTATTAATAGAGGGAGAATCGGGAACGGGTAAAGAACTTCTTGCAAACATTATTGTCAATAGCAGCGAAAGAAAAAATAAACCGTTTATAAAATTAAATTGTGCCGCGCTTTCCGAAACTATTTTAGAAAGCGAACTTTTTGGACATGAAAAAGGATCGTTTACCGGCGCTGATTCTCTTCATAAAGGCAGATTTGAGGTTGCTGACGGAGGAACAATTTTTTTAGATGAAATAGGCGAAATTCCTCTTAAGACTCAGGCTAAAATTTTAAGGGTTCTCCAAGAAAAAGAATTTGAGCGTGTAGGCGGCAATAAAACAATCAAGGTTGATATAAGAATAATAGCCGCATCCCAAGATATAGCTGATAAAGTTAAAAAAGGAGAGTTCAGACAAGATTTATATTACAGGCTTAATGTAATAAATTTGAAAATTACTCCTCTTCGCGAAAGAAAAGAAGATATACCTTTGCTTGTTAATAAATTTACGGAAGATTTTTCTAAAGAAATGGGAAAAAATATTAAAGGTGTAAATGAAAAAGTTTTAAACATCTTATTAGATTATAATTATCCGGGAAATATAAGGGAACTTAAAAATATAATTGAATTTATGGTAGCAGTTTCTGCAAATAACGATATTATTAATGAAAATATTTTGCCTGCTTATTTAAATGACTTAAAATATAAAAATAATTTATCTAATAATAAAAATAATAGAAACGAAGAACATAGTGATAATACAATAAACAGCGGCGAAGACAAAGAAGACTTTATAAAAATTCCGTTTAATATGCATCTTGAAGACGCAGAAAATTTGATTATATTAAAAACTCTTCTAAAGAATTCTAACGATAAGGTAAAAACTTCAAAAACATTAAATATAGGACTTAAAACGTTATATAGAAAATTAGAAACTATTAAAAATTTAAAATCTTAATTATTCTTTATCAGATTGTTTAATTTTTTTAAATATTTTAGCGTCTCATTAGATTTTTTAATTTTTTCGGATAATTTTAAATATTTTTTAGCTTTCCCATAATTTTTCAGCATTAAATAATCCATTCCAGTATGTCTTAATACGACGCTTGAATTCTTTAATTTTTTTAATGCGCGTTTAAAATAAAGCAAAGCTTTTTTGTATTCTTTAAGTCTTAAATAAACAAATCCCATGCTGTCTATAATATAAGGAGAATCAGGTTTTATAGACAGCGCTTTTTTGATTAATTTTTTTGCTTTAATTATATTTTTCTTATGAGCTGCAAGATAATATCCTTTAAAATTTAATGCATCGGCGCTCATCGGATTAATTTCCAACACACTGTTCATTATTTGTAATGATTTTTTGTTATTATGTAAAAAATGATAATCGGAACCTAATTGATAAAGTAGTGCAGTGTTTTTAGGAAAATATTCCAATCCTTTATTTAGAACGTTTTTGGCTTCCATGTACTGTTTTATTTCCATTAATGAAATTGCGGAAAAATAATAAACTTTTAAATTTTTTTCTAATTTTTTATTATTTATTAGTTCATTAATGATATAGTTAATATTTATATTATATTTATGATTTTGCGCTTTATTATTAAGTGCCAAATATATTTCAATTTCCTGAAACCTTGAATCTACATAATGCTGACCGTATTTAACCATTGAAAGATATTTAATGCTTTCGGGATAATTATTTTGAAAATAATAAGAAGCTCCGATGAAGAAATATGAATTATTTCTAAGGTTATTTTTTCCGATAGAAATTGAATGCAGCAATCTAAAAAAATATTTTCTGCTTAATTTATAATTTTTAACGGCATAATTTATAAGGCCTGATTGATATAATGCAAAATTGCTATGCGGATTATATTTTAAATATCTTTTAAGAATGTTTAATGCTTGCTTTTCTTTTCCGATTACCGTGTAAATTGCGGCTAATTGGAAATAGCTTTCTTTAAAATAAGGATTTAATACAACTACTTCTTTTAAATTTTTTATTGCTTTTGCGGGCTTATTTTCCTCGATATAAATCTTTGATAATTCATAATAAGAGTCTATATTATCTGGATAATATAATTTAAGCAGATTTAAATAATATGAAGCTGAAGCATATTTTTTTTGAAATTTATAAATACCTGCGATTAGCAATAATGCATGTCTATTATACGGCTCCTTTTTTAAAATAAAATTTAAAGTATTTAAAGATTTTTTAATCTTATTTTCATTTAAATATATTTTAGTTTTTAAAATATAGTAATTAATCTTATTTTCTTTATGGCTGATTTTAATTGTCTTATCAATATAATATTTTGCTTTTTTAAAATTCTTGTTCTTTAAATATAATTTTGCAAGATAATGATATCCGACGGCGCTATTGGATTTTTTTAATATATTTTTAGATGTTTCTAAAGATTTATTATAATTTCCGTAATTTTCATAAATAAAGCCATTAATTATTTTTTGGATATCCGATGCCCTGAATGCATACGAAGATGATGGAGAAGTTAAGAAAAAAAATACCGATAATGTGTTAATAAATAATATTAATATAAAAAACGACCTTAAAAATTTAGTTATTATTGATTCTGTGCTTATGCCGGAGTTTTTACAAGATGGATAAAAAACTCCGTATTCCCTTTTTTTCCTTTTATACACGATTTTTTGACTCCCAAACTTATAAGATTTATAGTTTTTGAAAATTCTATTATATCAGATATTATATTTTCATAAATCTTTTCATCTTTAACGATGCCTTTTTTTAGGAATTTTTTGCTGCCTGTTTCAAATTGCGGCTTTATTAAGGCAAGTATTAAACCGTCATCTTTTAAAAATTTTACCGCATATGGAAGCACTTTTTTTAACGGTATGAAAGATGCGTCAATCACGCAAATATCAACTTTTTCTTTTATTTTATCAAACCCAAGATCTTTAATATGAGTTTTTTCATAATTTATTACTTTTTCATTATTTCTTAAATTATAATCCAGCTGTCCATAGCCTACATCAACACAATAGACTAATTCGCATCCTTCTTTTAACAGACAGTCGGTAAATCCGCCTGTAGAAGCTCCGACATCTAAAGCTCTGCAACCTTTAACGCTTACGTTAAATTCATTCAAAGCGTTTTTTAGTTTTATGCCGCCTCTTGATACATAAGGATTAGCGGATTCAATAATATCAATGTCGCTTTCAATATTTACTAATGTACCAGGTTTAGAACATATTTTTCCGTTTACCGTGACTTTACATTCAATTATTAAAGATGATGCTCTGCTTCGAGTTAATGTTTGTCCCGCTATAATTTTTTCAGACAGCAGAATATCTAATCGTAATTTTTTCACTTTATCTTATCTTCATAAAAATAAAGCAAGTAAAGAAAACTTTAAGCTAGTCAATTTACTTATTTTGTTTTATTATATTTTTAATTTTTTATTTTATTTTATATAGCTTTGTTAAGTTTTATATATTTCTCAATTTTACAAAAAACAATTATGAAATATTATAAATTGGCAGAATATCTGATATCAATTAATTTTTTTTTGGAAAAGAAAAATTCATTGATCATTATTTTAAAACCCTGTTCCGAAAATCCGGATAAAGAAAGCATTTCTTTTCTGGAACCGTGTTCAATAAAATTATTTCCTAAAGATACTATTTTATATTTAAAATTTAATACATCATTTGATAAATTATCGGATAAAAGCGTAATAATTTTTGATCCGAATCCTGAAAACTCAACATTTTCTTCAACAGTCATTATTTTTTTTGCATATTTTATTTTATTTATAAGGTTTTCCGATATAGGCGAAACGAATCTGGCATTAATAAGACCTATGGATTTCATACCGCTGACGTTCTTGTTATCCGTGTTAATTTCGTTTAATATTTTTTCAAGCATAGCGGTTTGTATACCTATGCTTACAATAATGTATTCAAAATTATCAATTAAAGTTTCAAATTCACCCTCCTGAATTATAGCTATATTGTCGGGATCAGGCATTTCAAAATAGGGTATTTCGCTTTTAGGGTATCTTATCGCAACAGGTTTATTGTAAGAAATGGAGCTTTTAACCATTCTTATCAGTTCATCTGCGTCTTTAGGACACATTATAACTAAATTAGGAATATAACCTAAGAAAGATAAGTCAAATATTCCCTGGTGAGTGACGCCGTCTTCTCCTGCAATGCCGGCTCTGTCTATGCAAAAAACTACTGGTAAATTTTGCAGACATACATCGTGGATTATCTGATCAAGCGATCTTTGAAGAAATGTGGAATAAATAAAGAAAAAAGGTTTAAGTCCGTTTGCAGCAGCTCCTGCTGAAAATGTAACCGCATGTTCTTCCTGTATTCCGACATCAAAAAATCTCTCGGGAAATAATTTGGCAAAATTGGCAAGACCCGTGCCCTCAGTCATAGCGGCGGTTATTGCGATAATATTTTTATTGTTTTTAGCTAATTTAATCAGAAAATTGCTTGCGGTTTCTCCTAATGTAATATTGCCAGTTTTCTTAAGCATTATACCGGTGTTTTCATCAAAAGCGGAAATACCGTGAAATAATGACGGGTTCTTTTCCGACGGTTTATATCCTTTGCCCTTCTGAGTAATTATATGAAGTAAAATAGGTTTTTTTATTTTTTTAATGTTTTCAAACGTATCTGCTAAATATTCAATGTTATGCCCGTCTATAGGTCCTATATAAGTAAAACCGAGTTCTTCAAATATTATACCTGGACCTATCATATTTTTAAATAGTTCTTCAGTTTTAGAAGCTAATTTTGCAAATTGTAAACCAAATAAAGGTATAGATTTTAAAAATTTTTCAGTTTCATTTCTTAATTTTATATAAATTTCGCCGGTTAGAATTTTATTCAGATAATTTGAAAAAGCCCCTACGCTTTTTGATATTGACATTTCGTTATCGTTAAGAATTACAATAATGTCTTTTTTCATTGCTCCAGCGTGATTTAGCCCTTCTAATGCCAGCCCGTTAGAAATAGAAGCGTCTCCTATTACGGCAATAATTCTTCCGTCATTATTAAGATTAAGATTTTTTTTTATTATATCGTCTGCAATAGCCATTCCTAAGGCTGCAGATATGGAAGTTCCGGCGTGTCCTGTTCCAAAAAAATCATATTTGCTTTCGTTTATAGACGGAAAACCGGACAGCCCGCCTAATTTTCTAATTGAATTAAATTTATCGCGTCTTCCCGTAAGAAGCTTGTATGCATAGGATTGATGACCTACATCCCAGATAATTTTGTCATTTTTTTCTATATCAAACGACTTTAATATCGCAATAGTCAATTCAACTACCCCTAAACTTGAAGCAAGATGTCCCCCGTTTTTTGAGCATACCGAAATAATTTCTTTACGGAGTTCTTTTGCTAATAGATTAAGATCTTCCGGGTTTATTTTTTTTATATCTTTAACATCATTTATATTATCTAGTATCATTATTTTATTTTTATAACCATGTTAGCGATGGTTGTTTATATATATTATTTAATATTATTTATATATTTACGAAAATTTTTAATTTATTCTTTTTGTCAAATAATATGAAAAATCTTTTAGCATATTAAAATTTATATTTGTTTTATCAAGGCATGATAGACCATTTTCGGTATATTCTTTTATTAATTTTTTAGTTTTATCCGCTCCGAGTATTGATGCAATATTGGATTTTTTATTATTTTCGTCAATGCCTGCTGTTTTTCCTGTAATTTGACTGTTTCCGGTGATATCTAACAAATCGTCTAACGCTTGAAAAGCAAGTCCTATATAAGTCCCGTAATTTTTTAAAGAAGCTGTCAGGCTGTCGTCTGCTCCTCCGAGAATTCCGCCCATAGCGCAAGCAGCTTTAATCAGAGCAGCTGTTTTTTTATCATGTATTTCCGTCAGTTTTTCATTGCAGATAGACATTCCTGAATTTATTATATCAAGAAATTGTCCCCCGACTAAGCCCTCCGCACCTGATAAAAAAGATAATTCTTGAATTATTTTTAATATAATATCGCATTTAAAATGTTTTATATATTCGTTATCGGAAATCATTATAAAAGCTTCTGAAAGCAATGCATCTCCTGCAAGAATTGCGGCGGCCTCCCCGAAAACAACATGGTTTGTAGGCTTTCCTCTTCTTAAATTATCATTGTCCATAGCTGGTAAATCATCATGTATTAAGGAATATGAGTGGATAAGTTCAATAGAGCATGCAAACGGAAGTAATTGCGATTTATTTTTAAACCCGAGACATTCTGCCGTTATAAGCAAAAAAATAGGGCGGATCCTTTTACCTCCGAGAGATACGGTATAATACATCGCATCTTTTATTGAAGAATTTGTATTAATTTTAGATATTTCGTTTGAAATATTTTTTTTTAAAAAATTGTCTTCATTATAATTATAATTTTTTTGAAAATACTCATATAAAAAATTATTTATAATGTTTTTATTTTCTTCTATGTAATTTTCTATTAAAAACATAATAAAATTAGATATTAAAATGGAGGTTCATCAAATATATTATCATTATTATTATTTATCTCATCACTACCTATTGCATTTTCGGCATTTTTAGGAGTTTCAATGTTTATAGTATCTATATTATCTATAGGTTTTATTTTTAACTTGCCGTTTTTATCAGACGTTAATTCTTCAACTTTTTTTTCGGCTGCGTCTAATTTATCAATGCAATATTTAGAATACACAACTCCTTCTTCATAAATTTTAAGCGATTCTTCAAGACCTAAGTCTCCTTTTTCAAGGTTAGTAACATTTTCTTCGAGCTTTTTCAAAGCTTCTTCAAAGCTCAATTTATTTAAATCTTTAATATTTATAGTCATATTTATTTATTGTTATTTATTATAATTGTTATTTATTATATTTATTATACTTTTACTCTGTCTATATATTTATTATAATTTATTATTTCATAAATTAAAAGTGTCAAATTACATTTTAATCCTGCGTTAAAATATGTTTTAGATATTTTAACGCTAAATAACACTGTATTCCCGCTTTCGCTGGAATAACACCTGAAGTGAGAAATTTAAATCTTTGCTAAGTCATTCCGCGAAAGCTGGAATACAGAAGTAATTATTTACTATCGCAGGATTAAGGAAATTTTAATTTGTTTTATTAATATATTGTGTTATTGTAATATTGCGTGATGTTATTTTGAAATATTAAATAGTGTATAATAAAATAAAAAAAATTAAAAAATTAAATAATAATTTATTGCATAAAATTTTATATGTAATATAATGTATAAAAATAGTATAAATAATAATTAAATAAATAATAAATAAATTAAGAAATAATAATAAATAAAAAGCTTAATTTTATTTTAATAAATTTTCAAAATATGTTATATAATATGCCTGTGATAAATTAAAATAAATAATTTAATATTATATATTAAGTTTGGAGGATTTTATGGCGGGATCATTAAATTTATTAAATTTTAAAAATTTGTTTTATGTTTTCATATTATTTGGAGCTTTAATAATGCTGGCCAATATGATTATTGCTTCTTCCCTAAAGAAGAGAGTTCCCGGAGGTTTTGTAGGAAAATGGCTTGCTATAATGTTTGTTTTTATGTTATTTTTTTTTATAGCAGAAGCAGGGAGTTTCTTTTTTATTTCATATTTAACTAATATGGACCTGGCTTATTTTCTTATTTCTTTAGTTTTATTTTTTGGTTCCATATTTGTAGCTGTTGTCAATAGATTTATATTTCACTTAATTCAAGAATTAGAGGTTCGCAAATAAATATCATGGATGTTAAAGGAAATATAACAAATTTAGAACTCTTTGATGTATTAAAATTTTTGGATATATCAAAAAAAACAGGCGTTTTAAATCTACGCTTTGATGATTTTGCGGCTAAGCTTTTTATAAAAGACGGATTGCTTAATTTCCTGTCTATTTCAGAAAATTCTATCCTTGAAAAATTTATAATGAAATTTTTAGACATCAGCAAAGAAGATTATTTTCAAATGATAGAAAAATACAGAACTTATTATAAAACCACGGCAGGATTTGATATATATTTTTTTAAATTGGGCGTTATCCCTAAAGATAAAGAAAATGATTTTATTTCTAACTATATACTTGAGACCATTAATTATATCCTATTTTTATCCAACGGCGAATTTTCTTTTGATGAAAAATCTCTTCCTGAAGTTATAAATTTTGCATCTCCGATAAATCTCATCCCTGTTCTTTTAGAAACTAAAAAAAGAAGAGACGAATTGGCCGTGATGTCTAAAATAATACCTTCAAAGCAATATGTACCGCATGTTATTACAAATAGAACGGAAAACGCAAGACCGTTAAGCCTTTCTCCTGCCATATGGAATGTTTTATCTCTTATTGACGGGAAAAGAACGGTAAGCCAGATTATTGCGCTTTCCATTGAAAATGATTTTTTTATTATAAAAACTTTATATAATCTTTCGCAAAGCGGATATATTCATCTTGACCCGCCACAAAATCTTAAAGCTGCCAACGTTGACATTGTAGACTCTATTAAAAAAATATTAAATGAACAATTAGGAAAAAAAGCCGAAAAAATACCCGTTGATTTCAGTCATGTCAAAACAGATAAGCAATCCCTTACTAAGCTCGTTAATGAAATAGAAAGATATGTGTATATGTTTATTGACGATAAAAAGGCTGCAAAAATAGATTATCTTCTTAAACAGCTATTAATGGTTTAAATTAATGATTTGGATTAAATGATTTAAAAATAAATAAATAAATAAGAAATAAATAAGATAAAATAAGGCTTAATGGATTTTATTGTTTCTGAAAACTCTAAAAATCAATATGTTTGCCCTTTGGTTTTAGGCATATTCGGACATAACATATCGTATTCAGTATCTCCCCTTATCCATAATAAACTTGGAAATATTTTAAAATTAAATCTTTGTTATAAGAAATTTGATGTGAATCCCGATTGTTTTGCAGAAGCTTTTAACGGTTTTAAATCTCTAAAACTAAACGGCGCCAATATCACAAAACCCTACAAAGTAGAGGTCGTAAAATATTTAGATAAATTAAGCAAAGAAGCAGAAATTATAGGAGCTGTAAATACCGTAAAATTAGACAATAATATTTATAAGGGTTATAATACAGACAGTATCGGTTTTATTAAAAGCGTTAAATATGAATTTAATTTTAATTTAAATAATGCAAAAATTATTATTCTTGGAGCAGGAGGCGCTTCAAAAGCTATTTTATATTCTTTGCTAAAAGAAGGGGCTTCAGGTATACATTTGATAAATAGAGATTTAAGAAAGGCTGCGCAATTAGTCGAGACGGCATCTGAATGGAATAAATATAATAACCTCAATATTAAATCATTATCATATTCTAATTTTATATCCGAAACAATTAAAAATGTATTTAATGAGTGCGGTTTAATCGTAAATACCGTAACTCCTTCGGAAGAATCTGCCAAAACAATATTATCGCTGCCTTTTAGCGAATTAAACAAGAATTCTTATGCAATAGATATTTCATATAGCCCTCCCGAAACTCCGTTTATGGCAATTATGAGAAAAAATAAAATAAAAACTGCCAATGGTTTTTCAATGCTGCTTTTTCAAGCTATTGAAAGTTTTTATATATGGACAGACAAAAAACCTGATTTTAATTTTGCCTTAAATGCTATACAATTATAAATATATAAATAAAAATTATAAAATTACGTATTTACCTGCTTGATTTATATGTAATTTATATTATAAAATAGATATTGAAAATTAAATTATTTTTTAGTTTAGACATCTAATAAATAAAGTAAAGCTCCAGCGATTCTATTTTACTTTAAAAAAGTTAGTTTTAAATCGGTATTCTGTTTAGTTTTAGTCAGGTATTTTATTCATTATAATATAATACATTTGGCCTGCGTTGATAAATATAAATATTGATAAATATATAGAAATTTTTTTTATATAACAAAATTACAAAATTTAATATTTTTATTATATTATTATGGAATCTCAAAAACTTGGCGAAATTTTAATAAAACATGGTGCAATAAAGAAAGATGATGTAAATAATGCTTTATTGATACAGGAAAAGATAAGAAACGGATTAAAAAAAGGTCAGCAATTACAAGATATTAAGCTGGGAGAAATACTTGTAAAAAATGATATAATTACTGCAAGCCAATTAAAACAGGCACTTGAAGAGCAGGAACTATCAGGCGGCAGCATCGGCAAACAGCTGTCAAAACTTGGGTTTGTTAAAGATTCCGAACTTGTTTCATTTTTATCAAAAGAATTTGGCGCAGCGACTATTAATCTTCTTTCTTCTGAAATACCTTCAGATGTTATCAAACTGATTCCTCCTGACACTGCTTTAAAATATCGCGTTGTTCCATATAAACGCCAAGGCAATACTTTATATCTGGCAGTTTCCGATCCTACAAAAGTGACCGTTCTTGAAGACATTAAGTTTTATACAGGACTTAATGTTGAAGTAGTGCTTGCCTCCGAATCTGAAATAAATCAAGCTTTATCTTCATATTACAATGCTTCTACTATTTTGACGGACCACAAAGATTATATAGATTCTATTTCTATTGAAGATACCAATGAAAAAATTGATATTTCAGAGATGCAAAAATCTTCCTCAGAAAAACCTATCATCCAATTTGTTAATAAGGTTTTAGCTGACGGGATCAGAAGAGGCGCAAGCGACTTACACTTTGAACCTTACGAAAACAATATAAGAGTGAGATTCAGGATAGACGGAAAATTAAATGAAATTATGACGGTTCCGGGACAATTAAAAAATGCAATAAGTTCAAGAATTAAAATTATGTCTCAGATGGACATAGCAGAAAGACGAATGCCTCAAGACGGAAGGATAAAAGTTAAAGTGGAGAATAAAGAAGTAGATATTAGAGTATCGTGTCTCCCTATACTGTACGGAGAGAAAATTGTAATGAGAATACTAGATAAATCTTCCCTTCAGCTTGATATGGGTAAATTAGGATTTTCTGAAAATCAATTGAATGATTTTCAGAGCGCTATACATAAACCATACGGCATGATACTTGTCACAGGTCCTACAGGCTCAGGCAAAACAACTACTTTATACAGCGCATTAAGCGATTTAAACGCAAAATCAGTAAATATTTCTACAGCGGAAGATCCTGTAGAATATAATATTTACGGTATTAATCAGGTTCAAATTAACGAAGATATAGGTTTAACATTTGCTGCAGCGCTGCGTTCTTTTTTAAGGCAGGATCCTGACATAATTATGGTAGGCGAAATAAGGGACCTTGAAACCGCAGAAATTGCTATTAAAGCCGCTTTGACGGGACATTTAGTTCTTTCAACGATTCATACAAATAATGCTGCATCAACTATTTCCCGTTTAATTAATGTCGGAGTGGAGTCATTTCTTGTGGCGTCCAGTCTTAATCTTATAATAGCACAAAGACTTATAAGAAAATTATGTAATGAATGCAAAGAACCTTATAAACCTGACAATATACTTCTAAAAGGTTTCGGATTTGAAGACAGCAACGTTTCTCGCAATTTATTTTATAAGCCTAAAGGATGTTCCGCTTGTATGAATACAGGATACAAAGGCAGAATCGCAATATACGAAGTGCTTACCGTAACCGATGATATTAAAGATTTAATTTATAAAAATGCTAATGAATTTGAAATTGAAAATTTAGCCGTTAAAAATCATAAAATGATTACTTTAAGCGAATCGGCAAAAGAGAAATTTATTTCAGGCATAACTTCTCTTGAGGAAATATTGCAATATCTTAAAACAAATAATAATAATATAATTATATGATGAATAATATTATCTAATTATAATATATAATATTATAATTAGATAATATTACAATGATTATTAAATATAATAATTAATATAAATATTATAAAAATTAATTCATTTCGTTAATTTATTTTTTAATTGAGGATACATGGAATGCCTTCTATAGCTGATTTATTAAAAACTACCGTGGATATGGGAGCATCAGATTTGCATATAGCAGCGGGTTCACCTCCGGTTATTAGACTTAAAGGCTCGCTTGCTCCGCTTAATTTTCCGCCTTTGCCGCCTTCCGATACCCAAGGTTTATGCTATAGCGTTATAACGGATGCCCAAAAGAAAAAATTTGAAGAAACTCATGAACTTGATTTTTCATTTTCACAGAAAGGGGTATCCCGTTTCAGAGGCAATCTATATTTTGACAGAGGTTCGGTGGCAGGAGCTTTCAGAGTTATTCCGCATGAGATACCTTCAATAGATGCACTAGGTTTGCCCCCTATAATAAAAGAAATTATCAAATCGCCAAGAGGTTTAATATTAGTCACAGGTCCTACAGGTTCTGGCAAAACTACCTCTTTAGCCGCTATGATAGATTCTATAAACGCAACAAGACATGAACATATCATTACTATTGAGGATCCTATAGAATATATTTTTCAGCATAAATCATGTTTAGTTAATCAGAGAGAAGTAGGTCAGGATTCTTATAGTTTTTTAGAAAGTTTAAGGCATATATTAAGAGAAGATCCCGATGTAGTTCTAATAGGCGAAATACGAGACATGGAAACCATGGAGGCTGCATTAACCATTGCGGAGACTGGACACTTGACGTTTGGAACTCTGCATACCAATTCGGCAGTGCAAACTATTTCAAGAATAATAGATATATTTCCTTCCGATCAGCAATCTCAGATTAGGTCGTCATTATCATTATCATTAGTAGGAGTCATGTCTCAAACTCTTATTCCTAAAATAGATGACCGCGGCAGGATATTGGCGGCAGAAGTTATGATTCCTAATGCTGCCATAAGGAATCTTATTCGTGAAAATAAAATACATCAAATATATTCCCAGCTCCAATTGGGGCAGGAAAAATACGGCATGCAAACGTTAAATCAGGCGCTTGCTTCATTAGTAAATAATAGAATAATAAGTGAAGCAGAAGCATACTCGCGTTCTTCAGATATAGATGAATTAAAACAAAATATAAATTCAGGATTGATTTCTAAAGGCGGTTCTTTAAACAATAATATGTCTTCAAATGCAAATAAGATTGGAACACCGGGAATACAGCAGCAAAACGGCGACTCAAATAAAAAAAATGACGGGTTATTTTCAGGAATTGATTTTGATAAATTGTAATACTGTCCCAAAATTGCCGATAAAGATTGCTAAATATACTGCAATGTATTAAGAATACAGGATTAGTGCCTGTGCAGGAATGAAACCCGACGGGTGAAACGATAAATCTTCTCAAAGTCCCAACCCGCTTCAGCGGGAAAGTTCCGATAGTAGAAACGCACGCCGTTTCTGTTCACGAGGCTATAATCCGAGAGCTAAGCGGTCATCCAGTATAAAATTTTCTATCGGCAATTTTAGGGCGGTGATATTAATTGATTGTATAATTATAATATGTTATATTATAATATAAATATAATATAAAATTATTAAGAGGTTAATTTTATGCCTGTTTATCAATGGAAAGGCAGAAAAAAAACAGGAGAATATATTACGGGTCAAATTGATGCCGTAAGTCCTGAAATTGTTATTGATGAACTTCATAAGAATAATATTTATCCTATAAATGTTGATAAGAAAAGTGAATTCTTAAGTTTACGGCTAACTGCTTCAAAGGAAGTAAGTCCAAAGACTAAAATAAGCGACAACGATTTAATAGTATTTACAAGGCAGTTTTCTTCATTAGTAGATTCGGGCGTCCCTATTTTGCAAGGTTTATCCATAATGATAGATCAGCAAAAAAATAAAAATTTAAAAGGCATTTTATCAAAAATTAAAGAAAACATAGAAAGCGGAGGAAGTTTATCCGATAGTTTGAAAAAATTTCCGCGTGTATTTAATGATTTGTATATAAATCTTGTTGATGCGGGGGAAAAGGGCGGTGTTTTAGATAAAGTTTTTAAGAGATTATCCGTATATTTTGAAAAAACTCTTAAACTTAAAAGAAAAGTGAAAGGTGCAATGATATATCCGACGATAGTATTGTCGGTTGCATTTGCAGTTATCGTAATATTATTGACATTTGTTATCCCTGTATTTGCAAATCTTTTTGCCAGCGTAGGCGCAAAACTGCCGGGTCTTACGCAGGATGTCATTAATTTCAGCGATTTTGTCAGGTCGTATATACTTTATATAATTATTGCCATAGGCATTGCAGTTTTCTTACTTAAGTCATATTATAAAAGGGAAAACGGAAGACGAAATATAGACCGTTTAATTCTTAAATTGCCGTTAATAGGATTATTGCTGAAAAAAGTTTCTATTGCCAGATTTTCCAGGACACTTTCAACAATGGTTGAAAGCGGTGTTCCTATTTTAGCGGCTCTCGGTATTGTATCTAAAATAAGCGGAAATAAAATTATAGAAGAGTCTTTAATTAAAACAAAAGAAGATGTAGCTTCAGGTGCCCCCCTTTCAGTTGCAATTAATAAAACAGGACTTTTTCCTCCCCTTGTTGTTCAAATGATAATGGTTGGAGAAAAAACAGGTAATCTTGATGCTATGTTAGCTAAAGTTGCCGATTATTATGACGAGGAAGTTGACAATGCGGTAACTAATTTGACTTCAATGATGGAACCTGCTCTTATAGTTTTTCTTGGAATTGTTGTCGGTGTTTTGGTTGTAGCTATGTATTTGCCCATATTTAATCTTGGAAAAGCAATTAAAGGATAGTTGTTTAACTCCCCTACTGCAAGGATGTTTTATAACTTTACTTTATTAGTTTATTAGATAGCTATGAAAAGATAAAAATTGTATCAGTCAACTTTAATCTTGTTTAACTTTCGTCTTGTTTAAATAGTGGCGGCGGTTATGGCGAGGTTTAAAGCAGTTATAAATTAAGATAAAAGTATTTTACCTTATTGCATATGGCACATAAAAGCCTGAACTTGAATTTTAATATTGAAGGAGATAATATTTATGAAAAATTAAAATTTATTATAGTTTTTAGATTTACTGCAATTTCTTTAGCTGTTTTAACCTACCTGATTATCTTAATTAAGCATAATTCAAGCCTGTTTATTTATACTGAAGTTGAAATTTTTATTTTTTTATTCATCGCTCTTTTTCTTACTGTTTTATACTCACTTATAAATTATTATATTAGAAAAAAGAAAAAAGAAAGATATTTTAGTTTATTTGGATTAATACAGCTTATCTTTGATTTTATATTAATATCGGCTTTTGTAATTTTAAACGGAGGATTAGGAAGCAATCTTATCCTTTTATATTATTTATTAATTTTAATAGCCGGATTTATTTTTTTAGGCGCAGGGATTATTTTTTTTACCGTTGCCTCTTCTTTAACTATTGGTTTTATTGCCGACTTGCAGTTTTATTTTAATGTTCCAGATCATTATTATTATTTATATAATCCTGATAAATTGTTATTTGCTTTAAGTTTAAATATTTTAGGTTTATTAATATTCGGCTGGATTTTATATAAATTTTCTAAAAACATAAAATATTTAAGTAATAAAGTGATAGAAATAGACGAGGTAATGAAAAATGCCGCAATATTTAATAAAGAACTTATTAATAGTTTCACGCAGGGAGTTATAGTTTTAAATGATAAAAATGATATTGTATTCGTAAATAGATCTGGAATGGATTTGGTTGGAGCAGGGATATTTAAAGAGTCCCTGACAGGCAAAGCAGGTACATTCTATTATTTCAATTTAAGAATAGACGATATTTTTAAAGATTTTCCGCTGAATATTTTTGAGGATGAAAAAATCAACAATGTTCGTTTTGAAGTTAAACATAACGGAAGCATTATCGGTTTTTCTTATTCTAAGTTTAAAGAGAATAACAATTCCGGTTGGCATATTCTGCTTTTTAGAGATATATCATACGTAAAAGAATTGGAGCTTGACGCAAAAATAAATGAAGGATTAATTGCTACCGGAAAATTAGCAGGCTGGCTTGCGCATGAAATAAGGAACCCCCTCTCTGCAATTAATACCTCTATAGATATTTTAAATTCTGAAAATAGAAAATTTGCTGAAGACGTGAAAATTAGCGGTGACGATTTTAATAAATTGACGGGAATCATAAAAGCAGAAACTATAAGGCTTGAGTCTCTTGTAAAAGATTTTCTTGGTTTTGTCAATACTAAAACTAAAACTTTTAATATTAATATAATAGATAATTCCGTGAATTTTGAATATTTTAATCTTTATGATTTTTCAGAATACATAATTTCTCAATTTAAATCATCGGAAGATTATAATATAGAAAATAGAATTGACGGCAAAATAAATATATTTTTTGAAAAATACCGTTTACAGCAGATATTTGTGAACATAATTGAAAATGCAGCAGCTTCTATTAAATCAAGATATAAAAATTGCGGTAATAATAAAAGGGGCAAAATCAGAATAAGTTCTATAAAAATTTCAGGAGATTTTTTAATTGAACAAAATAAAGTTAATAATTGCTTAATTGTGAAATTTTATGACAATGGAGAAGGTATAGGCGAAGATATTATTAAAAATATATTTAAGCCTCTTTTTACCACAAAAAAAAACGGTACTGGACTCGGTCTTTCAATAGTCAAATCTATTTTAGATAATTTTAACGGAAATATTAGTATAAAAAGTAAAAAGAATAAAGGCACATTAATCAATATTAAATTACCGTTATATGAATACAATGGACATGAAGATGAAGAACAGTAAAAAAATCCTTATTATAGATGATGAAAAATCTGTTTTAGATTCTTTAGGAATACTTTTAAAATATGAAGGATATGAAGTTACGGCTTTATTATCTGCAGGAGAAGCTTTAAAAATTATTGACGACAATAATGACAATAATAAAGATAACGGATTTAATCTGATCATATCCGATATTTCAATGCCGGATATAAGCGGTATTGATTTTCTTCGTCAATTTAAGATAAAGTATTTTAAAAATACAAATTATACTCATACAAATCATCAGTTGCCGGTAATACTTATGACGGCATACTCCGATGTAAAAACTGCCGTAAACGCTTTAAAAGACGGAGCATTTGATTATCTTATAAAGCCTTTTGATACGGAAGAATTCAAAATAACGATAAAAAAAGCTATAGATTATTTTTCCATATATGACGAACTCAATAATTTAAAAAATAAATTAGCCAATAAAGACAAATTACGAGGCAATATAATAGGAAATTCCGCTATAATAGCTAAAGTTATAGATGAAATAAATATTTTTGCCAAAAGCTTTACTACAATGCTTATAACAGGAGAATCAGGTACAGGAAAAGAACTTGCGGCTAAGCTTTCCCATGATATATATTTTAATAATTTATCCAACGGTAAAAACGGCGGCGAATTTGTTCCGGTAAATTTGTCCGCAATTCCTGAAAATCTTATAGAAAGTGAGCTTTTTGGTTATCTTAAAGGAGCCTTTACCGGCGCAAATTATGATAAAAAAGGTATTTTAGAATATGCAAACAAAGGAACGCTGTTTCTTGACGAAATAGGCGATCTGCCTATGCCTGTTCAAGTAAAACTCTTAAGGGTTTTACAGGAAAAAACCTTTAGAAAGCTTGGTTCCAATAAAGAATATGTTTTAGATATAAGATTTATTGCCGCAACAAATAAAGATTTAAATGAGTTAATAAGGCAGGGCAAATTTAGAGAAGATTTATTTTTTAGACTTAACGCTATTCATATTGAAATGCCTCCTTTAAGAAAACATAAAGAGGATATTCCGTTACTAGTGTCACATTTTATTAATAATTATTCTAAAGAACATAATAAAAAAATTTATTCGGTTGGTCAAGATGCGGTTTCTATTTTAGCTGATTATGATTATCCGGGAAATGTTCGCGAGTTAGAAAATATTATAGAAAGAGCATGTATATATTGTAAATCAGAGGATATAACAGAAAATTGCCTTCCGGATACCCTAAGAAAAAATTCAAATTATAATGATATTATTTCCGATATAAATACCGCTGCATATGAAGATATTTTAAAAAAAATTATTTTTATATTTAATGAAATTAATATAAAAAATAAAATAAGTTTAGAAAGATTTATAAGTGATATTGAAAGCAATATCGTTATTGATAGAATTGAAAACAAACGGCAGCCTAAAAAACTGCTGGCAAGCGAACTTGGATTGTCTTTGAGATCTCTAAGATATATAATTTCTAAAATTGTTAACAGAAAATGATCAATTATCTTATAGTTATAGAATATGACGGGTCAAATTATCACGGATGGCAGATCCAAAATAATTTTGCTGCGGAAATTGGCAAAATAGAATTAAAAACAATATCAGGTGAACTTTTAAAAGCGATTAAAAAAATAACCGGAATAGATATTGAGCTATTTGTTTCAGGCAGAACAGATGCGGGAGTTCATGCATTAAATCAGGTAGCTAATTTTAAATTACCTTTTTTACTTGATTTGCATAAATTAAAATCAAGCTTGAACGGAGTTTTACCCTCCAATGATATTACAGTTAAAAGTATAGAAATTGTTCATGATTCTTTCCATGCAACTTTTAATACTATTTCTAAAACATATCTTTATAAATTAAATAACGGATTTAAAAGCGCTCTGCTATCTAAATATTCATGGTATATCAAAGATAGCCTTAATCTTGATTTAATGAAAGAAGCTTCTAAAATGTTTATAGGAAATTATAACTTCGTAAATTTTGCAAAATCAGATAAAAAAAGAGATATTGAAGATTATTTTAGAACGGTAATTAAAATTAATATTCAAAAAAAAAATTATGGATTCAATATTTATATTGAAGGCGAGGGTTTTTTAAGACATATGGTAAGAAGAATTATTGGAGCGATTGTTCTTTGCGGATTAGGTAAAATTAATATTGAGAATATAAATTATTTGCTTAATAAAGGCAAAACTCCCTCAAACATTACTAAAGCTCCTCCAGAAGGTCTTTTTTTATATTCAATCAAATATAATCATAAATTATTTTGTTGATATTTATCATTTATTTGTTTATAATTAAAAAATAAAGTTAATCATTACTAAAGTTTTATCTAAAAGTGGGTTTATCCCGCTTTTTTTATTTATGCATGATGATTTGTTAAAAAAAATTGAAGAACTTGCAGAGGATATTGCAAAATACTACGGCTGCTATATTGTCGGAGCTTTATTTGTTTCTTCTTTAAAAAATAAAGGAGTTGTTTTGAGAATTTATGCTGATGCCGAAGGCGGGGTTAACATATCCCAGCTTACCGATATCTCTAAAGAATTAAGCATGATTCTTGATATAAAAGAATTGATAGATTTTAAATATAACTTAGAAATATCTTCGCCGGGAATAGACAGGGTAATTTTTAAAATAAAAGATTATATAAGATTTAAAGATAAACGTGTTAAAATATCTTTAAATGAAAAAATTAACGGAAGGTTAAATTTCGTAGGAAAGATTATTGATGTTTCAGATATAACAAATAAAACAGGTGAAAAAGAATTATTAAATGCAAATATCAAAATATATGATGAAATAGATAATAAAAATTACGTAATACCTTTTTTGCAAATAAAAAAAGCAAATTTAATAGCAGAATAAAAATTTTAATTTTATATTTTATATTAGTCAAGGAGTTTAATTGTGGCGCAACTTAATACCGACCAGCTTTCTTCAGTTATAGATCAGTTGTCTAAAGACAAGAACATTGACAGATCTTTAGTCATAGAAGCCATTGAGCAGGCTATACTTGCAATTGCACGTAGAAATATCGGGAGCGGCTACGATTTGGAAGCTCGTTATACTGAGGAAACAGGAGAAATTGAAGTTTTTATGTTTAAAGATGTGGCTGAAGAAGTAAAGAATGATAAAACAGAGATTACGCTTCAGGAAGCTGTTGAATATGATGTCGACAGTCATATCGGGGATAGTCTCGGTCTCAAAGTAGAAAAAAATATTTATGGGAGAATTGAAGCTCAAGTTGCTAAACAAATTATATTTCAGAAAATAAAAGAAGTTGAACATCAAAATATATTTGATGAATTTAATCTGAGAAAAGGCGAAATTGTCAACGGTCTTGTAAGAAAAGTAGAAAAATCAATGATAATTGTAGACCTCGGAAAAACCGAAGCAGTTTTGCCTAAACAGGAACAAATTTTTAGCGAGACATATAAGTCTCACGACAGAATAAGAGCCGTGCTATCAGATATTAGAATGGAAAAAGGAGGACCAAAACTTATTCTTTCGAGGGTATCGGACGAATTTTTAATAAAACTTTTTGAATCCGAAGTTCCTGAAATTTATGACGGAATAGTAAAGATTGCAAAGGTTGCAAGGGCTCCCGGCTTCAGATCTAAAGTAGCAGTTTACAGCACCAGCAGAGATATAGACCCTATTGGAGCATGTGTCGGCATTAAAGGTTTCAGGATACAAAACATCATTAATGAATTAAGAGGGGAAAAAATAGATATAATCGAATATTCCGATAACCCTTCTAAGTTGGCTTCAAATGCTCTAAGCCCTGCTGAGCCGTCAAAAGTTCTGCTTAATAACCAAACTAAAGTTATAACCGTTATCGTCCCTGACGATCAATTGTCTCTTGCAATAGGAAGACAGGGGCAGAATGTTAGACTTACTTCTAACTTGACGGGTTATAAAATAGATGTTGTTTCTGAATCTAAAGCTGCCAAAAAAGATGTAGAAGGATATAAAATGCTTATGGATATTCCCGGCGTGGGAGACATTATTGCAAGATCGCTTTATCAAATCGGTTATTCTACCGTTGAAATTATAGCAGGCGCAAATCCTGAAAAATTAGCTAACGACTTATCTATTGATATTAAAAAAGCGGATAAAACTATCCAATCCGCTCAGGATTTACTTAATCGTCTGCAGTCAGATTTAGAACTTAAAGAACGGATAAACAGGGAAATTAATTAAACTATGACAGATAATAATGAAGTAATAAATGAAAGCAGTTCGCAAGATTCTTTAAAAACTGAAGAAAGAAGAGTCTCTAGGGGAGTTATTAGAAGAAGGTCAAGCAAAGTTGAATCCATCAACGATGATAACAATAAGGATAAAAGCGAACAAAATTTGATAGATTCATTATCTAAAGATGCGATATCTTCGGAAAATATTGATAAAGGAGAAGGTTCCGTTCCTGATGTAAGGCAGACTGATGTAAATCAGGTAAATCAGGATAAAACAAATGAACAACAGAGCAAATTTATCAATGATAATGAGTCAGACAAATTAATAAACGCTCCGGTAAAAGAAAATATATCAGAGAGTATAGAAAATACTGAAAATTTACAAAATAAAACCAAAAATAAATTAGATTCAGAAGTAATTTCAAAAATAGAAAAACCGGTAATTTTGCCTTCAAATGAAGCGAAAGACCTATCGGAAAATAAATCATTAAAGAAAAATATCGTAAAAAAACAAAACGTTGCCAAACCTAAAAAAAATGAAAAAATTATAGACCTTATAGAAGAGAAAGAATATGTAGCTCCAAGAAAACCTAGAAAAAGATTTAAAATGTTTAAAGATTTCAATAAACACCATAATGAATATAATTCAACGTTAATAACAGAAAAAAAACAATCAAAGAAAGTAATTAAAATAAGTAATGGAATAACCGTTAACGAACTTTCCCAAGCTATTGGCGTTAAAGCTTCCGAAGTTATTAAAAAGCTTTTAGATGTTGATATTATTGCCACAATTAATCAGATTATAGATATTGACGCAGCATCGCTTATAACATCCGAATACGGATATACCGTTGAAAATGTCAGCTTTGATGAGGTCGTGGCGCTTGAAGAGGCGATAGATCCTGAAGGATCATTAGTTCCAAGAGCTCCCGTGGTTACTGTCATGGGTCATGTTGACCATGGGAAAACTTCTTTATTGGATGCCATAAGAAAAACAAATGTTACGACTAACGAAGCAGGAGGTATTACTCAGCATATCGGTGCATACAATGTAAAAGTAGGCGATTCTATGGTTGTTTTTCTTGATACGCCGGGGCATGAAGCTTTTACGGAAATGAGAGCTAGGGGAGCCGGTATTACTGATATCGTAATTCTTGTCGTAGCGGCTGATGACGGCGTCATGCCTCAAACAGTTGAAGCTATCAATCATGCCAAGGCTGCAAATGTTCCGATAATAGTTGCGATAAATAAAATAGATAAGCCCGGAGCTAACCCCGAAAAAATTAAAAATAGCTTAATGGAATATGGATTGGTGTCTGAAGATTTAGGAGGCTCCACTTTATTTTCTTTAGTATCTGCAAAAACAGGACAGGGATTAAAAGAACTTCTTGAACTTATAATACTTCAAGCAGAAATATTAGAGCTAAAAGCTAACCCCGATAAGCCTGCCAGAGGAACCGTAATAGAAGCGGCGCTTGATAAAGGCAGAGGTCCCGTTGCGACTATTTTGATTAAGAGCGGTACTTTGCATATTAATGACAGCGCGGTATGCGGTTTATATTTTGTTAAAGTCAGAGCAATGATGGATTATAAAGGCAACAAATTAGAAAAAGCAGGTCCGTCTACTCCTATAGAAATATTCGGGATAGAAGGAGTCCCGTCTCCCGGCGACAATTTTATAGTTTTAAAAGATGAAAAAGAAGCTAAAAAAATAAGCATAGAAAGACAGCTAAAGCGAAGAGAGAGTGAATATAAATCTTCAAGCAGAATGACCCTTGAGAATTTATATTCTAAAATAAAAGCAGGCGATGTAAAAGAGCTTAAATTAATAATTAAGAGTGATGTGTATGGATCTATGGAAGCTCTAATGCAATCTTTTAATAAGCTTTCGACAGATAAAGTTAAGGTTGTAACAATTCATAGCGGCGCTTCTGCTATAACGGAATCCGATATTATGCTTGCAAAAGCTACAGGTTCTATAGTAATAGCTTTTAATGTTAGACCTGAACCTAAAGCTCTTGCTTTAAGCGAAACTGAAAATATAGAAATAAGGTATTATAATATTATTTATGATGCAGTCAAAGATATTAAAGATGCAATGGAAGGTCTTCTTGCTCCTATAGAAAAAGAGATTATTATTGGAAAAGCGGAAGTAAGAAGCGTGTTTAATGTTCCAAAAATAGGCGCTGTTGCAGGATGTATGGTAACATCAGGTGTCGTCAAGCGATCTGCGGGTGTAAGACTTTTAAGAGATAATATTATAATATATAGCGGTCATATAGATTCTTTAAAAAGATTCAAAGATGATGTTAAAGAAGTACAGTCAAATTTCGAATGCGGCATATCTCTTGAAAATTTTAATGATATTAAAATCAACGATGTAATAGAAATTTATGAAATTGAATATATAAAACAAACATTATGATAGAAAGAAATAAAAGAGTTGCAGAACTGATTGCCCATGAGATTTCATTAGTATTAGAATTTAAGATTAATGACGACAGACTTAAGAATGTTACGATTATTAGAGCAGAGATTTCAAAAGACCTGAGGTACTGCAAAATTTTTTTCAGCGTTATTGTTATAAAAAACGGGAATATTTACGATAGTAAAGATATTAATTATTCTGATTATGCAGAAAAAGAAGTTAAAAAAGCAATGAGCGGTTTTAAAAGTTCAAAGAATTTTATTAAAAAGGAAGTTTTTTCTAAAGTTTTACTTAGATTAATACCTGATTTAAGTTTTGAATACGATCCCGGAATTGAACAATCATCAAGGATTCTAAAAATAATAAACGACAATAATAAAATAATAAACGATAATAATTAACGGCAATAATTTATAGTATATGTTTTATATAATAATTAAAATAAAAGGATAAAAAATTATAAATGTATAATTTGAGTAATATTAATAGTTTTTCTGCTAATGTTGATGAAATATTTCATTTAATAGAGACATCTAAAAAAATACTTATTGTAACCCATGAAAACCCTGAAGGCGACGCGATAAGTTCGGCTATGTCTATGGGAATGTTTTTAAAATCGCTTGATAAAGAGATATATCTTTATGATAAAGACCCTATACCGCTAAATTTAAGATTTTTGCCGTGGTCAAAAGATTTTTCCCAGAAATTTCCTGCGGAACCTATAGATTTACTTATTGTAGTGGATTGCGGCGAACTTCAAAGAATCGGCGACGGGTATGAAAATTTGCTGTCGATTAATAGAATAATTAATATTGACCATCATTTTACTAATAATAATTTTGGACATGCTAATCTTGTTATTCCGGATGCAAGTTCGACGGGAGAAGTATTGTTTTATCTTTTTGCTGCCTACGGCGCAAAAGAAAATAAAATAGAATATAAAATTGGCGATGAATTACCCTGTAAAATAGAAGAAAGACAAAAAGTATTATCTAAAATAAATAAAGATATAGCAATATGCCTTTATGCTTCAATATTAACAGACACAGGCTCTTTCAGATATGCTTCGGCTACCAAAAATGCTTTCTATATTGCTTCTGTTTTAAATCAATATGATATAAATCCCGCTAAAATTGCCGAAGAAATATATGAAACAAAACCTCAAGAGCAATATAGACTTTTAGCAAAAAGTTTAGCAACGCTTGAATTAGTTCAAGACGGAAAAATTGCATCGATGATTGGTTCTAAACAAATGTTAAATGAAGTATTTGAAAATAATGAAAACCAGCAAAAAGGCATGGCACTTTTTGAAAATTTCGTTAATTATCCGAGGTCAATTAACGGTGTTGAAATTGCTATTTTTTTTAAAGAAGCTTCATTTAATGAATATAGGCTAAGTTTTAGAGCCAAAAGCTATGCCAATGTTGCTAAAGTTGCAGAAAAGTATGGCGGAGGAGGTCATAAATTTGCGGCAGGATGCAAAGTAAGCGGTGATTTAAATAATATTAAAAAGGATATATATGAATACTGCAGAGAAGTTCTTTAAGTCAGGACTTTTGATAATAGACAAGCCGTCGGATATTTCTTCTTTCGGCGTTGACAGTTTTATAAAAAAAACATTAAATTGTAAAAAAGTTGGACATGCAGGCACTATTGACCCGTTTGCAACCGGAGTTTTACCTGTTTTAATCAATAATGCAACAAAATTACAGGATAAGTTTCTTAATATGCCAAAGTCATATGAAGGAACGTTTAAATGCGGCGAATTTACCGATACACTTGATGCTTCGGGCAAAATAGTCATAGAAAAAGAAATTACCGATGATGATGTTGTTAAAATAGCAAAATATCTGCAAGATTTAAAAGGAGATATTATTCAAAAAGCTCCTTTATACAGCGCTAAAAAATATAAAGGCATAGCGTTTTATAAATATGCCAGAAAGAATGAAAATAATGGAAGCAATGAATTGCCCGATGAAATTGTCAATAAGACTTCGGCGGTTCATATTTATCAATTTGAAATTAAATCCATAGAAGGGTTTTTTATTAATTTTATGTGTAAGGTTTCCAAAGGCACTTACATTAGAGCTTTTGCACAAGATATTTTAGATAAATTTAATTTGCCTATGAGTCTTATTTCTCTCAGAAGAACAAATGCTGGCGGATACGATATTTCTAACGCTATACCTTTTAAAGATATTGAAAAAGGAAAAGATTTTATTATAAGCAATTTGATTAATGTAAATTTAACTTAGTAAATTTTATTTCACAGATTTGACTCGGCATATTTTACTTAAAAGATTTAATTTATAAAGATTTAACTAATTAATAAAGATAAAAATTAACATATAATATTTTAAACTATTTTTTTGGAGGAATTTATTAGATGGCTATTTCAAAGGAAGAAAAACAGTCAATAATCGGGAAATTTAAAAAGCACGATTCTGATTCAGGTTCAGTTGAAGTGCAGGTTGCATTATTAACTTACCGCATCAATTTATTATCTGAACATTTTAAAAAGTTCGCTAAAGATCATCATTCAAGAAGAGGACTTTTAAAAATGGTTTCAAAGAGGAGACATCTTCTTGATTATATTAAAGGCAAAAATGAAGAAAGATATAAATCATTGATAGAATCTCTTGATCTTAGAAAATGATTTTAAATTAATTTAACTATATTGCCATTTAGTTTTATATCAGGCAATAAAAGCGACGGAGATTAAATACAATGGCAAATAACTGTATTGTTGAAAGTTTAGATTTAGACGGCAAAAAAATTACTATTGAAACAGGCAGATTAGCTAAGCAGGCAAGCGGCAGCGCGTTAGTTACTATCGGCAAGACTAAAGTGCTTGTTACTACCTGTGTAAATAAAAATATTAAAGAAGGAACGGATTTTTTGCCTTTAACGGTAAATTATGTTGAAAAATTTTATTCAGCAGGCAAAATACCGGGAGGTTTCTTTAAAAGAGAAGGAAGAGCTACCGAAAAAGAAGTTCTTACTTCAAGATTTTTAGATCGTCCGATAAGACCCCTTTTTCCGGAAAATTATTTTTTTGACACGCAGGTCATTGCAACCGTCATATCAATGGATGAGGAAAATGACCCTGATATGGCAGCTATGCTCGGCGTTTCATTTTCGCTTATGTCCTCGGAAATCCCTTTTAACGGTCCTACCGCAGGGGTTAGAGTAGGAAGAATAAACGGAGAATTTATTATTAATCCGACATATCAGGAAATTGAAAAAAGCGATACTCATCTCGTAATAGCGGGTTCTATAGATGCAATAACAATGGTAGAAGGAAGTTTTGACGAATTAGACGAAGAAGATATTCTTTCCGCAATAAATTTTGGGCATAGTAAAATAATAGAATTAGTATCATTTCAAAATTCTATTTTAGAAAAGTTAGATACAAAAAAAATGGAAATTATTCTGCCTTCTATGCCTGAAGAGCTTGTAGAAAGAATTAAAGAAAATGCATATAGCGAATTAAAAAAATGTGTATTAATTACTTCTAAGCAGGAAAGAAATGAAGCAATCTCATTACTTAGAGAAAAGACTAATACTTTATTCAGCGAAATTTATCCTGATAATGAAAATTTAATTTATAGCGTATTTGAAGACATACAAAAAGAAATACTAAGAAATTTGATATTAGATGAAGGCAAGAGAATAGACGGCAGAGGCTTAAAAGATATTAGGCCGATAACCTGTTCTATCGGCGAAATTCCAATGGCTCACGGTTCTGCGGTTTTTACTCGAGGAGAGACTCAAGCTTTAGTTGTGACAACCTTGGGTACTAAATTTGACGAACAAATCATTGATGCGCCGGAAAAAGAATCATTTAAAAGATTTATGATCCACTATAATTTTCCTCCGTTTTCGGTTGGAGAAGTTGCTCCGTTAAGAGGTCCCGGCAGGCGTGAAATAGGACACGGTTCGCTTGGCGAAAAAGCTTTAAGATATGTTATTCCTTCTAAAGACGAATTTCCTTATACGATAAGAGTCGTTTCCGAAATCCTTGAATCAAACGGTTCATCATCGCAAGCAACAATTTGCGGAGCGATTTTATCGCTAATGGATGCAGGAGTGCCTATTAAATCGCCTATAGCAGGTATTGCAATGGGGCTTATCAAAGAAAATGAAAAGGTTGCAATTTTAACCGATATACTCGGGGACGAAGACCATCTTGGGGATATGGATTTTAAAGTTGCAGGTACAAGGAACGGTGTTACCGCTCTTCAAATGGATATTAAGATTGCAGGCGTAACTGACGATATATTGCGTAAGGCTTTAGCTCAAGCTAAGGAAGGGCGTATCGTTATTCTTGATATTATGCTTAAAACCATTAGTGAACCAAAAAAAGAACTTGCTCCTAACGCTCCTCAAATTATAACAATGAAGGTTAAACCCGACAAAGTCAGAGAAATTATTGGGCAGGGCGGTAAAGTTATTAAAGGAATAATTGAAAAAAGCGGAGCTAAGATAGATATTGACGATACAGGAAAAATTAATATATATTCGTCCGATAAAAATTCTTTAGATATTGCCGTTGCAATAATAAACGACATTACTCAGGAAGCTGAAATAGGAAAAATTTATTACGGCAAAGTTAGAAAAATAATGGAATTCGGAGCTTTTGTAGAAATTTTTCCGGGAACGGACGGTTTAGTTCATATATCTCAGCTTGATGAAAAGAGAGTTGAAAATGTTTTAGATATTCTGAAAGAAGGCGATGAAGTAAAGGTTAAGGTTATAGATATCGACAAAGCAGGTAAAATTAAACTATCTCGAAAAGCCGCATTATAAGAAAAGATTAGATAGCTTAGATGTAATTGTTTTATAATAAATTAAGTTCTTAAATTTTTATTACGGTAATTTAAGAACTTAATAATTTTTTTTATTTTGAATGCTTATATAAAAAGTTTATATAACATTAATATATTCATTAGTACTTAAACCAACTTTACCATTTATTTTTAAAGATTCAATGTTTATAAGTGTTTTATAAAATATTTTGTAACCACTATAAAAAATAAAAAAAGTGTGGTTTATCAATGGTTTACTGCAACAATAGTAAACTTGGGTTAAAACTATTTTACTATTTATATTATACTATTAAATAAACAATTAAAAATTTATGAGACAGGTTTATAAAGACATATTAGATTCAGGCGCAACTGTTATAACCGAAAGAAAATCATATTTTGATTCTATTGCAATAGGTTTCTGGGTAAAAACAGGCAGCGCAAACGAACCTTCGGATATCAACGGCATATCGCATTTTATAGAACATATGCTTTTTAAAGGGACTAAAAAACGCTCATATTTAGATATTGATAAAGAAATTGATATTATGGGCGGCGCATTAAATGCTTTTACTGGAAACGAATTGACTTGTTTTTATACAAAAGTTTTAGCAAAAAATTATGAAAGAGCTATTGATTTGCTTACGGATATAATGTTTAATTCATTGTTTTCGGCAAGCGAAATAGAAAAAGAAAAGTCAGTCGTGCTTCAAGAAATTATGGGTGCGCAGGATGACCCTTATGATTATGTCCATGACCTTTTTTATAAAGATTTTTACGGCAATTCTTTATATGGAAACCCTATACTTGGAACTGCCGAAACAATCCGGGGTTTTGACAGGGATAAAATTATTAAATATTTTAATGAATATTATATTCCTAAAAATATTATAGTATCAGTGGCAGGAAATATCGACCATAATAAAGTTGTTGAATCAATAGATAAATTTATAAAAAAATTTTATAAAGAAAACAATAACGCCGAACTAAATAATAGTATAATTCTCGGTAATTTGGATAATTTGACCGTCGTAAATAAAAAAATATCAAAAAATTACGGCGAATTTTTCCACTGCAAAGAATTAGAACAAATTCATTTTGTGATTGGATTTGACGGGATAAAGAAAACAGATAAAGAATATTATATTATGGAAATTTTAAATACCGTTCTCGGAGGGTCTGTCAGTTCCCGCTTATTTCAAGAAGTAAGGGAAAAAAAGGGACTGGCATATTCTATTTATTCCAATAGTGTTTTTCATAAAGCGGACGGCTATTTATCAATATATGCCGGAGTTGCAAATGATAAATTTAATACTGCAAAAAATGTTATTTTAGATATTGTCAATGAATTAGGTGAAAATAAAATTAGCGAGGATGACATATTAAATGCCAAAAAACACGTTTCAGATAGTTTCCTGCTCGGAATAGAGTCGTCAAACAATTTAATGACTAGGAATGCATTGAATGAAATTTATTATAAAAAATATATTTCAAAAAATCAGGTATTAAAAAAAATAGAAGCCGTGAATGGAGATTTAATATTTAGTTTAGTTAAAAAAATATTTTCTGGCAAAAAAGGTCCTTTAATAACTATTCTCGGCAAAGACATACAATGATTAATTATTTATATAAAAATAATGAACCTATTTAAATTAGCTTCATATTACAATATATTACAAATAAAATACGTAATCTTATTTAAAAATTTTAAAATTAAAACGATTATTTAACCCAAATTTAGCTGAAGCTAAAAATTTTAGGCGGGGATATTACATAAAACTAATAAATTAAAGATTTATATATCTTATATTATATTATATTACAATGAGTCAAGACGATGTTTATTATCCTAAATCTTACGACATAACATACAGGATTGGTTATGTTATCGGATTTATAGGAATTTTGATATTTGTTTTTTCATATATTTTTAACAGTTTAAATTATATATTGCTCGGACTTGCAATTTTTGAAACAGGAACACTTCTTTCAGGAATATTTCTTCTTGTTTGGAAGAAAGAAGTTAAGATTTTTATACTTTCTTGTATTATAGCAGGAATACTCCTTAGTGCTGTTTCTTTTTACTTTTTTAATTTTAATGCTTTATTTAAAGATATTTCAATTATAATTTCAATAGGATTAGTATTAGCAGGTTTGGGCGGATTATACGGCAAAGAAGCGCATTGTTTTCATTTTTATGAAGGATGGATATTACTATGGTCGTTTCCGATATTAATATTATTAAATCTTATTGTATTTATTTTAAATATTCAATTTAATTCTGCCGTTCATTTAATTTTTAGTATAATATATTTTTTTATTATGCTCCTTGCTTTATCATTTTTAATTAAAAAAATTAAACAGCCGCTAATGCAGTATTGCCAAAATTAAATTTAAATCTTAGATAATATCTATACCGATAGGAAGAATTAAAGTATTTGTTTGACTTATGACTATAAAGTCATTATAATAAATAATTATGAAATTAAATAATCGCTATATATAAAAAATAATAAATTTAATAAATTTAATTAATTTAATTAAAAGATATGACTGAAGAAGAATCTATAAAAATAAATAAATTTGATTCTATTTTAAAATCGGCCAGGAAACTTATAGGAGAAGAAGGATTTTCTAATTTTACTATGGATAAACTGGCTAATAATGCAGGTATTGCAAAAGGAACCGTTTATTTGTATTTTAAAAACAAAAATGATGTGCTGGAAAATGTTTTAAAAAGCGGTTTTCAAAATATGTTTGAAAGGATGGCGCATAAAGTAAACAATGAAAAAACACCTGAAGAAAAAATTAGAACTTTAATATACGAAAATCTTTTATATATAAACGAAAATAAATATTTTTTTAAGACTGTTTTTTTAGATGAAATGAATGTCGTATTTTTAAAAAAAACTTCGCAGGAATCTTATAATTTAAGAAGAAAAAAATATGCCGAATTTATTTCTGAAATAATTAAAAAGGGTATAGACGAAGGAATTTTTAAAAATTGGCTTAATCCTTTAAAATCAGGTTTTTATCTTATCTCGCTTATTAAAACTAATGCCATTTATAATTTTAAAACCAATGCGGTTGAATTTGACGAAAATTTAATTAAATCGGAAGCAATTGAAATATATAATATTTTTATTGACGGAGTTAAAAATTAATTAAAGGATCATAAAAATGATAAATAAAATTGTAAAATTTATAGCAAGTAAAAGTAATAATAAAAATAAAAAAACATTTAATTCAAATTCAAATTCAAATCTCAATATAGCTTTTAATGCTAAGCATAAAATGCCGAGTCAAGAATTCAGGCATTTGACCCCTATTTTACTTTTAATATTTATTCTTATATCTGTTTTTACTTTAAGCGCTTGCTCAAGTAAAAAAATAACGGTAAAACATAATCTTCTTGTAACAGTAAAAAAAGTTAAAGTTATGAATGCAAATGTATATATTTCTTCGCCCGGGTATTTTATACCGTATACAACCGCAAATGTTTCATCAAGAACTGCAGGACAGGTAGTAAAAATTTACGCTCATGACGGCAATATGGTTCATGCAGGGGAAGTGCTGGCAGTTATAGACAGAACAAAAGCTTATTATGCTTTAAAGGCTCAGCATGGTGTAGTCAATAAAGATAAAGCCGACCTCGCCCTTGCGCTATCGACATTAAAAAGAGATAAAATGTTGTATAGACAAAAGCTTTTAACTCCTTTAGAGTATGATACTGCCGTTTCAAACTATAAAATGGCGCTATCGGCATTAAATTCCGATAAATCTGTTCTCGGTATTGATGCTAAAAATTATAGAGATACTTTGATAAAATCTTTGATTAACGGCATTGTTTATAAAAGAAATATTAATCTGGGAGATTATGTTCCCATAAATAAAGTTGCCTATGAAATTGTTTCCCTTAAACCGCTTGAAATAGAATTTCATATTTCGCAAAGCCAAATTTCTCAAATTAAAAAAGGACAGACAGTGCTGGCAAAAGTAAAAGGTTTTCCTCATAAAATATTTAGCGGCAAAATATATTTTATAAGTCCGCAGCTTAATGCTCAAACCAGAATGGTCAGAGTAAAAGCTATATTTAAAAATGATAAATCAATACTTAGACCTCAGTTATTTGCTAATGTTGATATTAAAGTAAAAAAAATAAACAATGGATTATTTGTTCCTGAAGCATCTTTAAGAACAGGTTTAACCGGAAATTTTATCTTTATTTACAAAAATAATAAAGCTTATATAAAAAAGGTAAAAACAGGAACAACTAAAAACGGATATATACAAATTGTTAAAGGTATAGCTAAAAATGATTATGTAATAGTGAAAGGATCAAATCTTGTGCGAAACGGACAGAAAGTCTCCGTCGCCAAATAACTTAACTAAATGTACAATGCATGCGTATGTAATTTATTTAATTTCAACTAATTAGCTAAATTGCTAAAAATAATTTAGAAATAGACTAATTTAATAAATTTAAAATAAATTTAATTAAAGCAAAACAAAGCAAACTAAATTGCTATGAAAATATCTGATATATCTATTAAAAGACCTGTTTTTGCCGTAATGATGGTAAGTATCTTTGTTGTTCTGGGTATTTTTGGATACTTTACCCTCGCTGTAGATCTTTATCCTAATATTCAATTTCCTATTGTTACCGTCACAACCACCTTGCCTGGAGCAAGCCCTAAAGAAATGGAGCTTGATGTTACAAAAAAAATTGAAGACGCTGTAAATTCTGTTTCCGGAATAAAACATATTATGTCCACAAGCAGCGTAGGGCAGTCATCCGTTATCGTTGAATTTCATTTAAACAAAAATATAGACCATAGATATGAAGTAGTAACCGCTGATGTAGATGCAATTTTAGACACATTACCAAAGAACATAAATACTCCCGTAATAAAAAAATTAAATGTAAATTCTTCGCCTATTTTATGGATTACTTTGAGCGGAAACCGTTCTAAAAGATTTTTAACTTTTTATGCCGAGAAAGTGCTGCAGCGCAAATTTGAAAGATTATCCGGCGTTGGACAGGTTATAGTTAGCGGAGCAAGAAACAGAAGAATGGTATTTAATATAAACAATAATAAATTAATAAGTCATAACCTTGGCGTAAATCAGATAATAAATGCAATAGAATCTCAAAGCGTAGCAATGCCTACCGGCAATTTAAAAACTAATACAAAAACATATTTTACATATTTAAAAGGAAGACTGCACAGCTCAAAAGCCTTTAATAATATGATTATAAATAATATTAACGGTGTTCCCGTCAAGTTTTCTCAAATAGGTCTTGCAAAAAATTATGAGGCTCCTGCTGTTTCTATAACTACTTTCGACGGAAAACCTGCCGTAGGTTTAGGCATAACTATTAAAACGCATGCAAATGCAGTAAAAGTTGCAAGTGAATCTATCAATTATTTAAATGAAATAAAATATTCGTTTCCTCCGGGAGTGCATGCGTCTGTCGCATATAACAGCGCGACGTATATTGAAAGATCAATATCAGGGGTTGAATTTGATATTATATGGGGCGCTCTTCTTACTGTTTTAATAGTATTTTTTTTCTTAAAAGACATAAGAACTACTCTAATTGCCGCAATATCATTACCCGCTGCCATAATTTCTACATTCGGATTTATGCATTTAATGGGTTTCGCATTGAACAATATGACTATGCTTGGGCTGTCTCTTTCCGTAGGGTTATTAATAGACGATGCTATCGTTGTCATTGAAAATATATTCAGGCATGTTGAAAACGGAGAAGAAAGAGTCAGCGCTTCTTTTAACTCAATGAGTGAAATAGGCATAGCTATTATGGCTACAACTTTGTCTATTGTTGCGGTGTTTATTCCAGTCGCTTTTATGCCTGGCATGATAGGAAAGTTTTTTTATGAATTTGGTTTAACTGTTGCTTTTGCCGTATTAGTTTCATTGTTCGTATCTTTTACGCTCACTCCTATGCTTGCGTCAAGGTTTATCGTCCATAAAAAAGACCATGGCATGCTATTTACAATTCTTGAAAATATGATGATAAAAATTACGCATATTTACAAAGGTATGATTGCGTGGAGTTTAAAACATAGATTGCTTGTTATATTAACAGCATTACTTATATTTATCGGTTCTTTGTATATGACTAAATTTATCGGCAAAGAAATGATGCCTCCGTCAAATTCAGGTAATTTTCTTGTGTATTTTCAGGCACCTGAAGGAACGAGCGTCAGAGTTATGAAAAAATATTCTACAAAATTATATAAAATAGTTCAAAAGACGCCTTTTCTGAAAAGTATTTTTATGGCAACAGGGTTTGGCGCAAACGGTTCAAGATATAAAGGTATGTTCTTTGTTGCGATTAAAAGCAATAGAAATTTAAATCAGCAGCAGGTTATGGGAATATTAAGAAAAAAATTAGCAATTGTACCGGGTGTTATTACTCAGGTTATGGATATGCCGAATGTCGGCGGGGCTTCTCAAAATGTGGCGCCTCTTCAGGTTATAGTTATGGGACCAAATTTGCATAAAATTACCGCTTATTCTAATGAATTGATAAATAAATTAAGAAAAACTCATGGACTTGTAGATATAACATCAAATATGCAATTTCATCAGCCTGAACTTTTAATACATATTAGAAGGAATATCGCAGGGTCTTTAGGTGTAAGCGTTGCGTCAATAGGAGAGACAATTGACGCTCTAATAGGCGGAGATATTAATATTTTTAAGAATTATAATTTTGTTTACGAAAATCACATATACAATCAACAGATAAGATTATTCAGGAACGAAAGGAATAAACCTGGTGACATTAAAAATCTATATGTTTCAAATAATAAAGGCAAACTTATACCGTTAAGAGATCTTATAACCATAAAAAAGACGATAGGTCCTCAGGTAATCAACAGGAGAGATTTAGAAAATTCCGTTACTGTTTATGCCGATATGGCTAATCATGTTCCTTTAGGATTTGGAATTAAAAAAGCGGCTGAATATATGAAACAGATACTTCCGAAAAAATCTTTATATACTTATGAATTTTCAGGTATGGCTTCAAAACAACAGCAGTCATTTGCTTCAATGGGAGGAGCTTTACTTCTTGCATTAATAATTGTTTATATGATATTAGCATCTTTATTTGATAGTTTTGTTGATCCGTTAGTAATTATGCTTTCCGTTCCGCTTGCGTTAATCGGAGCAATAGGTGCGTTATATCTTGCTCACAGAAATTTAAGCGTTATTGCTCTTATCGGGATAATTCTCCTGCTTGGTCTTGTCGTAAAAAATGCCATATTATTAGTGGATTATACAATTATTTTAATTAAAGAACGTAATTATAAGAGAAATGATGCGATAATTGAAGCAGGCAGCGTCAGGCTGCGCCCTATTCTCATGACTACAATGGCTATGGTTTTCGGCATGCTCCCTATAGCTCTCGGCACAGGAGTAGGCGCTTCTTCAAGAGCGCCGATGGGCATAGATGTAATAGGCGGGCTTCTTACTTCCATGTTTTTGACATTGATAGTCGTCCCCGTTGTTTATTCGCTTGTAGATGATTTAAAGAAAAAGGTAAGACGAAATAAATAAACTTTCAAAAAAATTATTAAAATTTTAACACCATTCTTTTATTTATTTAAGAATAGTTTGTAATTTGTAAAAAAATAATAAGTTTATAATTTTATGAAAATTTTTATATAACAACAGTAAATGATTTTATAATTTAAATTAAAATGGTTGACGCATCTCATAAAAATTATAAATGGATAATCCTTGCCTTAGTTGTAGTGTCCTCGTTTATGGCTATTCTTGATGTAAATATCGTTACAGTAGGAATGCCTAAAATTATGTCTCATTTCGGCGTAGACATAACTGATGTTGAATGGATTATGATTGCTTATACCATAACCTATTCTATCGTTATTTTGCCTATGAGTTTTATTAGAAGAAAATATGGAATAAAATATCCTTTTATGTTTTCAATATTGATTTTTACGATAGGTTCAGCGTTATGCGGGATTTCTCCTTCATTTACAGATTTGATTATTTTTCGTATAATTCAGGCAATTGGCGGCGCAGGACTTACCCCTACCGGGTTAAATCTTATAGCTGAAGTTTTCCCGCCGTCGGAAAGAGGGGAAGCAATGGGTATTTGGTCAATAGGCGCTATGGTAGCTCCGGCGATAGGACCTTTTCTTGGAGGTTATATTGTAGATTATGTAAATTGGAGATGGATTTTTTACGTTAATGTTCCCATAGGTATTATTGCATTATTGGGCGCAGCTATTATTTTAGCATATGATAAACCTGCAATAACATATAATAAAAAATTTGATTATGTCGGTTTTGCTTTTATTTCTATATGTTTAGGATTATTGCTTTACGCTTTAAACGAAGGGCAGACATTTGGATGGCATTCTCCGGCAATAATACAATCTGAGCTCATAAGCGGAATTGCTTTTGTCGGTTTTCTAATAAATGAAATTTTTGTAGCAACCCCATTGATAAATTTAGAAATTTTTTCAAATTATAATTTTGTTATATCTACTTTAGTAAATATGGTTAGAGCCGTTGGTGTTTTTGGAGCAATGTTTCTCCTTCCGCTTTTTCTTGAAAATATTCTTGGCTACAATGCGATGCGTGCAGGAATATTAATGGCTCCTACCGCGATTTCGGTTGCTTTTGTGTCTTTTTTTTCAGGAAGAATAACAGACAGAATAGGTCCAAGATATCCTTTAGTAATTGGATTATTGATTGTGGCTTATTCCATGTTTTTGTTTAATAATTTATCATTGAATACAAGTATGTATGATATAATTATTAATCAAGTTATAAGAGGCATAGGTATAGGTCTGCTTAATGCACCGGTTATGAGCGCCGCATTAAATTCTGTTAAAAAAGAACTTATTCCTGAAGCTTCAAGTCTTATTCCTGCAACACTGCAAATAGGAGCTTCTTTCGGTATTGCTTTTATTGGGAATGAATTAGTAGTAAGACAGGTTTATCACTTAAATCAATATGCAAGGGATGTTAATTATAATTCTTCAATTTATCATAATATGATTAATTTTTTACAAAGCGATATTATAAATAGGGCTCCGTCTTATTTAAGATTTGGAACAGCATTTCCGTCAAATAAATTAGCCTTTTTTGATTATTTAATTCAAATGCTTGCTTCTATTGCTTCTTACGGCGATGCGTTCGCAATTTTAGGATATATTACATTAGGCGGGGCTTTAATAGCTATATTTATTAAGAATAAAACTTCTTAGCAGATTGAATTTATATTATACTTGAATGAGCAAAAATTTTATTTTTATTTCTATCTATAATTAACAATTATTTTATCAAATGTTTAGCTTTTATTTTTATATATTAACCTTATTCCTGTAATAGGATATAATTAGGATTTCTATCGCAGAATTAAGGTATAAAATAAAATAATATGATGGAAAACTATTTTAATAGCGATAAAATAATATATTCTGTATCTGAATTAACGCTTCTGATTAAAGAAACAGTTGAAACTAAATTTTACTCTTTATGGGTTAAAGGTGAAATATCCGGTTTTAAAAGCGGTTATGCTTCAGGTTATTATTTTGATTTAAAGGATAGTAAAGCTAAAATATCGTCTATAATTTTCAAATATGATATACAGAGATTAAAATTTGAAATTAAGGAAGGAATGTCGGTTATTGCGTTCGGAAGAATTAATCTATACGAGCCCAAAGGAACTTACAGCTTTATTATATCGGAAATAGAACCTGAAGGGTACGGTCGGCTTGCGTTAGCCTATGAACAGCTAAAAGAAAAATTGCAAAATGCCGGACTTTTTGATAAAAACCATAAGAGAAATATACCCTTTCTTCCGCACATTGTAGGCATAGTTACTTCTAAAAACGGCGCAGTATTGCATGATATTGTAAAAATTATAAGAAAAAGATTTGGCAATATTCATCTAATATTTGCAAATGCATCCGTTCAAGGAATTAACAGTTCTGCCGAGATAGCTAATGCTATAAGACTGCTTAACGAATACAGCAAAAATTATCATAAAATAGATGTTTTAATAGTAGGCAGAGGAGGCGGTTCATTAGAAGATTTATGGTCTTTTAACGAAGAAAAAACTGCGTATGCTATTTATAATTCAGAAATTCCGATTATTAGCGCCGTAGGGCATGAAACAGATTTTACTATTGCCGATTTTGTTGCAGACGTGAGAGCTTCTACGCCTTCTAATGCTGCAGAAATATCGGTTCCAGTTAAATCAGATATAATTAATGCAATAAAAATTTTTAACGGCAGATTAAAAGTAGCAGTTTTAAATATAATTAAAAATAAAAATAAAGCTATAGAATATTTACAGGGTAGACAGTATAATAAAAATCCTAAAAAAATAATAGAAGAAAAATTATTATTAATTGACGATATTACGAATGATATTTTTCACGCAGCAAATACAAATATTAATAATTTTAAAAATATAGTAAATTCGCTGAACAAAAGGCTTGAACTTAGACATCCTTCCCATATTCTAAAAGATAAATATTCAAGATTTGCAGAGATACAAACCAGATTAAAATTACGCCATCCGCGCAATATTATTAAAGATTATAAAATTTTAATTGAAAAAACCGATAAAATATTAAATGATATTATTATTCGTAAAATCGGAGTGCTCAAGACTCCCGTTGATAATTTAGGCTCAAATATAAATAAAGCTATTTATTATCATTTAATTATAAATAAACAGAATGTAAATAATATATCCAATAGATTAAATATTTACAATCCTTTATCGGTTATTAAGTTAAATCAAAAAAATTTATTTTCCGATAATATACAGATGACCGGTTTAATAATTGCAAAAATAAAAAAAAATAAACAAATATTAGAAAATAATTTGAAATTATTAAATGAAGCAATGAAAAATAAAATATTTATTAATAAAAATAATATAAAATTATTAAATAATACATTAGAATCAATAAGCCCGTATTCTGTTTTAAAAAGAGGTTATAGTATAGCGTTTAATGAAAAGGATGAAATTATTTCTTCAATTTCCGATGTCAATACAAATGATAAAATCAAGATAATAGTAAGCGATGGTTTAATCAGTTCAATAGTTTTAAGCAAAGATAAAAAAAATAAAAAATAGAAATAACTATTTTATTTATTATTTTTTTATTATATTCTTATATGTTTCTTTTTTATTATGTGTATTGCGGATTTTTTAAGAGAAATAGATACTGATTTGCCGACTGATAAATTCATTATTTCAAATGCATGGAACGGCAATAAAACTTTAAATTGGATATTTTGTGGTTTATTTTCCGAAGTGTCTATTAATAATTCCATCATACGCGAGGTAAAAACCGCAGATGTTATTTTTCCTCTAAAATGATTCTCCTTAACTGCTTTAGAAGGAGTCCTGTCTTCCCTTAAAATTATTATGTCTTCGGGTCTTATTACAAAATATATATATTCATTTTCTTCAAATCCCTGCTGGTAATAGCTTTCAATATAATATTCATTATTTAAGCTGTTATTTTTAAAATAAATTATTATATTATTATTCACTTTGTCTATTGAGGCAATTTTTCCTTCAAATATATTTTCTGTTCCAAGCAAATAAGCTGTGTCCATTGTTGAAGGTTTTTTTAAAATATCTTTTGGATTTCCTGAATCCTGAATAACTCCGTTATTTAAAATAAACATAGTATCTGAGAGGTTCATTACATCTTCAATATCATGGGTAACTAAAAGCATTGTTATCTTAAGTTCTTTTTGAATATTTTTAATTAAACTTCTTACTTTTGTTTTAGAAATTATATCTAAATTAGAAAACGGTTCGTCCATCAGTATAATTTGCGGGTTTGTAACAATAGCGCGGGCTAAACTGATTCTTTGCGATTGCCCCATACTTATTTCATCAGGATATCTTTTTTCTAACCCTGAAATACCTAAAATATCCATAATATCTAAGACGGTTTTTTTGATTGGTCTTTTGCTATATTCTACCGAAGATAATTTTGCTATGTTTTTATGTAATTTCAGACCAAAAGCGATATTTTTCATTATATTCATATTAGGAAACAAAAGCGGTTCGTCCATTACAAGAGAAATAGAACGTTCGTAAGGTTCCATTTTATTAATATTGTTTCCTTTTAAAATAATATCTCCGGAATCTTGTTTTATTAAACCGCAAATTATAGACAATAGTGTGCTTTTACCTTCTCCTGAATAGCCGAATATTGACGATATCTCACCTTTTTTAACTGTTAAAGTTATATCTTTAAGTACTTTTTTATTCTTAAAGGACTTATTAATATTTTTAATTTCTAGGAAATTCATCATATAGATAGATAGATTGTGTATTATTGATATAAAATAATATTTAAATAATAATTTATTTTATAACGTTATGTTAAAATTTAAATATATATCGTTGAATCTAAAATGTCTAATGAAAAATTAATTAATTATATTTAATCATATTTTATTTTAATAATTTTTAATTTATATATTAATTGTGCTTCAATTTATTTTCTGTTTTGATATTTATATTTTTTTAATATAATTTTAACGGTATTGCTAATATTAAATTTTATCTATTTTTTGTTGATATTATTTGTTTATTTAGATTTTTTTGTTTTATAATAAAAGAATTTAAAAATACCGAGAGATATAAACGATATAATCATTAATACAGCTGAAATTGCAATTGCCGCAGGATAATTTCCGTAGCTTGTTTTGACGAAAACTTCTATAGGCGCTGTTTCTGTCAAGTTTGGAATAACCCCAGATATCATTTGTGTAGCGGCATATTCGCCCATAGAACGCGACCAGCTCATTGCCATTCCTGCCAATAAACCGTTTAATGAAAGAGGGAGTATTATTTTATATAATATTTCAAAAGAAGAAGCTCCTAAGGTTTTACTTAAATTAATCATTTTTCTGTTGATTGAATCAAATGATTCCTTTAAAATATTAACAAAAAAGGGAAATGAAATTATAAGCTGCACAAGGATAATACCTTGAGGAGTAAAAACAAATTTTATTCCGTGGGATATAAAAAATTTTCCTATCGGGTTTAGAGGTCCCATTGTAATTAATACGGCAAAGCCGATCACAAGTGGAGACGTAGTAAGAGGAAGAGTGCTGATCAAATCCAATAAAAAAGAAATTTTATTTTTTTTAAAAGACAATATATAGCTTAACGGTATTCCTATAATTAAATTTATTAAAACTACGATGGAAGATATTTTAAAACTTAAAAAAATAGCGTTCCAGAGATGAATGTCTAATATTTCTGATAAAAACAATTTTAATGACGTTTGAAAAAATATTCCCGCCAAAAGCAGAGATAAACTTATAAAAAAAGCAAAACCAATAAAAAAAACAATAATATCAAATGTTTTATTATTTCTTATGAATATTTTGTAGAAATTAGGCATTTTATTTTATGCGATTATTTTTCATTAAATTTTATAATTTTTGATATAAAATAAAATAAAATTTTTTATAGTAATAATTAACTCTGCTTTGCCGCTTTAATTTTTATAAATTACCGGTCATTTTATATTTTATTTTACAGTTCCTAAATTAAAATAATAACTGCAAACAGGAATGCAAAAAAAATAACTATTAAATAAATAAAAAGAATAACTACCGCATTATATAAGCATATGTTTTTGAATATTGCTTAATATTGCGATAGTTATTATATAATATCAATTTTTAAATATCTAATAGTTTTTTGCTATCTATCTATCCTATCTAACCTATCTAAACAATCTTTAAATTAAAAATATTTTATTGCGCAGGAGTAAAACCCCAGCGTTTAAGAATTTTTTTTCCTTTAGCCGAAAATAAAAGTTTTTCAAAATCTTTGTCTAATTTTTTATGTTTAGATTGATTAAGGATTGATGCGGTAAATTTTGCATGTGTATTGTATTTTGACGCAATTTTTATGATATTTATTTTAGCGCCTTTTCTTTTAAGTTCTAATAGCTGAGAAGTATATAATATTCCTAAATCGGTATTTCCTGAAGCTAAAATCGGCATAACAAGAGCAGCGTCCAATAGATGGTCTGCATGACCGGTTATTATTTTAAAGGCGCCCGGGTATTTTTTGTTAATTTTTCTGAACATTGCCCAAGTATAATCTCCTGCAGGATCGCTATGAGGGCTCGAAGTAGTCAGAGACACATTTTTATCCATTAATTTTTTAATAAGATTGTGTTCAGTGACATGCGCCGGATTATTAAAAGGTGTTGCCGCAGCAAGATAATCGTAGGCAAATACCTTATATGAATTTAGAAACCCCTTTTTTTCTAATTCCCTTTGAAATTTTCCGTTGGCGGACAGAAACATATCCGCAGGAGCGCCTTCTTCTATGTCTCCTTTTAAAACGCCTGCTCCCAGAAAGTCATAATATATGATAACGCCCGGATGTTCTTCTTTAAAAATTTTACCTATTTCCGTTATAGGCTTGGGAAGAGCATCTGCCGCAAGTATTCTTAAAGTTGTTGCTTCAGCTTTGGTATTGCTCAAATTAAATGAAATAAATGTAAATAGCAGCGACAACAATAAAAATGTTGATAATCTTGTAATAATTTTAGCATTAACTTTCTTTTCTTCAGTCATTTTTTTAGCCCTCTTTTTTAAATTAATATTTTTTATTTATATTATATTGCATTATATATAAAATATTCTTAAAGAATAATTTAAAATATTAATTTTTAGTTAGAAACTTCTCACAACCATAAAATTAATAATGTTCTGTACTCTTTTCCCGTCTCCGAAAACTTTATTATTGGCAATTTGATTTTCAAATTCAACTCTAAATTGTGCATGTTTAAATATATTCATAGCGGGTCTGAAGCCTAAGGTAAGCGTAGAGTCAAAATAATTAAATGCTTCTCCCTGCGTGCTCGCAGACTCCCACATACCGTTTGGATCCCATACCCTTACTTCTCTTATGGTTTGTGAAAATCTGCCGATGTTTAGTAAATCATAGTGATGTATATAAAAGGCAAGTCCTGAAAAGTGCGATTTGCCGTATGTTGAATTTGATGTCGGAATTAGTGCGGTGTTAGGAGATACAGCTTCATTTATATTAATATTGTTGTTTTGAATAATAGATTTATTAAATCCTCCGTTAATTCCCATTTCATAATCGAGAACAAAATCTAAGCAATTAAGGGTTTTGTATTCCGCATCCATATAATTATAAAAATATTTATTTAAATTATCCGGTATTATGTTGTTATTGTATATAAGAAAATTTTCCGCTCCGTAAACCATGCCCTCATGGAAATTTATTATCTTTAAAGGCTTATATGAAATATAAAATTCATAAGTAGGATAGCTGTTTATCGGCAGCATTGACTGATAAACGTAAGACACCTGAAAAAATGTTTTTAATTTTTTAGGAATAATCGGATAACTGAGCGCTATTCCTGTGAGCGATCCCGGTTCCACAGAGTCGATAATAGAATAGGTATTTTCCCAGTTTTTTGCTAAATTGTGGGATTCAAAACCTATAGGCGAATTATGCATGCCTATATCGACTTTCAGACCGTTTCCGACTGGTATGCCGAATGATACAAACATATTTCTGAAACCGTAAAGCGGTCTTTTATATGCCGGTTCCATATAATATGCCAGATTCCCCATGTATGATTCAGGATGCTGAATACTTTCGCCTGTATCTAATGTTGCCGTAAAACCTACGCCAAAATTATTTCTCCCGTCTGAAAACGGATTTTTAGATAATGTTATATCTAATTCGTTTATTGTGAAGCCGTTAGCTTTAAAATCGTCATTATAATTTCCATTATAATTTCCGTGAGGATATTCTGGAGTGGCAATGGGGTCTGCAAAATTATATGTATAAGACGTTGCAAATACGCCAGAGAGTTTAACCTGCGATAAAAAATTATTTTTTTTGCTGACTGAAGCGGCATAAGTTATGCGAGGTATATTAAATAATATAGCAAACATAATTTGGATAACTCCAAAGAAAACAATTAAAAATTTTAAAGAGTCCGGTCGTTTCTTTTTCATTTTAATTTCACCGTTAATTTAATTTAATTTGATTTAAAAAGCTATTTGACTTCCGCCGTAGAAAATTAGTTTTTATAAATTGCACATAATTAATTGCAGATATATAAAAAATAAAAGTAAGATCCAAAACATTTAACCTAAAATCAAACATTATTGCCGATATTGCTATCAGATTGATAAAATAGATTAAGCTAATTTATTATCGTCTATATTATAATCTCTTAATAATTTATTGTTGTATCTAAAATGATATAACGATAAATAAAAAAAATTATGAATTTATAATTAAACTAATTGCGACAAAATACAGAGTTAGACAGTAATTAATCTAAATAAATATTGTTAGGACTATTATGATATAACGAAAAACGAAAGTCAACAAAATTATTTTAAATATTTGTCAATGTTATTAATTTGTATATTTAGTGATTTTGCAAATATTGTTTTACCTTTTTTTGTAGCAATGAAATATAAATAATTTGTTTTTAATGGATGAATTGCTGCCATTATTGCCGCAATATTTGGATTTGAAATAGGTGTCGGAGGAAGCCCGTAATTTAAATATGTGTTGTACGGAGATTTTATTTTTATATATTCTACGTTCATGCGAGAGTGAAATTTAATAAATCCGGCAATTTTATTATTTGATTTTTTAAAATATTTATTACTTTTTTTATTACTATGGTTAGTTTTATCGGAGTATTTATTAAAATGTGTTTCATAAATTTTAAAATTATTTAAATCTTCCGCGTATATATTTGTAGGATCGCTTTCTAAAGGCATATTTATGTCTAATCTGTTATGAAATACTGAAGATACCGTTTTCATGTCCTTACCGCCGTTTGTTTCTTTAATAATTAGCGAAGCTATAATTAAGTCTTTGTAAGATATTTTTATATTTTTAGTTTTCAATTTAAATTCATTAAACATTTTTTTTAAAACACTCTTAGAGGTTGAATTTATTTTAAAAATATATGTATCAGGATACAAAACCCCTTCGGCGCTTTTTTTATCTGCGCCTATACTTAATAAAATATTTTTGTTAAAACTTGCTTTGATGAAATTAATTTCTTTAACGACATGCTTTTCATTTAGAATCATTGCAATTTGAAAAATATTCATACCTGGAATCACGGTTACCTTAGTCGTCGCAATTTTTCCGTTGACAAATTTATAATAAATTGAAGCGGGGGATTCATTTAAAGAAACATAATATGTGCCTGATTCAATATATCTTGAATAGCCGGTTATAAAGCCTATAAAATAAAATAAATATGGATTTGATACAATATTTTTCTTATATAATTTAAAAGAAATTGTTTTTAATGAATAACCTCTTTTTATATTAAATAAAACGACGGGGGTTTTAAAGTATGACTGCGGAGTAAAAGCATAAAATAAAATATATAAAATCAGAAAAATAGGAATTAAATAAATAAAAAATTTTTTTATTTTTTTTATTTTCTTGAAAGTTTGATAGTCAAAATAGCACATATAATAAATTATTTAATTATATTTTTATGTATTATTATTTGTACTATTTATACCGTCTAAATATGATTGAAGAATAAATGAAGCTGCTATAGAATCTATAGTCTGTTTTCTTTTTTTTCTTTTCACGTTTCTTTCTATTAAACTTCTTTGAGCTTGAGCCGTTGAAAATCTTTCGTCATAAGTAATTATAGGAAGGTTTTTAATTATTTTCTTAAGTTCATCTATAAATTTTATCACTTCTATTGAAAGCGACGACTGTTTTCCGCTAAGTCCGATAGGCATTCCGACAACAATTAAAGAAGCATTCTCTGTAATGATAATATTTTTTAATTCAGTTGCGGCATCATTAAAGTTTTCATTAATTATATATTTATGAGGAAATGCTATTGTTCCTCTGTCATCGCTCAGAGCAACGCCGATTCTTTTAAGTCCGTAATCAATACATATAATTTTTTGATTCATTTATTATAATATAATTAATATAAAATAGAAATAAAATATAAATTTTAAAAATAAATTCTAACATTAATCAGTCTTTAAATTAAATTATAGGTTATTTATCGGTTAAAGATAACTATATTAAAAATATCAGCGCTGATATTAGGCTTCAAATCTCATATTATTTATTAGCCGGGCAGAATGTTATTTGTTTTTTTAATTCTAATTAATATCAAGCTTCAAATTCCAGGTCGCTTATTAGTTCAATATCTAATTCTGTATTTCTTCCCGATGTCACCAAATAATTCCCCAAAAGAAATCCGTTGGCTCCTGCCATTAAAGCAAAGGGCTGTAATTGTCTTAAGTTTAATTCTCTGCCTCCTTGCGCAAGTATGTTTTTTGATGGGTTAATCAAGCGAAAGATAGAGATTGTTTTAAGGCATTCCATAGGTGTTAACTCATCATTGTTTTCAAGCGGAGTTCCTTTCACAGGATTTAAAAAATTAATAGGAATATTGTCAACGTCAAGTTCTTTTAGCTGCTTTGCCATTTTAATTCTGTCAAGACGAGATTCTCCCATTCCGATTATAACCCCGGAGCATACTTTAAGATTAGCCTGTTTTGCTTTATTTATTGTTTCAATATTATTTTCATAAGAATGAGTCGTGCAAATATTGCTGAAGAAATCTTTGCTCGTTTCTATATTATGATGAAAAATTTCCAATCCGTAAGATTTTAAATATTCTAAATCTTCTTTTTCCATTAAACCTAAAGATGCGCACGCCGTGATTCCTATATCATTTTTAATGGTTTTAATTGCTTCGGCTATAATAGAAAGTTCTTTTTTATCGCTAATAGATGTCCCGCTCGTTACTATAGAAAATTCATTCGCTCCGTTTTCTTTCGCAATTCTGGCTGCGTTAACTAATTCGTTTATAGGAAGAAGTTTATTTATTTTTTTATTAATTTTCGGTATTTTTGAAGATTGTCCGCAGAAAGCGCAATCTTCCGAACATAAACCTGTCTTTGCGCTGACGATTGAACAAAAATTAATTTTATTGCCCGTCCATTTTTCCTTAAGTTCTAATGCGATAGAAAAAACTGCCAGCAGTTCTGATTTATTGCAATCATAGATAGACAAAAGAATATCATCCGGAATTTCTTTATTTTCGGCAACATAATTTTTTAACGTATCTATTAAATTAACAGTTAAATTAACTTCTAAATTAACAGCTTCTATATTTAAATTATCAACTTCTAAATTAACAGCTTCTAAGTTCATATTTTTCACCTATAAATTCAAAAATAAAAAAATTAAAAATCAAAAAACCCGCAATTTTTTAAATTATTGAGTATTTCTTCAACATCGTTGGATTTTTTTAGCGAATCTGCAATAATTTTAAACTTATCCTGATAATTTATGACTTTTTCTCTCATATTTAATATGACTGATATTCCTTCATTATTGATATAGAGATCATTTTTTAGATGAGAAATAGTCTGAAGTTTATTAATACTTGACGAATCCATAAATAAGCAATTATTTTCTTTGTTTATGGCGATTAACCCTTCGTCAATAAAAAAATAAACAGTATTCCTGCTCAGGCAAAATGCCGTGCAAATATTAGATAAACTTGTAAATTTATAAACATTATCGGAACAGTTATCTAATGAAGAAATTTTTTGTATTTTTATATTATAATTAGATTTATTCATCAAAATTTATATCTCAGATATTCCCATATTTTTTTACTGAAAAAGACATGCTTTTTCAAAACATACAAAAAATATATCTATAAGGCGAACATGAGAGATAACCTTATTGTTTTAAATAGTTTAATTAATTTTAATTGATAAATTAATATCCTTCTTTAGCTAATTCTGCGAAATATTTTTTGGCGTTATCAGAAATATTAGACGGTAATTCTACTTGAATATTTACTATTTCATCGCCATAAACTTTTAAAGCAATATCGGGAGAACCTTTTTTTGGTATTCTGAATTTAGCGCCGTTTTGTGTTCCTGGAGGTATAGTAAGCATTATCTTTCCGTCAATAGTCGGAACTTCTACTTTTGCCCCAAGGACAGCTTCCGTTAATTTTATTTTTTTATTTACATAAATATCGTTGCCTTTTCTTTCAAAAATATTATCGTTCATAACGCCGATTTTAATATATAAATCACCGTTTTTTCCTCCGTTTATTCCTGCAGAGCCTTTGCCTTGAATTCTGATTTTTCCGCCGTCGGCAATACCTGCAGGTATCTTTACTTTTATTTTTTCGTTATTAATAATGACTATTTTTTCAATTCCTTTAACGCTTTCTTGGACAGAAACATTGAGTTTAGACTGAATATCAGGACCTGTTTGAGGACCTCTTTGTTTTGACGATCTGTTAAATAAATCAGAAAAAACATCCTCAAAGTTAAACTCGGCTCCGCCGGTATTAAAATTAAACCCTGATTGTTCCCCGCCCATATTGCCGCTGTAATAATATTGATTTTGTCCTTGAGCTCCCGCCCCAGCGGCACCGTTTTTAAAATTAAAGTAATTGCTCCCAAGCTCGTCGTATTCTTTTCGCTTTTTTTCATCTTTAAGAATATCGTACGCTTCCTGCAGTTCTTTAAACTTGTTTTCGGCTGTTTTATCGTTAGGGTTGACATCGGGATGATATTTTCTGGCTAACTTTCTGTAGGCTTTTTTTATATCATCCGCCGTTGCTTTTTTGTCTACCCCTAAAATTTTATAATAATCTTTTGTTTCCATATATTATATTTATATCAAAATTTTAAAATCTATTCAATGTTTTATTTAAACATAAAATCGCAGATATAGTAAAATTTTCTATCAGCAATTTTAGGTAGAAAATTTATATTATTTATATTATAATTTAATTTTATTATTTATAAAAAATGGAGTGTAAAATTGGAAAATTTAAATTTTAAAATAGGAAAAATTGACGGTGCAGCTGTAATACCTATAACAAAAAATATAGATGAAAGAGGCTGGCTTGCCGAACTTTACAGGGCAGATGAAATTGATGAAAGCATATTTCCCAAAATGGCTTATGTTTCATTGACAAATCCCGGTGTTAAAAGGGGTCCTCACGAACATAAAACGCAAACAGATTATTTTTGTTTTATCGGACCTTCTAACTTTAAAATAATTTTATGGGATAACAGGAAGGGTTCAAAAACATATATGAATAAAACAGTTCTATTTCTTGGAGAAGATGAGCCTGCTTCCCTTATAGTTCCGCCAGGAGTTGTTCATGCGTATAAAAATATAGGTTTGACAAAAGGAATTGTGATTAATGCCGCCAATGTGCTATATGCCGGATACAAAAAGAAAGAGCCTATAGACGAAATAAGATATGAAAACGATAGCGAATCAATTTTTAAATTTAATTAAAATAAAATTTGTTTAATAATATTGTTGTATTGCTAAAGGCTTATAATTCCGAACTTTCCTGCCTGCACAGGGATGACTTAACTGGGATTTAAACCTTTACCCTTCTCAGGTATCATTCTCGCGAAAGCGGGAATCCTGTGTTATTTATAATTTAAATATCTAAAACATTTTCTAACGCAGGATTAAGAAATAGATATTAAAACAATGAATATTTAAATATATGTTGATCAGAGAACTTTTGATAAATGAAATTAAAAATATTAAAACTAAAGGTTTTTACAGAAGGCTTAATGAAAATAAAAATGATGATACCGTTATCAATTTGTCCTCTAACGATTATCTTGGATTGGCTTATAATTCTAAAATAAAAAGAACTGCAAAGCAAATAATTTCCAAATATCCTTTGTCAAGCACATCATCTCCTTTAATGTATGGTTATTTCAAGCCTCATATTGATTTGGAAAATAAATTATGTAAATTTAAAGGAGGATATGAAAGATGTATTCTTTATCCTTCAGGTTACCAAGCTAATTTAGGAATTATTTCGGCATTATCTAAAATATCGTTTAGTAAAACATTTATAGCGTTTGACGAATTGTCCCATGCATCTATTATTGACGGAGTATTGTGTTCAAAGACAAAATTTAGCAGATTTAAGCATAACGACCCCAACCATCTTAAAAATATATTAAAAAAACATAGCTCTTATGATATAAAAATTGTTATAACCGAAGGCGTATTCAGTATGGACGGCGATATTGCCAATTTACCCGATATAATAGATGTGTCTAAATGTTATAATGCAATTACGATTATTGACGATGCGCATGCAACGGGAACTATAGGGTCTTTTGGAGGAGGCAGCTGCAATTATTATAATGGCGTAAAACCAGACATCATAATGGGAACATTAGGGAAAGCTCTTGCTTCGGAAGGCGCATTTGTTTTATCCGATAGTTTAATGATTGACTATTTTATAAATAAAAGCAGACCGTATATTTTTTCTACAGCAATATCTCCTGTTGCCGCGGGTATTGCATTAGAAGCTTTAAATATTATTGAAAATAAACCTGAATTAGTTAGAAAATTACAAACATTGTCGCAAAACATCAGAATATTTTTAAAAAATAACGGGTTAAATATTTTAAATTCAAATACGCATATTATACCTATATTAATAGGAGATGAAAAAAAAGCTGCGGCGATAGAAAAAAAATTTATTAATGAAGGTATACTTCTTAAATCGGTTAAATACCCGACAGTCGCTAAAGGACAAGCAAGATTACGGTTTAGCGTAAATGCGGGTCTCCGTAATATAGAAATTAAGAAAGTTTTAAAAAAGTTATCCGATTTAAATAATATTAAAAAATAAATATCTTTATTAATGCGTCATTTATTTATTAAATATTTTGATGAGAAAGAAAGGTTTTTAACGTATAAATATATTAAAAAACTAATTGCTCAATTGACACATATTATGCAAGTCAATTTTTTTTGTGATTTTTATTTTACAGTCTATTTTTGTATTTACAATATTAATTTATGAACATAGATAAAAACAAAATAAAAAAAAATTTTTCAAATTCTCATCAATATGATAGCGCTATATCATATCACAAAATAACTCTTGAGATAATAACAAGCGACATACTTGATTTTATATTAAAGTATTATGCCGATAATGCAAATAACGGTTGCGTAAAAAAATTAAACATACTTGACGCAGGCTGCGGGACGGGCAATGGACTCTTATATATTAAAAACAAAATAAATAGAAATCATGCAGGCGATTTTAATTTTCTATATTTAGGTATTGATTTAGCGTTAGGAGCTTTAAAAAGGGGGAAATTAAAATTTAAAACTAATGGAATCAGCAATGAACATCTTTGCTGTTCCGATTGTGAAGATATGCCGATAAAAAACAAAACGATAAATATTGTTTTTTCTAACATGGTTTTACACTGGCTAAACAAGCCAATAGGGTTTGTCAAATCGGTAAAAAATAGTTTAAACTTAAATAATGACAATTTATTTATATGTTCGTTCCTTTCTGAAGGAACATTAAAAGAACTTAACTTATGTTACGATGAATATTTAAGCAATGATAATACGCGCAGCATAGCGCTTCACAAATTTCCAGATGCTAATCATATTAAGAATTTATTAGTTTCGCAAGGATTTATTATAGAAGAATTTAAAATTATTGAATATAAAGAATATGCAGATACCGCATTAGAATTATTAAAAAAAATTAATATTATAGGTGCTAAAAATTCTGTTAATAATACCGCCGGCGTAAATAGTTTAAATCACCCGATCAGCAGAACCGATAATACTGATCACGATAATAAATTTAATGAAAATTATGAAATTAAAATAAATAAAAATTACGACAATAAAAATAATAATAAAAGTTTATGTTTATCAAAACATTCAAGGTATTTAATACTTAAAAAAGTTTTAAAAGATTATGAAAATAAATATACTAATATAGAAAAAAATGTTTTTGCATCATATAATTTGGCTTATATTAAAGCTAAAATTAATAAACATTAATAATAAAAATAAAAAAATCCCTTTAATGAAATTTATCTGAATTAATTTAATTCATAAATAAGTCCATTAAAGGGATTAATATCATAAACTTAAAATAAATATAAATAAAATTTAAAATTTATTTATATTAAATAATTTATCTTGAAGCAGATACAAAATGATCTCTTCTGTTTATAGCGTAACAAACTCTTGTATGAGCATTGCATAACGGTTTTTCTTTGCCAAAGCTTATTGTTTTAAGTCTTCCTGAATTTATACCAAGGTCTTGCAAATATGCTTTTGCGGCATTTGCTCTTCTCCATCCGAGTGCTAAGTTGTAGCTTTCCGAACCTCTTCTATCGCAATTACCCTGAATTTGTACATCCGTATTTCTATGATACTTTAAATATATTGCATCTTTTCTTAAAATCATTTTATCAAGCGGAGTAAGAATAGATTTGTTAAATGCAAAATGTATATTATTGTTGTTTGATTGAATATTGTAAGTTGCAAGCCAAGGATACTTTCTTAAATAAGGATTTACTTGTTTAGTGATTACAGGTTGTGTTGGCTGTTGAACCGCAACTGCAGGTTTTTTTGCAGGCGGCAAAGCGCTTGAAGATACTTTTGTTACTTTTGGAGCGCAGCCGGAAAGAACTGCGGATACTCCAACAACCAATCCAAGAATGGATAGGCCAATCTTTGTTTTTTTGTTCATTTTACTCTCTCCTTAAAAATAAAATTAATAAATTAGTTTAAAAATTTTAAAAATTGTGTTGATTAATTTTTATTAATATAAATAACAAAACATATTTTCATCATAATTATAATTATAATTATAAATTTAATAAAACATAAAATTTAAATTTTCTTAAATTGTTTTAATATACAATATACTATTAATTATACATTATATTAATAGTATGGCAAATATATTTAATTTAAATTTATATATTATTTAATATATAAATAAATTTAATAAATAAATAATTATTATAAAATTATATTTTTATGTACCTTTGCGCACTATTTATAATAATAAATTATAATACAAAATATAAATATAAATATTGAATAGGCTACACCTCCGTCATTAATTAATTAAAAACTATTAAATTATAAAACATTAAATAAACTGCTTAAATAAAAACATAAATAAAAATATGTATAATAATTATTTTATCTTGCAATTTATATATATATCATTATTTTAAAAAAAATCAATATTTTTTTTATTGCTTTGACATTCTTTTATTGACTTGTTGAAATATTTTTTTTATATGATAAGCTTTAGTTATGAATAATTATTTTATTATAATTATAATAAAATAATGAATTATATATTTAGCGGCATTTTCATTTTATTTTCATTTTTATAGATAACCGTAATTTAATATTTACTCATTGCTATCAAAATGATTATCAATTTAAAGAACCCGATTTAAATAAATTAAATTTAATTTTTTATAAGCTGAATAATACTTTAGCCAAAGGAGGTGAAAAAACATGAAGAAGATCAGTTACGAAAAACCTATGTTGGAAAATTTAGATGCCGAAGAATTTTACTTGAATCTAATGGAAAATTATGGAATTAAAGATTCATGTTATTCTTGAAAATCTTGCAAGTGAAATGTGCAGTTGGCACATAAAAATTAAGCGCCTTATTCTTTAAATAATATAAAATTATAAAAAGAAAAGGCGCTTAATTTATTTTGTCATATTTTTTTGATTTAATTAATTGTTGATTAACAACATTATATAATTACCAAAATTGCCGATAGAAATTTATTTCCTGATTACCGCTGACCGCTTTGCTCTCGGCTTATAGCATTGCAAACAGAAACAGCATGCCTTTATATCTTTGGAACTTTCCCGCCTGCGCGGGGGTATGACTTTGAGGTATTTTTAAAATTCACCCGCTATTTGCAGTCATTCCGAATAAAGCAGTAATCCAGTATCTTTAATGCATTGCGGTATATTTAACAATCTCTATCCTCTATCGGCAATTTTAGGAATTATAATAAATAATCTAAGTTGAATACATTGCTTGTTTTGGTTTATTTCATATTGTTCTATTAATTATTTTTTTTAAATCTCTTATATCCTTTCTTGCATTGATTTCAAAATTATTATCAATATTGATATTGTTTTTTTTAATTATTTCGTTAAGAGCAATTTTATATTTATTTTTAACTGCTGTGTCTATAATTATGTCGCAGAATTGAAAATTTTTAGGTAAAATACTTCCATGCATATATGTACCATAGAAATTATTTGAAATTGCTCCTTCTGTTTTATCTACCCCGTTATTGCCAAATCCAAACAAGACTTTTCCAAAATTTTGTTGAGATTCTGATAAATATGTTCTCCCGCTATGATTTTCAAATCCTACAATTATCTTATCTTTGAAAGCGGAAGCGATATTGCCGGTTAATCTGGGTTTTTTAGGTTCCGCCGCCGTATATCCGTCAAAAATAGAAATGCCTTCGATTATTTTATTGTCTAAAGTTTTATAATAATTCAGTAAAAGCTGATAGCCTCCGCAGATTGAAAGCATTATTTTACCCGCATCTTTAGCGTCTTTAAGCGCATTTTTTTTGTTAGTTATAAAATCTTTATAAATCAAAGCCTGTTCGGAATCCTGTCCGCCGCCTATAAACATAATATCGGTCTTATCCGTATCAAATTTCTCGCCTATAGAGCATGACCCGATATTTACAGTTATTCCGTATAATGAAGCTCTGTATTTAAAATAGAGCATATTCCCTCTATCTCCGTAAATATTCATAATTTCAGGATAAAGATCAATAGCATTTAGATTTAAGTTATAATTCATTTTTATTTTATTTTAATAATTATATTATTATGATAAAATATTCATAATTTAATTATCATATATTTATTTTATTTTATTGTTGTCAACTTTTAATTTATTATATTTATTATAGTTTAATAAAAATAGTTTAATAAAATATGGCAAGTTTTCCATAAATTTACTAAATGCAGCAAATGTAGTTTTAAATAATTATAGTCTAATATTTTAATAAATTTAATGCAAAAAAAATATCATGAAATTAATACATGCAGCTGTAAAAACTAAATATTTAGATCAATCATTAACTTTTTATACTAATATATTAAATCTAAAGATTAAAGAAAAAAGATATATTGAAGTTCATAAAGTAACTTTAGTTTTTTTAAAAGATGATGAATCAAACTTTGAGTTAGAACTTATTTATGAAGAAAAAGAAAGTTTAGATTTTATATCTTCAAATGAAAATGGCAAAGAATGCAGTTTTGCACATTTTGCTTTTATGACCGACAATATTGACAAAGATTTTATTACTATGAAAGAAAAAGGCGCGGTATTTACAAGAGACCCTTTTTATTCGCTTGATAAAACCATGAAGCTTGCCTTTCTTAAAGACCCTAATAATATTACGATAGAATTAATACAATATTTATAAATTATTCGGTTTAATTTATTTTTCAACATTTGCGGCATTATATTCAACCTTTACTACCGTATCAAGTCCGCCTCTCGATTCAAATTTTGCTTCAACTTCCATATTTTTTGGTTCTAATAATTTCGCTAAATCATTTAATATTCTGTTTACGGCATGTTCTTGAAGTATTCCTATATTTCTGAAAGATAGCAGGTAATATTTTAAGGATTTCATTTCAACAAGATGATTATTAGGCGTATATGTTATATTAAGCTCTGCGGTATCGGGAAGCCCGCTCCAAGGACAAACGGAAGTAAATTCTTTTGTTGTTATAGAAACTTTAGTTTGACTTAAAGGATAGCAGAAAGGAATTGTTTCTAAAACTTTCACATCCACACTGTCTTCGGTTTTAATGTCGAATCTTTTTTCTTTATATTTATTATCGTCATAGTGGTTGTATTGTTCGTATAAATTTGCCATATATATTGACATCCTCCTTAAAAAAATCAAGCAATTTTAAAAATCAAGTAATTTTATTTGATAATATATAATTTTTAATTTAATATATTTATATATATACAAATATATATATAAAAACAGATTATTTTATTTAGAATATAATTTCATATAATATAGCATAAAAAATTTTGTTTTTAAATTAATAAAATTAATAAAATTAATAAACTAGTAAATTTAGTAAATCAAAAATATTAATTAATATTAAATATTAAAATTAAAATATATAATAATTATGTCAATTAATCGGCAGCCTATAGGTATTTTTGATTCAGGATTGGGCGGTCTTACCGTGTTTAAAGAAATCAGGCGATTACTTAAATATGAAAATCTCATATATTTTGGCGATACGGCAAGAGTTCCTTACGGAAATAAATCAAAAGAAACAATTGTAAAATATTCGAAAGAAATTACAAAATTTTTATTAAAACACAATGTCAAACTTATTGTCGCAGCGTGCAACACAGTATCAAGTTTGGCGCTCGATGAATTAAAAAAAGAATTTAGCATACCTATTTTCGGAGTTATAGAACCGGGTGCCCGTCGTGCCTATAAAAAATCAATAAAATCAATTGAAAAAATTGATAATTATAAAAACAATAATTATAATTCAGATGTGGAAGTTAATACTATCGCTGTCATAGGAACTAAGGCAACAATAGGAAGTAAAGCTTATTCAAATGCAATAAGCAGGCTAAATAATTACGACAAAGGTGCTAATATTACAATAATAGAGAGAGCTTGCCCCCTGTTGGTTCCACTTGTGGAAGAAGGCTGGATTGACTCTAATATTACCAGCGAGATATTAAAATATTATTTGCAGCCTATTATTGAAACCAAACCGTCTTCGATTGTTCTTGGATGCACTCATTATCCTATGTTAAAAACTATTATTTCAAAAATTATAGATAAAAATACGGAAATTATTGATTCGGGAAAAGAAGTTTCTATTGAAGTAAGGAATTTTCTAATTAATAATAATATGTTAAATACTACATTAGACAAGCCTTTTGAAAAATATTACGTTAGCGATGATCCTGAAAAGTTTAAACTGCTCGGAAGCAATTTTCTCGGTAAAAATATAACGGAAGATATTGAAGTTATTATTGATTTTCTTTAATTTTTCTTTAATTTTATTTAGCTATTATATATAAATTAACGGCATAAAATATAAAAATATAAAACAGGTTTAAAAAATTATGATAAAAAATTTCAGGAACGAATTAAAAAAAAGATTGATATTATCGGATGGAGCTATGGGAACTATTTTACAGATTCAAGGACTCCTTCCTAAAGGTTTATTGCCTGAAAGTTTTAATATTTCAGAAAAAATTAATCATATTATAGCCATTCATAAAAGCTATGCCGAAGCAGGAAGCGAAATATTGGTTGCCAATACTTTTGGAGCAAATAAAATAAAACTTGCAGAATACGGTCTTGAAAATAAATTATATGAAATTAATTATAATGCGGTAAAAGCTGCACAAAAAGCATCTAACGGCAATTGTCTTATCGCTATGTCTTTGGCGCCGACCGGAAAATTTATTTACCCTGTGGGAGAATTAACTTTTAAAGAAAGTGTTGAATTGTATAAAGAACAGATAAAAGCGGGACTTGATGCCGATGTTGATTTATTTCAGCTTGAAACGATGATAGACCTCCAGGAAGTCAGAGCCGCGATAATTGCGGTTAAAGAATTAAGCGACAAACCTATAATAGCAATGATGACATTTGACAATACTTATAGAACAATTTTAGGCACTACCCCTGAAGTTTTTGCTATTACCGCAGACAGTCTTGGCGCTGATGTTATCGGAGCAAATTGTTCCGTAGGTCCTGAAGATATTTATGAAATTTTAAAAAAAATGGCATCTGTTACCGATATTCCTCTTATTTCTAAGCCAAATGCGGGCATACCGTCTTTAGTTAATGGAAAAACTATATTTCCGGGCAAGCCGGATGATTTTTCTAAATTAATAGAGGAACTTGCATTAATAGGGGTAAGGATTGTATCTGCATGCTGCGGCAGCGACGATAAATTTATTAAAGAAATGTCCAAAAAATTAAAAATAATCAATAATAGCGAACTGCCTGAAAAAGGTATAAAAAGAGAGGCGGGACTTTTTTTAACCTCAAGGACTGAATTTATTTCAATCGGCGCGCATCATCCGCCAGTAATGATAGGAGAGAGAATAAATCCGACGGGGAAAAAAGAATTTATTGAAGAGTTGAAAAACGGTAAAACAAATTATATTAGAAAAACTGCCAAAATGCAAACCGATGACGGCGCATCTATGCTTGATATTAATGTCGGAGTTCCGGGGACAGATGAAATTGAACTTATGAAAAAAGCAATTCTGGCGGCTTCTAATGTTGTACAGACTCCTCTTGTTATAGATTCTTCTAATCCAGATGCTGTTGAAGAAGCTCTTATGCTGTATCCCGGCAAAGCATTAGTTAATTCTATAAGCGGCGAAGAAAAAAAAATAAATAAATTAATGCCGCTAATTAAAAAATACGGCGCTGCAGTAATAGTTCTTGCGTTAGACGACAAGGGCATTCCTGAAACATCGGATGAGAGAATAAAAACTGCCTATACGGTTTACAACAAACTTACGGATTTTGGCATAAAATCTTACGACATTATGATAGATTTTTTAACTCTTCCTATAAGCGCAGGACAAGACAAGGCTTTAACAACATTAGAAGCGATTAAAAAAAATAAAACTATTTTAAATATTCCGACGGTTCTGGGAGTAAGTAATATTTCGTTCGGTTTGCCAAAAAGAACATATATTAATGCAGCCTTTTTAACAATGTGTTTTTCCGCAGGGTTGAGCGCAGCAATAGTAAACCCTGAAGACGAACTTTTAACAGGCAGTTTTTATGCCGCAAAAGTTTTAATAGCTAAAGATTATCTTGCAAAGACATACATAAACCATTTCTCGGAAAAAGCAAACAGCTATAATAATGAAAAATATTCAAATTCAACAGAAAATTCTAAAAATTCCGGTACAAAAAGCAATATTTTAAGTACCGGCGAAAAATTATATAATGCCGTTCTAAACGGAGAAAAAGAAGGCGTAGTTTCTTTTGTGGAAAGCTTATTATCCGAAGGCGCCGCCCCGTTAGAAATCGGCAATAAATATTTAATACCTGCGCTGGAAGAAGTCGGGAAGCTTTTTGATAAAAATATATATTTTTTGCCGCAGGTTATGGAAAGCGCAGAAGTTATGAAAATAGCTTTTGCGAGGATTAAGAAAGATTTGCCTAAAAATACAAATTCTAATACAATAAAAATTTTAATGGCGACTGTTGAAGGAGATGTTCACGACATAGGCAAAAATATTGTTGCAACTCTTTTAGAAAATAACGGTTTTGAAGTTATAGATCTCGGCAGAAACGTTAAGACCGAAAAAATTGTTGCAGAAGCTATAAAAAATAAAGTTAATTTCGTAGGATTGTCCGCTCTTATGACTACAACCGTAGGTGAAATGGAAAATGTTATTAAAGAATTGAAAAAAAACGATATAAATGTTTTTTCAATGGTTGGAGGGGCTGTAGTTAATGAAGATTATGCAAAGTCCATAAACGCAGACATTTATGCAAAAAATGCAATGGAAGCTGTTGAAAAAATTAAACAATCAATAAATAAAAATTGACAATTTCACAAGGGCTGTAAAATTTTTTAAAGAAAACTTGATTGTTAAAACCTGAATAGTTAGAAAAATAGAAAACTTAATCATATTGCACAATTTTTAATCAGTAGCTAAGTAGTTAAAATATTAGAGTAATTTATAACTTATTGAAATTATTATGAATTTAAATATTAAAAATAACATAGAGATTATTCTTTATAAATTTTTTAAGTTAATTTTAGTTGTAGTATTAAGAAGAAACGGCGATGTTCTTCCGCTTTATTTGTTGAGAAAATTTGACAAGAATTTAGTTGATAATTTTGCAAAAGATATAAATGCGATAAATATTCCTGTGATAATTATTACTGGAACTAACGGAAAAACTACTACTACTAATTTAATAGCCTCCTGTTTAAATAATGCGGGTAGTAAAGTATGCTCAAATGTGAATGGAGCAAATATGATAAACGGCATTTTCGGGTCTATTATTGGATGTTATTCATTTAACGGAAAGTTTAATGCTGATATTATCGTAATTGAAACAGATGAGAAAGTTTTTCCTTACGTTATTTCAAAAATAAATCCTGATATTATTGTAATTACCAATTTTTACAGAGACCAATTAGACAGATACGGGGAAGTCAACACTACGATGCTAAATATTAAAAATTCTATAAAATCTTTAAAAACTTATCCTGTATTAATTTTGCCTACAAACGAACCCCTTGCTTCTTTTGTAGGATTTAATACTAAAAATAAAAAACTTCATTTTAATTTTAAATCTATAAAAAAATTATCTGATAAGTTAGATGATATTGATATTACAGAAGTATTTGGTGTATCTGTGAAAAAAAATAGCGGCAATATCGCTTTTACCGATGCAGTCTCTTGTCCGCAATGCGGAAGTATATTATCTGCAGAATTTAACGATAAATATGCTATAATAAAGTATTATTGCAATTCTTGCGGATATAAAAGCAATATATCTGATATAGAGGCAGAAATACTTGAAGACGATTATTTAAATTTTAGCTTTAATAATACTGAAGAATTTTTTTCTAAAATAAAAAGTAATAATATTTCCGATATGCAAAATAATATTAATAAAAGTTACTATAGCAATTATAGTAATAATAGCATTGGTGCTAACGATGCTAATTGTAAAAATAATTGCGATATACATAATGCAAACACAAGTAATCATATTATTAATAATATCAACAAAAATTTCAGCTTCAAACCGTCAATTCAGGGATATTACAATATATTGAATTATATGGCTGCTTTCTTGGTTGTAAAATATTACGGTTTAAATGATGAAATAATTAAAATATCCTTTGAAAACTATTTTACGAAATTCGGCAGATCTTTTAAAAAAACCTTTAAAGGAGTAGAGTATAACGTAGATTTAGTGAAAAACCCTTCAGGATTTAACAATGTATTGGGGAAAATATTTGAAAAAAATAATTATATAAATGCTTTATTTGCTTTTTCCGACAGAGATGCCGACGGTAGAGATGTTTCGTGGATATGGGATGTTAATTTTGAAAAATATATTGATAAATTTAATAATATTATAATTACTGGTCTTAGACCTTACGATATGGCTATAAGACTTAAAACGGCAGGAATAAATGCCGAAAAAATAAAAGTAAATTATAATGTAGGAAAAGCATTATATGAGATTATAAATATAAGCAATAATGATGTAAACAATAATAATATAACCGATGATAAAAAATTAAGCAGAATTTATATATTTTCTACTTATACGGAACTTTCCAATTTAGAAAAAATTATTGTATAATAAAAACATTATTCTTAATACTGCATTAGAAACTATTTATAAGTTCTAATGCTAAATAACTTTGGATTCCTGCTTACGCAGGAATGACACCCAAAAGGTGAAATAATAAAACTCCGCAAAGTCATTCCCGCGAAGGCGGGAATTTAGTGTATAAAATTATATTGCAGGATTAAGGATTATCTATAAACATTTATTAATTATCTCTGATTTCAATCAGGTGATAAATAAAGTATAAAATTATATTGCAGGATTAAGGATTATCTATAAACTTTTAATTTTTAATTTATATATTTGTATGTAAAATATTATGAATCCATATTACTATATGATTTTTGCCGTTGTTTTTTCATCGTTTGGTCAGCTTTTGCAAAAAATAGGGTCTGGAAAAGTCAAAGATGAACATTTAAAAGTAAGTTTTAAATCTATCTTTGTATTCTTTAACCCTTTTATTTTTACTGCTCTTATCCTTCTGTTTTTTGCTACTTTATTTTATCTTATAGCTTTGTCTAAACTTCCGTTGTCGATTGCTTATCCGCTATTATCAAGCGGCTATGTGCTGGTGCTTTTGCTTTCAAAATTTTTTTTAAGAGAAAGGGTCGGGATTAAAAGATGGCTCGGCGTTTTTGTTATTATTACGGGAATATGCATTGTTTTTTTATCAGGCATATAAATTAAATAAATTAAATTAAATAAATTAAATTAAATTAAATTAAATTAAATTAATTAAATTAAATAAATTAAATAAATTAATAAAGCAATAAATATTAATATTAATATTTATTAATTAACAAATAAACAATAAAGTTATTTAAATAAACTAATCATTTTACAAGTTATAAACCGGACGGCAATCTAAAATGAACGTATTATCGTCAAAATCTTTTATTGTTTCTATAAAAAAAATGAACGAAGCCGATTTATTGATTGTTTATGTTACTGAGGATTATGGAAAAATTGCATGCTTTGCCAATAATGCAAGAAAAAGCAGAAAAAGATTTCTTGGAAAACTTGAACCCGCTATGCTGACCAATATCAAATTTTACGAGAAAGCAGGGATGTCTTTGGCAATACTTTACGAAGTAGATTCTATTGAGGAATATAAAAATATCAGAAAAAATATTGATGCTTATATATCTATCTCAAAAATGCTGGAAATTACAAAAGCGTTGGTTCCTGAAAAAGACAAAAACGTAATGATTTTTAATTTATTGAGAAATACTTATTTGAGTTTAGATAATGCCGTAGGAAATAATTGCGGCGAAGATATTATTCTTAAACATGAACTTTATTTTATTTCTAATTTTTTAAAATATCTCGGTATATTCCCTAATTTTACGACTTGTACATTATGTTCACAAAAAAATATAGATAATTATTTTGCTTTTAGCATAGCTAAGGGCGGAGCAGTTTGCAATAACTGCGCTAAAACCGTAAAAACAATAAATTTATCGGTTAATGCTATTAAGATAATTAATCTTATGGTAAATTCCAATACTTCAATTATTTCCAAATTAAGCGTTAAAGAATTAGTTTTAAATGACTGTCTTAATTTTTTAGAAAATATTTTATCGTTTTATGCCGGAAATTCTTTTAAATCATTTCAAAAAATATAATTACATTATTAAATTATATAATTAATTGATAAATAAAAATAATAAATAAGTTAAATAAATAAATAAATATAAAAATAAATTAAACAAATTTAAAATGCTTTTAATTAATTAAAGTGATTATTAAAGTGACTAATAAAGTAACTAAATTAAAATAACTAAAATAAATTATGTATAATTTAAATGAATATTTAAGAAAATTTCCTAAAATTCAATTAATTTTGCAAGATAGCGATGTTCTAAAATTAATCGGCAAATATTCATACAATGCCGTAAAAAATAAATTAGATGAAATATTATCAGAAGAAAAAGAAAAAATAAAAATAAATTTGCAAAAAAACAAAATACCGGATGATAATATTTTTGAAATAAAACATTTTTTACTCTTGCTGCAAGAATATTTCGATAATTTTTCATTTAGCCTTAGAAGAGTTATTAACGGCACAGGGGTTGTTATTCATACAAATCTCGGAAGATCTATTCTGCCGAAAGCTGCAGTTGAAAATGTTTCCAAAATAGCTTCTTCATATTCAAATCTTGAATTTAATCTTGAAGAAGGAAAAAGAGGAAAAAGATATTCGCATATTGAAATATTACTTAATAAAATTTTAAATTGCGAAGCCGCTCTTGTGGTTAATAATAACGCCGCCGCTGTTTTTATGGCGCTAAACACTTTTGCCTCGGGAATAAAAAAAGAAGTTATAGTTTCAAGAGGAGAACTTGTCGAAATAGGCGGGTCGTTCAGAATTCCCGATATAATGAAAGCGTCCGGAGCACAGCTTATTGAAGTCGGCACTACCAATAAAACTAAAATTAATGATTATGAATCTGAAATAAATGAAAATACAGCATTATTACTTAAAGTTCACCATAGTAATTTTAAAATGACTGGATTTGTGCATGAAGTTAATTCCAAAGAACTTGTAGAAATTGGGGTAAAATATGATATTCCCGTAATGGAAGATCTCGGTTCTGGAAGTTTTATCAAATTGGAAAAATTTGGTCTTCCAAAAGAACCTACGGCTCAGGAGGTTGTCAATACAGGAATTGACATAGTGACGTTCAGCGGAGACAAGCTTCTTGGCGGACCGCAAGCAGGTATTATAGCAGGTAAAAAAAAATATGTTGATTTGATTGCAAAAAACCCTCTTAACAGAGCTTTCAGAATTGACAAGATGACTTTGGCGGCACTTGAAGCAGTTTTATTTGAATATTTAGACATAGATAATGCTATTAAAAATATACCTACTATTCATTTGCTTTCCCAAAATATTTCAGAAATAAAAAAAAGAGGCTTTAAACTTTTAAATAAAATTAAAAAACTTGAACATATTTGTAAAACTATGTATAATTTTAATATTAATATTGTGGAAGATTTTAGTATAGTAGGTGGCGGAGCAATGCCTGATTATAAACTTAAAACATACTGTTTAAGCATTACTAATAAAATTTTTGAAACAGAAAAATTAAGCGAAATTTTTAGGAGTTTACAAATTCCTATCGTTGGAAAAATTAAAGAAGATACATTTTTAATTGATTTAAGGACGGTTTTAGATATTGATATAGATGATATAATTAATAATTTTAAAAAAGTTTCCCAAATAGTTATTGAAGCAGCTGTTAAAGAAACTAACTAGTAAAACCGATTATATTATTATAAGGATATGCTATGCTATCTTCTAATGTATTGGTGCTAAATAAATCATTTTTACCCGTGCATATCACTTCTCTTAAGAGAGCGCTTATACTTTTATATCAAGGAGTTGCTAAAGCCGTTGATGAAAATTACCGCACATTTGCTTTTGATTCTTGGAAGGATATTTCTGTTTTAGACAAGACCCAATCTGTCGGTCTTGTAAATAAATTTATTAGAGTTCCAAGAGTAATTTTGCTTATTAATTATGATAAAGTGCCAAAAAGATATATTAAATTTTCAAGAGCCAATATATTTCTCAGGGATAAAAATAAATGCCAGTATTGCGGAAAAGAATTTAAAAAAAATGATTTAAATTTAGATCACGTGATTCCAAGAGCATACGGGGGAATATCTTCATGGGAGAATATCGTTTGCAGCTGCATTAAATGCAATAGAATCAAAGGCGGCAGAACGCCTGAGGAAGCTGGAATGAAATTAATGCGGAAGCCTAAAAAACCTGAATGGTCTCCGTATTACCATATATCTTTAACAAATATATTGTATAAAGAATGGATGCCGTTTCTTAATCTTGTGGATAATACCTACTGGCATATTGAACTTGAAGAATAAAATTATCGGGGATATAAATAATGAATTTTATATTAGATTATTTTGAAAAAATAGGATTTTATATTTTATATTTAATTAATGAGTTAGGTTCTTTGATTATTTATATATGGAATTGTATCTTATCGTTATTCCGATATTCGATAAATATTGACAATCTTTTTGATCAGATGGTTTTTATAGGCGTAGATTCATTTTTTATTATCGGATTAACGGGGCTTTTTGTCGGCATGGTTTTGTCGCTGCAAGCTTATTATGCTGCTAAAATAGTAGGTGTTACATATATGATTGGTCCTACCGTCGCTCTTTCTATGACGAGAGAATTAGGACCAGTTTTAACCGCTTTAATGATTACTGCCAGATGCGGTTCATCTATGGCTTCAGAAATTGGTACTATGAAAATTTCAGAACAGATTGATGCGCTTGAAGTAATGTCCGTAGATCCTTATTATTTTCTTTCTATGCCGCGTATTATCGCTTCAATGATAATGCTTCCTATATTATCTATCGTATCTTCTTTAATAGGGATATTAGGCGGCTATGTTGTTTATAAATTTTTCCTTGGATTAAACGGAACCGTATTTGTGGATATGATTTATAAATATATGAAACTTAGCGATATTTATAACGGCTTAATAAAAGCCGTAGTTTTTGGAATTATACTTGCAACGATAAGTACATATAAAGGGTATGAGGCATCAGGGGGATCTAAAGGCGTGGGCCGCGTTACAACACAGGCTGTTGTATTAAGCTCAATTTACATTCTTTTCGCAGACTATATTCTTACTTCAATTTTATTTTAACGGAATTTATTTAAATGATAATTCTTGAGAATATAGATAAATCTTTTAAAGGGTTAAAAGTTTTAGATAATCTTAATATAAGTTTTGAAGATAAGAAAATTACCGTTGTGATTGGCAGAAGCGGAGAAGGTAAAAGCGTTATGCTTAAGCATATAGTAGGGCTTATAAAACCAGATTCAGGAAGAGTTTTATTTAATGATATTGATTTAAATACCATAAATAAAAAAGAGTTAAATGAATTAAGAAAAAAATTTGGGATGGTTTTTCAGGATGGTGCATTATTTGATTCAATTAATATTTTTGAAAATATTGCATTCCCTCTAAGACAGCATTTAAAATTATCCGAAGGAGATATTATAAAGAAAGTTATGTCGGGATTAAACGATGTGGGCTTGAGCGGAATAGAATTAAAAATGCCCTCGGAGTTGTCGGGAGGTATGAGAAAAAGGGTAGCAGTCGCAAGAGCTATGATATTGGAGCCTGAAATAGTTCTTTTTGACGAACCGACGACAGGACTAGATCCTATTATGTCGGATGTAATAAATAATCTTATAATTTCAACGCAGAAGCAACTCAAATATACAGGCATTATTATAAGCCATGATATTGAAGGAGCATATAAAACAGCAGATATAATTGCAATGCTATATAAAGGTGCTATAATTGAAACAGGGAGCGCCGAAAAATTTAAAAAATCCGACAACCCTGTCGTGAAACAATTTGTGACGGGAAGTATGGTTGGACCCATAGTTATATAGTTATTTATATAGGTATATAATTTTATTTTCTTAATTTGCATAATACAAATTTTGTAGCATATATTATTTTTTAAAGCTGGTTATTTTTAATTGTATTATATTTATATTTGTTTAATATTATTATCATCTTAATTAAGCTTAAAAGTTTAATTTTCATTATTTCATAATATATTTAATAATGAAAATTAAATAAATTAACCTGTATTGCATTATTAAAAATATTATGAAATTAAATAAAGAAACAAAAGTAGGAATTTTTACCGTTGTAATTTTGTTAATACTTGTTTATTTTTCTATGAAAGTGGGTAAAATTAATATTTTTAAATCGCCTACCTATACTATTTCCACTTATTTCACATCTGCAAACGGTATAGCAGCAGGAACAAATGTTGAAATGGCTGGAATAAAAGTCGGAACAGTCAAAAGAATTAAGCTTGAACAGGGTAAAGCCCGTGTTTACATGGAAATAAATTCTAAATATAAAATTTATCCTGATTATATCGCTTCTATAAGATCTATGAGTCTTCTTGGAGAAAGCTATATATCCATCACTCCTGCCAATGCTATTCAATCTTTAACGTCAAAGCCGGTGCCTGAAAATGAAATAATAAAAAGCTATAAATCACCGGAAAATATGTCTAATTTGATTTTAAAATTTGCCAAGACTGCCGATAACCTTGAGCATATTACGAGTTCGCTAAAAAATTCAATCGGCAACAAAACAGGAGAGCATAAAATAAAAGCTATATTATCTAATGTCGCGGAGCTTTCCGATAATTTAGACAAATTAGTATATTTAAATCAAAAGAATTTTAATGTAATGATGACTAATTTTGCAGGTTTTTCTCGCAATATAAATGGATTAACCCTTAAAAACGATAGAGCTTTAACAAGAACAATTCATAATTTTAGAGCAATATCCGATAATTTGAGGCAGGAGCTTCCTTCTATTACTAATAATATTAAAACAGTGTCGGCAAATTTAAGCGATATTTTAACTAAAAATAAATCTAATATTAACAGAAGCCTTGCTCATATTAGGAAAGACTCTAAACAGCTGCAATTATCTTTAAATCAAATATACGGAATATCGTCAAAAATAAATGAAGGCAAAGGTACTGTAGGTAAACTTGTAAATAGAAATTCCGTATACGATAATCTTAACGGTTCGCTTAAAGGTATTAACAATTTAGTGGGAGGTTTTAACAGATTTAAAATAAAAATGAATATGAATTCCCAATATCTAGTTAAATCAAACGGATCGGTAACTGAAGTTAACATCAGACTACAGCCTTCCCCTGGACATTATTATGTTCTGGGAGTTGATTCTGCGCCTGTTAATTATGGAAATTCATTCGGAGAAACCCAAACTACAACTTATACTACAAATAATCCTCCTTCCGGTGAATTTTATCCTTCAAGTATTACAACAAATACGACACAATATTCTAATTCTAATAATATTAAATTTAATGCAGAAATTGCCAAAAATTTTTATAATTGGACTTTTTTGGCGGGTCTTATGTATTCAACCGGAGGAGTCGGCATTAATTACTATATTCCGGAAACCAATAAAAATTTGAAATTATATGCAAGGGCATTCGGATTTAATTCAAACAACGGCTCTGCGGAAGCTTACGTTAATGCCGGTATTAGCTATACATTCTTCAGACATCTTTTCGTAGATATGGGATATGATGATATTTTTAGCAAAAATAACAACGGGTCGCTATTTGTCGGCGGTGGTGTCAAATTTACCGATAAAGATTTGGAATATTTAATAGCAGGAAGTAAAATGCCGTAAACTTGAATTAAATTATTAAATTATTCACAATTTATTGTTAATTAATAATATTAAATTGATTACGCAATATATAATATAAAGTATGCAATGCAATTTTATAATTATATATTTAAAATTTAAAATATATAATTATTCTTAAAATAATATGACAAATAAAAAATATAAGTTAACTTCTATGTCATCGGCTCACGGCTGAGGATGCAAGCTGGGTCCGGAGGACCTTTCTTCAATAATTGATGATTTGCCTGTTCTGCCTAACGATAATGTTTTAGTAGGTTTTGATTATAAAGACGATGCGGGTATATACAAAATATCGGACGATAAGTGTCTCATTCAGACGGTAGATTTTTTTACGCCTGTCGTAGATGACCCTTATGTTTTTGGGCAAATAGCAGCGGCTAATGCTTTGTCGGATATTTACGCTATGGGCGGACAGCCTATAACCGTTTTAAATATTGCGTGCTTTCCTATCGCCGATGTTGAAAAAAATGTTTTAAAAGAAATATTGCTCGGAGGATTAAATAAAATAAACGAATCAGGCGCCGCGCTGCTTGGCGGACATTCAATTGACGATAAAGAGCTAAAATACGGTTTAAGCGTAACGGGGATATGTAAAATAAATGAGATATATTCTAACAAAGGAGCTATGCCAGGCGATGTTTTATATTTAACAAAAAAATTAGGAACAGGATTTATCGTAAGCGCTTTATCTACAGACTTTTTACCGCAGTCTGTTTTAGACGAAGCTATAAATTCTATGGCAAAATTAAATAAAACAACATCCGAATTAGCTGTTTCTTTAAAAACAGTAAATGCTATGACGGATATCACAGGCTTCGGACTTGCGGGGCATGTATCCGAAATGATGTTAGCGAGTAAAACTTCTTGCGAATTAAATCTTGAAAATATTCCTTTGATTGGCGGAAGCTTGGAATTAATAAAGAAAGGAATTAATCCCTCAGGTACAAAACGAAACAGAAAGTTTTTTTCTCAATATGCGAATATTGCAGAAAATATTGACGAAAGTCTTGTATGGGTCGCTTTTGGAGCTGAAACATCAGGAGGACTTTTAGTTTGTATTCCTGAAGATAAAACATCCGCTATTGAAAATTTATTTAAAAATGCTGGAGAACCTCTCTACAAAATTGGAAAAATATTGGATAAAACAGAAAATAAAACAGAAAAAATAATTAATTTAGTTAAATAATTAAACTCAAAATTGCCGATAGAAAATTTTATTCTGGATTACCGCCTACGAGGAAATGACTTTAAGAGATTTTAAAAGTTCACCTAATGGGTGTCATTCCTGCGAAAACAGGAATCCAGCATATTTAATGCATTGCAGTATATTTAACAATCTCTATCGGCAATTTTGGGTTAAATAATTGTTTTGATAAAACCTTTAAAATTTTTTAAAATCAAAAGTTTTGTTTTTTTCAAATTCTAATCTTGCTTCATCTATAAGTAAATCCAAATTCTTAAAATGCCTTTTAATATCAAATTCCGAAATTCCGTAATATAACGTAGGCTGCAGTGATCCATTGCCGTTAAATTTTACGACTTCCGAAATTGACTTTTTTATTTTTTCAAATTTAATTACGGCAACATCTAAGGGCGTATGAGTCAATATTCCAAAAAAATCATTAAAATCAAATCTGAACAAATAATCCGTTTTTCTAAATTTATGATTTAAAAACATTCCATAATATTTAATAAGTTTATTTAATTTTTCCTGCCCATAGGACTGTCTTATTAAGGCTAAATTTTCAAAACTAAAATATACTACGGAAAAAGTAGAGCCATATCTTTTACATCTTTCCGCCTCTTTTTCGGCAATTTCGTCAAATTGATTCTTTAACAAAAAACCTGTCGATTCATCATATATTTTGTAGCTATTGCAGGAAGAAAATTTAATGATATTTTTTGCAAACTCCGTTTTATCAAAAAATATAAATAAAGTACCGTAAAATAATCCAAAATTATTAAAAAGCGTGATAGTTTCAATTTGAAAATATTTTTTTTTAGAAACACTATATGGAGATGCCGTATTAATAACTTTGTTTATTGATATTAAACCGTTTTTATTAATTTCCTTTATTTCATCAGGCAGATCTTCATCAAAAGATATACAAATATCGTCATTAGTGGACAGTTTAAGATTTTTAGCCTGCTCATTCATATAAATTATATCACTTCTCATATCTTTAATTATAACCGGTTTGCTAAATGATGAAAATACTTTGGCAAAATCAACCCCGAGCAAATAATCGTTTTGCAATTTTTCATTTCCAAATATTTTTGTATCCATATTTATTGCCATGATAAATTTTTAATAAATAATCTTTCAAAAAGTTTACTTCCCGACAGAGGAAAATTTTTTGAAATGCTTATAATTTTTGATATATCTTTTTTTCTTGTGCAATATTCTGAAATTAAATATTTTTTACATCCTTCAAGGGAACTATCATAAATATAATTTATTTTTTTATTCTTAAAAGGAAAAATATCAATAATATCTATATTTTCATTTTTTATATAGTTACCGAAAGAACCTGATATATAAACATCAAAATTATCGTTAATATCTATTTTATATTTATTTATTAATATTTCAGCCGCCGATTTCACGGCAGATTTTGCAAATTGAAATTGCCTTACATCGTCTTGATAAAATCTTATATCAGTCTTATTATCTTTGTAAACTATAACCTCGTTTTCTTCATTATTAAAGCCTTTGCTGACTACCGAATAGCTTTCTGAGTCAATAAGTTCTATAGGTAATATTCTTCCGTTTTTATCTATTATTTTTTCACGAAGCAAAGATGCTATTAAATCAATTATACCGCTTCCGCAAATTCCCTCGGGAATTTTTGATCCGTTGATTGTTTTAAAATCAAATATTCCGTTTATAAGTTTTATAGAAAATATAGCAGAACCTTGTGCTAACATTCCGTGCCTTATATTTCCGCCTTCAAAGGCGGGTCCTGCAGGAGCAGACGTAGTAAAAATTTTATTTTTGTTTCCTATCGCTATCTCTACATTTGTACCAAAATCGGCTATAAAAACAGGGTTATCTTTATTGTGCATATCTAAATAATAAATTGATGATACGGTATCGCCTCCGACAAATCCGTCTAAGATAGGGAATATAAACAAATCGCTGTTTAATGTAACAAAGTTTTTGTAGTAGTTGACATTATCAGAAGAAATTGAACCTGAGGCAATTAAATTTACGTCTATTAAATTTACGTCTCTGACGCCGCTGCCGCTATCTAATTTTAATTCATTTATTTTTTCCGGAAATACTATGTTAAAAGCAGGTTTGTAAGGAGGCTTTGAAAGATCGGCTAAAGGATAGCCGCAAAAAGATAATTCCATTGCCGTATTTCCGGCAAGAGCTATTTCATTTATATCGGTCAATTCAATGCTCCTCTCTTTTATAAAATAATTTAAAAGATTTGCAATTGTCAATAATGCTTTTTCCTGTAATTTTTTAACAGATTCTATGTTAAGACCGTTTTGTATTCTTTTTACCGAATCGAATCCAAATTCTGGATATTGCAAGTTTAAGGAACTTTTCTCCAAAATTACTTTATTATGTTTTTTATCTATTAAAGCTGCAGCAACAGTTGTAGTTCCTAAATCAATTGCTATTGAATATTTTTTTAACGACATATATATTATATGAAATAATACTTATTTACGCAGATCCCTTTAACTGTCCGCATCCGCCGTAAATGCTTTGAGCCTTAGAATGTCGTATTATAACTACAAACCCGGCTTTCATTAATTTATCCTGAAAATTATTATAAACAGTTTCATTCGTCCTTTCATAATTGTTTTCAAATTGTTTTTGGTTTATATTTACAGTTTCGCCTATATTTTCGATATCAAATTTGTTAAACGGTATTAGATTAAATTTTACATTTTGCGGGGAAAATAATTTTATTAATTCTTTTGCATTATTGATTGAGTCATTAAAATCTTTTATTAAAACATATTCTAAAGTTATTTTATTATGCCCGAAATATTTTCCGTCGCTTATAAATTTTACAATATCTTCTATGGGGTATTTTTTATTAATAGGCATAATTTGATTTCTTAAATAATTATTAGAAGCATTTAGAGAGATAGCAATTTTATATTTCAAATCTTTAATTTCATTTAATTTATCTATTATACCGCATGTCGAAATAGTAATTTTCCTGCGGGCTATTCCTATAAAGTTAGCGTCGGAAATAATTTCAAGCGCTTTTTTTACTTCGGATAAATTATCTAATGGTTCGCCCATTCCCATAAATACTACATTAGTAATTTTAATTTTTAATTCATTTTCTATTAATATAATCTGAGATATAATCTCTTCCGAAGTTAAATTTCTTTGAAAACCAAAGTTACCTGTAGTGCAAAAATTGCACAGCATTTTACACCCTGCTTGAGATGAAACGCACAATGTTTTTCTTTTGCCGTAATCAATGAATACAGACTCTATTGCAGAACCGTCGTTAAGTTTAATAAGATATTTTATTGAATAATTGCCTTCGCCGCCGCTTTCTCTGCTACTATTTATAATCTCCGGCATTTTAAAATTAAAATTTAAATTTAAGCATTCTCTTAGCGGTTTTGAAATATTTGTCATACTGTTGAAATCATATATTTTAGCATTATATATCCATTTCATTATTTGAAAAGCATTAAATTTTTTTGCAGAATTATTTATGCAAAAATTTTCCAATTCTTTTAATGAAAGGTTAAATATAGAATTTTGACTGTCCATAAAATATTGCAATAATTATTTAATTTAAAATATAAAGATTATATTATATCATATTATATTATATTATATTATATTATTTCTTAAAATTGCCGATAGAAAATTTTATTCTGGATGACCGCTTCGCTCTCGTGCCTAACGACACTCGTGAAGTTTCCTTCGGAACTTTCCCGCTTACGCAGGAATGACTTTGCTGGGTTTTATCATTTCAACCTTTGGGTGTCATTCCCGCGTAAGCGGGAATCCAGTGTTATTAAAGCATTGGAGTATTTTTAACAATTTCTATCGGCAATTTTGGGTATTTGTTTAGTTTATTTAATATTATATAATTTAATTGCATAATAAAAGAACTTATATTATATTATTCTTGAAAATAAGTGCATAAATTTTTATAATAAATAATAATAAATGAACTAAATAAATATTTAAAAATATTATATATAAATATAAATATGAATATATCAAATTCTAATTTAGGAAATTCAGGAATAGATATTTACAATGAAAGTATTTCTATAATAAACTCATTGCTCGCAGAGGATGATATTTTTAACAGTAAATATTCGGAATATGAAAAAATAGTAATAAAAAGAGTTATTCATGCTTCAAGTGACATGGCATATTCAAAGACTATGTTTTTTACGGAAAATTCTATTATAAATTCTATCAATTTTATAAAACAAAAATCTAAATTAAATAAACCTATAAAAATAGTTTGCGACAGCAGAATGACTGAGGCAGGAATAAGCAGCACCGTTAATGAAAATGTCATTGTTGATGTTCGCTGCTATATAGGATTAACCAGTGAAGAATTAAGTGAAAAGTTTTACGGTTTAATATCAAATTATAATTTAAAATCAGAATTCAATAATACAAATAATAAAATAGGTACTAATGGAATTACAAGGTCGGCTTATTCTATAAGAATTGCCGTTATTGAAAATTTGCCGGATTTTATAATCATAGGAAATGCTCCTACAGCATTAATAGAAACAATGAATACATGTAAAATATTATTTAAATCGCTTAATTATAAGCCAAATCTTATAATAGGCATGCCCGTCGGATTTGTCGGCGCAGATGATTCAAAAAGAAATCTTATGAAAGATGTTTTTTTTCCATCCATAGGCAATACAGGCAATTTAGGAGGCAGTGCGGTAGCTGCGGCAGCAATGAACGCTATTTTAAAAGAGAGCATATAATATAATATACATATTATTTAATTTGCCGATAGAAATTATTAATTATTAAAAGTGTCCTATTATATCAATATTAGGTTTATATATTTATCTATATTCACCTGAAAGATAAAATAAAGACTTTATATTATGTGTCATTCAGGAGATGGCGGTAATCTATATATAATATATAACATAGAGTAGAAATTTATATCGGCAATTTTGGGATATTATTATTCATAAAGGTTGAAATAAAAATATAAAAAATAAAAGCTATATATAAATTTTGTATAAATTTATGAAAATTATTTACAATGAATTATTTAATATGCCGCAAGTTATAAAAAAAATAAATAGTAAGGTTCATATATCTATTTTATTTTTTTTAATTTTAATATTGTTTGTTCATATAAATAATGCAAGTGCAGATATTTATATGAGGCATGGAAAAAACGGAATTGTTTACTTTTCTAATGTTCCTGTTTCAAGCAAATATAAAGTTTTTATGATTACTGTTAATAAACATCATCAAAGTACTTATAAAATATTAAAATATAGAAAATTGATTCAAAAAGCAGCAAAAAGATATAATATTAATCAGGGTCTTATAGAGGCGGTAATCAAAGCAGAATCGGGGTACAGAAAAACAGCCGTATCTGATAAAGGTGCTGAAGGACTTATGCAGCTCATGCCTGCAACTCAAAGAATATTAAATGTTTCCAATCCTTTTAATCCTGCACAGAATATTTATGCAGGAACAAAATACTTAAAAAGTCTTCTTATCAAATATAACGATAATGTATCCCTTGCTCTTGCTGCATATAACGCAGGGAAAAATGCGGTTAAGCAATACGGAGGAATACCTCCTTATGCTCAGACGCAGAATTATGTCAAAGAGGTTTCAGGCTACTACAAAAAATACATAAAAAAATAAATACAACGACATTAATCCTGCGTTAGAATATATAGACGCCCCTTCTCTTTGATGTGAGAGGGCCGGGTGCAGATGGCTATTGTTATGATTTATCCCCTCAGGCAAGTGGATGTGGCGTTATGGAAATAATTATTTTCTAACGCAGTATTAAAGAATCAAATTTAAATTGCAATTTAAATAATTGTTTTAACTTTTTTAACTTAATTGCTTAATTAATCTTAAACAAACTAAAATAAATGAATAAAAATAATAATATTTATAATTTGCCTAACATTTTAACTATATGTCGGATATTAATTGTTCCCGTTATTTTTTTCTTATTATTTTTCAAAAAAGAAGTATATGAATTATATGCCGCTTTGTTTTTTGTCTTAGCCATGGGAACAGATTTTATAGATGGATATATTGCAAGAAAAAGGAATATTGTTACCACTTTTGGAACTTTTCTTGATCCTATTGCAGATAAGATATTGGTTATTACTATTCTTATTATGCTCATACCTTTGCATAGAATTCCCGCATGGATGGTAGTATTAATAATAATCCGTGAAATATTTATCACAGGTTTAAGGGCAATTGCCGGTGAAAAAGGATTAGTTATTCCTGCAGGTAAAATAGGTAAATGGAAAACATCTTTTCAAATGTTTGGAATTTTCTTTCTGCTCATATATTATACCCATTTTTATATAAATTTTGGTGAAGTAGGGTACTGGCTGATTTTATTTAGTATAATATTATCTTTTTATTCTTCTTATAAATATTTTATAGGCGCTTCTAAGATTATTTTAAATTAATTTTTAAATATTAAAATATATTAAAATATATTATAATATATTTTAATATATATAATAAATAGCGATTACAATTTTAATGCAGTAAAATAAAAATAAATAAATAAAATTATGAGTAAAGAAAACGCTTTTTTTTGGGGATGTACAATTCAGGCAAAATTTCCTTTTATGGAAAAAGCTACACGTTTAGTATTAGATAAATTAGAAATTAAATATAAAGATATAGATTCTTTCACATGCTGTCCTGAAAAATCTTTGGTTAAAAATATTGATGAAACTTTATTTGATTTGACGGCTATTAGAAATATCGCTCTTGCAGAAAATGAAAATGTCAATATTATGTCGGTTTGCACAGGCTGCTATTCTAATCTTAAACAGGCAAGAGCCAAAGTTATATCTAATCCTGATTATCAAAAAAATATAAATAAAACACTTGACAAAATAGGATTAAATTTTTCAGGAAGCTCATCGGTTTCGCATTTAATAGAATATCTTCATGATGAAGTCGGTGTCAATAAGATAAAAGCCAGCGTAAAATACCCCTTACGGGGCATAAAAATTGCAATCCATTATGGATGTCATCTTGTTAGACCTTCTCATGCTATAAATTTTGACAGCCCTTTTGATCCTGTAAAATATGACAATATTTTAAAAGCGCTGGGAGCAACCGTTGTAAATTACAATAATAAAATGATGTGCTGCGGTCAGTCTTTAGACAGAGTGGATGAACATGAAAAAGCGTTAGTTATGACCAGAATTAAAATGGATGCTATTAAAGAAGCCTCAGTTGATGTGCTTACTACTGTATGTCCGTCATGTTTTACTCAATTTGACACTAATCAATTTATGCTTATAAAAGAAGGTTCAAAATACGATATACCTGTTATTACATTAGAAGAACTTATGTGTCTTGCTTTTGGCATAGAAGGAACCGAAGAACTTATTGAAATGCATAAAGTAAAGGCAAAAAAGTTTATTGATAAATTTAATTTAACAAAGATATTTAAAGATTATTCGTTAATGTTTGACAAAGAATCTCTAATTAGATGCTATGACTGTCAAGCTTGCAGGAATGATTGCCCTATGTCGCTGAATTTTGCGTCATATAACCCCCCTTTAATAATTCAAATGATATTAGATAACGACGTTGAACGCGCTATGTCTTCTAAAATTGTTTGGGAATGTTTGGAATGCCACACCTGTTCCGAACTTTGTCCTCAGAATTATAGCTGGGAAACGGTATTGACAACTTTAAAAAATATTGCTATAAAAAATCATGTAAGTCCGCAAAAAGTAAAAAAAGCGGAAGAATTATTTTTTAAAACATTAAGATTAGGCGACCCTCAGGAAGGAGCGAGGAAAAAATTAGGACTTCCGCCTGTTAAAAAAAATATTGCGTCTGATTTTAAACAAATTTTAGATGAAAATATCTTGTAAAACACTATATATATGATATCCCAAAATTGCCGATATAAAATTTATTCAGGATGACCGCTTCGCTCTTGTGTCTAACGACACCCGTGAACAGAAACGGCATGCATTTCTATCTTCGGAATTTTCCTGCCTACGCAGGAATGACTTTGCGGATATTTAAGTTTTTACCCAACGGGTGTCATTCCCGCGAAAGCGGGAATCTAATGTTCTATATAACTTTAAAGCTATTTTAAAGATTTATATCGGCAATTTTTGGGTACTATTAATACATTGTATAAAATATATATATATGCTAACATATGTATATATATTTAAAATTTAATTTAATTATTAGTATATTTATTTTATGTAGTTTATTTTTATTTTTTTTATTAAAATAATTATCAATAATTGTTTTGAGGATAAAAAATTGCTTAGATTAAAAAATAATTTTTCAATAGAGCATGATACTGCAGGATGCGGATTATGCGGTATTATAAATATAAGAAAAATAAGAACTAACGGCGAAGATATTAAAAAAGCCATAGCTCTTGAACATGACAGAGGGAACGGTCTCGGCGGCGGATTTGCCGTTTACGGCTGCTATCCCGAATATGCCGACCTTTACGCTTTTCATGTTATGTATGACGACCTTGCCGCTAAACATGACACTGAAGAATATTTTAAAAATAATTTTATAATTGAAAAGCAGGAATCTATACCTGTTTTTAAGACGTCTAAGATTAACGATCATCCTATTCTTCACAGATATTTTATGAAACCTAAAAGTGATCGCGAAGACAGATTATTACATGATCTCGGAGATGACGATTTTGTTGTTAGCAGTGTTATGCTGATAAACTCGGAATATGACGGAGCGTACGTATTTTCAAGCGGAAAGAATATGGGTGCCTTTAAGGGAGTCGGGTATCCTGAAGACATTGCCGATTTTTATATGCTTGACAATGTTGAAGGATATATGTGGACGGCTCATAACAGATTTCCAACTAATACTCCGGGATGGTGGGGCGGGGCGCATCCGTTCACATTACTAGATTGGTCAATTGTTCATAACGGCGAAATATCTTCCTATGGAATTAACAAAAGATATCTTGAAATGTTTAAGTATAATCTGGCTTTAAAAACCGATACGGAAGTTATAGCATATATTTTAGATTTGCTTATCAGAAAACATAGACTTCCGGTAGAATTAGCAATGAATGTTTTAGCCGCTCCTTTTTATCACACGATTGAAAAAATGGAGCCTAAACAAAAGGAACTTTATAATGCATTGAGGCAAATATACGGCAGCGCGCTTCTTAACGGACCTTTTGCAATTATATTCGGCTATCCTGACGGAATGATTGCATTAAACGATAGAATAAAACTCAGACCTCTTGTTGCAGGAACTAAAGGAGATTTTACATATATAGCTTCCGAAGAGTCATCTATTCGTGAAGTTTGTTCTTCCCCTGATATTGTCTGGTCTCCTAAAGCAGGTGAACCTATTATAATAAAAACTATAAATACTGAAAATATATCTCAAAAACAAAGGTTAATCATTTCATGACAAAATCATCATTTACAAATATACAATCTGAATATTTAGCTGTTATAGACCATGCAAAATGCGTAAGATGTAAAAGATGTATTCAGAATTGCGGCTGGGGAACATATAGTTTCGGCGGCGACAAAATTATAGCAGACCATTCTAAGTGCGTTGCATGCGGAAGATGCTACACTTATTGTCCTGAAGGAGCCATATCTATATTAAAAAATCCGACCGTTATGCGCGAAAACGGAAATTGGCAAGACTACCACATCAAAAATATTTGGAGACAGTCTGAAACAGGAGGTATCGCCATATCTGGTATGGGAACTCCTTTAAAATACAAAAAATATTTTGATCATATTTTATTAGATGCATGTCAGGTTACAAATCCTCCGATAGATCCTTTGCGCGAACCTATGGAATTAAAAACTTTTCTCGGCAAAAAACCGTCTAAACTTGAATTAGATTTTAACGAAGACGGTCAGCCTATTTTAAAAAATCCGATGCCGCCTCAAATAGAACTGGCAACACCTTTTATATTTGCTCCGATGTCTTACGGCTCAATATCTTTGAATGCGCAAAAAGCAATGGCTTTAGCTGCAAGAGCATTAGGGATAGTTATGAATATAGGAGAAGGGGGATTGCATGATGAGCTGGTTCCTTTTGGTAAAAACATTATTGTTCAGGTCGCTTCAGGTAGGTTTGGCGTTAATAGAGATTATTTAAACAGCGGCGTTGCAGTGGAAATAAAAATAGGTCAAGGCGCAAAACCTGGCATAGGAGGTCATTTGCCCGGAGAAAAAATAGGAGCGGATATATCCAGAACAAGAATGATACCTGCAGGAACAGACGCAATATCTCCTGCGCCGCATCATGATATTTATTCTATAGAAGATTTAAGGCAGCTAATTTATGCGATAAAAGAGGCTATTAATTATGAGAAACCTGTTTCGGTTAAAGTTGCGGCAGTTCATAATATTGCTGCTATTGTTAGCGGAATTGTAAGGGCAGGAGCCGATATTGTATATATTGACGGATTTACAGGCGGAACTGGTGCAGCACCTATAATAATTAGAGATAATGTCGGCATACCTATTGAAATTGCTCTTGCTCAGGTTGACCAGAGATTAAGAGAAGAAGGAATTAGAAATGAAGCTTCTTTGGTAGCGGCAGGAAGTATCAGATCAAGCGCCGATGCTGTAAAAGCGATAGCGTTAGGTGCAGATGCCGTGGCTATTGGAACTGCAGCTCTTGTGGTTATGGGATGCCATATATGCGGAAAATGTCACACGGGAAACTGCAGTTGGGGAATTACGACCCAAAGACCTGAGCTAACAAGAAGACTTGATCCTGAGGAATATGGTGAAAAACTTTATAATTTGATTACTGCGTGGAGCCATGAAATGAAAGATATTCTTGGAGCTATGGGAGTAAATTCTATTGAAAGCTTAAGAGGCTCTAAAGAGAGGCTAAGAGGAATTGAACTTACCGATTCCGAATTAAAGGTTCTCGGTATTAAGCATGCAGGTATGTAATAGAAAGTTTAATTATTTTTAGTGTTTAATTAAACTGCGGTAAATTACGTTGCTATTACTTTTATAATATAATTTTTGTCAGCTTTATGATTTATTAATTTTTTAATATTTTTTTGAATAATTTGGTGATTAATCAGATAATTACGGGTGGTTTATGATTACAATAGATGCAAAAGACATGCATTATAAGGAATTAAATAAAATTATTAGAGAAAACATTGCTTCAGGGATAAAAAATTTTTTTCTTGAGAATGTAAACGGGCAATATTATATTGGGGACGGTATTAAAGGAGACGATATCACTATTACGGTCAATGGTGTTCCGGGAAATGACCTCGGAGTATTTATGGACGGACCGTCAATTATCGTCAACAATAATGTTCAAGATAATGTAGGCAATACAATGAATGCTGGTAAAATAACTATAAAAGGAGATGCAGGAGATGTAGTGGGTTACGGCATGAGAGGAGGCAGGATTTATATTCGCGGTAATGCAGGATACCGCATAGGTATTCATATGAAAGGCTATAATACGCAAATTCCTGTTATCATTATAGGCGGAAAAGTAGGCAGTTTTTTCGGAGAATATATGGCAGGAGGAGTAATGGTTCTTTTAGGACTAAATAATTCTGAAGAATTGGCAGGGGAATATTTCGGAGTAGGTATGCACGGAGGCACTATTTATCTAAAAAAAAAGATAGATTTTTCAAAATATTCGAAAGAAGTAGAATTTTTAGAAGCAAATGACGAAGATATGATTTTTTTGAAAAAATACCTAATAGAATATGCAAATGATTTTAATCTACAAGCTGAAGATTTAATTAACGGTCCTTTTTATAAAATAGTTCCATCAAGCGCCAGACCTTATGCTCATTTATATACTTCTTCGGCTTTGTAAAATTTATATTTAATAATTTTGTTTTAAATTAAAACTTTGTGTGATAATATTGATACATGTCAGTAATAAAATTAATTTATATTTAAAGTAAAATATTTATTGCCGACAATTTAACTAAACTAAATAAAAAAGAATAAATTTAATAGAAATATAATACAAATTTAAAATATTATATATGAATGACTTATTTACGGGATTGCAAAAGATGGATATTAAAAATTTAAATTTAATTGAAGAGAAAGTTGTTCTTTTAAAAGATGCATTTGAAAAAATAAAAAATGAACGCGACAGATTATTAACGGAGGCAAAAATTAAAGATGAGGAAATTGATATATTAAATAATAAAATAAAAGATACTGAAACTGAAAACGATATGATTGTAAAAAAAATTGATGATATTATAAATAATTTGGAAAATATTAATTTAAGCTAATTTTATAGTTTTTATAAATAAAATATGGATGATATTGTCGAATTAAAAATCTTAAATCAAAAGTATTTGATAAATAGCGATAAAACTAAAAAATATTTGGAAGAGCTGGCTGCTTATATAAATAATAAAGCAGATGAAGTGTCTAAAAGGACTAAGTCTGCGGATTCTTTAAATATTGCTGTTTTAACTGCTCTCAATATTGCTGATGATTATCTCTCTATGCAAATAGAAACAAATAATGAAAGCAAGAGAGTGTTAGAAAAAGTCAATAATATATATAAATATATTTCCAATTCGTATAATTAATAATTTTTTTAAAGTAAAGTAAAGTAAAGTAAAAATTATTTTGAAAAAAAACTTATTAAGATTACAATACATAGCGTTACTTAAAATATTTTTGTTTTTTTGTGGTTCTTTTTGCTGTTTTGAATTTATTTTGATAATGTTATAAATACATATTTTATTTAATTAACCCTGCGGTGTTCGATTGGATTATTAAAATTGACCCAACAGTTGGATAGATTGGGATTGTCCCTAATTTTCTCAATGGAAAAAAATTTAAATATTTTATTCCTAACGATGATTATTATATGATTACCACCTTATTTGAATAGGTCCAATTTTATCGTCCGTTCGGCACATGCGGGGGGTTTATTAAATCCTTTTAAATTTATTTTCCTTTTTTTCTGCTTGTCTCGTAAAAATCATCATTTAAAATACAACGAACAAACTTTTTTAAATATTTAGTTTTATTTATTTAGGCTTGCGTAATAAATATATACTTAAAAATATAAATAAACTAAAACGTTAAGTTAATCAAAAAGTAACGCTAATAAAGTTAAGAGATATAAATTTGTGTAATTATATGTACTCAAAAATTGCCGTCAGGCAGAAAATGATAGATGAAAGATTAAGTTTAACTAACAAAGAAATTATTTATTTTAGTGATATCATTTCTAATAAAACAATATGTTTTATTAGACAGAAGTTTATTAAATCCGCTGCTCTTTATATGAGCATAAAAAATGAAGTTAAGATAGAGCTTGTTATAGATAAAATTATAAATGAAAATATAAAAATTTATTTACCGTATTGTAAAAAAAAATCCGATATTTGTTTTTATAAATTTAAAGATACAGATAGTCTTGTTAAAGACGATTATGGAATACTATCTTCAAAATGCGGTCGAGAAACAGCTATTAATGAAATTGACGCTTTTTTTGTTCCGGGTGTCGCGTTTGATACATCAGGTAATAGAATAGGTTATGGAAAAGGGTGTTACGATAAAGTTTTGGCTAAATCAAAAATTGATTCTATTTTTATAGGTATATGCTATAATTTTCAAATTTATAAAAAAAATGAAATTGAAATTACGCAAAATGATATTAAAATGCACTATTTAATATGTGAAAGCGGAATTATTAATTGTTCCGACTATATTTAGAATAAATACATTATTATTTTATATTATAATTAATAAAAATAAGACTATTACTTTCAATGATAAGGAGATAATAATATAATGGCTGAAGTTATTATAGTTTTAGTTAGTTCCATAATTTTTTTTGCAGGCGGATTTTTTGTAAATAAATTAATTGAAAATATTTCATTAAAAAAAGGTCAGCTTAAAGCAAAAGATATTATTATAGATGCCGAAAAAAAGGCAGATGAAATAAAAAAGGATGCTTTATTAAATACTAAAGCCGAAATCATAAAATTAAAAGAAACTGCAGATGAAGATATCAAACAAAAAAATCAAGAATTAATAAGACTTGAAAAAAGAGTTACGGCAAAAGAAGACAATTTAGATAAGAGAGTAGATATTATTGAGAAAAAAGAGATTGATATTTTAAGGAGAGAAAAAATATTAATACAAACAGAAAAATCTATTTCCGAAAAAGAAAAAAAAATTGAATCAATTTTTAAAGAAAAGACTTCTGAACTTGAAAGAATATCTGGTTTTACTGCTATTGAAGCCAAAGATGAATTAATTAATTCAATTATAGATGAAGCAAAACATGAAGCAGCTAAATCTGTAAGAAAAATAGAAGACGAAACTAGAGAAATAGGCGACAAAAAAGCTAAAGAGATTATTGCTACAGCTATTCAAAGGTATGCAGGCGACTACGTTGCGGAAAAAACCATATCTTCGGTTCCGCTGCCGAGCGACGATATAAAAGGAAGAATTATAGGCAGAGAAGGGCGAAACATTAGAGCGTTAGAGGCTGCAACGGGAGTTGATTTTATAATAGACGAGACTCCTGAAGCCGTTGTTCTTTCTTCATTTAATCCAGTAAAAAGAGAAATTGCAAGACTGTCCCTTGAAAAATTAATAGCTGACGGCAGAATACATCCTGCGAGAATTGAAGAAGTTGTTGCGAAAGTTGAAGAAGAACTTAATATGGCTATGAAAGAGGCTGGAGAACAAGCTACATTTGATGTAGGAGTACATGGTATCCATCCTGAAATATTAAAATTGCTTGGAAGGTTGAAATATAGAACAAGCTACTCACAAAATGTCTATAGCCATTCTATTGAGGTAGCGTTTTTATGCGGAATTATGGCCTCAGAATTAGGCATAAATGTTAAACAGGCAAAAAGAGCAGGGCTCTTACATGACATCGGAAAAGCGGTTGACCACGAAGTTGAAGGTTCTCATGCTATAATAGGGGCTGAAATAGCAAAAAAATACGGAGAGTCTCCGAAGGTTGTTCATGCAATAGCAGCCCATCACTACGACGAAGAACCAAATAGCGTTCTTGCAATTTTGGTATCTGCCGCCGATGCATTAAGCGCCGCAAGGCCGGGAGTTAGAAAAGAAATGTTTGAAACATATGTAAAAAGACTTGAAAATTTAGAAGCTATCTCAAATTCTTTTGCAGGTGTAGCAAAAAGCTATGTTATACAAGCAGGAAGAGAAGTCAGAGTGATTGTGCAGAGCCAAAATGTTTCGGATGACGATTCTGTTATGCTTGCTAAAGATATTGCAAAAAAAATTGAATCTAATTTACAATATCCGGGGCAGATAAAAGTATCTGTTATCAGAGAAACAAGGGCAACGGAATTTGCTCGATAATAAAAATTAATATGAATATTGAAAAAATTTTGTTTATAGGCGATATCATAGGAAAGCCGGGAAGAGTGGCAGTTCAGAATTCTTTGTCAGGTTTAATTAAAGAGTACGACCCCGACTTTATTATTGCCAACGGTGAAAATGCGGCTCATGGTATGGGCATAAATCCAACAATAGCAAAATTTTTATTTGATCTGGGCATTGACGTTATTACGTCAGGAAATCATATTTGGGATCAAAGACAGATAATAGATTATCTACCGGGAGAAAATAGACTGCTGAGACCGGCTAATTATCCTTCAGGAGTTCCAGGTTTCGGTTATGGAATATATATGTCGAAAAGCGGAAAAAAAATAGCCGTGATAAATCTTGAAGGCAGAGTTTTTATGAAAGAATTAAGCGATTCGCCTTTTACGGTTTCAAAAAGCATAATTGAAAAAATTAAAGATGAAGCAGATGCTATAATTGTAGATTTTCATGCTGAAGCGACATCCGAAAAAGAAGCGCTTGGTTTTTATCTTGACGGCGAAATTTCTGCATTAATAGGTACACATACGCATGTTCAAACTAACGATAGTATTATACTGCCTAAAGGAACGGCATATATCAGCGACGCAGGAATGGTTGGTTCAAGGTATTCCGTACTCGGGACTCAAAAAGAGATAGCGGTTAATAAATATTTGACAAATATGCCGGCAAAGTTTATGCCTGAAGAAAATAATATGATGCTTAACGGAGTTTTCATAACTATAGATGCAGATACAAAATTAAGTATATCTATTAAAAAAATAAACATTGATGTATAAGAAATAAATTTAAATAATAAAATAATATAATAACGTAATAATTTTATTTTTATTTATTTTTTTAGTAAGGTTATATAGAATATTCTAAATAAATATTGATAATTAAAATATAAATAAAAATAAACAATGAATATCAATAGATAAATATTTAATAAATATAAGTAAATATAAGTAAATATAAGTAAATATAAGTAAATATAAGTAAATATAAGTAAATATAAGTAAATATAAGTAAATTATAAAAACATTATAAACATATTTAGATGAATAAATCCAAAAATATTGATTTATTAATAAACGAACAGATTGAAGCCATAAAACGCGGTTCAATTGACCTTATTAAGGAAGATGAGTTGTATGAAAAATTAAAATTTTCTATACTTAACAGTATTCCATTAAAGATTAAAGCCGGCTTTGACCCAACTTCACCCGATATTCACCTTGGGCATACTGTTTTATTAAATAAATTAAGAGTATTTCAAGAATATGGACATGAAGTTTTTTTTATTATAGGCGATTTTACTGCAATGATAGGAGACCCAACCGGAAAATCAGAAACAAGAAAGCCGCTTTCTAAAGAAACTGTCCTCGAAAATTCTAAAACATATAAAGAACAGGCTTTTAAAATATTAAAGAAAGATAAAACTAAAATATTATTTAATAGCTGGTGGTTATCAAATATAAGGCTTGATGAATTCATCAAAATTTCCTCAAATTATACAGTTGCAAGAATGCTTGAAAAAGATGATTTTGAGAAAAGATTTGCTGCCAACAGACCTATAGCGGTACATGAATTTATATATCCGCTGCTGCAGGGATATGATTCTGTTTTTATAAAGGCTGACTTAGAATTAGGAGGCAACGATCAAAAATTTAATTTGGTTGTAGGCAGAGAACTTATGAAAAGTTTTAAGCTGAGTCCTCAGACTATTATGACTATGCCTTTATTAGAAGGACTTGACGGAATCAATAAAATGAGCAAATCATTAGGAAATACAATAGGTATATTTGACAATCCCAATGATATGTTCGGAAAAATAATGTCAATATCAGATGAAATGATGCTAAAATATTATGAATTATTAAGCTCTATAACCATTAACGATTTTAATAAATTAAAGGAAAATATTAGAGAAGGTTTGAATCCGCTTATTGCAAAAAAACAATTGGCTGAAGAAATTATAGAAAGATTTCATGGAACAGAATCGGCACATAAAGCATTAATATACTTTGAAGAAGCTCATCAAAAAAGAATAAATCCCGAAGACATTGAAACAATAAGTATAGATATTAAAGAATGTATAATAAAAACAAACGACAATGTAAATTTTGAGGAAAAAATTTTAACCAATGATAATAATTTATATATCAATATAATATCATTATTGAATAATATAAACGCAGTATCATCAAACAGCGATGCAAAAAGACTTATAAAACAAGGTGCCGTTAGGGTAAGAGTCGGCAGCAGATTAGATGGGGAAATTCCTGATATAAAAAAAGATGCAATCTTAAATGTAGAAAATTTTAAAAAGTTAGAAATAAATAATGAAAAAAATAATTCAAAAGAAAAATTATTTGAAGAAATTGAAATTAAAATAAATTCAGACGTTTTACAACTCCCTGATTTTATAGATGAATTTGTTATAAAAATAGGAAAGAAAAAAATATATAAAATTAAAATAAATTGTTAATTAAATCATTAAAAAAAGCTTGACATAATCTTACCCGTATAATATACTTATAAAACACTTCGAATTATGGCAGTTAAAAACAGCAATTAAACGCAGTTAAAAAAGCCAGCAGAAGATCGGTCTTTGAAAACTAAACAGCATACAAAAAGCAACAAAATTAAAAAATGTCAAATGTAAGACTGCTTATTAATTTGTATTTATATAATTTAATAAGTACTCTTGTCAATAAACGTTTTGTTTTTGAGAGTTTGATTCTGGCTCAGAACAAACGCTGGCGGCGTGCCTAACACATGCAAGTCGTACGTGAAAGTCCCGCAAGGGACAAGTAAAGTGGCGACCGGGTGAGTAATACATAGGTAACCTACTTATAAGTTGGGAATAACAGTTCGAAAGGACTGCTAATACCGAATATTATATTATAACACAAGTTGTAATATCAAAGATGGCCTCTTTACAATGCTATCGCTTATAAATGGGCTTATGAACCATTAGCTAGTTGGTGGAGTAATAGCCTACCAAGGCAATGATGGTTAGCTGGTCTGAGAGGATGATCAGCCACACTGGAACTGAAACACGGTCCAGACTCCTACGGGAGGCAGCAGTGGGGAATATTGCGCAATGGGGGAAACCCTGACGCAGCAACGCCGCGTGAGCGATGAAGGCCTTCGGGTTGTAAAGCTCTGTCAGATGGGAAGAAACCCCATTACTCTAATACAGTTATGGATTGACGGTACCATCAAAGGAAGCACCGGCTAACTCCGTGCCAGCAGCCGCGGTAATACGGAGGGTGCAAGCGTTGTTCGGAATTACTGGGCGTAAAGGGCGCGTAGGCGGTATAATAAGTTAGGTGTGAAATCTTCGGGCTTAACCCGAAAAGTGCACTTAAAACTGTTATACTAGAGTTCGGGAGGGGAAAGCGGAATTCCTAGTGTAGAGGTGAAATTTGTAGATATTAGGAAGAACACCGGTGGCGAAGGCGGCTTTCTGGAACGATACTGACGCTGAGGCGCGAAAGCGTGGGGAGCAAACAGGATTAGATACCCTGGTAGTCCACGCCGTAAACGATGAACACTAAGTATAGGAGGATTATTCCTCCTGTG
>SGBB01000003.1 GCA_004195025.1 Candidatus Acidulidesulfobacter diazotrophicus | reverse complement strand
AAATATAGGCGACAATACGCCTGCTATAATACATTATGAATTTGTCAGCGGAGATAAATTAAAAATATTATGGTCCCTCATGGGAGGGCCATCGCTCAACGGATAAAAGGTACGCTGGGGATAACAGGCTGATCTCCTCCAAGAGCTCATATCGACGAGGAGGTTTGGCACCTCGATGTCGGCTCATCACATCCTGGGGCTGTAGCAGGTCCCAAGGGTTTGGCTGTTCGCCAATTAAAGTGGTACGCGAGCTGGGTTTAGAACGTCGTGAGACAGTTCGGTCCCTATCTGTTGTGGGCGTAGGATATTTGAAGGGAGCTGTCCTTAGTACGAGAGGACCGGGATGGACGAACCTCTAGTGTTCCAGTTATCACGCCAGTGGTAATGGCTGGGTAGCTATGTTCGGAAGGGATAACCGCTGAAAGCATCTAAGTGGGAAGCCCCCCCTGAGATAAGATATCCCCCGTGGCAACACGGCTTAAGATCCCTCATAGACCATGAGGTTGATAGGTCAGGTGTGTAAGCATAGTGATATGTTTAGCTTACTGATACTAATAGATCGTGAGGCTTAATCTTTTTTTTATATTTAAATTGCATTAATCCTTTTCTTGAATTGCTTAATTAACGTTTAATGGTTATTAGTTTATTAATTAGTTTATTTAATAGCTTAATTAGTTTATTTAATAGCTTAATTAGTTTATTTAATAGAACAGTATAAAGTTTTCGGTAACTATAGCATAGAGGGTCCACCCGTTCCCATCCCGAACACGGAAGTTAAGCTCTATTGCGCCGATGGTATTATGCGGGTAGCTGCATGAGAGAGTAGGTCGTTACCGAATTTTTTTTTATAAGCCTCTTGAGATGCTTTATTGCACTTCAAGAGGCTTTTTTTTTGGCTGATTTATACAATATAGCATATTGTATAAAATATAATGTATATAATATAGCATATTGTTAAATTTAAACATAAGGCGCTCAGTTAACTTTAATTATTTTTTAATGAGGTTTTGTGCGATAGTCATATTTTAATTTATATATATTTATATAATATAGAATGGCTGTCTATAATTAAATTATTACTCTTATATTGACGGCTAATATAATAAAACTATAATTAAAACTGTATAATTTTAAATAAGAATAAATATTATTATGCAATATTAGTGGTATAATCTTAATATATATGGCGTTTGTTCCAGTGAATATTATAACGGAATATATTATTTTTTAATGATTAAAAAATAATTTAAGGATTACTGCAATTATTATTATATTAATTTTTTTGGAGGATTTGATTATGAAGAAAGTTAAGTTGAAATTATTATTTGCCGTATTAGCAATTGCGGCTATGTTTTTTTTAGGAACAAAGGCTTATGCTGCCGGCAGCGGCACTAACTGGTCAACACCATGCGGGTTCGGTAACTATAACGGCGAATCTTATTTGTCAAGCCCGTGCGGTTCTTCTTACAACTGCTGTTTGGAAGCAGCTCCAGTAACGAAAACTGCAGAGATTAAAAAAATAGCGGTTGCAAAGCCGGTAAAAATCGTCGCGCCCGTTAAACCTATTATAGTTAAGGAAAAACATGTTTCATCTTATAACCTTAGCGCAAGGAAAAACAATATCCATTTTGCATTTAACAAATATGCTTTTACAAAAAGAGACATATCTATTCTTAATAGAGATGTATTATATTTAAAGCATAATCCCGGCGTCGTAGTCCAGATTCAAGGTAATTGCGATAGAAGGGGTTCTGAGGGTTATAATTTAGCGCTGGGATGGAGAAGAGCTAACGCAGCCAAAGTTTATTTAGAAAAATCAGGCATAAATTCCGACAGACTGAAAACTATAAGCTATGGTAAAGAGAGACCTATTTGCAACGCTCATACCAAAGATTGTTACGCTATTAACAGAAGAGACCATTTTGCGGTTGTGTCCAGATAATATTAGCATAGATTATACACAATAAATTAAAATTTAGAATAAAATATTAATATTTGCTGTAATTATTTATAGGGTTTTTGCATTATTTTTAAGGGCGTTAGAAGTCGCCATTTAAATATTGCAAAAACCCTGTATTATTTTTTGTAATATTAAATATTAATTCAGGTCTATTATTATGAAAACTGATAAAATTAATGTTCACGGAATGACTTGCGAGCATTGCGTAAAAACTGTTACTAAAGCAATATCTGCAATTAATGGTGTCCAATCTGCAAATGTAAGCTTAAAAGATAAATGTGCTGATGTTGTTTATGATGAAAATATAGTTAATATAAAAGATATTGTAAATGCTATTGATGAAGCGGGTTATAGCACCAACAACCAAGAAATTAATTTAGAACAGGATACAAATAAACAGAATATAAATGAACAGAACACAGATGAAGATTTAAGATTTAAGATACAGGGAATGCACTGCACTAATTGCGCTAGAACAGTAGAAAAAAGCATAAATAAGCTTCATGGCATAGATAAAGTATCAATTAATTTTGCGGGGGAAAGCGGTTTTGTTACTTATAATCCTTCCGTAGTTTCAAAAGAAAATATTTTTAAAGCAGTTAAGGACGGCGGTTATAAAGCTATAGATTTAATCGGCAATAACGATAATGCTTATATTGCTATTGCAGGAAACAAAAACAGTGCAGTCAGCAGTAATGAAACTTCTGATAAAATCAATACAGCAGCAGAAAGTTATCAATATAAAACTTCAGATTGTTCGCAGGAAACGTTAAATAATGTTCAGGCAATCCCAAATAATTTGCAAGGTTATCAAAAATTAAAGTTTATATGTAATTTTTTATATAGCGCTTTTTTTGGAAGCATTCCCGATTGGAAAAAAGATTATTATTGGGTTATATATACCTTAGTTTTGGCTATACCAGTAGTTTTTATTACTTATATGGGGTATATAAATATTTTCGGCATTTCCTATTTCTATAATGCTCATACGATTGCATTGACTATTATTCTATTTTTGCTTGCTACAATTGTTCAATTTAGTGCAGGGCTTACATTTTATAAAGGCGCATATTATTCGCTGAAAAACGGTTCATCTAATATGGACGTGCTTGTTTCTCTCGGGATAACCGCAGCGTATTTTTATTCAGTCGCTTCTGTTTTTTTGATTAAAGGTTCTATGTATTTTGATACGGCTGTTTTATTGATTCTTTTTATTAGATTCGGAAAGCTTTTGGAGAAAATATCAAAAGAAAAAGCGGCTTCTTCGCTTAAATCTCTTTTTAAGATTCAAGCTAATAAAGCAAATTTAATAGATAATGACGGGAATATAAAAGAAATAGACGTTAAAAATGTGAAAGTTAATGATATTCTTTTAGTTAAAAAGGGAGAAAAAATACCTGTTGACGGAGAAATATTAGAAGGAGAAACTTTAATTGACGAATCTATGATAAGCGGAGAACCTATTCCTGTAGAGAAAAAAGCAGGCGATAAAGTGATAGGTTCAACAATTAATAGCGGAGATATTATAAAAATTAAAGCTTTGAAGGTAGGAGGCGATACTATACTGTCGCAAATTGTTAGATTAGTTGAAGATGCGCAGGCGGATAAAGCTCCGATCCAAAGAATAGCCGATGAAGTAACAAACTATTTTGTCCCTGTTGTAATTATAATATCGCTAATAACTTTTATTTCGTGGAAATTTGTTTTTAATGAAAGTTTATTATTCGCTCTTTCAGCTTCAATTGCTGTTCTTGTGATAGCTTGTCCTTGCGCTATGGGTCTTGCCACGCCTATGGCTCTTATGGTCGGCAGCTCGGTAGGACTAGAAAAAGGGATATTAATCAAAAGATCTTCGGCGCTTGAAGAATTAGCAAGGATAAACGCGGTCGTGTTCGATAAAACAGGGACAGTGACTTACGGCAAACCGGAAGTAACGGATGTAATTCCGTTAAACGGACACTCTAAAGAAGATATTTTATCTATAGCGGCATTCGGCGAAAAATTTTCTTCGCATCCTATTGCAAAAGCTATAGTAGAAGAATATGAAAAAGGGGTTAAAACTGATGCTAAAAATATTTATGATTTTAATCAATTGAATAATATAAATGATTTTATAAAAAATTATAATTATAAAGAAATAGGCGGATATGGTTTAAGTTTTATACATAATAGGAATAATATATTAATCGGGAAAAAAGAACTTTTTGAAAATGCAGGTGAAGATGATATATCTAAGTTAAAAGTATTAGAAGAAAAATTAAGCGCCGACGGGAAAACGGTTATAGGCGTCTCTCTTAACTCCAAAATAATCGGCATAATTGCGATATCGGACAAAGTGAAAGAAAATACAAAAGAAACTGTTGAAAAACTTAAAATGATAGGAATAGATTCGTATCTTTTGACAGGCGATAATTTAAAATCGGCTGAATTTATCGCTTCAAAAGTTGGAATAAATGCTAAAAATGTAATTGCAAATGTATTGCCTAAGGATAAGTTAAAAGAAATAGAAAAACTCAAAAGCAAAAATTTAAAAGTGGCGATGACGGGGGACGGCATCAATGATGCACCTGCTCTTGCGGAAGCCAATGTAGGAATAGCTATAGGAAGCGGAACTGATGTAGCAAGAGAAACAGGCGATGTCATTCTTGTAAAAAGCGATATTAAAGATGTTTATAAAAGCATATCTTTAGGCAGGAAGACATTAAACAAAATAAAACAAAATTTATTCTGGGCTTTTTTCTTTAACGTATTAGGAATTCCTTTTGCCGCCGGTCTTTTTTATCATTTTACAGGCTGGCTGCTCCCCCCTGTTATCGCAGGAGCCGCAATGGCAATTTCAAGTATAACGGTATCTCTTAACTCAATGTTGTTAGGAAGATATTCAAAAAAGATGGATTTGCTATAATTTATAAAGTCATTCCCGCGTAGGCGGGAATCCAGTGTATAAAGTTCTATCGGGGAATTTAAGGTATTAAGTATATCTTTCTTCTTTAAATGGATCTGCATTGTTTGAATATCCTCTTTTTTCCCAATATCCGAGTTCTTCATTTTTTAAGAATTTAATAACTTTAATCCATTTTGCGCTTTTATAGGCATATTTATCGGATATGACTAATCTTACGGGAAAACCGTGTTCCGGCGTTAAAGTATTACCGTTATGTTTTAACGCAATCAAAGAATTATCTTTTAAGAAAAAATCAATATCAACATTAGTGGTATAGCCGTCGTACGAACCTATCAAGACATATTTTGCATCTTGCGCAGGTTTAACTATTTTAGCTATTTCTTTAGTTAAAACGCCATCCCATGTATTTGATTCTTTTGTCCAACCGGTAACGCAATGAAAATCATCTATAACTTTATCTTTTCCGATATTCACAATATCGCTATAAGTAAAAACAATAGGATTTTCAATATCACCGCTTATAGACAATCGGTAGTCGTTAACATTGATTTCAGGAATGTATCCCAAATCAAGCCGAATAAGTTCATCTACTTTTTTTTGATGCGGCGGAATCATAAATACCTCCTTATCGATCAGTTTTTTCAAGCTTAAGCTTTAGCTGTTAGTATTATTAACCTGCGGTTACCTTTTTAATTTTATTATTTTATTTATTGCTTATTTTATTAGCGGAATTTAATTTTTAATTTTATTAATTATTTATTATTTAAGTGTTTTCATATTATATCCCTATATTCATTACCGCTTAAACATAATTAATCTTCATTATTAATGGGCTCTTTTAAGACTGCCTATTTAATATGCGGGTGATTGATTTTGCTTTCAGTGCCGTTCAGCAGCCTTTTGATATTCGGAATATGTTTGTATATTATCAATAAAGAAATAAAGCAAGAGGCGATAAATATGTCTAAATTTTTTAAATTATAAAATATTAAAAACGGCATAAAAAAAGCGGCGGTTATAGAAGATAAAGATATATATTTGCTTAAAAATACCATTACAATAAAAATAAATAAAGCCATAACGACAGCTTCGGGCGATATTGCCAAAAATACGCCGAGAGCAGTTGCAACCCCCTTGCCGCCTTTAAATTTTATATAAACTGAATAGCAATGTCCTATTACAGGGGCTATTATAATAATAGACAGTATTACAAAAGAAAAATGAAAATACCTGCAATCTTTAAAAGCGATGAAAACAGGCAAAAATCCTTTTAAGGCGTCTATTATTAAAGTAATTATTCCGTATTTTTTTCCTATTACTCTTGTTACATTTGTAGCGCCAAGATTGCCGCTTCCCGTTTCGGAGAGGTTAATGCCTCCGACTAAGCGGGCAATTATGGCTGATGTAGGAAAGCTTCCGAGAAGATAGGCGAATAGAATATAAATGATGCCGAATATCGTATAGTTCATTGTTAATTTAACGTTTTATTTTAATTAATATTAATTAAAAATTTTCAAGAAAGTATAAAATAAATTTTTAAATTTTAGTATAATATTATACATTATATATAATCTATAATATATCATTTTATAACTATAAAATAAAATGTGAAATTAGGAGGTTAAATTTTGAATATTCTTATAGGAACAGGAAACAAACACAAGTTCCAAGAAATTTCTATAATTATGAAAGATTTGAAAAATATGAATCTTGTATATGCCGATAATATATTTGGCATTACGGATATAATAGAAGACGGAAAAACATATCAGGAAAATGCTTTGATAAAAGCGGAAGCTTACTATAACCTTTTATTAAATAAAGGATATTTAAATTCTAATCGCAATTTAAATTTTGACAAAAAAAATAAAATTAATAACAATCATAGCAACATTAACAATCAAGTAAATATTAATATTGATTATATTGTGTCAGAAGATACGGGTCTGGAAGTAAAATGTTTAAATAATGAGCCGGGGCTGTATACTGCGAGATACTCAAAAATAAATAATATGAATAATTTTAAAGATATAAATAATAATAATAATAATTATGAAAATAAAAATAATGATGAAAAAGAAGCTGCGGTAAATTTAAAAAATAGCAATTCAAATATAAATATAGACAACATTAATAAACTTTTAAATAATATGAAGTATAAAAAAGATTGCTCACACGATAGAGAAGCAAGGTTTATATGCTGGGCTTGCGTTTATAGCGTAAAAAATAAAGAATACAAATTTTTTCATGGCGAGCTTAACGGTTTTATTACTGAAACATTAGCCGGTACTACAGGTTTTGGCTACGATCCCGTATTTTATGTTCCTGAATTTAACAAAACACTTGCAGAAGTAGGCGAGGAAATAAAAAATAAAATATCTCATAGAGCAAGAGCTTTTAAGAAAGTTATAGATTTCATATCAAGTAAAAGCTAAAACTTTAATGCTTGATATTTTTTACTTGACAAACAACGCAGTTGCTTCCATAGAAACTGCCAATGATATTTTAATGATAAGCGATACTGGTTTCCTGCTTTCGCAGGAATGACACCCGGCAGGTGAAACGATAAATCCTCTAAAAGCCATTCCTGCGCAGGCAGGAAAGTTCCGAAGATAGAAACGCATGCCGTTTCTGTTCACAAGGCTATAAGCCGAGAGCGAAGCGGTCATCTAGAAAATCAATTTCTATTGAAGGATAAAATATATCAATAGACTTTATAAATCATAGAACTTAAAGCGCTTAATCCGTTATTAATTCTTAATGTAGCTTGGTAAACATAAACGCCCGGTTTTGTCGCAGGCGGAATTTTTACGTTAAGTTTGGTTTTATAGACGCCTTCTCTATTAATGTTAGTTTTAGAAGTATGGTTATAATAAACTTTACCGTTTAAACCTTCTAATATCCTGTTTTCTACAATAGAAGCATTCTGTATACTTTTTCTGGTTCCAAGAACATTGTAATTCATTATTAAACTTATATTATTTCCGGGTTTAATTTTTTTTTGGCTAATTGATATTTTTAAATTTGAAACTAAAACCCCTTTTATTTGTTTAAAATTAAATTTAAAATTGCTGGACGGATCATATATAGCTTTATTGCTGGCTAATTGATAAGGAAGATTAAGCATAGACAATCCTCTTATGCGCCCTTCTCGTGTTACGACATATTTTCCGGTTGCATAACCTACGCCATAACCGATAGATATACCCGCCGCCGTTCCAATAATCGCTCCGATAGGACCTCCTGTTAAGGCGCCTATAACAAATCCTGTACCGCCGCCGAAAATAGCGCCTGTTGTTCCGCTAGCCGCAGTAGATCTTGATGTTGCGCATCCGCTTAAAGAAGATGAAACAATAAAAATTGATAAAACTAATATTAAAATCAGAGATAATTTTTTTTTAAAAATATTTTTTTTAAAATTCATTTATTATGTCCCCATATTACAAATATTTTATATTTTATATTATATATTATATATTAAATTTAATAATAGCAATATTATTATATATATAATAATTCATAAAATGTTAAAATGCAAGACCTTAATAATTCCCAAAATTGCCGATGGAAATCTTTAAAATAGCTCTAAAGTTATATAGAACATTAGATTCCCGCTTTCGCGGGAATGACACCCGTTGGGTGAAAACTTAAATATCCGTAAAGTCATTCCTGCGTAAGCAGGAATCCAGAAAATAAATTTTCTATCGGCAATTTTGTGTAATTTCCTTATTATAAAAATATTTAAATTTTTATGCTTATGGTAAAATAAAAATTATGAAAAAAAATAGCAAAGAAAATGATTTTGCATTATTAAAAATAGTCGGATTAGCTTACAACGGTTTTGGTATAGGCAAATTTATAAAATCGGAAGAATCCGATAAAATAACATTTGTTGACTATGCCTGCACTGACGATTTATTAAGAGTTAAAATATATGAGGAACATAAGCGTTATAATTTTGGAAAAATTGATGAAATAATTGCTCCTTCGCCTATTAGAATAAAACCTGTTTGTCCGCATTTTACAATATGCGGGGGATGCAATTATCTTAATATTCCTTATGATTATGAAATTTATTGGAAGAAAAAAATTTTTGAAAATGAATTTAAAAAAATGAGGTCATCTATTAAATCTGAAGATTGTAAATCTGCAAATGAGCATAAAAAACAAGAAAATTATAATAATCATAAAAATTATGCAAATTTTGGAAATAAAGAAAATATTTCAAATGTAAATCTTGAAAATTATGCAAATAAAAATCATGAAAATATTTGCAACGATGAAAACATTGAATTCTCAAAATATTTTCCTGAAAATTTGCAGGAAAGTTTAACGGAAAAAATAGATATAATAAAATCAGATGATTTTTTACATTACAGACAAAAAATAAGTTTAAAAGTTTATTCAGATGAATCAATAGGCTTTTTTAAAAAAAATTCTCATTATGTTGTAGATGTTGATTATTGTTATCTTGCAAGTAATGAAATAAATATAATGATAAAAAAAGTTAGAAATTTTTTTCTTGAAAATAATCAAAATTTATTAAAAAAGGTTAAATCTATAATATTGACTTATACGGGAATTGAAAATGCAATATTTCAGTTGAAAGAGGAATTGTCGGGCAAAGAAAAAAAATTACTGTTAAATTTAGATATAAATAAAATCTATATAGAATTTAACAAAATTATCAATGAGAGTCTTAATAATAATACCGATAATAATACAAATAATAATATTGATACCGATAAAGATTATTTTGCAATTAACGAAGTCAAATTTGCCCATGAAGTTTTATCGTTTATACAGGTAAATAAAAAACAAAATGAATATTTAATAAATTTTATAGTTGATTATTTAATTAATTATTTAAAAACTTATAACAATAATTATAAAAATAATAAAAACGATTATAAATTTGAAAGCGTCCTTGATTTATATTGCGGGTACGGAAATATAACTTTTTTTACAATACCTTTTACATCAAATGTTATCGGAGTGGAATCTAATCCTTACTCTATTAAACTCGCAAATAAAAATATAATTTTAAATAATGATTTAATTAAATATTGCAAGTCAGGCAGACAGGAAAAAAAATTAAATATATCATTTATAAATGAAAATGTTGAAGACTTTTTAAGAAATTCAGTGAAAAATAATTTAATTTATGATTTAATAATAATAGATCCGCCTAGAGCAGGCATTAAAGGTTTAGTTCCGCATATAATTAAATTAAATCCTGAAGTAGTTATTTATGTTTCATGCGACCCCCTAACATTATTAAGAGATTTAAAAGTGTTTATTAGCGAGGGTTATTTTATAGATGATATAAAGTTAATAGATATGTTCCCGCGTACTTATCATATTGAATCTTTAGTATTTTTAAATAGAAAAAAGATAGACAAAAAATAAATGTATTCATAAAATAATTAAATAAATAATAAAATAAATAGTTAGATGATTTAGCATAGAATGAATATAGGTAGATAAATACGATAAATACATAAATACGATAAATACATAGATAAATAATTATTTAGTTAATTATTTAGTTAATTAAATAATTAAAATAATAAATAAAATGATAGTTTAATAAAAATATGGAGGCATCAAATTTTTAAAATTTATAAAAATATTTTTTATTTTTTCACATGATAATTTTATATATTTTTATAGATTTAATTTTGATGAATATTTAATGAAAATATTTATTACAGGCGGAGCAGGATTTATCGGCAGTCAAGTTGCCAATATGCTTATTGCAAAAAAACATGATGTTATTATAATTGATAATCTTTCAAGCGGTTTTGAATATAATGTTAATAACGAAGCAAAATTAATAAAGGCGGATATTACTGATTTCGGCATAGTTGAAAAAATATTTACGGAAGAAAAACCGGAAATAATATACCATTTCGCGGCGCAGATAGATGTTAGAAAATCAGTTTCGGATCCGTTATTTGACGCTAAGACAAATATTATGGCAACTTTAAATTTAATTAAACTTTCCAATGATTTTAAAATTAAAAAATTTATATTTTCTTCAACAGGCGGAGCTATTTACGGAGATACCAACGACAGACCGACAAAAGAAAATCATTCTGAATGGCCGCTATCTCCTTATGGAATTGCAAAGCTTGCAACCGATAAATTTTTAAATTACTATTTTGAAATTTTTGGGCTCAAATATGTATCCTTGCGTTATGGCAATGTTTACGGTCCAAGGCAAAATCCTTATGGGGAAGCAGGGGTTGTAGCTATATTTTTAAATAAGATGCTTAACAATGAACAGCCGATTATTAACGGAGACGGCAAGCAAACCCGTGATTATGTTTATATAGAAGATGTGGTAAAGGCAAATATTTTAGCTTTAGAAAACTTTGATAAAGTTGGGATATATAATGTCGGAACATCATTGGAAATTAGCGTAAATGATTTGTTTAAAGAAATTAACAAAAATTTTAATTATAAATTTAAAGAAATTCATGGTTCTGCAAAGCTCGGAGAACAAAAAACAAGCTGTCTAAGTTATGAAAAAATTGAAAAAGAGATGAGCTTTAAACCGGAAACTAATTTTAGCGAAGGTATTAAAAAAACATACGAGTGGTTTAAGAAAACGAATAGCAAATAAATATGACAAACGATTATATAATATAAACGATAATCATAATAATTCGTGATAATGACTACAAACGAACGAAAAACAATTTCTCTCTTAAGCTTGTCCCATTTTTTTTGCCATGTTGCGATACTTACATTCCCCGCAATTTTAATTCTTTTAAAGGAAAAATTTCATGTGAGCTTTGCAACTCTCGGCATTATTGCAGGGATATATTTGTTTTTATTTGGAGCAGGGTCTTTGCCTGTCGGTTTTATAGCAGATAAGATAAATAAAAATTTTCTGCTTAAGGTTTATTTAATTGGAATGTCGTTAAGTGCATTTTTAGCAGCTTTATCCGGAAATTTTTATATTTTCGCCGTTTTTATTATATTAATGGGTTTAATTGCGAGTATTTACCACCCCGTCGGTTTAAGCATTATGTCTTTTGTGAAAACAGATAAATTGAGAGGTTTTGCTATTCATGGGATAGCAGGAACTTTAGGAGTAGCATTAAGCGCCGCATTTGCAGGATTTTTAGGCTATTATTTTGGCTATAGTGCGCCTTATTTAGTATTAGGTTTGGTTTTTTTATTTATATTTGTTTACTCTTTTTTTGTAAAAATTGAGTCAAACAAAATAGAGAATATAAAAAATAGAAACAATACTATAAATAATATAAATTCAAACAATAATAGAAACAATAATTCAAATAATAATATAAATATAAATAAGATAAATTCAAATAGTGATAATAACTATGAAAATTATTCAGAAAGCAAAAATGTCAACTTACTTACAAATATTAAAAGTTTTTTTAATGACTTTTTTCACAGGAATATAGTATTTATTTTTATAGTTGAATTTTTAAACGGTTTTGTTTTTCAAGGCGTATTTTCATTTTTGCCGGCTTACACGGGAATAAAATTGAAAAATTTTTTATTTTTTCATAATCAAACTGTTGCGGCAGGCAGTTTTTATGTGACGATAGCATTATTAGTCGGAGTTTTATTTCAATATTCAAGCACTTATATTACAAAAAGATATAAACCAAACAGGGTATTTTCCGTTTTAGTTTTAATATCGGGAATATTCATTTTAATTTCAGGTTTGACGGGAGGTTTAATTTTATTTCTTTCTATACTGCTTTTTTCAGCATTTGATTTTTCTATAAATCCTATATCAAACCTTTTGATAAGCCGAAATGCCAAAGAATATTACAGGTCCACCGCTTACGGAATATTTTTTTTCGCAGGATTTGGCCTTGGCTCTATAGCTGCGCCTATAGGCGGGTTTATAGCCAGCAGTTTTAGATTAAGCGATGCTTTCGTATTTTATGGAATTATAGCGTTGATTTCATTCGTTATATCTATTGCTATTACTAATTATAATGTTGATGAAGCAGAGGCAATTTAAATTAAAGATAATTAATTGTTAATCGCAAAATTATTTTATATACTGTATTTTATTATAGTTAAATGATGAAATTTTTAAATTAATGATAATTAAAATATGTTTTATTAGTTTTATAAAATAATAATGTAATTATTTATATTATAATTATGCATGGAAGCCACTATATAGTAATTACGGCAATAATTTTACTTTCAATTGCCTCTATCGGAGGAATTTTAACAAATTATTTGAAAATTCCTTATGCTTCAATGCTTGTCTTGATAGGCCTTGTTGTAGGTATTTTTCATATTTTTCCATATTTAAAGATAACGCCTTCTTTAATATATTATGTATTTCTTCCTATTATTATTTTTGAAGGGGCTGTTAATATTAAAATCGGTCCTTTAATAGCTAATGCTCTGCCTATAAGTATATTATCGATATTTGGAACGATTTTTTCCGCAATTTTTATAGGCGTTTTATTTCATTTCATTTTAGATTTTCCTTTAAAACAATCTTTAATCTTCGGCGCTATTATAACTCCTACCGATCCTATTTCAATACTTGCTTTATTGAAAAATAAGATAGCAAAAAAATCTGATTATAAAAATAGTTATAGCGATAACAATAATAACAATAACGATAATGATAATAGCGGCTATAGCTTTGGCGATGGTATTAAAACAGTTTTAGAAGGCGAAAGTTTATTTAATGACGGAATAAGCCTTGTTTTATTTGAAGTTTTTTTAGGTTTAAACTTGCATAATGCGGGATTAGTGTTTTTAAAAGGGGATATTTTAAATATATTTAAATATATTTTTGGAATAATCGGAACTTCAACATTGCAGTTTATGTATGAAGCGTTAGGGGGTTCCATATTGGGAGTTTTGCTCGGTTATTTAGTATCGTTTGTATTGTCTCTTACTGTGGATTATTTAACCGAAATTATGATATCTCTTCTTTTAGCTTATGTATCTTTAATAATAGCATATTATTTAAATGTATCTTTTATTATGGCAATTATATTTGGCGGAATAGTTCTTGTAAATTACGGGTTTAAGAAAAAAGTCTCAAATCATACGCTGGAAGTTTTCCCTGTTGTTATTGAATATATAACTTTTGTAATTAATTCTATTTTATTTTTAATCATAGGGATAGAAATGAATTTGTTTAAAATTTTAAATTTATGGATTGTTTCTATATTTATTATAATAATTGTAATATTATCGCGATTTATTGCTATATATTTGTTTTCCCCTATGATAAACAAAATTCAAAATAAGTTTAAAATATTTTCAAAAAGTATAAAATTAAATAAACAGTATAAAAGATTTCTTGTTTTCGGCGGTTTAAGAGGGGCATTGCCGATTGCGATGGCGCTGTCATTGCCATTAAATTTATATATGAGGTCCACGATAATTACTTATGTTTTTATTACGGTTCTTTTTTCACTGACAGCCCAAGCAATAATATTTGATAGTTTTTCAAAAAAAGCGTTAAAAGGGTAATATAATATGATGATATGATGATATGATATGATATGATTAATATGGTTAAAAAAAATACTTATAATGAAAAATATGCTAGCTTTGGCAACAATGATGTTCCTGAAAAGTTAAAATATGAATTGATAGAAAATGTTTTTGACAAGGTGGCGGAACATTATGATGAAATGAATAACCTGATATCTTTTGGGCTTCATCATCGCTGGAAGCATTTTACCGTTAAAATGGCTCAAGCTAAACCCGGGGATTTAATTTAATATTGTATTTATTAATAATATAATAATTATATATTGATTTTATTTATTAAGGTAAAATATTTTATGAAAGATATGAAAATTTTTGAAAACGCGGGGTTTCTTTTAGATAGACTTCATGTGATACAAGATGAGCAAGGTTATATTGACGAAGATTCAATAGAATTAATTGCAGAAGAATTAAATATGTCAAAAGCTGAAATATATGGCGCTGCGACATATTATAAGGATTTTAAAATAAAAAATTTAATCCCCGATAATAATTTTACTAATCATAATCATAATCATAATAATAATATCCTTAGTTCCGATATTCCTGACTATAATATTCCTGATTCTGATATATATGATGTTAGCGGCGCAAATCATTCAGTTGCAGCTGAAAATCGCAAATTAAATAATTTAAATAATAATAAATTAAATGATGATTTCAATTTAAATGAAAATCAAAATAATATAATAAATAATCCTCTAGATTTAAATTTATATAAAATTAAATCTGATTTTGTTTTTAAAAGAATCGGCAAAATCAATCCGAATTCTTTGGGTGATTACAAAAATAACGGCGGATTTAAAGGAATAGAAAATGTTTTATATTTAATTAAAAATAGCAATGTGATAAACGATACAAATAATATAAATGCTATAAATGATATAAATAGCACAATAAAAAATGACGCAAATTATACAATTGATGCAAATGACGCCAAAAACAATAATAATAAAAACGATAAAAATATTATTATTGATATTTTAAAAAAATCTGGATTGAGAGGCAGAGGCGGAGCAGGTTTTCCTGTAGGCATAAAATGGGAAACAGTTATGAATACGGGTATCCATAATTACAACTATAACTCCGACTTTGAAAATCAAGCTCAAGATAATCAATATAATAATATTTATAATTCCGATAATAGTAACGATAATAACAGCAAAGGCAATAATAATAAAAGCAAAAAAGAGACCAAAAAAAATAACGGCAATGTAGATACATATGTTGTATGTAATGCAGATGAAGGGGACAAGGGTACTTTTATAGATAGATTAGTTATGGAAAATGACCCTTTTATGCTGATAGAGGGTATAATTATTTCAGCAATTACCGTAGGAGCCAAACAAGGTTTTATTTATGTAAGGTCTGATTATCAAAATGGGATAGAAAGGTTAAAAAATGCAATAAATTTATGTTATAAGTCAGGTTATCTCGGAAATAATATATTTAATTCAGATAATATTTTTGATTTAAAAGTAATAACAGCAGGCGGTAATTATGTTTGCGGAGAAGAAACCGCTCTTTTAGAAAGCATTGAGAATAAACGAGGAATGGCAAGAGTTCGTCCGCCTGTTCCTGCCGTTTTAGGTCTTTACGGTAAACCTACGATTTTAAGTAACGCTACCACTTTTGCTTCGGTTGCATATATTTTTGGTAATTTGAGTATTAATAATCATAATAATGATGATGATAATAATTTGAATATTAGTATAAAAAATACCTGCAAAAATAATGTAAATGAAAATAATCTAAACATAAATCAAAATAACAATACTAAAGATATTGACAGCCAAAATAATAAAAATAAACACAGTCAATGCATTAACAATAAAAATTATAAAGATAATAATAATTTTATTAATTTAGATAATTTAAAAATAAAACAATTACCGTTTCCTTTTCAATTATCGGGGGCGGTTAAAAACGCAGGTATTTACGAGTTAAGTAATGAAATCACTTTAAAATATCTAATTTACGATATGGGCGGCGGTTCTGCAGATAAAGGAAAAAAATTAAAAGCAGTGCAAATCGGCGGTCCTATGGGAGCTTTTTTCCCGTTAGCAGATGCCTATAGCGATGAATTTTATAATTTAAAACTGGATTATGAAGATATTGCTGATAAAGGAGGCATGTTAGGACATGGAGGGGTTGTAGTTTATGATGAATATACCTCTATGAAGGATTTACTAAAAGAAACATTAAATTTTTGCGTTGAAGAATCATGCGGAAAATGCTCTCCGTGCAGGATTGGTTCTATGAGGCTGAAAGAATTGTTCGAAAGAATTTTGAAGGAAAATATTGATAATAAAATCAAGAATGATAAAGGCGGTAAAGATAATCAAGATAATCAAGATAATCAAGATAATCAAGATAATAATCATAATAATTATTATAGAGATTTCAAAGACAATAAAGTTGAAAATATTGGAGTTATAAGTAAAACTAAATCTAAAACCATAGCGGATAATTTAGATATAATATATGAAATACTTGATGCAATGAAAAATTTATCTCTTTGCGGCTTTGGCAGCGGCATATGTCTTCCAGTAGAAAGTCTTTTAAAATATTTCGGCGATGAAATATTGAGTTAATATTATAAATTATATTGAAAAAGTTATAAAATAAAGAATAAATCAATAAATTATAAATTCAAGTATATTTTTATTAAAATTATTTTAAATATTAGTATCAATATATACAAATATAAGAAGTATAAATATAATAAAATAAAATAAAACATATATAAGGCAAAAATGATATCTATCGAAGTTGACGGGCAAAAAATTATTGCTAAAGAAGGTATGACTTTACTTGATGCGGCAGCGGAGGCAGGGATTATAATACCGTCTTTATGCGCTTCAAAAAACCTTTTGCCTTATGGAGCATGCAGAATGTGCGCCGTTGAAACGGAAGGCAAAAAGGGTTATATTTACGCTTGTTCCGCTTATGTCAGCGAAGGTATGAAAATAAAGACAATTTCCGAAAAACTTTTTTCTTTAAAACGGACGTTAATGGAACTTTATCTTTCAGACCATCCTAACGATTGTTTAACCTGTCCCAAAAATCTTGATTGCGAATTGCAAAAATGGGCTTCTTACTTCGGCGTTAGAAAAATTAGATTTAGAGGTAAAAGTCATTTATTGAGTGAGGTTGACGAGTCAAATCCGTATTTCAGATTTGATCCTTCACGGTGTATTGTCTGTGTAAGATGCGTCAGAGCTTGCGGCGAAATTCAAGGCAATTTTGCTTTAACAATTGTCGGCAAAGGTTTTGATTCAGTTATTAAACCCGTCAAAAAAAGCTCTAAAAATTTAAATTTATTTAAAATTAATAAAGTTAATAAAGTTAATGAGATTACTAAGGCATATAAGACAGACAAGACGGCAGATAGAATAGATAAAATAGGTAAGAGTAATATTATAAATAATGTTAACGATATAGAAAATATAAGCATTGCCGATGGCGCAGATAATTTTCTAAATTCCGAGTGTGTTTCATGCGGGGCATGCGTAAAAGAATGTCCTACCGCCGCTTTGACCGAGAAAAATTTATTTGAATCGGGGAAAACTTTTTCAAAAACAAGAACAACTTGCGCATATTGTGGAGTGGGATGTTCGTTTGAGGTTCAATATAAAGGCGATAATATAATAAGAATGATCCCGAATGAAGACAGTTTGTCAAATTACGGTCATTCTTGTCTTAAAGGGCGTTTTGCATGGAGCTATGTTAAAAGTAAAGACAGATTAACCGTTCCGCTTTTAAGAGATAATTTAAACGAAGAATTTAAAGAAGTTTCATGGGAAACGGCATATAGCTATATTGCAAAAAAATTTAAAGAGATACAATATAAATACGGCATTAATTCAATAGGCGCAATAAGTTCGTCAAGATGCACAAATGAAGAAAATTATTTGATGCAAAAAATAGTAAGAGCTGCGTTTCAAAACAATAACATAGATACTTGCGCAAGAGTTTGCCATCAGCCGACAGGCTATGCTCTCGGAACTGCATTTGGAGCAGGAGCCGGAACTCAGGATTTAAGTTCAATGTTTGAATCTGATTTGATTATGATTATAGGCGCAAATCCTACCGAGGCTCATCCTGTAGTAGGCGCATTTATAAGAAAAATGGCAAGAAAAGGGGCAGATTTAATAGTAATAGATCCGCGTATAACAGAAGTTGCAAAATCTCCGCATGTAAAAGCAAAATTTCATTTAAGACCGAAACCGGGAACAAATGTAGCTCTTTTAAACGCTTTTGCATACACGATAATTAAAGAAGGACTTTTAAAGCAGGATTTTATAAAAGATAGATGCGATATTGAAAGTTTTAATTTATGGGAAGATTTTATTTTAAACGATAATAATTCTCCTGAAGCAGCTGAAGTTATAACGGGAGTTGCCGCTAAGGAAATTAAAGAAGCGGCGATGCTATATGCAAGAGCTAAAAATGCGGCTATTTTTTACGGACTCGGCGTAACTGAACATTTGCAGGGTTCAACGGGAGTACTTGCAATAGCTAATCTTGCAATGTTGACTGGAAATATTGGAAGAGAGGGCGTCGGAGTCAGTCCTTTAAGAGGGCAAAACAATGTTCAAGGAGCCGCCGATATGGGCGCCGAACCTGCTACTCTTCCGGGATATCGCCATATTTCAGACGATAATATAAGAAACTTATTTGAAAATGAATGGAATGTAAAAATTAATAGAGACCCCGGAATGCGTCTTCCCGATATGTTAAGAAACGCTTTAGCAGGAAAATTTAAAGGATTATATGTTTTTGGAGAAGATATTGTTCAAACAGACCCTGATTCAAATCGTATAATAGAATCTTTAAAAGCAATGGATTTAGTCGTAGTTCATGATTTATTTAAAACTGTAACGTCCGAATATGCGCACGTTATACTTCCGGGTTCTTCATTTCTTGAAAAAGACGGAACTTTTACAAATTGGGAAAGAAGAATTCAAAGAGTTAGAAAGGTTTTAGAACCTGCGGGAGGAAAGCAGGATTGGCAGATTATAGAAGATTTAAGCAGGTGTTTAACAGAATACGGCGGTAAACATAAATCAAATAATTTTACAGACGAGGATGTTTCAACTAAATCTGCGGAAGTTGCTGCAGAAAGAGATAATAAGCAGACGGTATTGCCTGCCGACGGTGATAATAACGCCGGAAAGTATAAATCAGATTATATACATCCTTCTGAAATTATGGATGAAATCGCAAGACTTACGCCGTCTTTTGCTTCGGTAAGTTATGAAAAATTGAATAAAAAACCTTATTCTGTTCAATGGCCTTGCAATGAAAATACCCCGAACGGAACCGATATTTTACATAAAGACGCTTTTATCGGAGGAAAAGGAAGATTTGTTATTACTTCTTTTATTGGTTCCAAAGATTATACAACTGCAGAATATCCTTTTATACTCACTACTGTAAGAAATTTGTTTCAATATAATTCTTCAAACAATACAAGGCGTACAGAAAATAGCGCATGGTATGACGAAGATTATTTAGAAATAAACGAAGAAGATGCAAAAAGATTAAATATAAATAATGGCGATATTTTGTTAATTGAAAGCAAAAAAGGAAAAATTACTTTAACGGCTAAAATAAGCGGCAGAGTAATGAAAGGCATTGTTGCTACTACATTTCATTTTCCTGAATTTAAAACAAATATACTGACAAGCGATTACTCCGACTGGTCAACGGAAACGCCGGAATATAAAGTAACCGCCGTAAATATTAAAAGGATTGAAAAAGTTAATAACGTTAATAATATTAATAATAAAGCAAAAGATAAAATTGGTAAAAATTATTATAATAATAGCAAAAACGGTAAAAATAATAATAACATTAACAAAGAATCAAGCAATGATTACAAGCAAACCGAAACATATGACGATGAAGTTATTAGAATGTTTAAAGATTTAATTAGAATTTTTGGAGTATATCCTGAAGATATAGCGGTTAAAGAAATAACAGCCCATATTAAAAAATACTGGGAGCAGAATCTTATTGAAAGGCTTGTTGAAATTAACAAAAATAACAATTATAACAATGAATTGATTTATAATATTTATTATAAAAAAAACGAAGTAAATGATTTTGGCAGTTATTGCGATGAAAATAATGATAGAAATACAAAAATCAATAATGATAAATTAAATAAACTAATAGAAATTGTTTTAGAAGCAATAAAAAATTTATAATAAAATTAAAATAATTTTAATAAAAAACAGGTTTTATTTTTATTGCGATTAATTGCCCCGCACCGCCGTTTTTATTAATTTAAATTATATGCTATAATACACATTGAGGTAAAAAACTATGAATATTCAATATAAACTAAAAGATTTACCATTCCCTAAACAATATTTCTGGTCATACGATTTTAATAGCGCGGCACTTCCTTTGTCAAGAATTATGGAACAACTGATTAATTATGGAAATTTTGAGGATCATCTTAATTTATTTTTAACTTTTCCTTATAACGAACTTAAAGATACTTATTTAACTGAAATTAGACCTATAATTAGCGGTAAGAGAATATTAAGAGACGGAATGCAAGCGACTAAACTTGATTTAAGAAACGTAAAATATATGGATTATTTATTCGAGGTATTCAAAGAATATGTGGTTGCCTGAAACAGAAAGAGTTTTAAATATACTAAGTGAAGAAGAAAAAATTAAAGATTATGTGTTTATCGGCGGAAGCGCCCTTTCATATTATCTTAATCACAGATTATCCGAAGATATAGATTTAGCATGTCCTGATGAATTTTTAAAAATGGATAAACATATAGATAAAATTATGGAACGGCTGCGTGAAAAAGGATTTACAACAGACGAAAGTGTTGAATCATCTGTTAATTCAGCATCAAAAAGAGATTTTTACGTTAATAATGTTAAAGTTACATTTTTTGCTTCCGGAGATGATTTTTTAAAAAACGAGAAAAAACTGTTAAATAACAACCTTTATATTGCCAATTTAGATACTCTAATCGGCATGAAAACCGCAGTAATACATCATAGAATAGTTATTAGAGATTATTATGATTTATATGTAATAGTTAAAGAATTTGGGCTTGAAAAAGCTATAAATGAGGCAAGCAGATTATATAATAAAAAAACGGTAGACGGCAAAGAATGCTTTATATTTAATAAAACTAATTTTTTAAAGTATGCGATTGACATGGATAGTATAAAAGAAGATAAAATGGAATCAATGCTTAATCCTAAATACGATATAAATAAATCCGATATACAACATTTTTTTGAAGAAAAAATTAAAGAATATATATCGCAAACAATACAAAAAATAAAAGAAATAAAAGAAAATATGCCTGCTAAAAAAGACGCTTTCACCAAAGAACTTAACGAAAGGAATAATAAAAAAGGCGATCCGAAAAGATAATTGCTCAAACTTTAATTTTGTTCTAATATTATAGCAAATCCAAATATTCCCTTCACGATGTACCAATACCATGACGCATACGTTGTTTTCGGTTAGTTATGCACCCAAATGCAGTCGGGAGTAAGAAAATAAATAAATCAGATACTTTTAATTCGTTGAATTTCATTATATATTTCGTCTACGTTTTTATTTTTGAATAGCTCGTCTTTTATTTCTAAATAATCTACTTTTTGATAAGCTGTTTCCCTTAAATAAATTCCTGCTTTAGTAATGCCGAGATTTTTAATAATATCTTCTAAAATTTCCTTTTTTGTTTCTTGAATATCAGGCATAACAATATTATTTTGCATTTTCACACCTCTATTATTTTAAGTAAAACATCATTGACAAAATCTATCGGATTAAACACGGACGGTTTGCCGTTATATTTTTTTATTATTCTGTCGTCGCAAGTTACAAAATAATCGGTTCTTGATATTTCCGCGCAAGCAAGATGTATGCTGTCAAGCCCTTTTATCCCAGTGTTTTCTATATCTTTAGCTTTTTTCAGTATATCTGTATTTATTTCTACAAATTTTTTAGCTTTTGATATAACCGAACTTACAAAAATTTTCCTTTCCTCAAAAGGATTTCTGCTGTTTTCATACAATAAAACATCCGATGATATCAATTGTATTATTTCTTTTTCTATGAATTCAAATAAAATCAATACGGCAGAAGATTCAAGATATATACGAGGATGCGTTTGATCATCAAAAATTCTGTTCAACGCGCTTGTATCAATATAGACTTTTAATTTATTTTCTCCGACCATATATTATTAAATGTCAAAAAGCAAACCGCCAATCTTACATTATTTTAATATTTTAATGAATATTATAACACATTATTATCGAAAAATATTAGTAAAATCTATCGTTAACAAGCAAGCATTTTATTAAAAATTTAGGCGATTAGTAAAAAACCTGCTTTATTTTTATTGCGATTAATTGCCCCGCCGCATTCTTAGTTGCCGTTATACTTACGGTCTCTCCTTTATTAAAAGTAGAACATGATGTTTTTGTCATATTTGCGGCATTGTCCGTCATTATACCGTTGTTAGCGGTAAGACAGGAAGTAGAGCTGTTTATAATGCATGTGGCGCCATGATATAATTTTATAGATGAACTATTTATGTTTACAATGGTACCGGCGTAAAAATAAGTATCGGCAGGTATATGAGAGGGTTTAAGCTGAGGAGCATTATTATTAGCCGAAGCTTTTTTAATATTGCTAAGTGATAACGATACGGATAATGATAATGCAAGCAAAAATAAAATAATTATAAAGTTATTAAATAAGTTATTAAATTTTATAAACATTTTAATATTATTCGTCAGTTTAAATCTATAAAAAAAAGTCAAATCTACAAAAGTCAAATCTACAAAAATTTATAAATTAAAACTTAAACGCCCCCATAATTAAAAGTTAAATTATTAAACATATATGTTTTGTTTTAAATATATTTTAAAGCTGCTTGTTAAATCCATAATAATTAAAAGTTAAATTATTAAATATACCCTCAAGCTATTTAGTAAGCTTATTAACCTGCATAATTCTTAATTTTAAGACATTAAGGCTCTTGAAACCATGAAGTCGGCGTTACTTTTGAAGTCGGAGCGGGTATTTGTTGACTTATAACATTACCCGTAGAAGTTGTTATTCCTAAATAATTGTTTGAAATAACCGGAGCAGATGCAACTCCAGAACCTATAACGGTTGATTGAGTACCGCTGTTATTAGTAGAAATAGTAATCTTAGTCGTCCCAGAAGCCGAAGTTGACGTTAATATTGTCCCGCCTCCGTTAAGATAGCTTACCGCATATAAATTAGAAGTTCCGTAACCGCAAGCATTTGTAACTGATGAAGGCGTAAATGTCGTAAAATAAACTATGCCGTCATAAACAGTAGGCGCAGACGTTACTTTTTCACCTGGCGATAAAGTTATATACCAGCCGTCAGCCGAATTTACGGCAGTCAGATTAGTCGTCGAACCGCTCACGCCGGTTTGATTGACTAAATCGGATTCGCTAATCGGACCTTTTGCGGGGCAAGTTAACGGACCGCCGAGCGGCGTAGTATTTATTGCGATAAATTCATTATTTCTTGATGTAATTACTTCGTTTAAGTTTTCTCTGTTTCCAGTGCCGAAGAAAACCCATAAATTTCCTAAAGTATCCGTAGCCGTTGAAGGTGAAAAGAAAATATTTAACGGGTTAGCCGCAGAAGCATTTGAGTCAAACATTCTGCATACATCCCAGTTTGATTTTCCTGAAGCTGCATAAGGAGGCAGTCCGTCGGGGATATTTGCCGACCACATTTGACCGCCTAAATCACCGGCATAAAACCCCTCCATTCTAAAATTTTGACTTAAAACAGGTGTGACAGCCGAAGGTATTGAATATTTCATATTAGCATCGTTAGACGAATTAAATTCCCATAAAATTTGTTCGTCAGTGTAATTTGGAGCCGCCGATGTTCCCGTGTTGACTGGATTCGGCTCAACATATAAAGAATATAAAGCGTTTCCTAAGCTGTTATTTGATGAATAGCCTCCGCCGATAAATGCGGCATAAGTTTTAATATATTGAGGAGGTAATAACGGGCTTGCAGGATCCGGATTATTTCCGCAAACCCCGGACTCTCCGTTATTTGCAGCATAATCGGGGTTAGGTAAACATACATAAGAAATATTTGGTTTAGACCAAGTATTACCCATTGAACTGACCGTAATATTCCATAACGGGTCAGGATATGATGAGCTTGAAGGGTTTGTAACGCCTAACGCATAATAATAATTTCCTCCGTTTCTTTCGCCGCCCATTAAAACTGAATGCCAGCTATTTTGCAGGCTGCTTTGATTTAAAGGATAATTAGAATTATCAACGGAATTTACCGTTCCGTTAAATATATTGCTAAAAAATACATCCGACGCGGCAGGCGTTGAATCTACAAATTCAGGGAAATTAAGTTTTGTTCCTACGCCTATAGAACTGTCATACCATGAAGTTATTTTTGGAAGCAGATTTGGCGGAATATAGCCGAAAACTTCCGCTCCCTCTCCCGTTCCATAATATGTATATGAATTAGTAGTAGTATCCCAGATTCCTGCGTTAAAAGCATGAAGCATACCGTCGTTAGCGCCTGCATAAAGAACTTCATTCCTTGGGTTTGTTACGGCATATTCCTGTTTAAATGCCTGATAAGAGCTACTTGAATATGGGAAAGGAGGCGGACCAATTAAAATTGGAGTTGAATGGAAAATAGCGCCAAGTTTCCAATTATCGGTAGAAGAATCAGGGTTAAGAACAAAATTTAAAATATCTGCAGCGCAAGCCGAAACTGATGTTGAACCGGGACATACGGTGCCGTAGTAATCAGGACTCGTCGTTGTTGAGTTTATATTTAATAAGTTATCTAAATCTGAATTTGAACTGCTTGTGCTTACAGGATTTATAGCAATTGTTTGCTGAGTCCCGGTAGAGGGATTTAAATATGACGTCATGACATCTCTTGAGGAAGCAGGTTCGGATTGAAGCAAACCTCCTGCCCCGTTTCCGTTATCCCAGTATGAATCGCTTGTGTTTATTTGACCGTTTGTAACGGCGGGACCGTTAGGACCTGTTAACTCCCCTTTAGAATTTAAACCGAAAAGATAAATATTCCCCTCTCCCCATAAAGGCTGATTTAGCGATTTAAAATTAGCATAATAAACATACTGCTGATTAGATGTTTCGTTTACTACGGGAGAAGTGAAAGAAGACGTTTGTTTTTCAATTTGATTAAATATCGTAGTTAAAGAAGATTCAAGCTCGTTTAAGTTAAAGGCAAGGTAAACCGTTCCTGAAACGGTTATAGTCCCTGAATTTCCGGATGCGCTTAATGTGTTTAAACTATTTGAAAGTAATACTTCATCGGAACTTGGATAAATTCCTGTTACGGTAGCGCAATTATTGCCGTTTGCATACACCCCGCTGTTATTGTTCGCTGATTCGCAATCATCGCTTTCATTTCCGTTATCCGATATAGTATCGCCTACCAAAACACCGTTTGTAGTTGAGAATGCAGAAGACGGGAGGACAAGCGTGGTAGAAGAACTGCCTACGCCGGCATTAAAACTAACACCTGCAGGATTAACGGAAGGGTTAATGCCTGCCCCTGCATTTGCCATCCCCTGAATATAAACAGGACCGCTTATCCCGCCGCTATAACCGAAACCTATCATAAAAGTTTGTATAGGATATGTTGCGTCGACATTCGTATATAAATTATAAAGAGCCTTCGGGGTATCACTAGCTTTATATCCATTAGCCTCGCCGTCTGTTATAATTATGGAAAAGTTTCTTCTGCAGGCTTTAGCGCTGTCGGCGCTTAAAGAATTGGTAAAATAAGTTATCATATTCTCAACCATTGAATACATAGGGGTGCCGCCGCCGGCTTTTAGTCCTGAAACTACAGTTCCGGCAGGATTGGTAAGACCGCCGTAATCGGGAGCATTCCATAAAACATATTTTATTGCAGAACCTGCAATATTAGCCGGGTCAAAATACGGGTCGGTTGAATTGTTAGAATTAGAACTGACAGTTTCCGATGTTGTTGTATTAAGCGTGCCGTTGACCGTCAAAGGAACATATAAACGCCAGTTAGACAAGCTGTTTTGATCGTCATTATCTCCAATATAAAAAGAATAATCGTAAGAAATAAAATACCATGTTATATCATTTAAATTAGTCGTCGGATTACCGCTTTTATCTAGATTAGACGGTCCGCTGCATGGAAATATACCATTATTATAAGGACCTTTGGCACCCTCAAACGGATATTCGGAATTAAAATTATTATTTATTAAGTAAGCTCCTGAATGGTCAGGCGTTCCAAGTCCTCCGGGGTTGCCGGGATAATAAGCGTGGTTGCCGGAATAATAAGCCGCATTTGCTGCAGGATTGGTAAAAGTAAGCCCGTCATAAGGAGACGGACCGTAAGCATACACGCATGCGTGAGCTTGTTTTGCGCCGTCATTAGGCGAAGGTATCTGGTCAAATGTCGCAAAGGCATAATTAAGATTTGAAAAGGATGGATCCTGAACTATTTGAGAGATTGCCATTTTTGCATTATATATTTTTGAAAATACGCTATTTGAACCAGGCGCCCATACAGGTGAAGCACCGCCGTCAGCCCATGACTCCGGAGCATCATATCCGCTTTCGCCTGTAGTTGTATTGCTCCAGTTAACTCCTTCGTTCCACATCATTGAACCCGACGTGTCTAAAAATATCAAAACATTCGGATTATTGACATTTGTGAGAAATGAGGTGTCTGCCGCATAAGCCGATTTTATATTTTGCATTCCCGTTATATATGCTAAACCTATGTTTATTATACTTATAAATAATAAAAGCATAAAAATATCTTGAAGAAACGGCATAAAGGTTTTAATATTATTTGTCACCTTATTTTTCATAATTACACACCCTTAATTTTATTGTATATAATATCAATATTAAATATATTAAATTAAATCAATAACCTATTTTCATAGGTCCAACGTTAAAATTCATCCCTGTTGTCGTTGTTTTTGCAGAATTAATATTTTTATTTGCTATAGAATAGATTATTCCTTTATAAAACACATATTGATTTAAGCTAAATCCCGGCACCGGACCATATTGTCCGGTATATTCAAAACCTGCATTTCCTTGGAATCCTAAATTTTGAGAAATAGTTGTATTAATAGAAAATTGCGGAGGACAATTTGCCTGTACCGGTGAACAGGGCAATGCTGTCTGTATCAGCGGACTTCCCGCAGGAGGGTTTGCCACGGTATAATAATAATAACCTATGGCAGGAGGGTTTACAATAACGAGATTTGTCGCTGCAGATTCCGGAAAAGGACTGATTTCTCCTACAACTAAATTCATCATTGAATCAGCCGTATTTAAAGTATAGCTTGCTTTATAATTCTGTCCTGCGTTTATCACGTCAGTTCCTGTGGTCTCAATGGCAACTGCGGCTAAAAGACTTAAAATAAGCGTTATAAGCAAAACTGTAACAAGTGCTACACCGTTTTCATCTGCCGTAATTTTTCTTTTTACGTTTAATACATTTTTTTTAAATGCAGTAGATAAATTTTTCATGATTATTTTTTTAGCTTCCGTAATACACATTTCTTAAAAATACATTTGAATTAAGGGTTTCGTCTATGTTATATCCTCTATAGCTATTTGAATTGGCATTATATTTTGAATTTACGCTGTAATTTGGCGAACTCGATATTACCGTATTTGTTTCTCCTTGAATCAGTAAGTTATAAAGATAAATGGAGGGTGGCGTAGATACAGGGAGAAAAGCTGCCGAACCTCCTTGAATCAGTGAGTTAGTTAATGTTAAGTTAGTCGTCAGAGGATTAACGGAAAACTCTGTTATATAATTATCAAGCCTCATAGCAGTATTAGGATAGCAGGCAGGTGCTTCACCCGAAAGAGCAGCAGGAGAAGCAATGCTAAATTGGTAATAACCCGCCGCTATCGTCGATGGGGACAGAAGAACCGGAGGGTTAATTTGGCATTCGTATAATCCCCCTGATTCATTAAAAGGCGCATTAAAATTATATGCCGCATTTCCCCAGTAAAACATAGTTTGAGTTAGAATTGAAACGTTTCCTCCTGCCACGCCGTTAGGAGGAATAGGATTTGGATTATTCGGACAAACTCCGCTTCCGTTTCCGGGGTTTAGCTGAATTTTACCTCCCGTTCCTGTAGCCTGAACATTTGTTATGCAGAAAATCAAACTGCCAGACAGCGATTTACCTTGAATCGGAGTAGCATTTTGAAAACTTAAAAGTTGCCCCGTTGTAAAATTTGCTATATTGCAATTATTACCAAGATTAAATTCTGCACTAGTTGCATTTGCATTTGGATTTGCAACTGCTGTCAAGGTGCATGGTGCACCGTTATTTATTACGGAAAAATTAGTGATTAATACGGCAAAGGGATTAGCCGGATAATTTGCGGATACTATTTGCACTGGCGGTATTCCCGTTGCCGGACTTCCCGGACTAGTGTAAAAATAATTAGAACCATAGTCGAAACCTGCCAATCTTAAAGAATATTTAAGTTTATTATATGCCACATTTAAATTTTGCTGTTCCGTTGAAATTGAATTTTGAGACCTGAAAACTCCTGATTGAGACAAAAGTATAAAAGATGCCGCCGCAAGAACAAGCAAAGATATGACCACGGCGATAATAAGTTCTATTAAAGTCACGCCTTTATCGTTAAATAAAAGTTCTAATGCCTTGCTTTTATTTTTACTTAATTTTAATCTTAATTTTCTTCTTAATCTTAAGCTTAATCTTGGCATTATTGTTTGTATAAGTTTATATAAATTTTTGTTAATTTAATTTTTACTTTTTTTATTTTTTTATCATAATTTTTATTTTTATAATCATTATTTTATAACAATATAAATAGTATACTGCTATAAAAATTTAAAGTTATTATGGAACTGGGGGTTGCATTATCATTGAATTTAAAGTTATTTCATTAGCTTCGTTGTTCCAATAAATTTCAATCTTTGCGCCGATTACGCCGGGAGTTGCAGTTTTCGTAAAATATACGTTTACGGTATAATTATCGTTTATTCCCTGTATAGGCGCTGGCATTGGACAGCTTTGACCAAGGGGGCCGTTAATACTATTAAAACTGTTATTATTGGCGGTTTGGGTTACTGTATATATTATAGGCGAACCGCTGATTATATTGCCCGCGTAAACGGCAGATAAATTTGCAAAAGCGCCTATGCATTGAAGCTGGGATGCCTGCATTTGCCCTATATTTGTGGCTTGATTTGTGCGGGATGCCATAGCATTACCGTTTATAAAACTTAAAGATAATGCCATAATTCCCATAAAGACAAACATCAATATCAGCATCGACAATAAAACTTCAATCAATGAAGCGCCTTGATTATCTTTCGTAAAATTGAATTTATTCATATCAATTTTATTATTTTAATAAAATAGAGTTTTATAAATATTATTTAATATTATTAAATTTATATCTATAAATATATTATAATACATTGTATTTATTAAATCATTAATATTATTTTTAATAGTTTTTTAAAGTTATTTAAAGTTATCCGATTTATTTTATTTCCTACTGCCGATTGCGTTTTATGGCATTATACATATTTTTTTAAAACTATGTACGATTAATTTTCTGCAGAGTTTTACTTTTGTTTTAATTTATTGCTATAATTAGTAAAAATATTTATTGCGGCATTCTTAGAAGATTCTTCTATATTCACCCAATTCTTTAGCATTAGAATTTATAATATAAATAGTTTCTATTGCAGTATTAAGGATAATGGTTGCATTTTATTTATTTATTATATATTATTATATTATCGTAAATATATATATTTTAAAGCTAAATTAAAGTTAAACTGTTTAATATTTACGATAATTTTTGGCAAAATAATTGCATCATAAAAATTATAATAATTTATTTTAAAGTTATCCGATTTATTTTATATAATTTTGTCATTTGTAAACCTGAATACCAAATGCGGAACTGCCGACTGCCCTGCTTTTTAGCTTTTTAATCCAAATACCGGCTACCTCTTCCACCCTTTACCTTTATTTAACAGGTTGTTTCGGTTATTTAAGTCTTTAGTAAAGGCGTCTTCTTCGGACTCGGGTGTGTTATTTTGTTTATTAATAACATCTTTATCAGGAAAAGATTCTAAATTTATTTCCTTCATTATTTCTTTAATACCGAATGATGTTCTATCAGGAATAACGTCATACGGATAGTATTTGTCTATTATAGACAAAACATCTTCTTCCTTGGTTATTTTTAACAGCTTAATTAAGCTCTTTACATCTTTAGTATCCGTTTCATGTCTCATCGCAATGCATTTCATTGCTAAAAGATATTTTGTCGTAGGAACAAAAATGCGAAGAGAAGGCTCATCTTTTGGAATTTCCAAAAATAACCGCTCTTTATAATTAATAGACGTAAATGTTCTAACCTGGTCGCTAAGCCAATCTTCTGGATATTTTTTGTAAGCGGCGATATCTCTTGCAATGTTTTTAATCTCTTCCTCTCCGTTGCGAATCATTATATCTATATCCCTTGTGCTTTTACGAAACTCCCAGAGTAAAATTATAGCCGAACCGCCGTAAATACCGATATCGGCGGTTTTATTAGAAGATTTAAGCTTTTCGGCAATGAGCTCTAAATTTTCTAAAATATCTTTTTTTGTAAATTCATTCATGATTTTTCACCTATGCCGTTTTAAGTGCGTTTAAGGTAATAAAAATCCCTCTTCTTCTAAACGGGACAGGACTTTCCATAATTAATAGCGGTTTTAATCCCTCTACAGAACTTGCAAAATAGGGTTCGTCTAAAAAATATTCCTTTTTATATACCCATTCAGGGATATTAAAATCGTTTTGATAGGCAAGCTGTTCGGCAGCAGCCGCCAAATAAGCGTTTTTAATCTTATTTATTAATAATGGTTCTTCGTTTAATTTAATTTCCGCAGGATTATGATTAAACTCATGTAAAAAATCTCTAAATAAGATGTCAAAACTATCGCGGCCTTGAAGATACCACTGCGATAATTCTTTTAAACTTCCGGGTCTTTTAAATAAATCCTTTGTCATAATGATACCCCTTCTTTATTGACATAAATTTAAAGTTATCCGATTTATTTTATATAATTTTGTCATTTGTAAACCTGAATACCAAATGCGGAACTGCCGACTGCCCTGCTTTTTAGCTTTTTAATCCAAATACCGGCTACCTCTTCCACCCTTTACCTTTATTTAACCTATTGTTTAAGTCTTTGGTGAAGGCATCGTCCTGTTCCGTAGCCTGTTTTTGTTCTAATTGTGCTATATAATTTTTAATTTCTTTTTCAAAAAAAGAAGATATTTCCTGTTTGTTTACATTATATTTAGGTTTTAAATATTCAATATTTTCATCCTTAATGTCATTTACATATGTCAGCGCTGTCGTAAATAATCTAAACGTCATTCCGGGAATCAGCTTTTCGGCATTATTATATATTTTTTCAATATTCATATGATATTTTCCTAATATATAAATATCATAATAATCTCGAAACGCTGATCTTAAAAATAATACGTGCGTTTTCATAGCGGACAATTGGTCTAACGTTGCTATATTAATACTTCCGATACTATTGTTTGACTCAGGTTTTAAAAATTGCCACTCAGGGTTAGAAGCGGTATTTACAAAAGAAATTTTTACTCCGCCGCAAATTAGATTTATTTGCTCTTTGCTATCCGATAATATTGTTTTATCTTTAAAAAGATTTAATGCTTCAAATATTTTATTTTTATCAAACCAATTTTCATATGTAAAAAAATATAAATCTTCGCTTTGCCTGTGCCCAAGCCTAATAGCTAAAGCAGAACCGCCTACTAAAATAAAGTTATTTAAAAAATTTAATTCCGAATTTGATAGTTTATTAAAAACTTCTTCCGCTGCAGGTAATAAATTCTTAATAGAAATATTTTCCATATTAAACCTCATTTGAATTCATAATTTTAATAAGTCTATCCATTCTGGTTTCTACTTTGATATTGCTTATATCTATTTTAAAAAAGAATTTTGCTAAAAAATAATTTGCAGGTGCAAAACGTTTATCCGGAATAATATCCCTTGTCCATACTTTGTATAAAATGTCGTAAGGATATATTTTAAATAACAATATAAGAGCGTTTATATCGCCATATACGAGTATTTTTTCAATAAGAATTTCGTCCGGCATATCTTTGTATGCTATATTTTTTGAATATGACCAGAATAAATTAAGTTTTTTGGCAATGTTAAACAAGGTTTCTTTATTTTCCATAGTTGTATTATACTATCCCCGACTTTAAGTATTTTATTTAAAGTTATCCGATTTATTTTATTTCCTACTGCCGATTGCGTTTTATGGCATTGCGCATATTTTTTTAAAACTGCGTACGATTAATCTTATTTATCAATAGCGGTTCTTCATTTAGTTTAATTTCCGCAGGATTATAATTAAACTCATGCAAGAAATCTCTAAATAAAATGTCAAAACTACCGCTGCCTTGCAGATACCATTGTGATAACTCTTTTAAACTGCAGGGTCTTTTAAACAAATTCTTTGTCATAACGATGCCCCTTCTTTATTGACATAATAAGATAAAAACCTGTTCCTGCCTGCCGATGTTTATAAAGATTTTTAGATTTTATTATTATATCAATTATATCAGTTGATATGTCCATATTTTCTACTATTTTTTCACGAATAATACGCAAAACGTTTATTAAATCATTTTTGATTAAACCCTTATCGGTAACAACAAAAAATCATAATTGCTATATTCTTTGCGGCCATCCAGAGTTATTTAGTATTAGAACTTATCAATAGTTTCTATTTCAGGATTAAGGATAATGGTTGCATTTTTTTTATTTATTATATATTATTATATTATCGTAAATATATATATTTTAAAGTTAAATTAAAGTTAAGCTGTTTAATATTTACGATAATTTTTGGCAAAATAATTGCATTATAAAATTATAAAAAAAATTATAACAATTTATAATAAAATAATACTAAACCGATATTAAAAATTATGAATATAAAAAACATTAGTAAAAAATTGAAAAAAATTAATAAATTAAATAAATTTGCCATTTTAATTTTTATAGGCGGCGGAATATTATTGCTTTCAGGATGCGCTGGAACAAATAGACAGTTAGAGAAAGACCATATAATGAACAACGGCTGTTTTATAACGTGCCGGAACAATATTAGAATCGAACGCCCAATGTTTTCTAACCATAATAAAATCACCGCAAATAAAAAAATAAATTCGTATTCTAACCATGATAAATTGGACGGATAGTTTTTGCAATTTACTAAATAAATATAAAAGCATTGTTTTATTTATGTTTTTATATAGTTTGTTTTTATATATTTGTAAAATTATGTAGTTATATTGTAGCTATATATTAATTATATAATTGTAAGTAAAGGTAAGTGAAAAATAAATAAGTATCCTATATATGATTATATTATTAAATTTTTTTAAAATAAAATAAAATAATTCAATAAATAAATAAATAAACGGCCCCATAGTCTAGCGGTCAGGACGTTGCCCTCTCAAGGCAGTAACACGGGTTCAAATCCCGTTGGGGCTACCAAATATTATTGCGATTGCGTAAAAGTTTTATTTACTCACTAAAATGTTAAGATTTTATTAAATTATATATTAAATTATATATTAAATGTTTGTTCTCTTATTATGTTCGTAGTATTATTCAATCTGTATCGCAAGTTTAATATTATTACATTAAAGCACCGTTCCGAACTTCTAAGAATATTAATTATTTTATTGGCTATTCTTCTGATTTTTGCTTTTCTGTTCAGCCATTATGAAAAAATTTCATATTTTAAAGCTTTTTACTGGGCGGTGACTACCGCTTCAACCGTCGGATACGGCGATGTTACGCCTACTAATAATATCGGAAGGGTTATTGCTATGGGTCTTATGCTCGTCGGCATTGGAATGCTGGGAGTTTTTTTGGCTACTCTTTCTTCTATTATGTTTGAATTTAAACTCGGGAGGATTTTTGGATCTATGGAAAGCCATTTTGTTGAAAAACATGTTGTTATTCTCGGCTATAGCAATTTAATTAAACAATCGTTAGATGAGATATTAGCCGAAAAGGATAATATAACATTAGTTGCCGATATTGATAAAAGTCCTTCAAACGACATTAATTTTGTATTTATTAAAGGCGATATTACAGAGAACAAAAATATTGAAAAAGCTAAAATAGATAAAGCTAAACTTTGCATAATTTCAGACGATGACGATTCCAAGACTTTAATATCCGCAATTACGGTAAGAACAAAATATAAAGATACGTACATTATAGCTCTTGTCGTAAAAAAAGAAACAGCCGGAGCTTTAAAAGAAATCGGAGTCAACGAAGTATTTGCCACAGGCTCATTTTCAAGCAAATTACTTGTTAAATCGGTAAAAATAAGAGGCGCGTCAAATTTTTTCAGTCAGCTAATGAATGAAGATTTTGAAGAAGGTTTGATTGAAAAAAATATTCCGTCAAGCATTATCGGTAAATCATTCCATGATGCGTTGTTTTTTATAAAAGAAACGACGGACGAACTTTTTGTGGGCGTAAAAAGAGACGGTAAAATGATAGTAAATCCTGATGGAAAAACTTTTATTCTAGATAAAAACGATAAAATGATTTTAATAGGCAAAAAATGATTTTATCAAAATAATTAAATATAAATATAAATATAAATATGGATATGAATATTTAAGATAATATAATATAATTAGTGTCGTATTTTTAGTATTTGAATTTTATATTTTAAAAAATAAAAAAATTTTCAAATATATTATATATCTTATAATATGACAGGTAAAATAAAAAGCCGATTTAAAAAGAGCTTAAAAAGACCTTTAGTTAATATAAAAAGATACATGATAAAGTTTCAGGATAACCGATTCATGTATTTTTCCCGATGGATTTTTTTCGGACTCTCAATAGGTATTGTTGCAGGTGTAGGAGCAATTATTTTCAATGCTCTCATAAGATTATTCAGATTTATATTTCAAAATACTCTTGAAGGCTATTATTCTCCCCGCCCAGAATTAATGGGGCAGACGGGAGCCCCTCCGCATGTTGTTTTAGTTCACTGGCTGTTTTTGATAATTCCCGCAGTAGGCGGCTTATTATCAGGTATTTTAGTTTATACTTTCGCTCCTGAAGCGGAAGGTCACGGAACCGATGCCGCTATTGATGCGTTTCATAATAAAGAAGGTTTTATAAGAGGCAGAGTGCCGATAATTAAAACATTCGCATCTGCAATTATTTTAGGTTCAGGGGGTTCAGGAGGCAGAGAAGGTCCTGTTGCGCAAATAGGCGCAGGTTTTGGTTCTGTTCTTGCCACATTTATGGGACTTCCTGTTCCGGAAAGAAGAAAAATGCTTGTCGCAGGCATAGGAGCAGGTATAGGAGCAATATTTAAATCTCCTTTAGCAGGGGCAATGTTCGGCGTTGAAGTTTTATATTCCGATATGGACTTTGAAAGCGGTTCGCTAATGCTTGCAATTATTTCTTCTATAGTTGCCTATTCTATTTATGCATATTTTTACGCCGGTTTTAAACCAGTCGTGTTAGTTCCTATGTTTACTTACACCAAACCTATCACGCTTGTTTTTTACGCTATTATGGGTGTTGCCCTTGCATTTATAGGAAGTTTTTATATTAGATTTTTTTACGGCGTGCATAGCGCTTTTAAAAAAATAAAAATTAAACCGCATTTTAAACCGATGATCGGAGGTCTTGCGGTAGGAATTATAGCTTATTTTCTTCCTGAAATTATGGGGGTCGGTTATGGATGGCTCCAGCTTGCCGTTCTTGGAAAGCTAACTATAGCAATGTTAATTTTAATAGGGTTTTTTAAAATTATAGCGACTTCTTTTACCGTCAGCTCAGGCGGTTCAGCAGGCGTTTACGCGCCGTCTCTTATAATAGGAGGAATGTTCGGAGGAGTTTTCGGAGATTTATTTCATATGCTTTTGCCGCATATTATTCTGCAATCAGATATTGCGCCGTTTGTTCTTATAGGAATGGGAGGGTTTTTTGCCGGCGTTGCTAAAACGCCTATTTCTTCTCTTCTTATGGTATCTGAAATGACTGGAAGCTACGGGCTTTTGCCGCCGCTAATGCTTGTCAACGCTATTACATTCATTGTAAGCGGAAAAAGAAGCATATATTCTAAGCAGAAAAAAAACAGAATGGATTCGCCTGCCCATTCCAAAGATTATCTTATAGAGCCTCTTAAAAAGTATTCGGTTAAAGATATAATGGAAGAAGAAAATTATGCAAAATCAATAAAACCTGAAGCTGTCTTATATGAGATGATTACTATTTTTTTTAATTCAAATTTTACTATACATCCTGTTGTTGATAGAGACAGAAAAATTATAGGGTTCGTAAAATATGACACTATAAAAGATATGATGATGAATACTCCAGATGACAGCAGATTAGCTAAAGATATAATGGAAACTAAAAAAATACCTAAAATAAAAATAACGGAAACTCTTGATATTGTCGTGCATAATTTTTTTAGGAAAAAAACAGACGAACTTTTTGTTATAGACGGAAAAACTGAAAAATATGTCGGTATAGTAAGAAAAAGAGATGTTCTGCTTGTAATTAACAGAGCCGAAAAAACTTTTAAAAGCAATAAATAAGTAATATAATAAATATATTAAACAGTACAATAAACAATAAATAAGTAATATATCAATAAAATATTACTGAGTGAGCCATTTAAAAACTTTTTAAGACTACACTTAAACAATATATAATAAATACAATAAGCAATATCAAATAATTAATATAATGATGAAACATTATAAAGGCAATGAAGTGAAGGCAGCTGTTTATTGCTGATTAGCATAATTTCTATTAATTGTATAATATTAATATAACAAAATATATATTGGAGTATTTACAAAAACATTATGAAAGAAGCGCTGTATTATAGCAATAACGATATAAGAATTATAGAAAAACCGATTCCTGAAATAAATAACAATGAAATATTAATTAAAGTGGAAGCTGCAGGTATTTGCGGAAGCGATGTTATAGAATGGTATAGACGGGATAAAGTTCCTTTAGTTTTAGGACATGAAGTTGCAGGAACTATTGTAAAAATCGGCGACTATGTAGAAAAATTTAAAATAGGCGATAGAGTGGTCGCCGCTCATCATGTCCCATGTAATATATGCAAATATTGTTTAAGCGGTCATCACACAGTTTGCGATACATTAAGGACGACGAATTTTGATCCGGGCGGGTTTGCGCAATATTTAAGATTGCCTGAAATTAATGTTAAAAATGGACTTTATTTGTTACCTGATTCCGTCAGTTTTGAAGAAGGTACTTTTGTAGAACCGTTAGCCTGCTGCGTTAGAGCTCAAAGACTTGCAGATATTAAACCTGCACAAACTGTGGCAGTAATAGGAAGCGGACTTGCAGGACTTTTACATATAAATCTTTTAAGAGCTTCAGGGGCGACTACAATTATAGCGACTGATATTAATGTGTTTAGGCTTAATGCCGCAAAAAAATTCGGGGCTGATTATACAATAAATGCTAAAGAAGATGTGCCTGAAACAATTAAAAACATAAACGGCGGTTTTCTTGCCGATGTAGTTATAATTTCCGCAGGAGCCGACAGCGCAATAGAACAGGGATTAAAATCTGTCAGAAGAGGAGGAACCGTTTTGTTTTTTTCGGCGGCAGGAGAAGGTACTAAATTACCTCTTTCAATAAATGAAATATTCTGGAGAACAGAAATAAGCTTAATCAGTTCTTATGCAGGCTCTATTGCAGATCATATAAATGCTCTGGAGCTTATAAGAACAAAAAGGATAAACGTTAAAGATATGATTACGGATATATTGCCTCTTTCTGAAATATCGCAAGGTTTCAAACTTACTGCCGAAGCGCAAAAATCTCTTAAAATTATAATAAAACCGGGTGAAAAGTGAAATAGTTTGCGGATATAGAGTGTGCTTTGAGATTATATTTTATTATAATATATAATTTGCCGATAAAAAAGTATTGCTAAACATACAGTAAAGCTTTAAGAATGAATAGAATACTGGCTGGATTCCCGCTTTCGCGGGAATGACATCCAAACCTGTTATGAATATATATTTACTTTTTCCTGAATAGAAGAACCGGTAAATCTGTATGCCTGACTATAGATTCTGCTACCGAGCCTAATAATACTCTTGAAAGACCTGTTCTGCCATGCGTACCCATTACTATTAATTCGCAGCTTTCATTTTTTGCCGTTTCATGTATAATTTCATGAGGTAATCCATGTGTTAATATAGTTTTAGCTACGATTCCCTTAGATGTTGCAAGCTGTTCTAACTTTTTTAGTAATCCCTTTTCTTCATCAGCCAATGTTTCGTACATATCAATTGATCCAAAAGATAAGTCCCCCGCATTTTGCATAAGATTTATATCTATAATATGAATAAAAATAATTGTGGATTTTAACTGTTCCGCAAGTTCAATAGCTTGATTTGAAGCATTAATTGAAGTTTCGCTAAAATCAACCGGACATAAAATTTTTTTAAACATTTCCCCTCCAGTAAAATAATTAAATTTTTTTTAATAAACAAACCTTAATAATTTCTTAATTTTATATTTTCTTATATCTTTTTTATTAATTGTATCACTATATTACCTTAATTATGCAATAGAATTTTATATACTGGATACATGATTTTGCAGGAATCCAGAGTTATTTACCATTAGAACTTATAAATAGTTTCTAATGCAGGATTAAGGTAATAATTATATCTATTAATTACGCTTATTATGTGTTATATATTATTATAATATTTATAATAATGTAATTACGTTACACAGGTTATTTGAGATTTAGCTGTTTATTTATTACTTATTACACAATAGAACTTCGGAACTTCCCATTATTGAAAAATACAGATTTAACTTGGCATTATATATATAATTCATACAATATTTATATAATATCTTTAGTAAATATTCAACAGTATTTTCAAAAAAAAATAAAAATCAAAATTTATTTATTATATATATCATATTATTTTAAAAAATTGTATAATTTTATCAATTTTAAATTTAATACGCAAAAAATTAATAAGGAGGTTATGTATTAATAATGATAAATATTTCAATGCTGCATGGCATAATTTTAGCCGTAATTCAAGGTATAAGCGAACTTTTTCCTATATCCAGTTTAGCTCACGGGGTAATAATACCCGCTCTTTTAAGATGGCATATAAACAGACAGTCGGAAGGTTTTCTGCCTTTTCTTGTCGTGCTGCATCTCGGTACTGCCTTGGCGCTTATTGTATATTTTTATAAAGATTGGATTAATCTGCTTAAAGGATTTTTTAAAGGAGTTACTAAAGGAAATCTTAACATAAATGAAGATTCTAAAACGCTATATTTGTTGGCTTTGGCTACAATTCCCGCAGGTCTTATAGGGTTAATTTTTGTTCATAAGCTTAAAAAGTTATTTGGTTTTACTGATATAGCAGCTTTTTTTCTAATAATAAACGGCATTATTCTGTATCTCGGCGAGCAAAGAAGAAGAAAACAGGGTATATCTAAGATAGCAGATATGACAATATTAGCAGCGCTGATAATCGGATTTTTTCAATCTTTTGCTTTAATTCCGGGCATATCGCGCTCGGCAATAACTATGGTTGCAGCTTTATATCTTGGATTTAAACATGAAGCGGCAGCAAAATTTTCCTTTCTCTTGGCTACCCCTATTATATTGGCAGCAGGACTGCTGGAAGTACCTAAAATGATTAAACTTCATCTTATCGGCTTTGACGCCGTTTCTATCGTAAGCGGTATTGTAGCAGGGATTGCCGCGTATTTCAGTATATGGTTTTTAATGAAATATTTTCACAAGTATGAAATAAACGCTCTTTATCCGTTTGCGTTGTATTGTGTTTTATTTGGAAGTTTTGTTCTTACATATAGAATTATTTTTCATCAATAAATTATTAATAAATTAAGGCATTAAATTTATATGTATTTAATTATCATTTGTGATATAATTTTAATTTAAACTTTTTATTTATTTACATTATTTAATAGTTAATATATAGCAAAAATTATATTATTTTATATCATTATTATTGATGATATAATTTGTTAATTATAGTTATATTATATATTATGTAATTATGGAAAATCAGCCTGACTATATTGAGGATTTTAAAAACTATCTAAAACTTGATAAAAATTACTCCATAAATACGGTTATAGCATATTCCTCAGATGTAAAAGAATTATTTGTATATTTAAGAAATATTTTAAAAATTAATAATGTTTCAGAAATTGCCGAAATAGACATTAGGGGTTTTTTAAGCAAAGAATATGATAAAATTAAAAAAACAAGCCTTGCCAGAAAGATAGAATCTATAAAATCTTATTTTAATTTTCTTGAAAAAAGACATATTATTAGCCAAAATCCTGTATTTCTTTTAGAATTGCCAAAGATAGAAAAGAAATTGCCGTTTTTTTTAACCATAAATGAAGCAGAATTTCTTCTAAATAATTACTATTTTTTATCTTCGCAAAAAAAAGGCAAAAAATATGAATTTGAAATTTTAAGAAATGATTTAATACTAGAATTTCTCTATGGAAGCGGCTTAAGGGTCAGCGAGATCATATCTGTAAAATATAAAGATATAGAACTGAAAGAGGGCTATGTTAAAGTATTAGGCAAGGGTTCTAAGGAAAGAATAATACCTTTAACTTTTCAAACGATTGATAAGATTAAAAAATGGAAAGATTACATTGCTAAGGCTAATTTAAATTTTAAAAATGAATTTTTAATTGTTAATAGAAAAGGAAATCATTTAACTCGCAGAACGGTACACAGGATTGTTCATGAATCAATGATAATTACAGGTCAGTACAAAAATATATCGCCGCACAGCCTAAGACATTCTTTTGCTACACATTTGCTTGATAACGGCGCAGATTTGCGGTCTATTCAGGATATGCTCGGGCATTCCAATCTTTCAACAACTGAAAAATATACGCATTTAAGTTTAAAAAAACTGCTTGATGTTTATAAACAAGCTCATCCTCATTCTAAATAAATCTAAATAAATGTTTTAATAAATAATAAATAATAAATAATAAATAAATTTATTAAATTGTTGAAATTAAAAATTAACACATAACATATATTTATTATATAATGATAAAAACTTAGGCATTATAATACCCCTTTAATTATCTAATATTTCACCGACATATATTATGTAATGATAGATAAAAAATTTATTAAATTATTAAAATTAAAAACTGTTATATATATGTATATAACATAAATTTTAAAAATTGGCTTATTGCTAAGGAGAAAAGTTAAAATATGAATAATCATAGTTATGATAATGGAAGCGCTAAACTTCTCGGTACTACTATAATCGGCGTCAGAAGAAACGGTCATATTGCCGTTGCGGGAGACGGACAGGTTACATTAGGAAATACGGTTATGAAAAATACAGCAAAAAAGGTTAGAAGGCTTTATGACGATAAAGTGGTAGCGGGTTTTGCAGGTGCAACAGCCGATGCTTTTACCCTTGTTGAAAAATTAGAGGAAAAACTCTCAAAGTTTAACGGCAATGTAAGAAGAGCCAGTGTAGAGCTTGCTAAAGATTGGAGAACCGATAAAATTTTGCGCAGGCTTGAAGCTATGCTGATAATTGCCGATGCTAATGATTTATTTATAATTTCAGGAGCAGGAGATGTTATAGAACCTGATGAAAACGAAGATGTTTTATCTATCGGTTCCGGAGGACCATACGCTTTAGCGTGCGCCCTTGCTTTAATGGAAAATACAAAAATGGAAGCAAAAGAAATAGCTGAATATTCAATAAAAACAGCTTCAAGAATTTGCATTTACACTAACAATAATATTATAGTTGAAGAAATATAAATATAAATAAATAAAAGTAATTAAAGTAAATAATTAAAATTAATTAAAAATAAATAATAATTAAGTTAAATAAAATAGTTAAAATTAACTAAATAAAAGTAAATAAATACAATAAATACTAAGGTTAAGTATAAATTAAGTGTAAATTAAGTATAAATTAAGTGTAAATTATTAATATGTGATATATTGTAATAAATATTTTTTCATTTTATTATCATAAACTAAAATTTAACGGTGAGGGGAAATAACTTAATATGGCAGGTAAAATTGATTTTTTGACACCTAAAGAAATAGTAAAAGAACTTAATAAATACGTCATAGGTCAGGATAAAGCCAAAAGAGCGGTTGCGATAGCATTGCGAAGTCGCTTTAGAAGAAATAACGTTCCGGAAGATATAATGGAAGATATAGCTCCTAAAAATATTTTATTGATAGGACCTACGGGAGTAGGCAAAACTGAAATAGCAAGAAGAATAGCTAAACTTTCCGATTCTCCTTTTATCAAGGTGGAAGCTTCTAAATTTACCGAAGTAGGTTATATGGGCAGAGATGTTGAATCAATGATAAGAGATTTATCTGAAATTTCCGTTATGAGCGAGAGGGCTCAGGAAATGGATAATGTAATTGAAAAAGCTCAAGAAAATGCGGAAGAAATGCTGTTGGATTTATTAGTTCCTCCTCCTCCTAAAGTTTCTAAAAAAAACGTAAGGGAAATTTCTGCCGATACTCATATAAATACAAGAGAAAAGTTCAGAAAAATGTTTAAAGAAGGTAAACTTAACGACAGAACAGTTGAAATGGAAGTTAAATCGTTCAATAAGCAATCGTTTCCCGTTATAGAAGTTTTTTCAGGACAGGCGGGGTTTGACGATATAGGACAGGATCTAAAAGAAATGTTTTCCGGTATGTTTCCCAAACAAAAAAAACTTGAAAAAGTTAGGGTTTCTGAAGCTTATGAAATACTGATACGCGAAGAAAGCGAAAGACTTGTAGATACAGATAAAGTAATTAAAAATGCGATAGAAAAATTAGAAAATTCAGGATTAGTTTTTATAGATGAAATTGATAAAATTGCTTCCCGCGAAAAATCATACGGACCGGATATTTCAAGAGAAGGCGTTCAAAGAGATTTACTCCCTATTATAGAAGGTTCAAATGTAATGACGAAATACGGAGTTGTGAAGACTGACCACATATTATTTATTGCAGCAGGAGCATTTCATGTGTCAAAACCTTCCGATCTTATACCGGAACTGCAGGGAAGATTTCCGATACGTGTTGAAATGGAGTCTTTGAGTAAAAACGATTTTGTAAGAATATTGAAGGAGCCTAAAAATGCATTAATAAAACAATACTTTGAACTTTTAAAAACTGAAAAGGTAAATCTTGTGTTTACGGAAGACGGTATAAAACGTGTTGCCGAAATAGCCGAAGAGGTTAATCTTAAGACTGAAAATATAGGCGCAAGGAGACTTCAGACTATATTAGAAAAAGTAGTTGAAGATATATCATTTGATGCGCCTTATAAAACTGCCAAAAAATTTATTATTGATGCTAAATATATTGATGTTAAATTAAAAGATATAGTTAAAAATGAAGACCTTTCAAGATATATTTTGTAATTTAACTAATTATATATTATAGTTATGCTTTAATTGAAATTATAATAGAAGTTTTTATCTAATTAATTTAATATATCCTATTTATCTATTTGATTTATTTGAATATTTATTGTTTACTATTTTATTAGTTATTAGTTATTAGTTATTAGTTATTAGTTATTAGTTATTAGTTATTAGTTATTAGTTATTAGTTATTAGTTATTAGTTATTAGTTATTAGTTATTAGTTATTAGTTATTAGTTATTAGTTATTAGTTATTAGTTATTAGTTATTAGTTTATAAATTTTTAATAAATAAAAATATGGAAGAGTACATAAAAAAAGCTAAAACTCTGCTTGAAGCTCTGCCTTACATTCAGGAGTTTTATTCAAAAACATTTGTAATAAAATTTGGCGGTTCTATAGCTTCTTCAGAAGAGCTTAAAGAAAATTTTGTAAGGGATATAATATTATTAAAATTAGTAGGAATCAATATCATTGTCGTTCATGGGGGAGGCAAAGATATTGACAATCTTTTAAGCCGTCTCGGGATAAAAAGCATTTATCATAACGGGTTTCGTTTAACCGATGCGGGAACGATGGAAGTTGTAGAAATGGTTTTATCGGGTAAGATTAATAAAGACCTTGTTGCTTTAATCGGCAAATTTGGAGGCAAAGCCTGCGGTATATCAGGCAAAGACGGAAATTTGATAATTGCGGAAAGAATAAAAAATGACAATGTGGATTTAGGAAGCGTAGGAATTGTAAAAAAAATAAACAAAGAAATATTAGAGACATTAGATAAATCTTTTATTCCTGTTATCGCTCCGGTCAGTATGGATGAGTCGGGTATCACATTGAATATTAATGCAGATGTAGTTGCTTCGGCTATCGCTTCTGAACTTAAAGTAGAAAAACTAATTATGCTTTCGGATCAGGACGGGCTTTTAAACGGCGAGGGACAGCTTATAGAATCAGCCCAAGAAGCAGATATTGAAAAAATGCTAAAAGACGGGATAATATACGGAGGAATGATACCTAAGGTAAATTCCTGCATAAATGCCGTGAAAAACGGAGTTAAAAAAGTTCATATAATTAACGGTTCTATTTCACATGCAGTATTATTGGAGATATTTACCAAAAAAGGTATCGGAACTCAGATAACGTCTTAATATTATTTATTGATTTATTTTAATTTTAACGAATATAATTTTTCAGGCATATTAATTAGATTAATAGTTGGATATTATAAACAAAATATTATTTATTTATTTTATTTAATTTTATTTATTGTCTTATTAAATATTAAATATTAAATATTAAATATTAAATCAATTTATCAATTTGAGGATCAATATAACACAATGAATACAAAAGAACTTACTGCTAAATATATAATGAATACTTATTCAAGATTTGATATTGAATTGACAAATGGCAGCGGAATAGAACTTTTTGACGAAAAAGGAAAAAGTTATATTGATTTTGCTTCAGGCATTGCGGTAAATAATCTCGGTTATAACAATGAAGCTGTTAATAATGCGATTATTAATCAATTAAAAAAATTGATTCATGTCTCAAATTATTTTTATACCGAACCGCAAGCTTTGCTGGCGCAAAAATTGGCAGAAAATTCATTCGCTTCTAAAGTGTTTTTTTGCAACAGCGGTGCAGAGAGTATAGAAGGAGCTATTAAGCTTGCAAGAATTTATGCTAAAAAGATTTCAAAAAGGGGATATAAAATAATCTCTATGAATAATTCGTTTCACGGCAGAACATTCGGAGCATTAACGGCAACAGGACAGGATAAATACCGCAAAGGTTTTGAACCGCTTTTGCCTGGTTTTGATTATGCCGCTTATAACAATATAAAAGAAATAGAAAGTCTTATAGACGGCAATGACGATTACTGCGCGATATTGATTGAGCCTGTTCAAGGAGAAGGCGGAGTCAATATAGCTTCTCAAAATTATATAAAAAAAATCAGGGAAATTACCGAAAAAAACAATATGATGCTGATATTTGACGAGGTACAGGTAGGACTCGGGAGGACGGGGAAACTGTTTGCATATATGAATTTTGATGTAGAACCGGACATTATGACTCTTGCGAAGCCGCTTGCAGGCGGTTTGCCTATCGGCGCTATACTTGTCTCTGAAAAAGCAGCCAATGTATTCGAACCAGGAAACCATGCATCTACTTTTGGCGGCGGACCATTAGTTTGTTCTGCGGCAAATGCTTTTATGGATGAAATTTTAAAAAAAGGTTTTCTGGAAAATGTTGCCGAAACAGGTTCATATTTAAAAGAAAGATTAATCAAATTAAAAGAAAAATTTTCCGATAAAATTAAAGAAATACGTTCTATAGGATTGATTAGCGCAATTGAATTTTATGATATGAAGGCAAAAGATATAGCTATAAAATTAATAGAAAAGGGGTTTCTTACGACTATGGTTCAGGAAAAAACATTAAGATTGACACCTCCTTTGATTATCGGCAAAAAAGAAATTGATTTAATTTGCAGCGCATTAGACGAAATTTTAAGTCATTAAAAATTAACATGAAGCATAATAAGTAAGCTTAAGACTCAAAATTGTTATAAATTATAAGGAACTAAAACTTTTGGAAACTTTTTTAAAACTTTATTAAAGGAGATAACTTGCTCATCCCATGCTTGAAGTTAGCGGCATCCGCAAGTTAGAAGTTTTATGAATAAAATAAAAAATTTTCTTTCAGTATTAGATTTAAATGAAGAAGAGATTTATTCTATTTTTGAAAAAACGTTTTATTTTAAAAAAAATAGACTTAATAATCATATAAAACCTCTTGCAGACAAAAAAATCGGAATGATATTTGAAAAATCATCTACAAGGACAAGGGTGTCTTTTGAGGTAGGAATAATTGAACTCGGGGGGTCGCCTTTATTTATGTCTTCCCAGGATCTCCAGCTTGGAAGAGGAGAACCTATAAAAGATACGGCAAGAGTGCTTGCTAAATATTTAGACGGAGTTGTTATCAGAACTTTCGGACAGGACAGGATAAAAGAATTCGCCGATTTTTTTGAAAAACCGGTTATAAACGGTTTAACCGATATGTATCATCCTGCGCAGATTTTGGCGGATTTATTTACTGTTTATGAGATAAAAAAAGATATAAAAAAACTTAAAGTAGTTTATTTCGGCGATCCGAATAATATGTTAAATTCATGGATTAATCTTCAGGCTATTATGGGTTTTAAACTTGTCCTCGCGATTCCGGAAGGTTTTAAAATAAATAAAGTTGTTGAAGATAATTCCAAAAAATATGGAGGCTCTTTTGAAATAGCCCATGATACAATAAAAGCTTCCGAAAATGCAGATGTAATAACTACCGATGTTTTTATAAGTATGGGACAGGAAAGCGACGAAATAAAAATTAATAAACTTAGACCTTATATAATTGACGAATCTGTTGTAAGCAGTGCAAAAGACGATGTTATTGTTCTGCATTGCCTGCCTGCCCACAGAAATGAAGAAATTGCCGAAACCGTCTTTGAAAGATTTTCAAAAAATATTTTTGATGAAGCAGAAAACAGGCTTCATGTTCAAAAAGCAATAATGGAAAAAATATTTATATAACGTTTTGGTGCAATATTTATATTTACAATGATATTTTTATATTTATAATATTTATTTTTTTATGTAATATAGTTCATTATATTTAACTTTTAATTTTTACATAATTTTCTATTTAATTTTCTATTTTAATTTTTAATTATTAAATATTATAAGGAATAAAAAATGGCTGACAATACAAAAAAACCCAAAATTGTTCTTGCTTATTCGGGAGGTCTTGATACTTCGGTTATATTAAAATGGCTTATTAATACTTACAATGCCGAGGTTATAGCTTATTGTTCCGATGTAGGTCAAAAGGAAGATTTAGAAGCCGTTAAAGAAAAAGCATTTAAAACAGGTGCCGTTGGTGCCATTATTGAAGATTTAAAAGAAGAGTTTGCTCAGAATTATATTTTTCCGGCATTAAGAGGAAACGCTCTATATGAAGGGATATATTTGCTCGGAACGTCAATTGCAAGACCTTTAATAGCTAAAAGACAGATTGAACTTGCTTCTGAAATCGGAGCAGACTATGTAGCCCACGGAGCTACAGGCAAAGGTAACGATCAGGTCCGTTTTGAACTTGCTTACGCCACAATTAATCCTAAAATTAAAGTTATAGCTCCATGGAGGATATGGGATATATCATCAAGAACGGAACTTATAGATTATGCGGGCAAAAACGGCATTCATGTTCCAGTTACCAAAGAAAAACCTTATTCTAGCGATAGAAATCTTTTTCATATAAGCTATGAAGGAGGCATACTGGAAGATTTAAACAATTCGCCTGACGAAAGTATGTTTGAAATTACTGTTTCTCCTGCAAATGCTCCCGATAAACCTGAAAAAGTTGAAATTTCTTATGAAAACGGAAACCCTGTATATTTAAACGGACATCAAGAAACCCCGTTCAATATGATAGAAAAATTGAATATTATTGCGGGAAGAAACGGTATAGGAAGGGCAGATGTGGTAGAAACAAGAATTACAGGAATGAAATCAAGAGGCATATATGAAACTCCTGCGGGGACTTTATTGCAATTTGCACATAGAGCTCTGGAAGCTATAACATTAACAGGCGAAGAAATTGAATTAAAAGACAGTCTTTTGCCTAAATATTCAAAACTTATTTATGAAGGAAACTGGTTCAGCCCTGAATTTAAAGCGCTGCAGACAATGATAGATACAACGCAGCAAAATGTTTTAGGAGTCATAGGATTAGAATTATATAAAGGAAATATAAAAATATTATATAGAAAGTCCGATAAAAGCTTATACTCGGAATCCATTGTAACGTTTGAAGACGATAAGGGTTCGTATTCTCAACAGGATGCAACCGGTTTTATTAATTTAAAAGCATTAAGATTCAAATTGAGAAAATAAAATAATAATTAAATATTGCAGTAAATAATTAAATAATATATATATTATATATGAAAAAAATTTATTGAATTTAATTTCATTAAAATTAATAAACATTTAATATATAATAATGCCTCCAAAAAAAATAAATAAAGAAAACGAAAAAAATAATAATAAAGAAAATTTTGTACGCGGCAGATTCAAAGAAGATATATCGGATTTAACTGCTGATTTTACCGCTTCATTAGATATAGATAAAAAATTTGCTGAATTTGATATTGAAGGCAGCTTAGCCCATCTTGAAGCGCTATTTAAAGCAGGACTTATCAAAGAAAATGAAAAAGATAAAATAAAAGAAGGTTTTCATATTATAAGTAAAGAATTAAAATCAAATAAATTTAATTTTGATAAAAGATATGAAGATATTCATATTAATATTGAAAAAAGACTTATTGAACTTATCGGCGCAGCAGGCGAAAAATTGCATACCGGCAGGTCAAGAAACGATCAGGTTTCAGTAGATTTCAGGTTATATGTTAAAAATGAAATAAAAATAATAGGAGAAGCATTAATCGGTTTAAGAATAGAACTTGTAAAAAAAGCGCAAGGAAATATTGAAACTTTTTTACCTGGATATACGCATTTACAGCATGCTCAACCTGTTTCATTAGCTCACCACCTGTTAGCTTATTATGAAATGTTTACAAGAGATTTTATTAAATTAAATAATGCTTATATTTCGGCAGATTGGTTAACTCTCGGCAGCGGAGCTCTTGCCGGAGCCGATTTTAATATAGACAGAGAATTAGAGGCTAAGATATTGGGTTTTGGAAAGGTATCTCGAAACAGCATAGATTCTGTTTCCGATAGAGATTTTGCTATTGAATTTAATTTTGCTTTGTCTATGATAGCTCTTCATTTATCTAGATTTTGTGAGGAATTAATATTATGGAATTCCCAAGAATTTGATTTTGTAAATATTAAAGATGAGTTTACAACAGGATCAAGCATAATGCCGCAAAAGAAAAATCCGGATGTTTTAGAGCTTATAAGAGGAAAAGCAGGTTCAGTAATATCAGGTTTATTATCCCTTTTTATTATGATAAAGTCTTTGCCCCTTGCATACAATAGAGATATGCAGGAGGATAAAAAGCCCGTTATGGATAACTCGGAAACTGTTTATAAATCTTTGGAAATATTTAAAGATATAATTAAAACAATTGAATTTAAAAAGAATAATATGATTTTGCAATTAGACGATGACGCAATATATGCAACCGATATGGCTACCTATCTTGTTAATAAAGGGCTGCCGTTTAGAAAATCGCATGAAATAATCGGCAATGTCGTAAGCTATTCTAAAGATAAAAATAAAAAATTATCAAAAATTAAAATTAATGATTACAAAAAATTTTCAAATCTTTTTGAAAATGATATTTATGATTTATTTGACGCCAAACATTCTATAAACTCTAAAAAAACTTACGGCAGTACATCATTGGACAGTATAATAAAGATGATAAATAATTATAACGATGAAATCAAACAAGACGAAAATAATAAAATGTTTTTTGCAAAATCAAAATAGTTTAAAGATTAAAACAACTTAAATATGCTAAATAATTTAAACAACTAAATAAATAATTGACTAAATAACTAAATAAAATAAAATAATTGATTAGATAAATTATTTAGTTAGTTAATTAATTAACTAACTAAATAATTAACTAACTAAATAAGTAATTTAAATAAATTTCATGTATGTTATTGATTAATATTGTTAAGAAAAATGATTTAATTTTATTTTTTTTATTAATACTGTTTATTTTTTTTTCTGCTTTAATTTTATCAGGATGCGCAAAAACAGGATATCCGATAGCCCCCGTTATTCCGCCGCCTCCTGCTCCGCAGGTAATTTCAATTAAAAAAAATACAGACAGCCTTATTGTCATTTATAAATATAAATTTAATCCCGAAGATGTTAAAGAATTTTTAATATATGAAAAAAGATTTAGAAATAAAACAAAAAAAAATCTATCGTGCTCCCAAACAAAACTTTATTCAATCCAAAATTTAAAATTTGCGGACAAATTTAGATTAAACAAAAAAAAAGAAAGGGACTTATTTTTTTATAAAATAAATAAATCTGCATTAAAAGGAGGTTATTATTATATATTATGTGTTAAAAGCAAAAATTATTTTAATATTAAATCCTCTTTTTCAAATTTTATCACTTTACATATTAATTAATACGGGGGCATGTTCATGACCTTTAAAGAAAAAATAAGTAAAATAGGTTTTATCCTAAGCCTTATCATAATAATAATTCTTGCAGTTCTTATTTTTCAAAAGAAGTTTATTAAAAACTTTCAAAAAGTTAAATTCTCAATAAAATTAATTAAGATAATCGGAACTAAATACGGCTTAAAAGGACCTGCCGATGTATTTTTTCAGGGTAATAAAATTATTTATATTGTAGATTCTGGAAATTCGAGAATTTTGAAGTTTAATATTCTAGGAAAATATATTAGACAATGGGGACTGCAGGGAGGCGCGACAGGTGAATTTATGGTGCCTCTTTATGGCGCCGTGCATAATTTCAATAAAGGAAATCCAGAGATTTACATTGTAGATTCCGGCAATTCAAGAATTCAGGTTTTTACTCCTCAAGGGAAATTTATAAAAGAGTTCGGCAGATCCAAAAATGCTAAAAAAATGCTTGTTGAACCTACTTATATCGGTTTTGCAAACGGTAAGATTTATGTTGCGAATTCAGGAGCTAATGACATCTTAATTTATTTTAAAACCGGTCAATTTTATGAAAAAAAAGACCCGAAAGATAAAGCTAAGCATAATATTTTAAAAAAACCGGTCAGCATTGCATTTTCTAAAAAGTATATTTATGTTTCAGATTATAAACTTTCAAAGATATTAGTATTTGATAAAGAATTTAATTTGATAGGAACTATAGGTACAAAAGGCGAAAACGGACATAAACTTTTTCATCCTGTCGGCATTGTTTACAAAGACGGTTATTTATTTACTGCAAATTACGGAAGAAGCATAATAACGGTTTTTAAGCTTTCAAAAGGATTTAATGTTATTAAATCTTATAATTTTGGAACTCCGGGAATTGGAGGCAGAAACTTTAATGATGAATCAAACATTTCAATATCTAAAAACGGAAAATATCTTGCAGTAGCAGATACTAATAATAATAGAATAATTTTATACAGAATTTTTGGTTTAGATTGATTAGATTGATTAGATTGAATTAATAATAAATTTATATAACAATAAAATTGATAATTTTTAATAACAATAAACAATTTTGTTTTTAAGTATTAAGTATTAAGTATTAAGTATTAAGTATTAAGTATTAAGTATTAAGTATTAAGTATTAAGTATTTAAAATTTAAAATAAATTAATGCTGCTTTGATATAGTATTTAAATAATAATAGATAAATTTAAATTAAATTTTATGGTGATTTTTTGATTGAATAGATAAATATGAAAATAGATGTTGTTATTATAGGCGCAGGTCCTGCGGGAAGCTCTTGCGCTTATGAATTATCAAAGCGTGGTATCGGCAATATACTTATAGAGAGAAAGGAAAAACCAGGAACTCCTGTTCAATGCGCCGAATTCATCCCTCTTAATATTAACCAGTATATTGATTTGACTGACAAGCCTGAAGCTATTTGTCAGAATGTTGAATATATGGAAGTTGATACTGTAAAAGAAAATTATAAATTTGACGGCAAAGGATATATACTAAATAGAGATATTTTTGATTATTATATTGCCGAACTTGCAACAGGCAAAGGAACTAAATTACTTACAGATACTTTTGCGGAAACGATAACAGAATCCGAAAATAAATTAATTGTCAGGACAAGGACTGATAATAATAGTATAGAAATAAATTATAAATATTTAGTACTGGCATCGGGAGCAAAAGATTTTATAGATTTTAAAGATAAACATAAATTAATATGCAATAAAAGTTATATATACGGTATTCAGATTAAAACAAATCTCTTAAAACGTTTAAATTCCGCGCTAATCTATTTTAGAAATTACATTCCTTATGGATACGGCTGGGTTTTTCCTAAGCTTAATTTTGCAAATGTAGGAATAGGTATAGAAAAAAATATTAATAATAATATTAATTTAAGAAAAGCTTTTGATATTTTTTTAAATGAAATTAAAAATAAAGGTATAATAAGCGGAAAAACAATATCTAAAACATCGGGATTAGTGCCTATTTCTGCTTTAAATGACGCTATATGCGGAAATATTGCGTATTGCGGCGATGCAGCGGGTCTTACGCACCCTATAACAGGAGCCGGCAATTTAAGCGCCGTCATTTCTGGAACTCTTCTTGGAGACTTTATATATGAAAGTTTAAAAACAGGAAGTAATTTATTGGAAGATTACAAAGAAGAACTGTTTTCTATTTTTTATAAACCGTTGTCTAAAGCTAAAGCAAAAAGAAATAATTTTTACACAAAAAGATATGAAGAATTCAGCGCTGATGAACTTGATGGTATAGTAAAAAAATCGTGGCCTTCCTTTAATGATTATCACTCGGCATAAATAAATAAACAAATACGCCGCCTTCATTTATCAAGGTTATTTTTAATCCTTAATTCTGCAATAGAAACTATCCAAACTTTCTAATGTTAAACAAACACTGGATTCCTGCCTGCGCAGGAATGACAGCCAGAAAATTAATGGACACCCGACGTGTGAAACGATAAATCCTCTCAAAGTCATTCCCGCGTAGGCGGGAATCCAGAATAAAAATTTATATCGGCAATTCTGGACACTATTTAATATATCTTTAGTATAAATTTTGGTATATAATAATAAAATAAATACTGATTGAATTTAATTAGTATTTATTTTATTATTTATTATTTTTTTATTATTAATAATAAGGAGGTTTATTTAAAATGGCTTCCCAAATGCATCTTAAGGATTTTGTCAATATTGAAGAAAAAGATAAAAAAAAAGCTCTTAAAGTCGGGATATTTTCCGATAAAGACAGTTTTTTCTTTAAAGAAAAAATAGGGATATTTCTCGATACTCAGTGGACAAGTCTTTATGATTTAGGTCCTTCAAGAATAGATCAGCATAAAGATATTTTAAAAATGGCGGATAAAATGGCTGAAGCAATATCAGTCGGCAAACTTGAATATGGAATAGCGCTATTAAATGAAAATTATGAAATAATGAATGTTTTATTTAATAAATATAAAAATGTAAGAGCTATTTTTGCCGTAAACGAAGACTATATCGTAAATTCAAGAAGACAATTCAATGCCAATGTTTTGATTATTAAAAATAATAGTATTACGGTAGATACAAATACAAGAGGTTACGAAAAAGAAGTTAAATTATTTCTTGAGACGGAATTTGACGAAGAAGATGAAGAAAACGATAAATTATTAAAAATGATCAGCAATATAGAAAATAAAAACTAAAAAATTTAAAATAAACTGCAAATATAACTTATTAATAAATAATAACATTATAAGTATAATTTCAATAATAAATAATAAATAATAAATAATAAATAATAAATAATAAATAATAAATATAATAAAATTAAATTATTTTAAGAATATAATTTAAATAATTTAAATAAAATCTAAATAATTAATTTAATGTATCAATGTTCTGCGTGCGGCGCTCAATCAATAAGATGGGTAGGTAAATGCTCCGAATGTCATAGTTTTAACACTATGGCAGAGGTTGTAGGACAAGTTTCCTCAGAGAAGAAAACTAAATATGGATATGAAAAAGCGCCGGTAGCCGTTGCGGTATCTGCCGAGTCCGCTCCTCTTCAGGAGTCGCATAAAAGAATATCTACGGGGATTAAAGAATTTGATCTTGCAATAGGTACAGGTGTTATAGAGGCTCAAAGCATATTAATAGGGGGCGAGCCGGGTATCGGCAAATCGACGTTGATGCTTCAAGTATCAAGTCAATTGGCGCAGTCCGGTCTTAAAATTTTATATATTTCGACGGAAGAATCCATAAGCCAGCTTCTTTCAAGAGCTAAAAGATTAAAAACCGTTTCGCCTAATATGTTTTTGCTTGCCATTAATGAAATAGGCGAGATTTTATATATTATCAACAATAACGATTATGATTTTATTATTATTGATTCAATTCAGAGAGTTACTTCTCCTGAATCTGATAAAGCATACGGAAGCCCAAATTCTCTAAGGCAAATTTCCCATGAAATTATAACTGCATGCCTTGAAAAAGGATGCGGTGTCTTTTTGGTAGGACATGTAACTAAAGAAGGTTTGTTTGCAGGTCCTAAAACATTAGAACATATAGTGGATACTGTTTTATATTTTGATTCAAATAAGAGCGATTCTTACCGCGTGCTAAGATGTTATAAAAACAGATTCGGTTCTACAAACGAGATTGGAATTTTTGAAATGACCGAAAACGGGCTTTCAGGAGTAAAAAACCCGTCGGGATATTTTATTAATCAAAGGCAGGAAGGTTCAGCCGGTTCAGTTATTTCCGCATGTCTTGAAGGGAGCAGGTCATTGCTTGTAGAAGTGCAGGCTCTTATAGTTCATTCTTATATGCCTGTGCCTAAAAGGGTTTGTCTCGGGATTGACGGCGGAAGAGTTTCTATTATTGCAGCTGTTTTAGAAAAAAAAGAAGGTATTAAATTGTCCTCAAAAGAGATATATATTAAAATTGCAGGGGGTTTGAGCATACAGGAGCCTTCAATAGATTTGCCGCTTGCTCTTGCTATTCTTTCAAGCTATAACGAGAAACCTCTTCCTTCAAACTTTATTGCTTTCGGAGAGATAGGTCTTACGGGAGAAGTTAGAGGCGTTAATAATCCTTCTTCAAGAGTCAGAGAGGCTAAAAATTTAGGATTTACCGATGTTATTTTGCCCGATGTAAATATTAAAGAGGTTAAAGTAATAAAAGGTATTAATTTTCATCCTGTTTCTAAATTAAAAAAAATCATTGAATATTTAACTTAAGTAAAATAAAATAATAAGAATTTAACTTTTAATTAATTATGGAGGCGTTTAAGTTTGAATTTATAGATTTTTGCAGATTTAACTTTTGCAGATTTAACATGTATAGATTTAAACTGACGGGCTAATTTGTTTGATATCAATTTTATAGAAGATGATTTAAATAAAGTAGAAAAACAATTTGATATTTATTTAATGTCTGAAACCCCTTTAATTAATAAAGTTGCAAAATACGTTATATCAAGCGGAGGTAAAAGAATAAGACCTTCGTTAGTTTTGCTTTGCGCAAAACTATGCGGATATACTGGCGAAGATCATATATTGCTTGCTACCGTTATAGAATTTATCCATACGGCTACGCTTCTTCACGACGATGTCGTGGACAGCGCTCTTTTAAGAAGAGGACAGAGTTCAGCCAATATAGTGTTTGGCAGTGAAGCATCAGTTTTAGTAGGGGATTATTTATTTGCCAAATCTTTTGAGATACTTTCAAAAATAAATAATCTAAAAATAATATCGGCTTATGCAAATGCTACGACATTGATGGCTGAAGGCGAAGTTAAAGAATTAGTTAAAACAGCAGATATTAATACTACCGAAGACGAATATTTAGATATAATTATTAAAAAAACAGCCGTTCTTTTTGCATGCGCTTCACAGGCGGGAGCTATTATATCAGGCAAAGACGCTGAATTGAAATATGAACAAAATCTTTATGATTACGGTTTAAATATCGGCATAGCTTTTCAGCTAATGGACGATACTTTAGACTATACTTCTAAAAATAAAGAATTTGGAAAATTTATAGGAAACGATTTAAAAGAAGGTAAAATTACATTACCTGTTATTCATACTCTTGAAAGATGCACCGACCTGGAAAAAGAAGATTTTAAAGAGATAATATTCAAAAAAAAGATTACGAAAAACGATTTAAATAATGTATTAAAACTTATTAACAAATATAATTCTATTGAATATACTATCGAAAAAGCTAATCAATCAATAGAAAAAGCAAAATATAATTTGAGAAAATTTGAAAATTCAATAACGAAAGAAAGCTTAATAGAACTTGCAGATTATGTGGTAGAAAGAAAATTGTAATTAATTAATTAATAATTATTATACAAAAAAAAGGAATTGCTTAATATGAACGATTTTATTTTTAAAGATAATGAACTTTATTGCGAATCCATTCCCGTAAAAAAAATAGCGGAAGAAGCAGGGACGCCTTTTTACTTATATTCATTAGCTACTATTAAAAGACATTTTAAAGCTTTTAATGAAAGTTCAAAAATTATGGATTCTATTGTGTGTTTTAGCGTTAAAGCTAATTCTAATATAGCAATTTTAAATGTTTTGTTTAAATTAGGCTGGGGAGCTGATATTGTATCGGGAGGAGAATTATTCAGATCAATAAAAGCAGGCGTTGATACGTCTAAAGTTGTTTATTCAGGCGTAGGCAAAACAGCAGGTGAAATAGAATTTGCATTAAATTCCGATATTTTAATGTTTAATATTGAATCTATGTCCGAGCTGCATCTTATAAATAAAATTGCAGAAAATATGGGGAAAAAAGCAAGAATTTCTTTTAGAGTCAATCCCGACGTAGATCCTAAAACGCATCCTTATATATCTACAGGAATGAAGAAAAATAAATTCGGTATTAATATTAAGCACGCATTAGAAAGCTATGAAGAAGCCAAAAAATTAAACAATATTGAAGCCGTCGGTCTTGATTGCCACATAGGCTCTCAGTTAACCGAAGTTGCTCCTTTTGATGACGCGGTAAAAATTATTAAAGATTTACTGCTGAAATTAAATAAAAAAGGTTTTAATATACAATTTATAGATCTTGGCGGAGGTCTCGGTATAACTTACGAAAATGAAATGCCTCCGCACCCTTCTACATATATGAATTCTATTAAAGATATTCTCGGAGGATATAAAGGCAAGGTGATTTTTGAACCAGGCAGGGTTATTGTAGGCAATAGCGGAGCATTTATAACAAAAGTCATATACAATAAAAGCACTGGACATAAAAATTTTGTCATAGTGGACGGCGGAATGAATGACTTGATACGTCCTGCCCTGTATGAAGCTTACCATGAAATTATCCCTGTAATTAAAAAAACAGGTTCCAGAGTAAAAGCCGATGTTGTCGGTCCTATATGCGAATCCGCAGATTTTCTCGGAAAAGAAAGAACTTTTCATTCTGTTGACGAAGGCGATTTTTTAGCGGTTCTCAGCGCAGGGGCATATGGATTTTCTATGTCTTCAAATTATAATTCGCGTCCTAGAGCGGCGGAAATTTTAGTTGACGGCGATAAGTATTATATAATAAGAAAACGTGAAACGTATGAGGATTTAATAGAAAAAGAAAATATTCCTGACTTAAAATTATAAATAATATTAATAAAATAGTAGTTTATACACATTGTTATTGTTTTAATTATTATTTTATTGCCAAATTAATTAATTATCGGGAGAAAAGATATGTTTAAAGGAATTTATACGGCTATCGTTACACCTTTTAAGTCAAATAAGATAGATGAAAATTCCCTTGAAAAATTAATTGAATTTCAAATAAAAAACGGAGTGAGCGGGATTGTAGCATGCGGAAGTACTGGGGAATCGGCTACCCTTTCATTTGAAGAGCATATCAGAGTTATTGAGCTGGCTGCAAAATTTGCTGCAGGGCGGGTCAAAGTTCTTGCAGGAACAGGGTCTAATAACACAAATGAAGCGGTTGAACTTGTAAAAGAAGCTGAAAAACTTAATATAGACGGGCATTTACAAATTACTCCATATTATAATAAGCCGACGCAGGAAGGTCTTTATCTTCATTTTAAGAAGATAGCAGAAAATGCAAAATTGCCTATAATTTTATATAATGTTCCGACTAGAACCGCGGTTAATATTTTACCCGAAACGGTTCTAATGCTTGCTAAGATTGACAATATTAAAGGAATTAAAGAAGCAAGCGGCTCAATTGAGCAGGTTACGGCAATTTTAAGAAGCGCGCCTGAAGATTTTTATTTGCTGTCGGGTGACGATGCAATGACGCTGCCTATAATTGCAATAGGCGGACACGGCGTAATATCTACCGTTTCAAATGTTGCTCCTAAAGATATGTCGCTTATGGCAGATTATTGCTTTAAAGGCGATTATAAAAGCGCAAGAAAATTAAATTTTAAATTATTGCCTTTAATACATGCTATGTTTATAGAAACAAACCCTATTCCAGTTAAAAAAGCTTTAAATATTATGGGGTTTATTGAGAATGAAATAAGACTGCCTTTATCGGAGCCTGCAGGTTCAACAATTGAGAAGATAAATCAGGCCTTAAAGGATTATGGAATAATCTAAACTATTTTTAAATTAATTTTTTAAAGGGTTAAAATAAATGGATAAAACAGCAGTAATAGTATGCGGCAGCAGCGGTAAAATGGGACAATCCATAATTTCTCTGATTGAAGAAGATCAATATCAAGAACTTATATTTATCGGCGGCGTTGATATTCATTATTCGGAAAATATAACTAAAAAACCGATAAATATTAAAGATATAGAAGATAAAAAAATCTCTTTCGGCAAATTTATTACCTTAAAAGAAGCTCTTCATTTTACGTCGTCTGTAAAAAACAGGGTTATTATCGATTTTACTTCAAGGCAGTCTTCATTAGTTCATGCTGAAGAAGCTATGCTGTATAATGTTCCGATAGTTATAGGCTCAACAGGATTTAACGAAGAAGATATTGCTAAAATAACAGGCTATTCAAAACATATGCCGGTAGTTTTATCGGGGAATATGAGTCTCGGAATTAATGTTTTATTAAATATTATCTATAATACTTCTAAATATTTAGGCAAGGATTATGACTGCGAAATAATAGAAATGCATCACAGACATAAAAAAGATGCTCCGAGCGGAACAGCGTTAATGCTTGCCAATGCGGTGGCAGAGGAAAGAAAACTTGACCTTAAAGAATCTGCCGTTTATGGGAGATGCGGGGAAATAGGCGAAAGATTTGAAAATGAAATAGGTATATCTTCCGTAAGGGCGGGTGATATAATAGGCGAACATAAAGTAATTTTTGCAGGCAATGATGAAGTTATAGAAATAACGCATAAAGCAATATCTCGAAATAATTTTGCAAGAGGCGCGATTAAAGCGGCTTTATGGATTAAAGGCAAAAAAGCAGGATTTTATGATATGAGAGACGTATTAGGTTTAGAAAATACTCATGAATAGTAAAACAAAATATATATTTGTAACAGGAGGAGTCGTCTCAAGTCTCGGCAAGGGTATAGCTTCGTCTTCTATAGGCGCTCTTCTGGAAGCAAGAGGTTTGAGTATTACGATACAGAAACTTGATCCGTATATAAATGTTGACCCGGGTACAATGAATCCGTTTCAGCATGGAGAAGTCTTTGTAACAGACGACGGAGCAGAGACAGACCTTGATTTAGGACATTACGAAAGGTTCACTTCTCTGTCTTTGACAAAAATGAATAATTTTACCAGCGGACAGGTATATGATACCGTTATAAATAACGAAAGAAAAGGAATTTATCTTGGAAAAACAGTGCAGGTTATTCCGCATATTACAGACCAGATTAAAAAAAATATCATTAAGGTTTCAGAAAAAAAAGATGTTGCAATAATAGAAATAGGCGGAACTGTCGGAGATATTGAAAGCTTACCTTTTCTTGAAGCAATAAGGCAATTTAAATTGGATAAAGGCAGAGAGAATGTTCTTTATGTGCATCTTACTCTTGTGCCGTATATTAATACCGCGGATGAGTTAAAAACAAAACCTACCCAGCATTCCGTGAAAGAACTCAGGGCGATAGGGATAGAGCCTAATATAATAATATGCAGGGCAGATAGGATTCTTCCGGACGATATTAGAGCTAAAATAGCTTTATTCTGTAATGTAGAGCAGGATGCCGTTATTACCGCAAAAGACGAAAAAAGCATTTACGATGTTCCTTTAAGTTTGCATAAACAGGGACTTGATACAAAAATCATCGAATATTTGAATATTTGGGCGAAATCTCCCGATTTAAGCGCATGGTCAAAAATTTCGAAGGGTTTTAAAAATGCTAAAAGCTCTGTGATAATCGGCATTATAGGAAAATATGTCGACCTTAAAGAATCTTATAAAAGTTTAAATGAAAGTTTGATTCATGGAGGTCTTGCAAACAATGTCTCGGCAGATATTATGTATTTTAATTCCGAAGATTTTGAAGGAGACTGCGATAAAGTTGAAGAAGCGCTTAAAAAATTATCTTGCTGCGGCGGTATCTTAGTCCCGGGCGGTTTTGGTTCAAGAGGTATTACGGGTATGATTAACGCTATAAAATATGCGCGAACTAACGATATTCCTTATTTCGGTATTTGTCTTGGAATGCAGCTCATGACTGTTGAATATGCCAGAAATGTTTTAGGTCTTAAAGAGGCAGATTCTTTAGAGTTTAATGAAAATACCCCTGATCCCGTTATCAGTTTAATGGAAAGCCAAAAAAATATAGGCAAAATGGGCGGAACTATGCGTCTTGGCGCTTACCCCTGCGTTCTTAAGAAAAATACGCTTGCTTATAATATTTATTATAAAAATTCTAAGGCGCTAAATAACGGCAATAATAAGAATACTGTAAGGACAAATCAGGACGGTTCGGTTTATATTTCTGAAAGGCACAGGCATAGATTTGAATTTAATAATAAATATAAAGAAATATTCAATGACGGAAAGTTTATATTTTCAGGACTTTCCCCTGACGGCAGATTGGTTGAAATATGCGAATTATCCGACCTCAGGTGGTTTCTTGGCTGCCAATTTCATCCTGAATTTAAATCATCCCCATTGTCGCCTCATCCATTATTTAAAGAATTTGTTGCGGCGGCTGTTAAATATAAAAAGCAATAAAAATATTGTTAAAAATAAATATAATAAATATATAACATATGAATTTATTAGAAAATGCTTTTACAAAAAAAGATTTAATAGAACATTTAGGGTTTAAAAATATTAATAAAGATTATCCTTTTATCATAGCAGGTCCGTGCGTGATAGAAAGTTTTGAATTAGTTGATTTATGCGCTTCTTTTTTAAAAAAACTTTCCGAAGATATTGGTTTTAATTTAATATTTAAAGCATCTTACGATAAAGCAAACAGGACTTCCATTGATTCTTTCAGAGGTCCACGCGTTGAAAAAGGAATTGAAATTCTTGCAGAAATAAAGAGTAAATATAATATTCCGGTGCTAAGCGATGTTCATAGAATCTCGGAAATAGAAAAAGTAAAAGATATTATCGATATTATTCAAATACCGGCTTTTTTATCCCGCCAAACCGATTTGATAGTCGAAGCTTCTAAGACGGATAAAATAATTAATATAAAGAAAGGACAATTTTTGGCGCCATGGGATGCGGTAAATATTATTCAAAAAATTAGAAATACGGGGAACAATAAAATATTGCTGACGGAAAGAGGCGTGAGTTTTGGATACAACAATCTTGTGGTAGACTTCAGGTCTATTATCATAATGAAAGAACTTGGAGTGCCTGTCGTTTATGATGCTACGCACAGTGTTCAGCTGCCCGGAGGTTCAGGTTCTTGTTCAAGCGGTGATAGAAAATATGTAATACCTCTTGCAAAAGCCGCGGCCGCCGTTGGCGCAGACGGTTTGTTTTTTGAAGTACACCCCGATCCTCCGAAAGCAAAGAGCGACTCTGCTAATTCTTTATACTTATCTTCATTGGAAGACGGTTTAAAATCAATTTTTGCAATTGCGGAAAGTGCTGCTAACAGCCGATTATAAAATCCTCTCTTAATTAATTAATTTATATTAACCGATTATTTTGTTATAATATTATATTGCATTAAATTTGCAAGAATAAAATATAAATAATTTGCTTCAATGTATAAATATATTAATTAATATTGTTAAATTTATATATTATTATAATAATATATAATACATTTATATATATTGGTCCGAATATTTAAATATTACTATGTTGTTATGAAAAAATTAAACATTGATAAATTGAATAGCTTAAATGCAGAAATAATCGCCACAGCTTCCGAAGTTCTTAAAATAGAGGCTGATTCTATTATGAATCTTATCGGCAGACTTGACGGCAATTTTCAAAAGGCTGTGGACTATCTTTATAATATTAAAGGAAAAGTTATACTTACAGGCATGGGTAAGTCTGGTATTATTGCTAAGAAAATTTCTTCTACTCTTGCAAGCACGGGCACGCCGTCTTTTTTTATGCATCCTGCCGAAGCTTCGCATGGAGATCTCGGCATGGTATCGTCCGATGACGCAATTATTGCACTGTCAAACAGCGGATATACAAAAGAACTCCTTTCTATATTGCCGGGCATTAAACTTATAGGAGCAGGGATAATATCTTTTTGCGGAAATAAAAATTCTCCTCTTTTTGAACTTTCCGATTATTATTTTGATGTTTCCGTCGATAAGGAGGCATGTCCGTATAATATAGCGCCTACCGCAAGTACTGCGGCGCAGCTTGCAATAGGCGATGCGCTTGCTATGTGTCTGTTAAAAAAAAGAAATTTTCTTGAAGAAGATTTTGCAAGGCTTCATCCCGGCGGCTCGATAGGAAAAAAATTTTTAAAAGTTAAAGATATAATGCATAAAGGAGATGATATTCCTTTAGTAAAAGAAACAAGTATGATTAATGAAACGGTTATGGAAATGACCTCAAAAAGATTAGGTTTAACCGGTGTAGTCGATTCGCACGGAAACTTAAAAGGCATAATAGTAGACGGTGATTTGCGAAGAGCAATTATATCTAAGCAGGATGTATGGCAAAAAACCGCAAAGGAAATAATGACTTCTAATCCTAAAGTTATACTTTCGGAAGCATTATTGTCAACCGCATTAAAAAAAATGGAAGATTTAAAAATTACCTCTCTTTTTGCAATAGAATTACAAGACAATATGAAACCCGTCGGAGTTATACATATACATGATATTATTAAAGCAGGCATAACATCTTATTAATTTATTAAATAAGTTAGTTAGTCGGTTAGTAAGCAAACGGAATTTTTTTCTCTAATTAAGTTTTATATATGTGAAGTATTGTAAATAAGTAAGTTAGCAAGTAAGCCGTTTACGGTTTGCAGACTATTAGAAACTCAAAATGTTAATAAGTAAGATAATAAACAAGTTAGTAGGCAGACGATGTAGATGTACTTGATTTAAAATGAGTTAATAAATAAAATTAAATTATTAAAAAATATAATATAAGATTTAAAAAAAGATTAAAACAACAAATTGACTATAAAAAAAATATGAATAATGCAAATAATATAAAAAATTTTAATTATTCGGATATTAAAATTTTAATTTTTGATATTGACGGTATATTGACAGACGGCAAAATATATATGTCCGAGTCGGGAGAAGAAATAAAATGTTTTTTTGCCCATGACGGAGCAGGTATAAAATTGGCAAAAAAATTCAATCTCATCGTCGGGTTTATATCGGCAAGAAAAAGCTGTGCAGCAAAAAAAAGAAGCGAGGAGTTAGGTATTGATTTTTATATAGAAGGCTGCACAGATAAATTTAACAGCGTAAAAACTATTTTGATTAATTACGGTTTAAATTTTCAAAATGTTTTTTATATGGGCGATGATATAGTAGATATAGAACTTTTGAAATACGCAGGTCTTTCTGCAAGTGTTCCTGAAGCCCCCGTTTACGTGAAAAATTTTGCTTCAATAACTGCAAAAAACCGCGGCGGACAGGGCGCTGTAAGGGAAATGATAGATTTTATTCTTGAGAAAAAAGGTTTCTTAGATGAATTATTAAAAGAATTTTCTTAATTGAATGATTAAGAAAACCGATTATAACAAATAATAAATTATTTTAGACATATTTTAGATATAATAAACGATTACATGTTAACTACCCGCCGCCTATAGAAACGAAGGGCTTAAAAAAGTCGGTTGATAAGGGAAATTAAATTATGTTTAATCAGAAGTTATGGAAATTATTACTTTACTATTGATAAAAATTTGCAGAATTTAAGACAATAATAATAATGATTAAAAATAATAATATTATAAAAAAAGTTTCATTATTTATAGGTATATTTTTTATTGCAGTCCTTGTATTTTTTTTAATTCTTCATTATATAGACTTAAAAAATAAATCGTTTTTACAATTAAAAATATCTAAGAATTACATAAAATTGAAAAAAATAAATTATAAATTTTTTAAACATGGAAAATTAGTATATGAAATATTTTCAAAAAGTTTAAATTATTTAACCCCCAAAAAAAACACCATTAAACTTAAAGCAGTAAGGGTTTTAATATTCAATTCAAAAAAACAGCCACAATATACTATTACAGGTAATTCGGGCATACTTAATACGGCAACTAAAAACATAAGGTTTTCCGGAAATGTTATAGTTAAGAGTAGAAAAGGTTCTTATTTTAAAACGGATTTACTATTCTATTTTAGACATGATCAAAAAATTATAGCTCCGAACAGTATCAAATTATCAGGCAAAAAATATCTTATTACAGGCACAGGATTAACTCTGTATGTTAAAAAAAGCATTTTTATTATAGATAAAGATGTAAATTTTAATGCTGAAATGATAAAATAATAAATATAGTATTTAACGGAAGAAAAAATCAGCGCTTTTGTTAAATATATTATAAACTTAAATTAAAGCTGATAGAACCGTTTAGAACTTAGAGTGCAGCTATTATCTATATATAAATATTGGTATACGATAATATTCTTATTAAAAAGGATAAAAAGTATAGCCCATTATCTGTATAGAAATATAGCAGTGTGCGAACTATGAGAGCAGCCATGAGGTTTTGATGAAAACTTTAAAAACTGAAAAAAAAATAACAGGATGTATTATAGAGCGTTGCAGGTTTAAGTCAAACAGCGTCCGCACTTCAAGTATATTTAGGATTTGTATGCTGATAATGTTATCTTTATTGCCGTTAAACATATTGGCCGCAAATTATACATATGCGGCGGCAGCGGCTAATACAACATCTGTAAAAGCAGAGGCAACACAATCAAAAACAAAAATTCATATAACGTCAAATTCTCTCATTGTAAATAATAAAAAAAAATTTGCTATTTTTACAGGAAAGGTAATAGCTATAAAAGGAAATCTTAAAATATTTTCACAAAATTTAAAAGTTTTTTATAATGGAAAAAATAAAATCAAAACACTGTTAGCTACAGGTAATGTTCACATTATAAAAGGAACGGATAATATAACGGGACAGAAAGCCGTGTTTAACAATATTGATAAAATAGTAACAATAACAGGGCATCCTGTAGCATGGTCAGGAAAAAACAGAATAACCGGAAAAATAATAGAAATGAATCTTAAGACCAGAGTTTCGCACATACTGTCAGGACCAGGGAAACGTGTTAATGCCGTTATATATTCAAAAAAATCTTTGTCTATACAAAAAAGACCGTCGAATTCTATACAAAAAAAACCGTCAAAGTAAAATAAAACAAAATAAAATAATAAATTAAACTATTAATTAAATTTAATTAAATTAATAAACTAAATATACAGAACGCTGACTAAAAATTTAACAAAATTAATTTAAATAAATAAATAAATAAATAAATAAATAAAAATTGTTAAAAGCTGATAATTTAATAAAAACATTTAAAAAAAGAACCGTCGTTAATGATATAAGCCTTGAAATAACAATAGGCGAAATAACCGGTTTACTAGGTCCTAACGGCGCAGGCAAAACAACTACGTTTAATATGATTTCCGGAATGATAAAACCTAATAAGGGGACTATATCTATTAATGGCTTGAATATTACCAAAGAACCTATGTATAAAAGAGCAAGGCTCGGCATCAGTTATTTACCTCAGGAATCTTCCGTTTTTAGAAAACTTACTGCGGAAGAAAATTTACTTGCTATTTTTGAACTTTTAAAGATTTCAAAAACTGAAATAAATAAACGATTAGATAACTTAATTGAAAGATTCGGATTAGGAACTGTAAGAAAATCAAATGTAATGAGTTTGTCAGGCGGCGAAAGAAGAAGAGTTGAAGTGGCAAGGTCATTGATTCTTGCTCCTAAGTTCATTTTATTGGACGAACCGTTTTCAGGCATAGATCCGATAGCCGTTGAAGATATGCAGGATATTTTATTAGAATTGAAAAAAGAATCTATCGGTATATTAATAACCGATCATAATGTAAGAGAAGCTCTAAGAATATGCGACAGCGCTTATATTATAAATGACGGGCAAATAATAGAAAAAGGCAAGCCTTCGCAAATAATCACCAGCAATGTCGTGAGAAGATTTTTTCTTGGCGAAAAATTCAGTTTAGGCAATTAAAATATGTCGCAAATAGAATTAAAGCAAAATCTTAAATTAAGCCAGCAGCTTATAATGACCCCCCGCCTCCAGCTCGCAATAAAAATGCTGGCGATGAATAATATAGAATTGTCTGAATTAATAAATCAGCAAATTGTAGAGAATCCTATAATTGACGCTGATATTATAATGAACGGCAATGAAGAAAATTTTAATGGAAGCAATAATGCCGATAATAGCAATGCAGACATTAAAAAAGAATTTATCAATGATAACGGTGCGGATAATTTCAATTTGGAAAATCACAATCCTGAAAGCATAGACATACCTGAAAATATACAAAATTTAAATAATACAGACGGTATAAGTCCAATAAATGATTACATAGTCAATTATGATGAGCAATTATATGATTTATCCGTTAATACAAATATCGATTGGAAGCAGGATAAGAATTATATAATAGAAAATACTATTGCCGGTGCGGAAACACTTTATGAATTTATTATGAAACAGGTAAGGACGGGTGATTTTAGCGATGATGAAATTAAGCTTGCGGAATACATCGCTGGAAATTTAAATTCCGATGGATTCTTAAGAATATCCGAGGATGAGTTAGAAAAATATGCTGGCAATTTAGCTCCTCTTTTAGATAATGTTTTGCTTAAAATCCGCAAATTAGAACCGGTAGGGATTGCAACTTACGATGCCTTGTCGTGCCTTTTAGTGCAAGCAGATTATTTTTTTCCCGATGATGACGTATTAAAAAATATTATAAAAAAATATATTAAAGATGTTGCCAACAGGAATTATAGCAAGATTACAAAGGAAACAGGCATACCTTTAGACAATATTGTTGAATCGGTTAACCGTCTTAAATCGCTTACTCCTAAACCCGCCGTAAATCTTGAAAGCCGCGATAATAATTATATTACTCCTGATTTATATGTTGAGAAAATTAATGACAAATATATAGTTTTCATGGAAGATGATTATCTGCCGCCGATTAAAATAAATTCGTACTATAAGAAAATATTGAACGGCGAAATAATATCAAATGCGGCTACAAAAGATTATGTAGAAGAAAAATTAAAATCAGCCGTGTGGCTTATTAAAAGTATTAAAAACAGAAAAGAAACAATATTGAAAATTGCGCAGTTAATTATTGACAAACAGCATGAATTTTTTGAAAAAGGAAACGGACATCTAAATCCGATAATATTAAAAACAATTGCCGATGAATTAAATTTGCATGAATCTACAGTTTCACGGGCAACATCAAATAAATATATAAGTACTCATCTCGGTGTTTTTGAACTTAAAAGTTTTTTTTCTAATTTTTCATACGGAGATATTTCACCTAATAATATTATGTCTAAAATAAAACATATCATTGAAAATGAAAAAAAATATGGTAAAATTTATTCAGATAATGATATAGTAAATTTATTAAAGACGAAAAATATTATAATAGCAAGAAGGACTATTGCAAAATACAGAGAAATTTTGAATATACCTTCTTCGGCTAAGAGAAAAAACTATGTCATATAGATATAACAAGATGACGGTAATGATGGTCTGATAAAATAATTTGCATATGTAAATTATTTTTAAAGAATTCATATAAAGCTGGAAATATTTTATAAAAATATTTATAAATTTATTTTTTAAATTTTTAAACCGAGAAGTCTGTTTATATAATTATGTAAGGAAATAATGAAAGGCGAACAGTTATTAAATAAGCTATAAAACGGTTTTTAAGATTGGATTGATTGTTGATTGATTGTTAAAGTTAAATTTAAAATTAAAGGAGATTAAACACATGGATATTGTTGTCACGTTTAAACATCTTGAACCGACGGAGGCTATAAAAAAATATGCCGAAACTAAAATTTCGAAGATTGAGAAGTATTTAAGCAATATTATAGAAGCCCATGTGATATTGAGTATGGAAAGAATCCAGCACAAGGAATCGGGCGTTGCGTCAATTAAGTTAGTTGCTAAAAATATTACAATAAATGCGCAGGAAGAATCTCCAGATATATATGCAGCGATAGATCTTTTGACTGATAAAGTAGAAGCTCAAATAAAGAAACATAAAGAAAAAACACGGGAAAAATTTCAAGATAGCGAACCTATAGATATATTTGCAGAAGAAATGTCAACTCCCTATGTGGAGATTATAAGCAATTATGAAATAAAGCAGATGGACTTGAATGAGGCTATAAATAAATTAAATAAAAAAAATGAAAATTTTATAATTTTTAAAAATAAAGAATCATCTAAAAATTCCGTGCTTTTTGCAAAAAATAACGGGGAATACGCAATGATAGAAATTAATTCTTAAGCAATACAATAATCAAACAATTAAACTAAGTTGTATGTAAATCCGATTTAAAAATTATTATTATATTAGCGTATTAGTCAAATATAATAATAAATAAATTAGACAAGGCAAGTTTTATTGTTAAATTTTTTATATGCGATATGTGCAGTTAAGTTAATATCATCAATATAATATTAATTAATCCATCTAATTAAATTTTAATTTTATTTTTTTTATATATATGCAGTTATGGCAGAAGATTTAAAGAGTTATTTTAATATTGTTTTGATTAGCGGTATTTCAGGTTCAGGTAAATCTTCGGCTTTGAAAATTTTAGAAGATAAAGGATTTTTTTGCGTAGATAATATGCCTGTGTTGCTCCTTCCTAAATTTTTGGAAGTTGTGTTTGCAGCAAGAATAAAAAATATCCTTTTTGTAATAGATATCAGAGAAAAAAACTTTCTTTCAGGATTAGAAGAATATATAAGATTTTTGAAAGATAAATCAAATTTCTTTAAATTTATTTTTTTCGATGCCCGAGATGACGCAGTTGTAAAAAGATATTCAGAAAGCAGAAGAAAACATCCTCTTTCGGAAGAAAAAAGCATTCATGAATCTATTAAAAAGGAGAGATCGCTTTTAGAGAATATCAAAAAACTTTCGGATGTTATTATAGATACTTCTGATATACCTATACATGAATTAAATTCAATAATTTTGCCGCATATTGAGCATATCGGTAATAACCATATTTTTAACGTCAGAATAATATCTTTCGGGTTCAAATTCGGTATACCTTTAGAATCCGATACTTTATTCGATGCAAGATTTTTGCCTAATCCTTTTTTTATACCCGGTTTGAAAGATTTTACCGGATTAAATGCGAATGTGGCTTGCTATCTCAGGCAGTTTGAGGAAACTAATATATTTTTAAAATATATATATGATTTTTTAGTATTTTATCTTCCTCTGTATAAAAAAGAAAATAAGTCGTATTTTACGGCAGCAGTAGGATGTACAGGCGGTGTTCACAGGTCTGTTTTTATGGTAAACGAATTAAAAAGTATGCTTTCCGAGGAAAATGAGACATATAATATATCATATTTTCATAGAGATATAGATAAAATTTAATAATTTATAGTCCCAAAATTGCCGATAGAGATTATTGAGAATACCGCAATGCTTCAACAATAATGGATTCCTGCCTTCGCAGGAATGACACCAAACGGGTAAACTTTTAAAATCCATCAAAGTCATTCCCGCTTAAGCGGGAATCCAGTCTATAAATTTCTATCGGCAATTTTGGGACAGTAATTAAACTTGAAAATAATTTAATTTTGTATTATTATGATGTATCAAATAGTATAGTATAAATTATAAATAATAATTGATAATATGCATTATAATTAAATTATGCATATTCGGAGGCATAAAAATGGATCATAAAAGCGGTAATTATATTTTTACTTCAGAATCTGTAACAGAAGGACATCCCGATAAAATATGCGATAAGATATCGGATTCTATCCTTGATAACTTTATAGCTCAAGATAAAAATTCTAAAGTTGCAATGGAAACTATGGTTACTACAGGTTTAGTGGCTGTTGCAGGTGAAGTTAAATCAAATGCTTCAGTTAATTATCAGGAAATAATCAGAAAAACGATACAAGACATAGGATATGATGATTCTCATATTGGTTTTGATTACAAAAGCTGCGGAATTATTGTTGCGGTAGGTTCTCAGTCTGCAGATATAAGAATGGGCGTTGAAAGAGAAAAAGAAGAAGATCAGGGTGCAGGAGATCAGGGCCTTATGTTTGGATACGCCACTTCAGAAACCGATGAATTTATGCCTATGCCTATATATTATGCCCATAAACTTACAAAAAGACTTGCTGAAGTCAGAAAAAATAAATTATTAGATTTTATTAGACCCGACGGCAAATCGCAAGTTTCGGTAAGATATGAAAAATCTCATCCAGTAGAAATAACTTCAATAGTTGTATCTACGCAACATTCGGAGGATGTTTCCCAAGAACGTCTTACGGATGCGGTTATAGACGAAGTAATAAAAAAAGTTATTCCTGCCGAACTTATAAATAATAATACAAAATTTTTTATTAACCCTACGGGAAGATTTGTTATAGGCGGTCCAAACGGAGATACCGGACTTACTGGAAGAAAAATAATTGTTGATACATACGGCGGGATGGGAAGACACGGGGGAGGAGCTTTCTCAGGCAAAGATCCGTCAAAGGTTGACAGAAGCGGTTCGTATATGGCAAGATTTATTGCCAAGAATATTGTTGCGTCTGGTCTTGCAAAAAAATGCGAAGTTCAAATTGCCTATGCAATCGGAGTTGCAGACCCTGTCTCTGTAATGGCTAATACTTTCGGAACAGGCATATATAATGACGAAGTAATTTCTAAAGCTGTAAGCGGTGTTTTTAATCTAAGACCTTATACTATTGTTAAAACCCTTGATCTGCTTAAACCTATTTATGCCAGGACGTCTAATTATGGACATTTTGGAAGAATGGAAGACGGTTTTACATGGGAACAGACAATAAAAATAGGTGAACTCAAAGAAACGGCTAATGAATTAAATAAATCTATGGTTTCGGTATAGTTATTAATAACATATCAAATAGATTAAGTTTTAAAAATTATTTTAGATTGTCCGTTTCATATAGTATATAATTTTACATTTTATTAAGTATTTTATTAAGTTATAAAATTATAAGGAGGTTATATTTTGGCTGACGTAAAGGATATAAAACTTGCAAAACAAGGCAAAGAGAGAATACTGTGGGCAGAACACGATATGCCCGTTTTGTCTCTTATAAAAGAGCAATTTTCTGAAAAAAAACCTTTTAAAGGCAAAAAAGCAGGATTGTGTCTCCATGTAACAGCTGAGACTGCTAATCTTGCCAGAACTCTCAAAGAAGGCGGAGCAGAAGTAGTATTGTGCGCATCAAATCCGCTTTCTACTCAAGACGATGTTGCCGCTTCATTAGTCAAGGATTTTGGAATAGACGTGTATGCTATAAAAGGCGAAGATTCAGAAACTTATTACAGTCACATAGAAAGCGTGTTAAAATATGAACCTAATTTTACTTTAGACGATGGAGCCGATTTAATATCCACAATACATAAAAAACATAAAAATCTAATAAAAAATATTAAAGCTTCAATGGAAGAAACTACTACCGGCGTCATAAGACTGCGCTCCATGGAGTCTGCAGGCGAGTTAAAGATTCCTGTTATTGCCGTTAACGATGCCGATACCAAGCATTTATTCGACAACAGGTATGGAACAGGGCAATCCACTATAGACGGTATCATAAGAGCTACGGATATGCTTCTTGCAGGCAAAAATTTTGTTGTTTGCGGTTACGGATGGTGCGGAAAAGGACTTGCAATGAGAGCTAGAGGAATAGGTTCTAACGTCATAGTCACGGAAGTCGACCCTATTAAAGCATTAGAAGCCGTTATGGAAGGTTTCAGAGTAATGAAAGGCGTTGAAGCTGCTAAAATAGGCGATATTTTTTGTACTGTAACTGGCGATATAAATGTTATAGACGAAAACCATTTTGAAGTTATGAAAGACGGGGCTATTATTTCAAATTCAGGACATTTTGATGTTGAAATTAATATTAAAAAATTGAAAAAAATGGCTAAATCTGCAAAGAATGTTAAAGACTATATTGAAGAGTTTACTATGAAAGACGGGAGAAAATTATATGTGCTGGCCGAAGGCAGACTCATTAACCTTGCCAGCGCTCATGGACACCCTGCCAGCGTTATGGATATGAGTTTTTCCGTTCAGGCACTTTCCGCCGAGTTTGCATTATATAGTAATAATATGTTGCCTAAAGTTTACGGCGTGCCTAGAGAAATTGACGAAAGAATAGCTTCTTTGAAACTTAAATCTTTAGGAATAAATATAGACACATTAACTGAGGAACAGGCTAAATATTTGCGCTCATGGCAAGAAGGAACATAAAGTATCCGATTTATTTATTTACTTACTCCTTATTGAGTTTGATTAAGCTTTAAATTATATAATACCTTAATTCTGCAATAGAGAAAATAATTACCATCCTATAACCCCTCTTTCCCATGCGTGAGGAGGCTATGGGATGGGTAAATATACACGGTTTGTCATCATCCCTCCCTCTCTTTTCCCCCATTAAAGGGGAACATAGAGTATTAGAACATAGTAGTATCCTATTTATTTTCCGCGTCTATAGATTGCCTTATTAATAATTATTAATTTGCGTAAAACTAGTTGGATACCTTTTTAAGTAAGAAAACTAATCGGATAACTTTTTCAAATGCATAGCAGGCGTGATATTATAATAATATATTAAACGGAAAGAAATCCCGCCACTTTTTATATCAATTAATCTAAATCAGAAATAAGATATATTGCAATAAATAAGAAAACTATATCTGCCGTAAATGCAGCTAAAACTGGATTAAGTTGGGAACTCACCCCTAAAGATATTGCAATTGAATTTATTATCCAGTAGCCGAATGCTAAAATTATGCTAATTCCTATGGCGGCAGAAGTCCCCGATTTTTTGCCTACGATAATACCTATAGATATTCCTATAAGAACTAAAACTAAATTTATTAAAGGAAATGCAAATTTTGAATATATAAATGTTTCAATTAAACTTAAATTTGAGCCTGATTTTTTAGCTACGTTATACATTTTAAAAAGATTAAATATTGTTAAAAATTCTAATTTTAAATCATAAGATTTAAAAAAATTTATATTAAGATTTATAGGAAGACTTGTTATCTTAAGATTTTTTGCAAATGATGGATAATGCTGTTTTTGATTAAAATTATTTATTATTACATTGTTTAACTTTAATATTCCTTTAGAAAAATATCCGTTTACAGCATTATATCTTTTAGTAAGTTTAAATTTATTATTAAACTTATATATACTTAAGCCCGTTAATTGTTTTTTAGAAATATTTAAGGTTTTGGCAGTTATAATATATTTTTGATAATGTATCGCTATATTTCTTGTTTTAAATTTATAAATAGATTGTGCACTGTAATTATTGTTTTTGTTTATATATTTCTGCATAACTACTCTTCTTTCTATATTTGTTTTTACTGCTATAAAATTTGAAAGCGCAAAAGAAAATATTGATAGTACTAATGCAGTTGCAATTAATGGAAATGTGAATTTCAACATACTTATGCCGGAAGATTTAATTGCTATAATTTCATTATTTTTATTAAATGAAATTATTACCAGCATTGTTGATAATAAAATTGATAAAGGTAAGATTCTATATATTATTTCAGGAGATTTAAGAAGAAAATACAGAATAATATAGCTGAAATCTGGAGAGTGTTTAGTGAATGTTGCCATATTAGATATGAAATCAACAATGATATAAAAAAAAGACAAAGAAACTATTGAGATAAATAATACTTTAAAAAATTCTTTAAGCAGATAATTTCTTAATATTTTCATTTTATGGATGCCTTTATATATAATATAGCACTCGCGGCGAGAAGAATAATATCCGCCCCGAAAACTCCAATAATAGGATTAAAGCCGGTTTTAATTGAAAAGTATAGACCTGAAGTAAATAAAATATAATATAAAACAACGATAGCTATAGTATAAAATATAGCCATAAACATACTTCTTTTTTCCGACAGCATAGCAAGAGGCAAACCGATAAATACAAAAAGTATTACGGCGATTGGGACGGCAATTTTTTTAAGTATGTATATTAAATAAATATTTTTAGCATTGTTTTTATCACTTGAAGAATTATATTTAGAAATAAGCTGTGAAATAGTCATAAAATGCACCGAATCATTTTTAGAAGGAAATGAAAGTCCCTTTAATCTTATATTTATCCTGTAAGTTTTAAAATTCAATAGCCAGAAATTTTTTTTAGATCTGTATTTGTTTTGAATCTGACCATTTTTTAAATAAAAAGAAATTAAATTTTGTTTTTTATTGTAAACAATATATCCTTTATTTGCTATTAAAACCATAGCATTATTTTTAATTTTGTATAATATAAAAATACCTTTTATAGACGATTTGGCAGGATTTACGTGTTTTATAAATATTTTATAGTTGCCAAATTTATTAGAAAAAGTATTTTTTTTTAAAGCTGAGAGCACAGCTTGTTTTATTTCTTTAACAGCCATCACTCTAAAAAAATAATTAAACCTTGGAGCTATATAAAAAGAAAAAAGAATTGAAGCAAGCAGAGGTATTAATGAAAACAGCAGCGCAGGCTTCGTTAATCTCCAGATACTGACGCCCGAAGCTTTTAACGCCATTATTTCATTGTCTTGAGTCATTTTGCCGAACACTACTAAAACTGCAAGCAGAAATGAAATAGGCAATGTTATTATCATAAAATCAGGTAAAGTTAAGCTAGCAAGTTTAATTACCGAAGTAATACTTACACCTTTGTTTATAACCATTTCAGTGAGCATTAAAATTCTGTTGGTAATTATACTGAAAGTAAATATTATAAGTCCGAAAATAAAAGGAGGAATAAATTGTTTAAATATGTGTCTATCTATTAAAGACATAATTTTTTCAAAATATAATTTAAAAATATATTAAATAGAAGATAATTTTAGTATATAATAATAAATTATTGACTACTTATAATAATAATATTAAAATTATGATTATAAGTAATAAAATATTATTTAGCTATACCGTCAATTTTATAAGTATATCAAAATTATACTTTAATTTAAAGCTATGATTTATACCTTAATCATGTGATAGGATTTTATATTCTGGATTCCTGCCCACGCAGGAATGACTTTGAGAGATTTTATCTTTTCACCCGTTTGGTGTCATTCCCGCGAAAGCGGGAATCCAAAGTTCTTAAAATATTGCTGTATATTTAATAATTTCTATCGCAGGATTAAGGTTAAAGCTATGATTATTATGATATTTTATTATATTATGTGTATTTATATATAATTTAATATTTATAATTTTATTGTTAATGATAGCAGTTGATAATTATAAATAGAATTGCAAGATAAAATCAATTTAAATAACTAAATTTAAATTTATATATTTAGTTTTGCCTTTTATATTATATAAGGAGAAACTGCTATGGCTTATGAAATATTATATGTAGATGATAGTGACGCAATGCAAAAAACGGTATCAATGATTTTTTTGAATAACTCTGAATTTAAAATAACCCCTCTTTATGACGGTTCTTCCCTGATTACAGTACTAGATAAAAGCATTCCGTCAATTATTATTATTAATTATAACATAAGCAATGCAATTAGCTATAATATGCTAAAGGAAATAAAAAACAACAGCTTATACTATAATATACCTATTTTGCTGGCTGCCCCTTCTGATTTGCCTAATAGAGAACGGGAACTTTTTGTTGAAGCAGGTTTAAACGGTTTTATATATAGACCTTTTGATAAAGAAACTTTTATTAATAAAATAAAACGGTCTTTAGGTTTAAATATCAATGAAGATAAAATTTATGATATTGCTGAATTTGAAAAAAAGACTGAAGATGATAATAACAAAAATATTGAATCTAAAAACCCCGAAAATTTTGCAAATGATAACAGTACCCCGATAAATACAGGTCAGAAACAGTATTTTGAAAATATGGCAAATGATAGTAGCGATGCTGCTATAAATAAAAACCCAAAACAGGATTCTGCCGAATTAAGCGAAGCGTTCGAGAATCTTTTTAAAGATGATAATATTTTTAAAGAATTTCAAGATTTAAATAAAGAAAATGATAAAATAAACGATAGTACTATAAATAATTTTAATGATGATAGACTAAACGCTTCAGGGGATATTTCTGTTGATAGCAATAATGCCGCAGAAATAATAATCGACGTACAGAATAATTCTTCCGACTATAGCAATAATGCCGCAGAGATAATAGGCACATCGGAGGTTATTCAGCCTGAATTTGAAAGCGTTAGAAATATTGAAACAGGAATTAACTATGAAGATAAAGAAGAAGATAATGAAATGTTAAAAAATCGACAGGCAGATTCAGGTGATGTAATTATTGAAACAGAAACAGAAGAATATAATCAAGACGGTACAAACCAAAACGCAGTCAATGATACAAAAATATCAGTTGAAGCCGCAGGATATAATAAAGACAACGGCGATAATGATAATGATAATGATAATGATAATGAAATTAACGAATACATGTCTAAAATTATTATAAATGAAGATATTGGAGTTGGCGATAATATCCGCAGTATAAATTTTATAAATAATAATAGCGAAGAAAATACAAATGCGGAAGTCGGGGATGCTTCAGATTTAAGAATATTGGAGCTTAATTCGGCAAATGAAGCAGAATTTAATATAAATACACCTGAAGTTTATGATATTCAAGAATCTAACCGCTATAATGACAATAGCATTGTTAATTTTACAGATAATACTAATGAAAAATATAAAGGAGGGGAAATAAAATTGGAGTTTCTAAATGATGAATTTTTTGGTAAAATGGATGAGTATTTAAAAAAATCAATAGATGATATGATTAAAGATATGAAGCCTGAAATAATTGAAAATATTAAAAACATATTGCCTGAAATTGCAGAAAAATTAATAAAAGAAGAAATAAATAAAATTAAAAATGAAAATATTTGATGCCTCGGTAATTTCTTTAGTTTCAAATGCGTTAGCTGAAGATATAAAGGGTTCGGACATTACTACGGATGCTATTGCAAGCAGATACAATCCGCAGATTAAATGCGAGGTTATTACAAAAGAAGAAGGTATAATCTGCGGTTTAAATATTTTTTCATTGGTTTTTGACATATTAAGCAAAAACAATTATGAAATTAATTATTTCGCAAAAGAAGGCGAAAAATTAACCAAATTTCAAAAAGTTATTTCTATTAAAGCCAAATCCGATATTATATTATACGGCGAAAGAACTGCGCTTAATTTTCTTCAATTTCTTTCAGGGATTGCAACAGCTTCCAATCTTGCTGCGAATGAACTGTCAGGTCTTAAAACAAAAGTTCTTGACACAAGAAAAACGCTTCCAGGATTACGCTCTCTTCAAAAATATGCGATAAATGTGGGCGGAGCAAGTAACCATAGATTTGATTTGTCATCAGGTATTTTAATTAAAGACAATCATATAAAGCTTGCAGGCGGAATTAAAAATGCTTTAGAAATGATAAGAAGCTATAATGCAGGATTTAATCAAAAGATAGAAGTTGAAGTAAGCTCAATTGAACAGGTCATAGAAGCTCTAGAAGGAAAAGCGGATATTATAATGCTCGATAATATGAGCATTGCAGAAATGCAAAAAGCAGTAAAATTAATTAATGGAAATACTATTGTTGAAATTTCAGGAAATGTTACTATGAAAAATTTAAGGGAAATAGCTGAAAAAACTCAGGCAGATTTTATTTCTATGGGTTCTTTAACCAATGCCGTTAAACCGATTGACTTTTCTTTAAATTTTATTTAATTTCTTTAAATTTTAATTTATTAATTGTTACTTGGAGGATAATTTATAATTATGGATGTTGTTAATGATTTAGATTATATTGATATTTTTGAGATAAAAAAACATCTTAAGACTAATTTCATCGGTAAAAATATATTTTATGAAGAAAAAGTAGGTTCAACAAATTCAATGGCGAGAGAACTTGCCGTAAAAAACGCTAAAAACGGCAGCGTAGTCATTGCCGATACTCAGGATAAAGGAAAAGGCAGAAACGGGAAAATATGGACTTCGCCTAAGGCTTGTAATATATATATGTCTATTATATTAAAACCTAAGTTTAGTCCTGAAATTGCTCATGGTATGACTATTCTGGCAGCAGTAGCAGGTGCCGAATCTATAGAAGAAATTTCTTCTATTACTCCGCAAATCAAATGGCCTAACGATATTCTAATAAACTCAAAAAAAATTTCCGGAATTTTAACGGAAATGAGTACCCAGAATAAAATAATTGAATATATTATTGTAGGAATAGGCATCAATGTGAATCTTAAAGAAGAAGACATTCCTGAGGGTATAAAACATGTTGCGACGTCTTTACATATTGAAAAAATGAAAATAAAGGGAATTAATGAAGATAATAATATATTAATAAATAGAAATAATTTAATAGCGAGTTTTCTTAATAAATTTGAGAGATACTATGAAACATTTCAATCCACAGGCTTATCGTCAGTTTTACAATCTTATCAAAAATATTTTGGAATGATAGGAAAAGATGTAGAAATAAATAATGAAAATAATAAAATTAAAGGTCAGGTTGTAGGTATAGATTCTAAGGGTGCGCTATTGGTAAAAACAGGAGAAAATGAATTGGAAAAAGTGATTTCAGGTGAACTGACGGCATTAATATGATTTATAATTTAATCAATAAAAATTAATAAAATTTATTATTTATTAAATAATAATTAATATATGTTTTTATCTTGCGATATAGGTAATACTAATACGGTATTAGGGATATATAAGAATTTAAACGGCAATTATGATGATGATGAAGATATATTTAAGGTTTATAGAATTTCAACCCCCCAAATGTTTTCAGATAAAGATATTTTTTACGTATTAAGCAAATTGTTTTCAGACGACGGCATTAGTATTAATGATGTAAAAAATGCCTGTATTTCATCGGTAGTTCCTTCTCAAAATAAATTTTACGAGTCATTTTGCAAATTATTGGATTGCAATGCAATTTTTATTTCTTCAGCTTCTAAAACCGATATTAATATACTTGTTGAAAATCCCGAAAAATTAGGCTCCGATCGTCTTGTTAACGCAGGTTATGCTTATCATTTACATAAAGAATTTCAAATTATAGTTGATATAGGAACTGCATTAACGATTGATATTATTGATGAAAATGGAAATTTTAAAGGCGGCGTTATATTTCCGGGAATAAAAACGCTTGCTGTTTGTTTAAATGAAAAAACAGCCGCACTCCCTTTGGTAGATTTAGACGCAATTATCTATAACTCAGACAACGATAAAAACATTATTACACCTATCCCTTCTGCCACTACTATTCCTTTAATTGGAAACAATACGGTTAAATCAATTCAGTCGGGCTTATTATATGGGACTATTTTTCTTATAGAAGGTTTTATAAAAGAAATACAGGTGCAGTATAACAAAAAAGAATGCAAAGTTATTTTTACGGGAGGACTGTCTAATATCATTGCTGATAAATGTAAAATAAAAGGTTTAAAAATAATTGACGATTTATGGACGATAAAAGGTTTAAAATTTTTATATCATTTAAACACTTTTTAAATTTCAGATTCAAGCCAATTTTTTACAAATCGAGAAATTATTTTTTAATAAACATTTAAACACTTTTTAAATTTCAAATTCAAGACCGTCAAAAGACGGGACAATGTTAGGCGGCAAATCGGCAGACAGTTTTTCGTATTCAATTTTATGTCCCATATGCATTAAGTATGTAGTCTCCGATTTTAGCATATTTGATATTTTAATAGCGTCGCCTACCGTTAAATGCGTAGGATGTTCGGTATATCTTAGAGCATCAATCATAAGAACCTTAACCCCGCGCAGTAATTCTAAAGATTCATCCGGTATTTTTGAAACATCGGTTAAGTATGCCATATCTTTAATTCTATAGCCGTTTATAATTTGATTGCCGTGAAATACGGGTATTGCCTGAATATTTATATTATCAAAATTAATTTTATTATCTATTATAATATTTGGTATTAAATCAGGTTTGCTTGATTGTGTTTTCTTTTTAAAAATATAGTCAAATCTTGTCGTTATAGTGTTTATATCCTTTTCTGATGCATATATCGGTATAGGTCCTTTTTTAATATAGTTAAACATTCTTAAATCATCAATTCCGAATAAATGGTCGGCGTGTGTGTGAGTATATAAAACAAGGTCTATTTTAAGAATATTATATTTTAACGCTTGAGCTCTTAAATCCGGAGTAGTATCTATAAGACAATTTACTCCATCTTCCTGTATAAATATAGAAGGTCTCAATCTTTTGTTTTTAGGATTATTAGAAGTGCATACTTCGCAATTGCAACCTATTAAGGGTACCCCCGTGGATGTTCCGCTGCCAAGCACAAGTATTTTCATCTATTAGTAATAGTAATATTCAGATTTATTGTATGTATTAATTATTGTATAATGATTAAATAAGCTATATTTTATTACAAGTTTAATTATTTGGCAAGTTTTTACTATCTATAAATTGCCGATAGAAATCTTTAAAATAACTTTAAAGTTATATAAACACTGGATTCCCGCTTTTGCGGGAATGACACCCGTTGTGTGAAAACTTAAAAACCTGCAAAGTCATTCCTGCGTGGGCAGGAATCCAGAAAATAAATTTTCTATCGGCAAATTTGGGACTATGTTAAAATATAAATTGTATATAATATTTATATAATAGCGCAAGTTCGCGATTTTTATATTATAAAAGATATAAAATAGTATTATAATATTTTAATATATTATTGAAAAATTTATAAAAAAATTAATATTATTTATAATTAATGAAAAAGAACGATAAAAATAAACTGGTTGAAACATTGCGTATTAAAAGAGAAATAATTTTTACATTTATAGGTATTTTTTTAATCATTGTTTCTACTTTTATAGAAACAAGAATGCTTTCGTTTTCAGGTGTTTCCGTAACTTCAAAAATTATAGTTTATGCATATATAAATATAACTATAATTTTATTTCTTTTAATGCTGTTTTTGATTATAAGAAATATTATAAAGCTTTTTTTAGATAAAAGAAGAAATATACCAGGTTCAAAATTACGTTCCAAGCTTGTTGCTTTGTTTGTATTAGTGAGCCTCATCCCGTCTTTTTTTATGTTTGCGGTTATAATTGCCGCAGGATTTTTTGCCAACGGAATTAACAAATGGTATGTTCCAAGTATCGAAAAAATTATAGGATATTCATTAAGAATAGCAAATTATGTAAATAATCGCAAAAATATTAAAAATACCGCGAAACATAACACGCATGAATCATTGTATAAAATAAACAAAATGGCTGAATATATCAGGCATTTTTACGTTAAATATTGGCAGGTAGGATTCTTAAAAAATCCTATAGAAACGACTTATTTTATTTTATTCTCTACCTTTACCCTTCTTATTTTATTTATTTCTATATGGGTCGGATTTTATCTTTCCAAGAAAATAACGGAGCCGGTGATAGACCTTGTTAAAGGTACAGAAAAAATAGCTTCAGGCGAATTAGATATAAATATTAATTCCGAGTCTAACGATGAAATAGGGATGCTAATAAGTTCATTTAATAATATGGCTAAAGATCTTAAGAAAAATAAGGAGATTATTGAAGATGCTAATCTAAATCTTAATAATATTAATATAGAAATAGAAAGAAGAAGAAAATATATGGAAATTATTTTAAAAAATATAGGCACGGGCGTTATTACTATTGATTATTCAGGAAAGATTAAGACTATAAACAATGCAGCCGAGTATATGTTTCAAGTAAACTTTAAAGAAGCGGTAAATAAAAATTATAAAGATGTTTTTAGTAAAATTACCTTTTCGGAGATAAGAGAAATTATAAAAAATCTTGCTAAAAATAATAAAGAAGAAAGCATTACAAAAGAAATAAAATTAAATATAAACGATAAGCTGCATGTTTATATTATTAATGTCACGATAATGAAAGATGAAAAAGACGACTATATAGGTTTTATTATTGTTATTAATGATACGACAGATATGATGAAAGCTCAAAGAATAGCGGCATGGGAAGAAGTTGCTAAAAGAATGGCGCATGAAATAAAAAATCCTTTAACGCCGATAAAATTATCTGCTCAAAGATTAAAAAGAAAATTCGGAGACAAACTTGAACAGGGCAATAAAATATTTAACGATTCTATTGATATTATAATAAAGGAAGTAGATGATTTAAAAGGTCTTGTAGATGAATTTTCTTTATACGCACGGTTGCCTAAGGCAAATTTTAACTATACCGATATAAATTTATTAATTGAAGAATCTTTTTCTTTTTACAGAAATGCTCATAAAAATATAAAATTTATTGAAAATTTTAGTAAAGATATGCCGCCGATTTACATAGACAAATTACAAATTAAAAGGGCTATAGTAAATATTTTAGATAATGCAGTTTATAGTATTAATATGAATAGTAAAGACGGAAAGAAAAATTACAATAATTTTATTAAGGCAGAAACTTTATTTGAACAGATGGGACAAATTGTATTAATTAAAATATCTGATACCGGATCAGGTATTGAAGAAGAAAATATTACAAATATATTTGAACCTTACTTTTCTACAAAAAGAGGCGGAACAGGGCTTGGACTTGCCATAACGAAAAATATTATTACAGAAAATAACGGAACAATATATGCGGAAAATATTCAAGATGGCGGTGCAGAGTTTATTATAGAATTAAAACTAATAAACGATAAAAATATATAATATATTATATATAATATATACATAAAAGGATATTAACAACCCAAAATTGCCGATAGAGATTGTTAAATATACCACAATGCATTAATAACGCTGACTCCAGCTTTCGCAGGAATGACACTCAATGGGTGAACTTTTAGAATTTCTCAGCGTCATTCCCGCGAAAGCGGGAAAGTTCCGAAGGAAACTTCACGAGTGTCGTTAGACACGAGAGCGAAGCGGTCATACAAAATAAACTTTTCTATCGGCAATTTTGAGGACAAAGGTTATTTAAATGAAATCTATACTTATAATAGATGATGAGGAAAGCATAAGGAAATCTCTCGAGGGTATTTTTATTGATGAGGGATACAGCGTAATTTCCGAAGAGTTCGGAGAAGAAGGACTTAAAATTTTTTCAGAAAAATTGCCTAATGCGGTATTGCTTGATATTTGGCTGCCTGACAGCGACGGGATTAATATTTTGAATTCTATGGCTAAAATTAATAAAAATATTCCCGTAATAATGATATCGGGACATTCCGATATTGATACTGCAATTAAAACAATAAAAATGGGCGCCTATGATTTTATTGAAAAACCTCTTTCTTTGGATAGAGTCCTTATAACCGTTGAAAATGCGCTAAAATTTAATGAATTAAATGAAAAAAAAATTACTCTGGCACAGAGTACATTAAGATATGAAGATGAATTAATAGGCAATTCCGATAAAATTAAAGATTTGAAAAACAGAATATTAAAAGCGGCAGTTTCTGATGCACCTATTTTAATCACCGGGGAAAATGGGACTGGAAAAGAATTAGTTGCCAAATCTCTGCATTTTAACAGTTCAAGGCGTGAAGAACCGTTCATTGCCATTAATTGCGCCGCAGTTCCGGAAGACTTAATAGAAAGCGAGCTGTTCGGTCACGAAAAAGGTGCTTTTACAGGTGCTTTAGCGCGTAAAAAAGGCAAGTTTGAACTTGCGGACGGAGGAACTCTTTTTCTTGATGAAATAGGCGATATGAGTCTAAGAATGCAGTCTAAGATTTTAAGAGTTTTGCAGGATAATAGATTTCAGCGGGTCGGAGGAGAATCTACCGTAGAAGTTAACGCTAGAATTATCGCAGCAACAAATAAGAGTCTTGAAGATGAGATAAAAAAAGGCAATTTTAGGAGCGACTTATTTTTCAGGCTGAACGTCATACCGTTTTTTATCTCGCCGCTAAGAGAAAGAAAAGAGGATATACCCGTGCTTGTTGATTATTTTATTGATAAATTTAATCTTGGTAATAAACAAAAATTATATATAACCATTGAAGATAATGCAATGGAGCTTTTTAAAAATTATTTATGGATGGGCAACGTAAGGGAATTAAAAAATATTATAGAAAGATTTGCAATAATGCATTACGGCAGTAAAATAACAAAACAGGATGTTGCGGATGAATTAAAAATAGGCATAGAAGAGTGCGGTAATAACAATGAGGATAATAACGGCGATGATAGAATAAATAGCAAATTGGAAAGTAATATATCTGTATATCAAGATAATAAGACAATAAGCAAATATATTGATATCAATTCTTTAAGGAAAGCAAAAGAAGCATTTGAGAGAGATTATATAATATTAAAATTAAAAGAAAATAATTTTAATATTTCGAACACTGCCAAAAAAATAGGAATGTCCCGCAGAAATCTTCATAATAGAATAATTTTACTGAATATCGACAGCCATATTCATAATATCAATGCTGAAATTAAAGAATGAATGAGATTGAAGCATAAATAAAGAATTATTTGAAATTAGTCATTTCCATAATATCAATGCTGAAATTAAAGAATGAATGAGATTGAAGCATAAATAAAGAATTATTTGAAATTAGTCATTTCCATAATATCAATGCTGAAATTAAAGAATTAATGCCTAAAATTTATGCAATAATTTTTTAAAAAAATAAAATGATTATTTTTTATGCAATATTTTTAATAAAAAATGATTCAATTTAGTTTAATTTAATATATAATTTTTATTTTTAAATTTTATATTTATTATTTTTAGCATTATTTTAAAATAAATCTGAATAATTTTTTGCCGACCTTCGCCTTCAAATAATATATATTTTACCTATCAAAGTCATTCCCGCGAAAGCGGGAATCCAGTGTTCGTTAACTCTGAAATACCTCAATATTTTCTAACGCAGAATTAAAGATATAAGTCAGTATTGAAAATAAAAAATAAATATAAAGAAATATAAAGACAATGACGAGTATTGTTAAGTATGAAAATTATAAATTTGGCATTATTATTGCAGAGATATAAAAAATATATTTAAATTAGCGGCTGTTTTTAAAAATTATAAAATTATAAAAGAGGGAGGTGAAAAAAATGAAAAAAATTGAGGCAATAATTAAGCCTTTTAAGTTAGACGATGTTAAAGAGGAATTAAACAAAATCGGTATTCACGGCATAACCGTAACCGAAGTTAAGGGTTTCGGCAGACAGAAAGGGCATACGGAACTATATAGAGGAGCTGAATACAGAGTTGATTTTGTGCCTAAAACAAAACTTGAAATAATAGCTTCTGACGAAATGATTCCAAGTATTATAGAAGTTATTGAAAAATCAGCAAAAACAGGAAATATTGGAGACGGGAAAATATTTATTTCATCCGTAGAAGAAGCTATCAGGATAAGAACAGGCGAGAAGGGAGAGTCTGCAATCTAATACAAATATAATTAAACAATTTCAATTAAGTTAATTTATCAGTTTATTAATTTATTACTTTATATATTTGTTTTATTTTAGTTAAAAATTAAGAAAATGTTAGATTATAACTAAATTGAATCATCGTTTGATAATTTATGATTAACTGCTTATAGTCATTATGATTATAAGTCATAATATTTAATTATATTATATAATCAATCTGGAGAATAATAATGAATAAAATTAACAGGATTTTAACGGTTTTAGGAGGGCTGTTTTTAGTTCTATTCAGCTGGGTTACGCCTGTATTTGCAGCAGCTGCCAAAACGCCCAAGTTTGTTCCAGGTAATATAGCATGGGTTTTAGCATCTACAGCTCTTGTATTGATAATGACCCCTGCATTAGGGTTTTATTACGGCGGTATGGTAAGGAAAAAAAATGTTTTAAATACGATATCTTTAAGTTTTATAACCATTTGCACCGTCAGTGTCGTATGGATATTATGGGATTATTCGATGGCTTTCGGACCTGACGCTTTTTTGGGCATTATAGGTAATCTTAAATATTTAGGTTTAGCTGCAATGGGTGTAAATCAGCATTCAAGATATGACGGAACGATCCCTTCTTTTATTTATGTTATGTTCCAGCTAATGTTCGCTATAATAACAGTTGCATTGATAAGCGGTTCGTTAGTGGAAAGAATAAAATTTTCTTCGTGGGTAGTTTTTACTATAATATGGGTTACAATAGTGTATGCTCCTGTGGCGCAATCCGTGTGGGGTATCGGCGGATTATTTCAAAAGATGGGTGCTTTGGATTTCGCTGGTGGAACGGTTGTTCATATAAACTCCGGTGTAGCAGGTCTTGCAGGAGCCTTAGTTCTCGGTAAGAGAAAAGGATACATGAAAGAAAATATTGTTCAGCCTAATCAGTTGGCATATACAATATTAGGAGGCGCTTTATTATGGTTCGGATGGTTTGGTTTTAATGCAGGCAGCGCATTGGAAGCTAACGGTCTTGCTGCGTCGGCTTTCTTAGTTACAAACACTGCTACTGCCGCGGCGGCTATTAGCTGGATGCTTGCAGAATGGATTCATAGCGGAAAACCTACAACATTAGGTATGATTTCCGGCGCTGTCGCAGGTCTTGTTGCTATAACGCCTGCTTCTGGTTTTGTTAATCCTCTAGCCGCTATCGTTATCGGGCTTGTAGTGGGTGTTTTGTGTTATTCTATGGTAGTATTTGTCAAACCCAAATTGGGTTACGACGACTCTTTAGATGCTTTCAATGTTCATGCTATCGGAGGAGCTTGGGGAGCGCTTGCAACGGGTTTATTTGCAGATCCTCTTATAAATCCTGCAGGCAGAGGATTATTTTACGGAAATCCTCATCAGGTTGTGATACAACTGATAACAATTCTTTCAGTGGCAGGTTATTCTTTTGTAATGAGTTTTATAATATTTAAACTGATAGATAAATTTATGGGATTAAGGGTAAGCAAAGAACAGGAAGCAATGGGTCTTGATATTACTCAGCATGAAGAATCCGGTTATAATTTATAATAATAATTTGCAATAAGGATTTAATTGTTTATTAAAATTTAAATTTATTATCGTTATTAAAATATAATATCCTTTATGGTTTGATGAAAACATTAATTAAAAAATTTGTTTTTTAAATCATGAAGGATATTTTTATATATTTTTTTTATGTATAATACAACATTGATACTATATAATGTAATACATAATTATATTTTATTTATATACTGCTCTATCTATATGTTATTTTATTAATATATTATTTAGTTAAATTATGGAAAATAAATTTCATCTTATTTTAAATAACATAAATTATTCAATAATTCTTTTTAACGAAGAATTAACTATTGAATTCTTAAATATTGCTGCGCAAGAATTTACCGGATATTCAGATTCTTATGCTAATCACTTAAATGCGGGCCAATTTTTTCATAATAATAAGTATATTATAGCTAAGATCAACGAAGTGGCGAAAACAGGAGAAGGTTTTATTGATTTTGATTTTGAATTTTATAACAACAATAGACAAAATAATAAACGGTCAATAATAATTGAGATAGCTAAGATTAATTATAGCGAGCAATATTATATACTTATATCAATGAAAGATATAACAAGGTTTAAAGAAATGGATAATATTATTAGAAATGAAGAAAAATCGCAGAATTTTTCAAGATTTATCGCGGAAATTTCACATGAAATCAGAAATCCTTTAAGCGGAGTAAAGGCTTCCGCTTCATATTTGAAGAAAAAAATTATTGAAGAACAAGATTCGCTTCCTGAAAGCCTAAAAGAATTAACGCAGTTTACAGAAATAATTGTTAAAGAAATAAATAGGATTAATTTTTTAATAGAAGATTTATTAGCTTTATCTAAAAATCATAAAATAAATGCAGAAATGATAAATGTAAATAAGATTATAAATGAAATAATTGAGATAGAAGCTACTATGAATTCAGATAAAAATATAAAATTTATTAAAGAATTTGACCCGAGTCTGCCTGAAATATTTGCTTCAGACGGTGCTTTAAAGCAAGTTTTTTTAAATATAATAAAAAATTCTATCGTTGCCATTCAAAATAAAAATAAAGGATTTATCAGAATAACCACAAGAATTGATGCGGAAAGAAACAGTCCTAAATTTATCAAAATTATTTTATCCGATAACGGCGCTGGGATCAGCAAAAAAGATTTAGATAAATTATTTGAACCGTTTTTTACTACTAAAGAAAAAGGAACAGGTCTTGGACTTGCAATTTCTCAAAAAATTATTTTTGAACATAATGGCTTTATAGATATTAAATCAGTAAAAAATAGAGGTACAGATGTAGCAGTTTATTTACCTATAGGAAAAAATAAAAAAATAGGAAATTAGTTATTAAAAAATTATAAATTTTTTAAATAATATATTACTCTTTAGTTGAAATAATAAGTTGAAATAATAAAACCCCCTCAAAGTCATTCCCGCGAAAGCTGGAATCCTATATACAAAATTCTATTGCAGAATTAAGCGCAGAATTAAAGTAGTGTATAATTTTTTAATTGCGTTATAATATCGGCGTTGAACCCGGCGTTGCGTAAGAATGTAATCCTGGAATAATTAAATCAACGCCTAAGTAGCAAAATATCACCACTGCAAACCCTATTACCGCAATCCATGCCATTTTCTTTTCATTCCAGCCTTTAGTTAATCTTGCATGGATAAATATCGCATAAGTAATCCATGTAATTAACGACCACGTTTCTTTAGGATCCCAGCTCCAGTATCCGCCCCATGCATTATCCGCCCATGCTGCCCCGATAACAATGCCGATTGAAAGAAATAGGAATCCGAATACTACGACTTTATAAATAGCTTCATCTAAAGTTTCAATCGGAGGACTAAGTTTTATGAACTGCCTGTAAAGCAATATAAAAGGATAATATAAAATTGACAAAAACTTTAAAGGATTAGCTTTATTTGCAGCTTGATTTATGTTTTTGCTTTTCTTAGGATTGTGTATTTGTTTATATTTTATTAAAAATAGTATGGCTATGCCGAATGATGCTGCAAAGGCTCCATAAGCTAAAAACAACGATATAATATGATATAGCAGCCAATAGCTTCTTAGCGCGGGTATAGAAGGTTCTATGGCGCTTGTTGCTAAAGGACTAATTGTCGCAAATGCCATCGAAGCCATAGCTATAAATGTCATGATGAATCCAAGGGAATCAAAATTATAAAATAGCTTTAATAAAATAAAACCTAATAAAATAACATAGGCAAAAAAAACTAAAGAGTCGTATAAATCTGTTAATGGAGGTAAATCTATTCCTATGTGGTAGGAATAGCGCCATCTTATAATAAAAGCGAATGTCTGTAAAGCGAAGGCTGTTATTACTATAATAAAAGAAGCCATAGAGAACAATTTATTCTCAGTGAATATATATAAAAAATATCCAAGAAAACTTAAAATTATCATTAAAAAAGATATAGTAAAATAAAAAGAGCCGTCCAATATTGAAGCGTTGATGTGAATCATTTTTTTATAAATCCCCGATTAATGTTAATATTTTATAGATAAATAATTTAAAGATAAACATTAAAACATTGAATAATATTAATCTATATCTATAAATCTATAAAATACAAAAAATATTCTTTTCTTATTTTTATATCTTAAATGTATTTATTCTATATATTTTTTTTAAATTCATCCGCATTTTTATCAATCATAGAATAAAATGAAGCAAATTTTTTATGCGGAATAGCTAATATTTCAATTTTATTTGTTTTATCTTTTTCTGAAGGCTCAGAGGGAGTAACTCTAATCCATAATGACTGCTGGTTAAAGAAAAAAGAAAAAAATAAAGCGAAAATCAAAATTGCCGAGCCAATCCATACAATATCGGTGTCAACATTTTTTGTAATTTCAACGCCGCTATAGTAGTATGTCTTTACTCCAGCAAAAATAAAAGCTATATTATTGTTATATTTTGTAAAAAACAAAGGCATATTCCCCTTTTTTGTTTTATATGGTAATTCTTGAAAAATAAGCGGAGGACCAATTTTTTTATTATTTTTAATTATTGAAATATAAAACGGAATTGAATTTTTCTTTGGTTTTTTAAAAAAATTAAATGAAAACTTTATATTATTAATTTTTGAATTATATATTTTTCCGGGTGTAGCATATATTAAGGCTTTTTTATTTTTTTTATTTTTTAATTTTAAGTTTAATACTAATATTCGCGCTGCGGTCGGTTTATAATGGCCGAAACTTGCCTGATAAATAGTAATGCCGTCATAAGTAAGCGGATGATTTACCCTTATAGTTTTAGTCAAAACGCCGATATGTTTTTTCATGATGGTCAATGTGCTTATATAGGCTTTCGGCATTCCGTCTTTATAATATTTTGATACATAATTGTCTAATTTAATTTTGAAAGGTAGAAGCACAGGTTTATTATTTTTTAAAAGATATGAATGCTGAATAGTTTGTCCTACTTTTATATTTGTGTACGACCTGTATCCTAAAACTGCGCTGAGTATTACTCCTGTGAGAACAACTAATGCTCCTAAGTGGGCAATGATTGGAGATATTCTGAAGATTGAATTTTTTGAATAAAATAATGAGCCTGTTTTGTTATCTTTTTTATTTCTTATATCTTTAATGGGATTCCCGAAATTTTTTCTGAATGCTTTTTCTGCGAAGGTTAGTAATTCTTCAGTATTTTTAGACGATTGTAAAGTTATATATTGTGCTTTAAATCTTTTTTTCTGCAATGCTGTATCAAAAGATAAGTCGGGATTTATAATTTCTTTAATTATTTTAGGCGTTCTATTTGCCGAGGAAACTATCAAAGTCAGTATGAGCAGGGCGGCAAGTCCGATAAAATACCAGGAATTATAAATATTTAAAAATCCTAACCAATATAGAATATGGAAGACATTATTGCCGTATATAATTTTATATTGAGATATAGTATCGCCTTGGTCTATTATTGTTCCGACTATTGAAACTGCTGCGATTAGTATGAATAAAATAATTGCTAATTTGACCGAAGAAAAGAATTTGTTTAATTTTGACAGCATAAAATTTTGTGTTTTTTATTTATTAAAAAATTTAATTGAAAAATTAAGTTTATTATTTTAAATTATATATTTATAGATTATATTGCTTTTAATTTAGATTGTAAAGCAAAATTGTCAATTCGTATTTAAGGAAAGCATATAAAACTTGACAAAAAATAAATTTATTGGTTTAATTATAATTAGCACTCAATATTAGCGAGTGCTAATATTTTAACTTTATAACTTTTTATAACTTTATTAATATTAATATTTTTTAAATTAAAATTATATTCATTGTTATGTGTATTATTATGTTAAATTAAATGGAAGAACTTAACGAACGGTATCAGGAAGTATTATACTATATAATTGAAGAATATATTGTTACCGCTAATCCTGTAGGGTCTAAATTTATTGCAGGCAAGTGCTCTTTAAATTTAAGCCCTGCTTCAATAAGAAATATTATGGCATCGCTTGAAGAAAAGGGATATATATATCAGCCTTATTTTTCGGCAGGCAGGGTGCCTACATCCTCCGGGTATAAATTTTACATAAATAGTATTTTAAAAACAAAAAAAATATCAAAACAGCAGAAAGCAGAAATGAGGAGCAGTTTTAATATTTCAGGCAAGGATATAAAAAAAATATTATGGCAGGCAATTAATTTATTATCGGAAATTTCGCATTATATGCCTATTGTGCTTGCACCTGAGAGAACTTATGCGAATTTATTGCATATTGAGTTTATAAAATTAGATAAATTAAATATTCTTGTAATAATGGTATTCGAAGGCGGATTTGTTGAAAATAAGATAATTAACGCCGATAGAGATTATAAACAGATTGAACTTAGCAAATACTCAATAAAACTAAATGGAATAATTAACGGACATAATATTGACGAATTAAAAGATATTGTAATAGAAGATATAGATAAAGACAGGGAAAGTTTTTTTTCGTTATTAAACGGTATTATTTTTAATTTTGATTTAGTAAAAAACGAAATTGATAACGAAAATGATTATCTTTTTATCGGTTCAAGAATGAACTTATTTGATGAGCCTGAGTTTTCAAACTATGAAAAGATTAAATCTCTCATCAAAGCTTTTGAAGATAAAAGAACTATAATTAAGCTATTAGAACTTACCAAACAAAAAGAAGGCATTCATATATTTATAGGTTCGGATACTGAATGGTCAGATATTAACGGTTTATCGGTAATTACGGCATCTTATCGCAGCAAAAAAGGATTTGCAGGAGGTTCTATAGGACTCATAGGACCTTCAAGAATGAATTATGCTCTTGCTATTCCTACGGTAAATTATATAGCAAAGCTTTTATGTGATATAATTTAAATATTTAATGAATAAAAATAAAATAAATAAAAATCAGGAGAATTTAAGTATGGATGACGATAAAAAGAATGAAAATGATTTTGATAACACAGATAATGCAAATGAGGCAAACGATATTAATGATTCGGCAGAAAATGAATCATTGCTTGATATTGCCGACTTGGATCAAATATCCGAACCATCATCTTTGCCTGAAGCAAGAGAAAGTTTAAATTATATAAAAAACGCATTCACAAATTTAAAGAAAGAATTTGATGGATTAAACGAAAAATATCTTAAAATTTTAGCCGATTCCGAGAATTTCAGAAAAAGAATTAACAGAGAAAAAGAAGAGTCGTTAAAATATTCTAATGAGAATATAGTTAAAGATTTATTGCCTATTTTGGATTATTTAGATCTTGCTATTAATCATTCAGCATCTTACATTGATGATGATACTTCAGGAAATCTTAAGATTTTTGTTGACGGTATTAAGATGGCAAACAATGAATTTATAAAAACTCTATCAAACCATGGCGTTAAAATTATAGAAACCGAAAATAAAACTTTCGATCCTAATTTTCATGAAGTTGTTGAAATGGTTAAAGATTCGGCTGAGTCAGAGGGAAAGATAGTAGAAGAAAAAAGAAAAGGGTATATGTATAAAGATAGATTATTGCGACCGTCTTTAATATGTATTTCTAAGCCCGGTGAAAATTGTGAAGATAATAATTGATTAATTAGAATAACAAATATAAAATAAGATTAAATAAAAATATATGAATAAATAAGGAGAGATAAAATTATGGGAAAAGTTATTGGAATTGATCTCGGCACTACTAATTCTTGTGTTGCTATTATGGAAGGAAAAGAACCTATAGTTATTGCAAATTCTGAAGGAGCAAGAACTACCCCGTCTATTGTTTCTATTACCGACAGCGGTGAAAGATTAGTCGGACAGGCGGCTAAAAGGCAGGCAGTCACCAATCCAGAAAACACTATTTACGCTGTTAAAAGGCTTATAGGAAGAAAATATAATTCGCCCGAGGTGCAGGCTTTTAAGAAAGTGTGTCCGTATAAAATTATAGAAAACGACAACGGCGATGCATGGGTAGAAGTTAAAGGCAGAAAATACAGTCCAGCAGAAATATCTTCAATGATTCTAATGAAAATGAAAAAAACTGCCGAAGATTATCTCGGAGAAACTGTTACCGAAGCAGTTATTACCGTCCCCGCTTATTTTAATGATTCGCAGAGGCAGGCGACTAAAGATGCAGGCAAAATATCGGGATTGAATGTTCTAAGGATTATTAACGAACCAACGGCTTCTTCCTTGGCTTACGGTTTAGATAAAAAAAAGGAAGAAAAAATTGCCGTTTATGATTTAGGCGGAGGAACTTTTGATATTTCTATACTTGAACTCGGGGAGGGAGTATTTGAAGTTAAATCTACTAACGGCGATACATTTCTTGGAGGAGAGGATTTTGACCAGCGCGTCTTAGATTATATAGCCGATGAATTTAAAAAAGATTACGGAATTAATTTAAGAAACGATAAAATGGCATTACAGAGGTTAAAAGAGGCTGCGGAAAAAGCAAAAATAGAACTTTCTTCAGCGCTTGAAACAGATGTGAATTTGCCTTTTATTACTGCAGATGCAAGCGGTCCAAAACATTTAAATTTGAAAATCACGAGAGCCAAGCTTGAACAGCTTACGGGCGATTTAATAGAAAAAACTATGCATCCTGTAGCAACTGCTTTAAAAGATGCTTCTTTATCTACTTCAAAAGTAGATGAAGTCGTCCTTGTAGGCGGTCAAACAAGAATGCCTAAAGTACAGGAAAAAGTTAAAGAATTTTTTGGCAAAGAACCTCATAGAGGAGTTAATCCCGATGAAGTTGTTGCCGTAGGTGCGGCAATTCAGGGAGCTGTTCTTAAGGGAGACGTTAAAGATGTATTGCTTCTTGATGTAACTCCATTATCTTTAGGTATTGAAACATTAGGCAGCGTTTCAACAAAACTTATTGAAAAGAACACTACAATACCTACAAGAAAGAGTCAGATTTTTTCTACGGCGGCAGATAATCAGCCTGCCGTTACAATTAATGTATTACAGGGCGAAAGAGAAATGTCGGCTGACAATAAGAGTTTAGGCAGGTTTGAACTTACGGGAATACCTCCTGCGCCTAGGGGAGTTCCGCAAATTGAAGTTACATTTGATATAGATGCTAACGGTATCGTGCATGTTTCAGCTAAAGATTTAGGGACGGGGAAAGAACAATCTATTAAAATAACGGCTTCCAGCGGTTTATCTAAAGAAGAGATAGATAAAATGATAAAAGAAGCAGAGTTGCATAAAGATGAGGACAGTAAAAAGAAAGAATTAATAGAAGCTAAAAATCATCTTGACACTTTAATGTATTCTGTGGAAAAGCTATTAAAAGATAATTCTGACAAAATAGAATCCGGCGAAAAAATGACTGCCGAGGAAAAAGTTTCAAATGCAAAAAAAGCTTTAGAATCAGGCAGTATTGAAGAAATAAAATCTGCTGCCGAAGAATTAGAAAAAATTTCACATTCAATAACCGAAGCTATGTATAAAAAGACAGCCGAACAGCAATCCGAAGCCTCTTCTCAAAATGCTGAAGAAGAACAGACGAAAAAACCGACTGATGAAAATGTAGTCGATGCTGAATTTGAAGAAGTAAAGGATAAAAATAATTCATAAGTAATAAATATTTGAAAATTTAAATAAATAATTATAAGAAATATGTTACGCAAGCGCAATATAAAGATATAAAATAGTTTGCCTCCGCCCGCTTCTTATAGTAGCGAACGGAGGTTTTGCAATGTAATTTTAATAACAATAAAAAAAATAATTATAATAATATAATATGACTACAAAAAGAGATTACTATGAAATTTTAGAGATTGATAGAAATGCAGCGACGGCTGAAATTAAAAAAGCTTATAGAAAGTTGGCTATCAAGTATCATCCAGATAAAAATCAAGGAGATAAAGAATTTGAAGAAAAATTTAAAGAAATAAGCGAAGCTTATGAAATTCTTTCAGATGATGAAAAAAGAGCTGCTTACGATAGATTCGGACATGAAGGTGTTTCTCAAGGAGCAGGTGCAGGGTTTAGCGGCGGGTTTGGGGATATTTTCAGCGATTTTTTCGGCGATATGTTCGGTTCTAGACAAAATAAGCGTACGAGGCAAAGAAGGGGAGACGATCTTCGTTATGAGCTGAAAATAAAATTTGAGGAGGCTATATTCGGGGCTTCTAAAGATATAAAATTTAAAAGATATGAAAAGTGTGAATCGTGTGACGGAACAGGCGCAAAAAAAGGGACAAAGCCTGTTGTTTGCCCTGTCTGTAAAGGTACAGGAGAGATAAGGCAGCAGCAAGGTTTTTTTACTATTACAAGAACTTGCTATAAATGCAGCGGCGAAGGAGAAATAATAGAAAATCCCTGCCCTGTATGTTCAGGACGAGGCAGGGTCGTAAAAGAAAAAAAACTTGAAATAAAGATTCCTGCGGGTGTTGACGATGGCAATAGGTTAAGAGTATCAGGCGAAGGCGCATCCGGAATTTATGGCGGTCCTCCCGGTGATCTTTATGTTGATATCACAGTTGAACCACATCATTTATTTAAAAGAAACAATGAGGATATTTACGTTTCCGTGCCTATAAGTTTTCCTCAGGCGGCAATAGGATGCGATATTGAAGTACCTACATTAGAAGGTAAAACAAATTTAAAAGTTCCTTCGGGAACTCAAAGCGGAACACAGTTTACTTTCAAAGGCAAAGGAGTTTATAGATTAAACAGCCAATCAAGAGGTAACGAATATATTAACATTGTTGTTGAAACGCCTACTAATCTAACTATAAAACAAAAAAAAATATTAGAAGAATTTATACAAGAAAGCGGTGAAGATTCGCATCCTATTAAAAAATCATTTTTTGAAAAAATATTTTCAATAGGAAAATAATAGAATATTGGGTTATACTGCGTACATTTGTTCGTTAGAGCAAGAAGGCTGCTATATAACCCGATTCTACCGTTAATATCAAGAAATTCATTAAGAAATTTATTAATAAACCTTATAGATAATTTATTAGAAGCTTATATTTGTAGATTTTATTAAATAATAAAAGGCTACTAATAATCTATATATTTAAATTTAATATTTATTATATTATCGTTTTCCTTATGGTTTTCATTTGATGCGATTAAGTAATTATTTATTTTCTGAACAAATTCATCTTTAAGAAAATTAAGTTCAAAAGATAAAATCGGATTATCTGCTATTATAGTTAACGTCCTGCCCTTAATACATTTAGGTTTTGTTTTCTCCCCTAAATCTTTCCCGCAAATATTAATCCAATTATTATTATTAGCTAAAAGTAAAGCATCATAATCGGAAGTATTTAACTTATTTTTTAAAACATTTAATAAAATATCTTTTAAGTTTTGCGGTAAGTTTTGCGGTAAGTTTTGCGATTGCTGAATTTTCATAATTTTTTTAAATTATATTGATTTATTTTTATAATTTAAGTATTATTAAAATATAAAAATAATATTGATAAATCCCTATGTTTTTTATTGATTTATTTTATAGTTTATATAATATATTATGTTATTATATTATATAATGTAAAATAAAAACATATATCTTTTTTTATGCTTATGCTTATCAGTTTTATATGTTGTGTGGTTTGCGTGCAGTTTATTTCTTTATTTGTATAGTTATATTTATAATATTATAAGTATAAATTGTTAGTTATAGGGAATTCAAATAATTATGCGTATACATTGTCCATTTTGCATGGTTTCTTATGATATTGAGGAAGCTTTATTGCCTGAAGGCAATATTAAGGTAAGATGTAAAAATTGTAAAAATATTTTTATTATAAATAAAGAAACAGGTGTAATTAATGATAAGAATATTAATAAAAATATTAGTGAATTTGATAGCATAGTAGAAAAAGAAGACGAAAAAGAAGACGAAAAAGAAGACAATGATTTAAATAAAAATAAAACAACTAATAAAGAAGAAATTGAAGAAAATAGCGAAAGCTATGTTATTCAAGAAGAAAACGAAGAATTAACAACTCAAAATAATATTTTTGAATCCGAAGAAATAAAAAAAATTCTTAAAGAAATAGCGGATGATGTTGAGAAACCCGCCGTCAAGCTTAATGATGATAATAAAAAAATAAAGAATAACGACGATAATATTTCCAATCGGCAAAAAAAACAAAGAACACATAAAAACAATGCGATAAAAAAATTATTTTTATTACTATTAATACTTATTATTATTATAATAATACCGTATATGTTAGATTTCTTCGGAATTATTTATATCCCGCATATGGCTTATATAAGCAAAAATATAAATGAAAATTTTTTTAAATTAATATCTAAATTATAAATAAAATAAAAAGATTATATTTACATAAATGAATGATAAATTACTAAATAATAAAGATAATAATTGCGTGTTTTGTAAAATTATAAGCGGAACGATTAAAAGCGATATTATAAAAGAAACAAACTGTTTTATTGTAATAAAAGATATAAATGCAGTAGCCCCGCTGCATTTTCTTATAATATCTAAAACACATTATGATTCTATTATAAATACCGATGCACTATTTAACGGAAATGAATTTACTCAGTTAATAAAAGAAATATCTAAAGAATATAATTTGGATTCTAAAGGTTTCAGGATTGTTATTAATACTGGTTTTGACGGCGGACAAACAGTTTTACATTTTCACGCGCATTTTATGGCAGGAAGAAGTTTCACCTGGCCGCCAGGTTGATTTAATTAATTAATTTTTTATTTAAATAAATATTGATTTAATCTAAAATTATTGATTAAATAATTTTATTAAAATTAAATTTTATTAAAAAAATGACCTTTAATAATAATTGCTATCCGTTGCCGTAAATTCATTTTCGGATTAAAGCATAAGGTTGTAATAATAATAAAATATTATAAATTAAATATTTGCATTAATTGATAGTATAGTTAGATTAGTTACTTAGATTAGTTACTTAGATTAGTTACTTAGATTAGTTACTTAGATTAGTTACTTAGATTAGTTACTTAGATTAGTTACTTAGATTAGTTACTTAGATTAGTTACTTAGATTAGTTACTTAGATAGATATTTACATTATAGTTAAAAACTTTAATTAATAATAGTATAGTATAATATAATATAATTACAAAACTTTTTTAGGAGAAAATAAAATTAATGGAAGCGTGGTTTTTTGAAAACCAGACAGGAAATTTTGGAATTAAAATTAGAATTAAATCAATTTTGTATCATGGAAAATCCGATTTTCAGGAAATATCGGTTTATGATACTTATGAATTTGGCAAAATGCTTGTTCTTGATAATGCAGTTATGTTCACAGACGGCAATGAATTTATTTATCATGAGATGTTATCTTTCATTCCTCTTTTTGCGCATAAAAAACCCGAGAATATTTTGATTATAGGAGGAGGAGACGGAGGTATTATTAGAGAATGTTTAAAAAATAATTTTGTAAAACATATTGACCTTGTTGAAATTGATGGCGAAGTTATTGAAGTATCTAAAAAATTCTTTCCTCAAATTGCTTCTCAGATAGACAATAAAAAAGTATCGGTTAAACTTGAAGACGGCATTAAATATTTAAAAACCGTTAATAATATATATGACATTATTATTATTGACTCTACAGACCCCGTAGGTCCGGCGGAAGGTTTATTTACTAAAGACTTCTATGAATCAGCATACAATGCATTAAAAGAGGACGGAATGTTCGTAGCTCAAACAGAATCCCCCTTTTTTAATAAAAAACTTATAAAAGATGTTAATCATATTATTAATAATATTTATAAAATTTCCATGATGTATTATGCTATGATACCTGTTTATCCAAGCGGTCTTTGGAGCTTTACTGTGGGCTCCAAAAAATATCAACCTAATAAAATAAATGAAGTGTATAAAAATATAGATTTATCTTCATTAGATCTTAAATATTATTCACATGAAATTCATATATCTTCATTTATTTTGCCTAAATTTATAAAGGAGCTATTAAATTAAGCCATGAACAACGAAAATGAATTTGTAGGAATAGGAATACAAGAATTAGATTACTATGATAGTAAATTAATCGTAAAAACTTCATCGTTTTTTAACGACAATACTTCTTATGGAAATTCCGATATTGTTATATTGGGTATTCCAATGGATTATACTGCAAGTAACATTCCAGGCTCGAGGTTTGCTCCAAAAAGAGTCAGAGAGCTTTCTCTTACCTTAGAAAACTACAGTCCGATATTAAACGGCACTATTGATTCAAAATTTCATGATGCGGGCGATTTGGTTTTGCCTTGGGGCAATTTTAATAAGAGTCTTGAATTAATAGAAAATATTTCAAATAAATTTATAATAGACGGTAAAAAAATAATAAGTATAGGCGGCGATCATCTTATAACATTGCCGCTTGTGAGCCAATATGTTAAGAAATACCCCGATATTACGGTTATTCATATTGATGCTCATACCGATTTAAGGGATGAATGGAGTAATGAAACATATTCTCACGCAACTGTAATTAAAAGAGTCTATGAATTAATAGAAGAAGGAAATTTATATCAATTCGGTATCAGATCAGGTTCTTTTGAAGAGTTTGAATTTGCAAAAGAACATACTCATTTATTCAAAAATGATGTTCTTGAGCCACTGAAAAAAGTTATCGGTTCATTGAAAAATAAACCTATATATTTGACTATAGATATAGATATTTTAGATCCTGCATTTGCTCCGGGGACTGGTTATCTTGAAGCTGGAGGAATATCTTCAAGAGAACTCCTAGATTCTGTATATTTAATAATCTCGCAGCTTGATGTAGTAGGGGTTGATTTAGTAGAAGTATGTCCGCCCACGGATATCTCAGACAGGACGTCGGCTATTGCCGCAAAACTGCTTAGAGAAATTATTATAGGTATGGGCAAATAGAAAATTTATTATTTTATATATAAATAAGGAGCAAATAAAGCATGTTATTAAATACGCCGGATATATATACAATGGTTAGCGGAGATTCCGAAGGAATTTCTAAATTAAACGCTTTTGACATAGCTATTTTAAACGCAGGGGTAGGTAATACTAATCTTATAAAGCTGAGTTCAATACTGCCCCCAAACACCAAGTTTGTGAGTAAAATTAATTATAACAGAGGATCTTTAGTACCTATTGCATACGGCTCTATTGTCAGCGATAAAAAAAATGAAATTATTGCAGCGTCTGTTGCTATCGCCATAACAGAAGAAGACGGTTTCGGGGTAATTATGGAATATTCTGGAATATGCTCTGCGGACGAAGCTAAGGCTATTGTTAGCAAAATGGCGGAAGATGCAATAAAATATAGAAAAATGGTTTTAAAAGAAATTAAATCTATTGCAATAGAACATAAGGTGGAAAATATAGGATGCGCTTTTTGCGGTGTTCCTATGTGGTATTCTGAAAAACTGTGAAGATTGTCTTTGAGATAATATTTTGATAGTATTATATAAAATATAAAAGAGGAGATATAAGGATTTTCAATAGCTGTAAACTTTTAAGGAGATTATTTATTGAATAAGACTTTTATAATATCTGGATTAGTTAGTTTGGTTCTAATAGCTATTCTTATTCTAATAATAGGTCCTGCAAGTATTTTAAGAACAATTGATCATATAAGCATTGAAGACTGTTTTATTTTAGTCTTTCTTTCTTTGCTTGCTTTGTTTTTTTCTGCCCTATCTATAAACAATGCTCTTAATGTATATAATGTAAAGATTGATTTATTAAATTTGTTGTTTATTAAGATTATAGGATTTAGCGCTAATTATATTTCTCCTTCGGGTATATTGGCAGGATTTATAAGCGGCGATGCCGTCATGGCTCTGATACTTAAGAAAAAAAAAGGATTAGAATTTAAGCAGGGATTTTCTGCAGGACTTGCATCAAAAGTTGTAGAATTTTCTGTTTTTTTAGTATTTATTTATCTTGGGCTTATTTTAGGATTCAAATATTTTTATCTGCCGCCGGAAATATGGGTTTTTTTATTTATTGCAGGTATTTTTATCGGTATAATGACATTATTTTTTTTATTAAATCCTATAATAGATAACAGATTTTTTACGAAAATTCTAATTAATTTATCAAAAATTAAGTTTTTAAATAAAATAATAACTAAGATTACATCGCACATTAACGAATTAGAAAAAGAAATGCATTTTTTTTTTACAAAAGGTGTCAAATATCTTTTGCTCAGTGTATTTCTAAGTCTATTGGTTGCAATAATTCTTATTTTGCAGATATGGCTTCTTGTCCATTATCTTGGAATAGATATGGGTTTTTCTAAAACATTGCTTGTGTTTTCGGTGTCGATGCTTGTTTTTGCTTTGCCTTTGGCGCCGGGTTCTGCAGGAACTTATGAACTTTCGCAAGTAGGATTATTTGATTTGCTCGGCATGGGTTCTGACATAGGGCTTACATTTAGTCTTATTATGAGAATTATAAATCTTGCTATTGTAGGATTTTCATTTATTATTTTACCTCATTATGGAATACGTCTTTTTAAAAAAGATAATATAGAAAAAATATGAAAATATTTTATTCTTTGTGCAGCTGGGGACTAGGGCATGCTACCAGATCGCTGCCCGTGATAAGACGTTTGGTTGATGAATCAAATGAGGTTATTGTATATACCGACGGTCGAAGCCTTGCCCTTTTAAAATCTGAACTTCATAATAATTGCGAGTTTATAAACTCAACGGAATACCCCTCACCTTTTTCAGAGAAAATAGGTTTTGCTTTAAGATTTTTAAAAACCGCACCTGCTATTTTAAATGCAATAAAGCAAGAAAATATTGAAGTAACAAATTTAGTTAAAGAAAGAAAAATTGATTTAATAATTTCAGATTCAAGATTCGGTTCTTATTCAAATGATGTCCCTTCCTATTTGATATTTCATCAACCGCGATTTATCGCCCCTTTTAGAATATTGCCTGCTGAAATTATTACTGAATACTTAAATCATTTTCTTTTAAATAAATTTAATAAAATAATCATTCCAGATTATGAAAATAATTCTTTATCAGGCGATTTATCCCATAATTTGCGTTATTTTAATAGTGATAAAGTAAAATATATAGGGATTTTATCTGATTTTGAACAAATTGACATTAAAGAAGATATTGATTATCTTTTTTCTATATCAGGTCCCGAACCTACAAGAACTATATTAGAGAATCAAATCTTGCCTCAGTTGAAATATTTAAAAGGTAATATTGCCGTATCATTGGGTAAACCGGGAGAGTATAAGAAGGAAACTTATGGTAATACCGTTATTTATTCTTTTCTTGAAAAAAAAAGAAGAGATGAATTAATGAACAGGTCAAAAATGGTAATTTCAAGATCCGGTTATACGACTATAATGGATGTTGCAGAAATAGGAAAAAAAGCTTTTTTTATACCGACTCCGGGTCAAACCGAGCAGCTATATCTTGCTCATCATTTAAAAAAAACAGGCAAATTTTTTTCGCAAAAGCAGAGAAATATTGATATAAATCAAGATTTAGAAACGGCTAAGAATTATTTAGGATTTGCGCCTCCATGGAAGACCGATGAAAGTGTAGAAAATTTATTTAGAGAGATAGGGATGAGCCATAATTAATAATATATAATAAATTTTATTTTAAGAAATTAAGAAATTAATTAGGTAAATAAACAATTAGTTAGATAATTAAATAATATAAAATAGTTAATAAATTAAATAAATATAAATAAATAAAATAAAATAAAATAAAATAAAATAAAATAAAATAAAATAAAATAAAATAAAAATTTAAAAAATTAAAATCATGGTTTCTATAATTATACCTGCTCATGAAGAGGAAAAATATATAGGCGTTTCTTTAGAGAAAATTTTAAATCAGAAAGATATTGTATATGTAGATAAAAATACAGATTTAAAAGCCATCTCCACAGACCAAACCCTATGCGAAATAATTGTGGTTGTAAGCAAAGGTAAAGATAAAACAGAGTTTATAGTAAGCCGCTATCCTAAAGTAAATTTAATTGCAGGCAATTTTTGCGGGGTATCTGAAGCCAGAAATATAGGAGCAAAATTATCTAGAGGCAATGTTTTATTATTTTTAGATGCCGACACTCTGTTAAATGGCGGTTTTATTAAGAAATTAGATTCATTAAAAAATAAACCAAATAGCATTGGAACTTCTAAACTTTATCCTGATATTCAATCATTAAAACCAAGAATTTTTATGTTTTGCAATAACATTGCGCATATAATTTCAAAAACTTCTATGGCACTTATATTTTGCCATAAAGAAATATATAATAAAGTTAAAGGCTTTGATGAAAAGATGCCTGCAGGCGAAGATCTGAAATTTATCAAGTTAGCTTTAAAAAATCATGCTAAATTTAAGTATATTGGAGATATTAGCGCTATTACCTCAATGAGAAGATTTGAAACAGCGGGTTATTTAAAAATAACATTAGAGTGGACGAAAGGCTACTTTATTAAACCGCCGTCATATTATGATGTAGTAAGATAAAAAGATATAATTGAAATAAACATCATAAGATTTGGTTTAATACAGTAAATAATAAATACAGGAAATATAAAAATAGATTAAAATAATTGAGGCTGCTGCCGTTTTATTATTTATTTAAGAATTATTTATTTATTATTATCAATTAAAATTATTGTTAATACTTATATAAGATAATATATTAACAATAATAAAACGGCAATTGAACATGTTTATGTATATTTTTTATAAAAATGGCGTCTCTATTCTATTTCTTTATCTGTTTATGAATAGTAATAAAACGGCGGCAGCCTCAATTTATTACTATTTATTAAAATTTAAATGTAATATTTAAATTTATCAAAAAATGATCAGAAGAAAGCACACAAAAACAATTAAAGTCGGAAATGTCTCTATCGGCGGTGATAATCCTATCTCTGTGCAGACGATGACCAATACATATACAGAAGATGCCGAATCAACAATTTCTCAAATACAAGAAATAGAAAAATACAGGTGCGACATAGTTCGGGTAACCGTTAATACAGATGAAGCAGCCGAATCTCTTAAAACAATAATTAAAAATGTTAAAATTCCCGTCATTGCAGATATTCATTTTAATCATATTTTAGCATTAAAATCTATTAAGGCAGGTATCGCAGGCTTAAGAATAAATCCTGGAAATATAGGTGATAAGATAAAAGTCAAAGAAGTAATTAAAGCTTGCAAAGACAATGAAATTCCTATTAGAATAGGCGTTAATTCAGGTTCTATTGAAAAAGGTATGCTTGATAAATATAACGGGGATTTTTCACAGGCTATGTTAGAGAGTGCTCTTAATCATATTAATATATTAGAAAAAGAATCGTTTTACGATATTAAAATATCTTTAAAATCGACCGATGTATTGACTACGGTTAAAGCTTATGAATTATTAAGCGATAAAGTAGAATATCCTTTGCATGTGGGTATTACCGAAGCAGGAACGGTATTCTCCGGAGCGATAAAGTCAGGCATAGGCATAGGCATTTTGCTTTATAAAGGAATAGGAGATACTATAAGGGTTTCGCTAAGCGATAATCCTGTGACTGAAGTAATAGCAGGTTTTCATATTTTAAGAGATTTAGGTTTAAGAAAAGAAGGCGTAGAACTTATTTCCTGTCCTACATGCGGCAGAGCTGAAATTGATATTGTCGGTTTTGCAAAGGAAGCGGAAAGAAAAACTTCGTCAATGAAATCTAATATTAAAGTTGCAATTATGGGATGCGTCGTTAACGGTCCCGGTGAATCAATGCATGCCGATGTGGGCATAGCAGGCGGAAAAGAAAAATCCGTATTGTTTTCAAAAGGAAAAATTGTAGGAAAATATAATAATAATGAAGTGATGAATGCTTTAATAAATGAAATTGAAAAGATAACGGGAGAAAAAATTATATGAGATATTCGCAATTTTTCATACCTTCTTTAAAAGAAGACCCTAAAGAAGCAGTGCTGCAAAGCCATAAACTTATGCTGAGAGCAGGCTATGTAAGACAGCTTTCGGGCGGAATTTACGCTTACCTTCCTTTAGGATATAAATCATTAAAAAAATTAGAAAATATAATAAGAGAAGAAATGAATAATGCCGGAGCCATTGAACTTTCAATGCCGTTTGTTCAGCCTCTTGAGTTATGGAAACAATCAGGCAGGGATAAAGATTACGGCAAAGAATTATTAAGATTCAAAGACAGACAGGATAGAGATTTTTGTCTTGCTCCTACTTATGAAGAGGTTATCACCGATTTAGTGGGCAAAAATGTGCATTCTTACAAAGAACTTCCGCTTACATTATACCAGATACATTTAAAATTTAGAGATGAAATGCGTCCGAGATATGGACTTATGCGGGCTAAAGAGTTTATCATGAAAGATGCTTATAGTTTTGACATTGATAGCGGAGGATTAGATGAAAGCTATAGAAAGATGAAAAAAGCCTATACTAATTTATTTAAACGTCTTGGTTTTGATTTTATTTTTATTAAAGCGGATTCAGGTGAAATAGGAGGCTCATATTCAGAAGAACTTATGGTTATAAGCGAATACGGAGAAGATAAAATTGCAATATGCAATAATTGCGGATATAGCGCTTCTTTAGAATCAGCGGTATCTGCAGGTAATTTTCCCGAGCCTTTAAAATCATGCAGACAGCCAAAAATGACTAAACTTGCAACACCTGATAAAAAAACTATTGAAGAGGTAAGCGGCTATTTAAAAATTGATGCAGAAAGTTTTGCAAAAACAATAATTTATGAAAGCGAGATAGGTTTTATAGCTGCTATGGTAAGAGGCGATAGGGAAATTAATGAACATAAACTTAAAAAAATAGCAGAAGTTAAAGAGCTTAATCTTGCCAAAGAGAAAGATGTTGAAAATATAACTTGCGCGCCTTGCGGTTTTGCAGGACCGTTCGGACTTCAAAATATTAAGCTTATAATTATTGATGAAGAGATACAGGCTCAGGAATACTGGATAACGGGAGCGAATGAAAAAGATTTTCATATGGCAAATGTTAAACCCGGCAGGGATTTTATATCCGATATAACGGCAGACATTAGGACTGTCAAAGACGGCGATATATGCTTAAGATGTTCTGGACGTTTAAATGTTAAAAATACGATTGAGCTGGGGCATATTTTTAAATTAGAAGAAAAATATTCATCTGTTATGGACGCCGGATTTTTAGACGAAAAAGGCATAAATAAGCATTTTGTTATGGGATGTTATGGTATAGGAGTCGGAAGAACCTTTCAAGCGTTAATAGAGATTTTTTCCGATGAAAACGGTATTAATTTGCCTGTTTCCGTTAGTCCATTTGTAGTTTCCGTCGTTTCTTTAAATCCTAACGACGAAAATATAAAAAGTATTGCAGATAAAATATACGATGATTTATTAAAATCAGGAATAGATGTTTTATATGACGATAGAAAATTGTCGGCGGGAGTTAAATTAAAAGACAATGATCTGATTGGAATTCCTATGAAAATAATAATAGGGAACAAGACTATAAAAGAAAATAAATTTGAACTTTCTGTAAGAAAAACCGGCGAAAAAGAATTTTATGATAACTTAGAAGATTTATACGCAAGAATAAAAGAATTTTCTTTAATTGACGGATTTATAAAATAATTTAAATAATTTAAAGACCAAATACCTTGCGATATTCCGGTAAGCTAATTCAAGTTTGCAGCTTATTTTTTAAGATATTATAATATAGTATAAATAATATAAGCTAACTGATAAATTATTTTGTAGTTCTATAAAAAATTAAAAATAAGGTTTGCCAATAGTTTTATAGATTAATAGTAAACTATAGTTAATATTTTTATATAGATTTTTATATATAATTTGTCTATTATTTATTTTTTAATATGGAGGTTTCAATCATGATACAATTAAATATTCCCGGAAACGCCGATGCTGTAATAAAAAATGTTGTTTTTGATATGAACGGAACAATTGCAGAAGACGGCATAATTACAGATTCAGTCGTACAATTATTAAATGAGCTATCTAAAAAAGTAAATATTTATGTAATAACATCTGATACATTCGGAACAGCGTCAGAATCGGTAAAAGATTTAATTAAATGTAAATTATATATTATAAAAGGTAAAAATTCTGCCGAAAAGAAAAAAGATATAGTTTATAAATTAGGATATTCAGAAACTGTTGTAATAGGCAATGGGCATAATGATTACGCGATGTTTAAACAAGGCTTTATCGGCATTGGCATTATGGGCGTAGAAGGACTTTCTTTAAAAGCAGCTCTTCACTGTGACATTATAATAGGAAAAATAGAAGATGCGATTAATCTTTTATTAAAGCCCAAAAGATTAATCGCAACATTAAGATATTGAATTAATAAGATTAAAATATTGATGAGAGATTAATACTAACTAAAAATAATTTGTTTAAAATTTAAATAAATTTAAACAAATTAAATATTTTAATTAATTTTTAATCAACTATTTATTAAATTTATTAAAAGATAATTAAACAATATTATTATTATTATTTATATTTTTAATCTATAAGTAATTTCTAAATTATTTCATTGTTTTATATTTTATAATAATATATTAATAAATATAAAAATACTTAAATAATATCCTAAATTTTAATTTACTTTATTTTTAATATAAAGGCAACCTGCCTTTATATTAACTTCAGCCAAACCCGCTGCTATGTCCTCCTGAAGAACAGGAGCCTCCACCTACATAACCGTTAGAACCGCTGCTTGTTCCGCAACTGCTAAAAGCGCTAATCTTTCTCTCAGGATTTTCAGCTCCGCAAGTAGGACATTTAACATCTTTGGCTGTTTCTGTAATCCTTTGATAAATCTCAAAAGTCAAACCGCATTTCTTGCACTCATATTCATGAATAGGCATCTTATTATAAAACCTCCGTATATAATTATTTAATAAATTACTATATATATAGTATACAATATTTATAATAATTTTTCAATGGCTTAATTTACCTAATTACTGCAATAGAATTTTATATTTTGGATTACCGCTATAGCTATAATGACTTTGAGAGGATTTATAGTTTCACCTGTTGGGTGTCATTCCTGCGCAGGCAGGAATCCAAAATTCTTAAATTATTGTTGTATATTTAATATTTTCTATGGATGACTGCTTTAAGATATACTAAATTGTTCCGGTAACTAATTTAATGTAATATTTGTCTAAATTAAGTTTATATAAACTATTAATATAATTTAATTTTGCCTTCTTATAGTCATCAAGCGTTCTGTCAAGATTGATTAGTGTAGTAATCCCTGCTTTATATCTGTTTCTTGTAATTTTTAAAGTTTTTTTTGCATTTAATGATGCTAATTTAGCAACTTTAGTATTTATTATATCCGTTTTATATTTTAAGTAAGCATTCCGTACCTGCATTTCAATTTTATTTTTAAATAAATCTTTGTATGCGGCAATTGTATTTAAAGCTGTGCGGGATTTTTCCAGATTGTTGTAGTCATATAATCCAGAAAATATATTAAAATGAAGCATAATCATAAAACTATAGCTGTAAGAATCTCCGGGATGAAAAGTAGGAGCATTACTGTAATAATTATAGGCAGCGGATATTTTTGGCAAAAATTTTCCTTCCGCTTCTGTAACACCCAAAGCTACATTTTTTTTGTTTAAAACCATAGCTTTATAATCAGGACGGTATCTCATGGCTTCATTTTGCAAGGTCTTAATTGAAATTGGATTAACAAAAGGTTTAAATTTAAAGTTAGTTGATAAATTAAATTCAGTGTCTATCGGCACCCCCATAGTAATGTTTAAATAATAAAGAGCAATCTTGTAGTTTTTTTTAGCAGATGCAAATTTTTCTTTCATGGAAGCAAGGGCAACTTTTGCTCTTAAAACGTCGGAAGAAACAACTTGACCTTCTTTATAAAGATTGTCAGTTAAATTTTTATATACCCGCATAGTTTTAACTAAATTTTTCATCAAATTAACATATCTTAATGCTAAATCAGCAGAATAATAAGCCTTCGCAACATCATATAATACTTTTTGCTGAGATTCACTAAGATTTTTTTTTAAAGCATCTTTATGAAGAACTGCTCTTTGATACCCTAAATAAATTTTTCCGCCCATAAATATTGGTTCTTCAATTTGAAAATTAGATTCGTAATTTTGAATCATTCCGGGGCTATCTAAGAAAGAAGGACTAAAATAATATTGAGCATTTTGATTTGTAAGAACTCTTTGGTTTAAAATATTCCCAAAAGCATATAAAGGATTGTTTGTATTCATATAAATCTCATTAAAATTAATTTTCGGCAAAAATCCGCTAAAAGCTTCGTTCTCGTCATATTTAGAATCTTGAAGTTTATACTTAGCAATTTTAATAAGTTTATTATATTTTAATGCATAAAAAAAAGCTTTTTTTATTGAAAGCGAATTTTTTGAAGAAAAATTAAAAAGCTTAACAGTTTTTAATTTTGTACTTGCATGGGAATTATTTATGAAATTAAATAATGTTATTGAAAAGGTGCTTAATATTATAATTAAAAATAATATCAAATTATTTTTAATGACAAATATTTTTTTAATATTTTTTATTTTCATTTTTTATAATTTATTTAATTAAAACAGTTTTAAATTATAAAATTAATTAACATTTATATTATATTATATAAATTATATAAATGTTAATTAATTTATTAAATGATAAATTATAAGATTTTATAAATAAGTTTATATAAATTAATATATATTAATAATAAGATATATGCAAGCAAATTTTTAAATATTTTTAATTGTATATTAAGAGTTTATAATTTCTTAAAGTAAATTAAAGATAGTAAATAAGCTGAATGATAGAGTCGAATATTATTGCAAAATAGACAATCATGGATGGGAATATTAACGCAAGTAAGCTGCGTAATATAGTTAAATATTAGAGATATATTGCGGATAATCGGATTATTTTTTTGTTTTATATTCTTTTAAAACGTTAAATATTTTTTCAATAGTATCATCATTTAACTTATAGCACATCATAACCCCGTCCCTTTTAGCACTAACTATACCTTTGTTCTTTAAGGCGACAAGATGTTGTGAAACAGTTGCTTGAGGCAAACCAAGGCTACCCCATATATTTTTAACGCATGATTGATTAGTAATTAAAACTTCAATTATTTTTAATCTAACAGGATGACCTAATGTTTTTAAAAGTTCCGCTTCCTCTTCAAAATTTCTTACTGATTCCATTTTATTTAGTAATCCATAAAAAATAATTCAATTTTAAATTAATTAAGTTTATTGTTTTATTTTAATTAATTAATAAATAAATAAAAATTGTTAAATAATTATAAATTTATAATTATTATTTAAAAATAAAACTCAATAAATATTATTTAAATAACTTATTATTTAAATATATAAATAATTATATTTTAATATACTTATGCTGTCAATGAATATTTAAAGTATTTTAAAATATAACAAAAAAGAATTGTTTATAAATACACAATTATGAAGTATAAAGCGAATTTATCGGCTGATTAATTTATATAGCTTTAAAAATAAAATAAAAAATAAAATAAAAAAATCGGAGTATAAATATTGAAAATATTTTTATTAATTAGTATATTAAATTATAAATAAAACTACATATTTATTGATATATATAGTGATATTAAATACGTAATAATTATAATTATTAATTTATAAAAAATATTTTAAATATTTATACTCCGACTGTAAAATATTAAATTGTATTAATAATATTAAAAAGCTAGAGTTATATCAGAAGTTGAAGCATCTTCCATATACATAGCGGCTCCGCCGTATTCGATACCGTCAATTAAATCTTCTTTTTTAAATCCAAAGAGATCAACCGTCATTTGACATGCTATAAACTTAACCCCTGTTTCTTGACATAAGCTGATTAATTCTGGAATAGTGGCGACCCCGTGTTTTTTAATCATTGATTTCATCATATAAGTAGCCATACTAGTCATGCCGGGAATTGCCCCTATAATATTAGGAACAGGCATCGGCATAGCAGGGTTGCCTAACGGAGCAACTTTTAAAGAAGTAGCGACATCTTTTCTTAAGATGTTTAATCCATAGAATGTAAAAAATATGGTTGTAGGAATATCAAGCGTTGCAGCTGTAGAAGCAAGAATAAGAGGCGGATAAGCCATATCTAAAGTCCCATGAATCGCAATAATTGACATTTTTTTTTGTTCAGGCATTTTTTTCTCCTTACATTTTTATTAAATTTAAATTTGACTTACATTGAAAATTGAATGAAAATTGAAAATTTCTAAACAAAGAAAAAAAGATATAGAAATCCGATAAATATACCTCTGTGCATTCACTATAATGTTCTATTAAATAATATAATTTAAGTTATGTCAATATATAAATTTACTCTCGGCATATTCCATTTATGATATGTAATATCTATATATCAGATATAATATCTATACCTATATATTATATATTATATTAATATTCTATAAAATAATATAATTTAATATATATAAATATATAAATTTGATTAAAATAAACAAAAATATTTTTAAAATTATGCGTCAAAACATTAACAAATAATGCATTTTATGGCAAAAATTTGACTTATTATAAAAAATATGTTATTTTTAAATGGAAAGTGATATTAATTTTATTATTATTATGTTTTTAATATACAATATAGATTATTTTTAATAAATAATCTATAAAATATTAATTTTTCCGTTTATTTTTGGTTAATTTATATTAGTTTATATAACTTTTATTAATTTTATTTATATTTAATGTATTATTTAATATTTAAAAACAAAAAAGTAAATGATTAAAAATTTTAAAAAAATAAAATTTAGAAATATTAGAAGATTATTAAAAAATGCATTACAGATTAGATTAATATTTTCATCTATATTTTCTAAGATAAAAATTAAGTTATTAATTCCTTACATTGTATTAAGTTTTGTATTAATTATGACCGCTATATTTATTAATAATTATTTTGTTCCTATTTATTCTAATTATATTAAAGAACAAAAAGAAATTAATGTTCTTAAGGCAAAAATTAAAATTGATACGGAAAAAACCGCTATTTTTAATATTATTAATTCTTATAATTCAGGATTAACAAAAAAAACAGATATTAAATTATCTAATCTTATATTTAATATAAGCAAGAAATATAAAATGAATCCTGCTCTGATACTTGCGGTTATAAGAGTCGAAAGTTCTTTTTATAATAATTCGTTTTCTAACATGGGAGCAGTAGGGCTCATGCAGGTAACCCCCGTTACTGCGCTTTATTTTATTAAGAAATATAATATTAAGACCAAAATTGCAAGAAACTTATATTATTTAAGTTATCTCCCTGTAAACAATCTATTAAATCCGATGTTAAACGTTCAACTGGGTTCCCTTTATCTTTTAAGCCTTATTTATAGATTTGGAAGTTTAAGGCTTGCCCTTCTTGCTTACAATGCAGGACCGACATTTGTAGCAAATAGTATAAAAAATAACGATATTAAATATAACGGTGTAAAACTTGAAACTGTATCTTATTCTAATTCAGGTTTTACAGATGCGCCGTATTTATCTCTTGCTAATATTAATAAACGTTTTGAATTAAAGAACGCTGATAATCACTCAAGCGGCGGCTATCCAATAAATTCTTTATCAAATTATTTTTATTATAGTGATGTCATAAAATATTTTAAAATTTATAATAAAAAAATATTCAAAAATTCAAAACATATTTTTATCTTTGATACTAATAATAAAAATATTAAATAAATATTAAATTAAATAGTTAAAATAAGGGAAATAAAATCTTATAATATTTTATAATAACAATAATATTATTAATGAGGTTTTAATTTAATATGGAATTAATTGAAGCTATCACCACAAGAGCATCTAAGAGAAAGTTTAAAGATCAGCCTATACCGCATGAAATAATTAATAAAATTTTGACAATTTCATTAAGGGCGCCTTCCTGGGCTAATTCACAGCCGTGGGAAATCGCTGTTTCTACAGGCAAAACCAGCGATATAATAAAAAGCAGAATATATAAATCTGCATCCAATGACGATCCCGGAAACCCTGATTTTCCATTTCCAGTATTGTGGCCGGAAAAACAGTCTAAAAATATGTTTGAAACGGGGAAACACAGATATGAATCGTTAAAAATATCTCGAGACGATAACGATAAAAGAAAAGAAATAACCCTATCAAATTATTTATTTTTTGGTTCTCAAACTGCTATATTTATATATATGGATGAAAACCTCGGATGCTGGTCAATGCTAGATTGCGGAATACTTCTTCAAAACATATTATTATGTGTTAATGATTTTGGTCTCGGAGCATGCCCTCAGGCTTATCTTGTTAGATATCCCGATGTTTTAAGAGATGCTTTTAATTTATCCTCAAGCAAAAAATTTGTAGTCGGAATTTCTATTGGATATTATGATGAAAAGGAAGATATAAATAATATTTATACTTCAAGAAATGATTTAAATGAAATAGTAAAATTTTATGATTGAAAATAAATAAAACAATATGTTTATAATTATTTATAATTAAATATTATTAATTTATTTTAAATATTTAATATTTAATAAAATTATATAAATTTATAATAATATTAATATCTAATAGTAATATATATATAATTTAAAAAGATAGATGAAAGTCGACTATATAATATATTAAGTTTAAAACATTAACAAAATATAAAATATTTTAAAATAGATTAAATTAATATTCCTTTTATATATTACTAATATATTTATTTTATCTATTAAATCTTTTGTTTTTAATCAATGTTGCAGCTATTAATCCAATGATACATAAATATGCCGCAATGACAAAAACATCTCCAAATGAGCTAATTTCTGAATATAAATATATTATATTGTCAAAAAATTTAATTGTATAGGTTGGAAAATTATTGTATCTGAAATAAGAAGGTGCATTTTTTATTAAATCACTATGCAGAAAATTCATAATAGATTGCACTGAAGACGAATTTTGACTAATATCTCTTGCAAATTGATTCATATGATATATTTGACGCGCAACAAGTTCATATCCTATTCCTGCTATACCGAACGATGCACCAACTTGAAACAGTACATTGTATAAAGCAGAGGCTTCAGGTATTAAATCCCAGCTGACAGAGTTTATTACGGTGCTCATAACGGGAGCATTTATCAAACCTATACCTATACCTCTTAAAACTTGATTCCACGCTATAAAATCCATACTAGTATTTAAAGACAAATTCCCTAAAGCTAAATTAGAATAGCCTAAAACAATCATTCCTGCCATCAGAAGATACTTTGGGCCTATTTTATCAGAAATAGTTCCTGCAATAGGAGATACGACAGCGACGGACAAAGCTAACGGTATCATTAAAATACCGGCATGCATTGCGTTATAGTTTAATATGTTTTCGATAAAAAGAGGCAGTATAAACATAGAACTGAATATTGCGGCAGAACGAACCATGCTGACGATGTTCCCCATTACAAAATTGTAATTTTTAAATATTCTAAAATCTATAATTGGCGACTTAGTAAATATTTCATTAATAAAAAATAATAAAAAAGAAAAAAAACTTATAATTTCAAAAGTTATAATTATGCGGGAATTCCATTCCAATGTTTGCCCTTCATTTAAAACATACAGCAGAGTTCCAAGGAATATTCCGATAAATATAAATCCTATATAATCAAATTTATGCATATATTTTTTTACTGGTATGTCATTATCTAGAATAGCGATAGTTAATATCAATAAAATAAATCCTACGGGAATATTTATATAAAATATCATTCTCCAGTCGACATAATCAACAAAATAGCCGCCTATCAAAGGTCCTGCGGCAGGAGCCATCATAATTCCTATTGTCCAAACCCCCATAGCCATACCTCTTTCTTTAGGTTCAAAGTACCTTGCAAGGAGATTTAGAGAAATAGGTATAAGTCCTGCGCCCCCTATTGCTTGAATTACCCTAAAAAGAACTAAAAATTTAAAAGAAGGAGCCATACCGCAAAGAGCGGAGCCGATAAGAAAAAATAAAATAGAAACTATAAACGGTATTTTTAATCCATATTTTTTACTGGTATAGGTAGTAAGAAGAATGACGATAGAATATGTTATAGTATAAGCAATCATTACCCATTCAATGTTAGTCGCATTTTCTCCGTAATGAGACATCATTTTAGGCAGTGCGACCGTAACTATATTAATATCTAAAATTGCCATAAAAGAAGCAACTACCGATATTATTAAAATATACCATTTGTAATGTTTGCTTTTGCTCATTAATATTAATTTTTATTAAATTATTGACGACTGTATATTCCGCATCCAACTAAACAGAGTTTAGTTTTTAATTAGACATCCATTACGGAAATTATCTGACGCCATTTTGCAATTAATTTGCAATTAATTTGATATTTGTTTAATAAAAGAACGATTATTTTTTTATATTTTATAATTTATAGAATATAAATATTAAATTATTGTCTTTAATTATTATCTATTAAAATGACTTAAAAGTCAATATTATAAGGTTAAATTTAATTCTTAATAATTATGAAAAATAATATAATAATATAATAATAATGAATCCAATATAATTATATAGTATATTTATGTATTATAATTTAATATATATATTAAATTAAAGTTTCATAGGCGGGGCTGGTAGGATAAATAAACCGCTATTTTAAGATATGAAGATTTTTTTAGTATAATATAAATTCTATTAGAAGCGATATTAAACCCAACTATAACACTTTAAACTTCTCTAAACTCCAGCATCTATAGTATTTTTTGTTTCTATTATTTCATCTATACCGTTTAAAAAGGCATTAAAACAATTCGGATCAAAAGCTTCTTCGGGTTTCATTTCATCTTTCATAATTTTAATAGTTTCATCTATAGTAAAAGCAGGTTTATATATTCTTTTATTAACTAAGGCGTCAAAAACATCAGCAATTTTAGTTATTCTTCCTTCAAGAGGAATATCTTCACCCTTTAGCCCTTTAGGATATCCTGTTCCATTAAAATTTTCATGATGCGATAAAGATATTACGGCTCCGTTTTTTAATGTTTGAGATTCAGAATTATTTAATATATTATATCCTTTTTCGCAGTGAGACTTCATAATTTCAAATTCTTCTCTTGTGAGTTTTCCAGGCTTTAAAAGGATATTATCGGGTATTCCGACCTTTCCTATATCGTGCATCGGAGCTGCATGAAGCAGCTGTTCCTGATACATTGCATCCATACCGAGACTTGAAGCTATCACTTTTGCAAAATTAGACATCCTTGAAATATGCTTGCCCGTATCCTCGTCTTTGTATTCCGCAATTGTTACAAGCTGATTAAAAGACGCCTGTTCTATTTTATATACGTCATCCGTAGATTTTTTATAATAAGATTCTATGGCAAGCGTTATATCTATAGTGATTATTTTTTGAACGGAATTTATGATGTTTAAAGCTTGCGTTAAATCAATCCCGTTCTTTTCACAGCATTTTAGAATGTATTGAGACATTAAGTAATTATAATAACCGTAGCTTCCGATATAAATAGACGGAGAGATATTAAAAGTGTCGTGGGCAAATCCGATAGCTATTCTGTCTTTAAAATAATTTTCATTGTAGCTCAAATTGAACAAAGATTTTATATATTCTGTTTGGGTTATTTTTAATCTTTCCAAAAGACCGTCTTTTGAAAGTATAATTTTTTTAGTATCCTCTATTAATAATAAATAATCGTAAAAAGAATTTGCTATGTTTTGAGCGGTTTCTTTCATACACGAGCTTATTTTAGATATATTATTTATGTCCGATTGGGTAAAATTTGCGAGTTTAAACATTAAATCTCTGTGATTTTGGGAAAAAAGATTAACGATGCCTGTAATTCCTTTAGCCGACATATCGTTTTTTTGTAGTATCTCAGTAAACTTATCCATTTTTAACTCCTTTACTATATCGCTCTTTAAAAAGAAATTTATTCAAAAAAACTCATACTAATACTCGTAAGATGTAAATGTTTTTAAAATTGACTCCAAAAGAAAATTTATTCAAAAAACTCCGCCAGACTATTTATCTTGTTAATCGTCTCAGGCAACGTTTCATCTTTATATCCTCTATTAAGCCAATACGCCTTACAATCAGGACAATTTAAATCTATATGATGAATAACAGCATTATAATCGTCTATAAAGTATTTAATACCCAAATCTTTAATAACGATATGTTTATCTCCGGGTTCGGCATAATATACGGGAATATCTTTATCTAATATTTTTAATAGATTAGCTTTCCGCTTATGCAATATCTCTATGGGACTTGACGTTATAAAACATTTAATGTTATTAATGTAATACTTTAAGTTTCTGACTTCGTCAAAAATATCCATATCGGAAAAATCTATTTTTGAATTAATTAAGGATATCTGCTCTTGCGTTATTTCGTATCTATCCGCCATACTATATATTACAGGATGCTTGATTGAGATATTTAGATTAAGTTTACAGGCTTCCCTTAAGAAAGTTTTCTCGTAATCGAATATTACTCCGTCTAAGTCTAATGCCGTTTGGTTTAACATTAATTTAATCCTTCGTTCGTCCTGTCAACAGCTTATATTTGAAAATCCTAAAATTTAATTTTATTTTAACATATTTTTTAAAACAAAATTAAATTTATTAAATTTTGTCAGATCATCGGACGAATAATTTTTTAAATATTTTTTAAAATTATTCAAGAAGGGTGAAACAATAAATATTAGTAAAGTCATTCTACACAGTGCAGGCGGGAAAGCTCCGAAGTAGAAACGCACGCCGTTTCTGTTTGCAAGGCTATAAGCCGAGAGCGAAGCGGTCATCCGGAATAAATTTTCTATCGGCAATTTTGAGATAATATTGGCAAGATTACTTTGAATCTTGACTATTTAAATTTATGTTATATTATAATAATATGTTATATAAATAATTAATTTTTAATTAAATATATAAAATAATTACTTTAATATTTGTAAAAGGATTTAATGAGGTTGCTGTCTCACGTTATGTAGTTCTTTTGCAAGCTGTAAAAGGAGAAAGTTTATGTTAGGTATAATATTATTAATAATTTTGGTTGTACTGCTTCTTGGTGCATTTCCAGCCTGGCCGCATAGCAGGGAATGGGGATATGGTCCAACCGGAGTTATCGGTGTAGTGCTGGTGATAGTTTTAATCCTTGTCCTGATGCGCATAATAATATAAGCTCGGCTTAATCATCATTATTTATTTTTTATTTAATGTCAGCCTATACAGCATTAAGGAGGGTAGATGAATTCAGGAATTAAAATCATTGCAATTATACTGATAGTGGCAGGCGTTCTGGGGCTTGCGTATGGTCAATTTAGCTACACCAAGGAGGTTCAGTACGCAAAGGTAGGTCCTGTTAAAGTCATAGGTAAGCAAAAGCGAACTGTAAACATCCCGACATGGGTTGGTATTGGAGGAATAATAGGTGGAGCATCGCTTCTGTTTTTTACGCGCAGGAAAAAATAAGCCTTGCCTCAGTATCATTTAATGATTAATGCTGAAATTGACAAAATAACAGCAAACTTATGTGTAGGACAGTGTAGTGCAGTGCAGTGCAAGAAATAGAAAAATATATTAATAAATATTTTTATTTATGCAAAAGTTTTGCAAGTAAAACCATTAATTCTATTGTTTTCTAAACTAATAATACAAATAATACAAATAATACAAAAATATTGTAAATATTAAATAAATAAATATTATTATAAACAAAAAAATACAATTTAACGATAAAATATTAAACTAAAAATGAACAAATTAGAAAATAACTTAATAAAATAATTTAATTAAACATTATAATACCTGGAGAAAAAAATGAAAAAAATTAAAATAATAATTTTAGGTGTTTTATTGATTTCTATGATATCAATGACAAGCGGATGCGCCAGTTTTATGGGCGGTTTAGCAGGCGGCGCAGTAGGAGGATATGCAGGAACTAAATTGGCTCAACAACCATAAACAATTCAAACAGGGTGTCATTCCTGCGAAAGCAGGAATTCAGTATGTACCGTATACGTATATTGAAACAGCTTTAATGATTCCTAATGGTGATTTTAGGTAATATAATATATTATCTAAAAATAAATGTTAAATTATTAAAAAAAATGATATCCGATTTTGAAATTAACACATTAAAAAAGACTAATTTTATAGACATCACTGACGAAGTAATAAATTCTATAAACTCGTGTTTTAAGAAGTGTGACCTTAATGACCTTAATGATAAGGATACTTCTTTAAAAAGTGGACTGTGCCTGATTTATACTCCGCACACTACGGCGGGGATAATAATAAACGAAAATGCCGATTCCGATGTCGTTTCAGATATACAAAACTTTTTAAAGGGTATTATACCCGCAGGCATTAAATTTAATCACGCGGAAGGGAATTCAGACGCTCATATAAAATCTTCAATAATCGGCAACTCTCGAATTGTTCCTGTTTTGAACGGAAAACTTCTTCTAGGCAGATGGGAAGGTATTTTTTTATGTGAATTTGACGGTCCTAGAACCAGAAAGGTTATAATTGCGGCAATTAGTTAAATTGTATATGTAATATAAAAATTTACAATATAAAATAATTTATTTTATATTGTAAAAATAAAAATGCTAAAAATAATGTTTAATAATATTTAAGGAAGTTATTATGTTCAGTATGTTTTTCGGTTTCGGCATTTTATGGCTTATAGGAGCTATAGTAATTATTATAGCCATTTTTGATATTATTAAACAACCTGAAATGAATGGAGCAAATAAAATTATATGGCTATTAATAGTCGTCTTATTTAATTTAATAGGAAGTATAATATATTTTGTAGTTATAAAAAATTCAAAAGATAAAAATTTATTTAAATTCGGAAACGGCAATATTAAAAATAAGAATGGTGAAAATAAGTAACAATACCGATGAAAAATATTAAAATTAATTAAATATATTTATTTAAAAAAATAAGGATATAAATGTTAAAAATATTAGAAATTAAAGAAATTACAAAAAATGTTTTCATAATTACCGAAAACACGGGAGTAGAAGATTTACATAATCCTAAAGCAGACAGCGGCGAAGAAGAATTAATCGATTGTAAAGTCGGCAGCAGATTATATTTGGAACAGATTGATATTATAAGATATTTTTATCCGGAAATTGAAATTAAAATTAACTTCGCTACATAAACATAAGACAATAGAGGCTAATTATGAAAAAAATATTATTAATTGTATTGATTATATCGGGCTTATTTCTGTTTTCTACAAAAGTTTACGCCTATAATGGAGTTATTGTGCCGATGTCTCCTGAAATAGCCTATAACAATCAATATCAATATCAATATTTTTATAATTATAATGCTCCGTCAAAATCAAGTAAGTATTTTATTGAAATATTCCCTAACGGAAGCCGTTCTCATGTAATGTTTATTCCTTACGGAAAAGTCAATTATTATATTAAAAGCGGTTATGACATATATCCGTATTATGAAAGACCAGCATATTATATTCCTGTCGGACCTCCGCCGTATTATGTTCCCGCTGGTTCGCCTATTATAATAAAATATAAAAATAATTAATTAATATTAAAAGTAAAAATGATAACTAAATATAAATTTATAGCGTTATTAGCTTTTATTTTTATATTTATTTTTTTATCTTATGCTCGTTGTCAAAATCAATATCATCTAATTTATTCATAATGCCCAACTCTATTTAGAAATAGCCGTAAAATAAAAATCACTACCCGCATATTCAAGCGGGAGTACGGAAATAAATAAATCGGATAACTTTTTGTTACATCAAACAGGCTAATCAATCAGGCAATCAGGCGTTACTCTTTTGTTGATTGCATCCCTCTGCCGCGCTTACAAGCCGCATCAGGCAGAGTCGATTTTTCAGGCAAGTAGCGTAAAGCAATAAAGATATAACAAGACCGTTTAAAATTCCGTGTCAGTATGAAATGCCTAATCTTAAATGAAAGAGATTAGCAAAGAATTTTTAACGTTGTATTCTTTGTATTCCTTTAACCGATAAATTTATCATTCCTGCAAGTTTTAATCTGAAATATCTTATATTATTTTCAGGATTAATATTAATGTCTTTGACCGATATGCTATTTTGAAAGGATATCTACGATAATACCTATTGTTCTTATATTAACAGGCTTTATCTTTGCATATCTTGCGGGTATTCATTTATTAACCGTTCTTGAGTCTATCTGTATAGGTCTTGGAATATTTATCTTTATGGATATTGCAATATTGGGTAATTATATTATGCAATAAACAATTTTTCTTTTTTTATTTTTCATAATTAAAATTTTACTACTATGTTTATATATTTATATTGCCTGATATTTTTGTTATAGCATCCTTTTTTCTAACCCAAATTTACCCATATAATTTTGTTTAATTTTAGAAGTCTAAATCATATTATTTCAAGTTTTGTCTATTGCCGACTGGTATAATTATTTTAACGATCCGACTATTGCGGATGCTATTTTAGACAGATTAGTTTACAGCTCATATAAAATAAACCTGAAAGGCGAAAGTATGAGAAAAATAAAATCAAAAGATTTTTCTAATGAATTAAATTCAAAGATGAGTTTAGAAAATTAATGCTGATAATTTAATTTTTTTTATTGCACAATACTAATTAATTATTATAATATAAAAAGTGTCCGACTACTCCGTTTTTAGTGTCCGAAAATTTACGGCTGAGGTGTCCGATATGACCGCTGCATGCACTATGAAGCTCCAGTTATATATGCGCCAAATAAAATTTATCAAAAACAAGGGGGTATTTTAGCATCAGGAAAAGCTAAAATAACAAAATTAAAAAAAGAAAATATTAAAGAATATGAACAATTGAAATTTATCGGTAATGTTAAGCTTGATGTTTGGAATAGCTGTCGAATATTCAAAGGATTAATGCTCACAGTTAATGGCAAAAAAATGAGGATGATATTTGCTATTCACCCTAGAATATTTTTAACCAAAAAATTTACAAACGCAACATTTCTTAATAATTTCTTAGAAGGGGTATCTCGGCATATATCTAATAGTGGTAGTTTTAATAGGATTGAATATGTATATAGAAAAACAAACAATGGATTTATCGTTCATAATTATATTAATGGGTTTAATGCGGAAGATATGAAATTCGGTTATCCTCATCATGGAATAGTATCAATAGAAAAATAATATATAATGCTACCATAAATTAAGATTAGATTATATTCTGCGTGTTAGAATTTATAAGTTATAAGTTCAATAATCTCTTTAGGAGGAGTTAAAAAATGAAACGCAAAAAGATTATCGCCTTACTTTCCTTTTTATTTGTGTTTTCTTTAGTTCTTACTGGATGCCATATTTCCGGCAAACCACAAACCGCCAAACAAAAATCTAAAAAACAATCCTTCATCGTCAGCACTCTGCACTCTATCCCCAGCAAAAACATTTCAAAAACAGACGGATTTTACTGTAATTATTTTATTTACGGAGGAACCCCGTCAAATTATCGGTTAAAATTTCAACTTGCGATTATCCAAATACAGGCCAAGGGAATGAAAATGGGAGCAAACGCCTTCATTAATATGAGAGTAACGGATGCAACGGCAGCGTTACAGGGTTCCGAATGGAATTCTTCGATAGTTAACATATGTGGGGATTTTGTTAAATTTTAAGGGGGAAACTGATGAAAAAGAAAAGTATTTTAATATTTATTGCAATTATTTCATTTTCTTTATTTACTTCTTCGGCTTATGCAAAGCCGCTTGTATTATTCGGGACGAACCTGAAAAGCGCAAGCAGAACAAGTTTAGAATCGGCCATACAAAAAGCGGGACTTATTCCGATCAGGCAGGGTTTTAATTACTGGTGCGACAGCTATAAAGTAACGGGACAGCTTAGCGGAGCATCGAGGTTAGATGTTTGTTATACGAAAAACAACAGATTTGCCAATGCGCAATATATTTTTTCGGCTTTTATGAATACGGAGCTCGTAAAACATGTAATAAATATCGTTTCGGATAAATACGGTAATCCGTCAAGCATCAACGGCAATTACAGGTTAGGAGACGTTACTGCTTTCTGGTATTTTGGTTCAAATATGGAAATTAAAATTTTTAGAGGCTGGCCGAGTTCTACTGTTTATTTAAACTTAAGAAATAAAATAAATTATCAAAGATTTTTATATGAATACCATAAGCAAAAAGAAGCCAGAACCGCAAAAAAAGCTAAATCGGAGAGTAGCGCTTTTTAAAGTTAATATTTATATCAAAAAAAGGAGTTTTATTTATGATCAAAACAATCTTATTATTAGCAGTATCTTTTTTATTTTTATCTTTATTCGCAGTTAAATCTTACGCCTTGCCTTATTCGACGAAAGAGTGCTTTGACCATATAAGCGCTCAGTCTTTTAAAACCGCAAGGACTTGGGGAATAAGAGCGGTAAACGACCGACCTAACAGTTTCTACGCTCATCTTTGTCTCGGAGAGACGGATCAATATCTCGGTTTATACAAACCTGCGCTTTACGATTTTAAACAGGCCATCCCTCTTGCTAACGATAAAAATAGATTAATGCTTGTTTACAACTGGATAGGCAGTGTATTTGATTCCGTCGGAAACAAAAAAGATGCCTTAATGTATGATTTCAGGTCGTTAAAACTTGCAAGGCAGCTTAATAATATAAGTTTAGAGTCTGAGGATATTAATAATATAGCCGGAATATATTTCAACGAAGGCAAATATCAAAAAGCCCTGCGTTATGAAAAAAAATCATTATTGTTAAGGACAACCAAAAAAGGAAAAGCGGGAAGCTATAATAATATAGCTATGGTTTATTCGAATATGAACAATTATCCCGAAGCTGTAAGGTACGAAATAAAAGCTCTGAATTTAGACGAAAACATAGGCAACTATTACAGAACCGCTAATGATTATTTAAATCTCGGCTCATTATATACATATGCTAAAAATTATGTTAAAGCCAAAAGATATATCCTTAAAGGCATTTTAATGGAGAAAAAAATAGGCAATAAAGACTGGATTGGGATCGGATATAAATACCTAGGCAGGCTTTACAGGAATGAAGGGCATAATAAAAAAGCTTTGTCGTATTATCAGAAGGCTTATAATATGTTTAAAATAAGCGGCGACAGCTCTTTAGCTCAGGATTGCCTTTTTATGATAAGTAAAATAAAAAACGAAACAAAAAAATAACGTGATAAATATGTTTTTATAATTTCTAAACCGTTTTCAGTATTGCAAAACCGGCGAATAATAAAATTAACCTTAAAAAAAAGGGTTATTAAATATGAAAAAACTTATCATTGCATTATTATTATTTTTTGGCTTGTTCGGTTTTATCGGCAAAGCCGCTAATGCAATAGAGATTAACGAAAATTGCACGAACGGCGCTTGTGTCGCAACTGCGGGCGGCATAAAAATATACTTTTCGTGGAATATGAACGGCAGTCTAAATCAATATATCAATAATATGCCTTATTCGGCAATTACCGGAATAAATGGTCTACCGGTAACCGTTTCTAACTATAAAGAAGTAATCCACTCTATTAATAAGTCTAAAACCGTCTCCAATAATCTCATTAATGAGATAGACAAAAAAACAGGAATATCTATACCCGAGATAACTGGAGTTAATATAGGAAACGTTAAATCTACCAAAAGCGAAGACGCTAACGATATTGCAAAAAGTATGTCGCAGGAATTGTCGTCGTCAAATCAGATTAACATTAACTATAACCTTAGTTTTTGTAATTTTATCGGCAAAAACTTTACTATAACTACAGGCGGTTTTAACCATGTCTTATCTGGTGCGTTAATGCTAATACGTTATTATAGGCAAAATAATTTTAAGGCGATAGACTCGCTTTTACAATTATATATTTTGTCTACCAATCATAATATTATCAATGAAATAACTGTTTTCGCGCCTGTTACTGACGCTAATGCCAGCTTAATTAACTATAAATATATGAAAATCGCAGGAATTGTGAAACATGTCAAAAGTTATATAAATTATTTTGCTACGGATGGAAGGTCAATATCTCATCAATTCGCAAATCAAATAGAACCTGGGAAGATACAATCCGCACTATATAATACTTTGATTAAAGGACAAACAATTGAAGAGCTTGCTAAAAAACATCCTTTTGCCGCAAAAATTGAATATTTATCTGTGAAAAACAAAAAGCCATATCCTAACAGTTATGCGAAAAGGTTTATCTATTATTATGAAAATAAAGATGCTCATAAGGGCTATTCTGAAAAAAGCTTTTTTGGGAAAAATCTTGCTAACTATAAAAAATATAAAAATTATGTGTTAATTAAACCGGCAATAAACTACAATATTGTATTTATTGTCGCAGGTGTTGTTTTAATCGGCGGTATAATCGGAGGCTTTGTTATTGCAAAAAGAAAAAGGCAAAAATAAAAAGACAAATAAGGAAGAAATTAAGGCATATGGAATAAAATAATATGCCTTATCTTATCGCCAGTCAGTATTGTAAAGGGTTGCCTAATTTTATCTTTAACAAAATGTAAAAAATATTATCAAAATTACTTTTTACCGCTTTTCTTTGCGCTAACGGTATTAACCGCATCTTTTAAAGCCGTTCCCGCTTTAAATTTAGGCGCTTTAGAAGCCTTAATTTGAATTGCTTTTCCTGTCTGCGGATTTCTGCCGGTTCTTGCGGCCCTGCTTATAACGCTGAAATTTCCGAAACCTATCATTTTAACTTCGTCTCCCTTTTTGAGAGCGTTGGTAACAGCGATTACAAATGAATTTAACGCCTTCTCGCTGTCAATTTTGGAAAGCCTTGATTCTTTTGCCATAGCGTCTACTAATTCTTTCTTTGTCATAATAACTCCTGATTATTAAATTAAGTTTGATTAATTTGTGAAACTGTTATTAAAACCGTTAAGTAGTAAAGCTTTTAAAACTATTTATAATATATATACGGTAAACGGTAATTTGTCAATAAAATATTAGAGTTTGCCGTTAAAAAAATAATTAACTATTTTTTAACCAAACTTTCATCATTCCTTAATATTCCCGTCATTGACAATAACCCCCCCTTAATATTTATTCCCATAAAGCGCTTGACATTTTCCGTATAAAATATATATACTTATTTATAAGTATTATAAAATTATACGGAATATATTATGCAAAGAAAAACGGATCGGCTTATAAATCTTTTTCAGAGCAACGGCGGGACAGTCAGGTTTTCGACTATTATAAAGGAAGGATTTCACCCTGATTCTCTTAATATCCTTAAAAAAGAAAAGAAAGTCGAAAAAATCGCCAGGGGGCTTTATGGGCTGACTAATCACGCTATTAAAACACATCCAGATCTCGTCGCCGCATCCCTTCAAGCGCCAAGGGGGGTTATCTGTCTTATTTCCGCCCTTTCCTTTCACGAGGCTACGGTTGAAATCCCCAAATATGTGGATATGGCTATCCCTCAAGGTACCCATGCGCACAGAATCAAATACCCCCCTGTAAGATTTTACCGGTTCAATATCAAATCATGGGGGGCGGGGATTGAAGAACATGAAATAGAAGGCTATAAAATTAAAGTTTATAGTCTCGCCAAGACCGTTGCAGACTGTTTTAAATTCCGCAATAAAATAGGTATGGATGTAGCGCGGCAGGCCATTAAAACGGCCATTGCGGAAAAAAATATAAAACCGGAAGAAATAATGCGGTATGCCAAGATTTGCCGCGTCGGTAATATAATAAAACCCATACTGGAGGCTATTCTTTGAAAAAGGAAATTAAGAATATAGAAGCTTCCATACGTGCGCAACTTCAGAATAAAGCAAAGGAAACTAACCGCCCTTTCTCGGAAGTTCTTCAATATTACGCTATGGAAAGGTTTCTTTATAGATTCAGCCGTTCGGAATATGCGGATAAATTTATTTTAAAGGGTTCGTTAATGTTTACGGCATGGCAGATTCCCGAACGCCGCACGATTCTCGATATAGATTTATTAGGATATTATAGCAACGAGGTAAAAATTATCGAAGGAATTATGGCAGATATTTGCAGTCTGGAAGTGGTTGCGGACGGACTTGTTTTTGATTCAAAAACGTTACATGGGCAGAAAATAAAAGAAGATATGGATTATGAAGGCGTGCGTCTGAAGTTCCTTGGATTTTTAGAGCGTTCGCGCATACCGATGCAGGTTGATATCGGTTTTGGCGATATCATTCACCAGGGATGCAGTTCTATCAATTATCCCGTTATTTTAGACCTGCCGGGACCTGTCCTTATGGGATACTCCATAGAAAGCGTGGTAAGCGAGAAATTTGAGGCAATAGTTAAACTCGGTTCCCTTAACAGCAGGATGAAAGACTTCTACGATATATGGATTACGATGCGCCGGTTTAATTTTAACGGATTACAGCTTGCCGAAGCATTAAAAAAAACCTTTAAACACCGCAATACCGTTTTGCCGCAAGGCAAACCGTTATTTGCCGAAGAAATCTATAGCGATGTTAAAGGCATATTTAAAAAGGCAATAGAAAACTATTAACATGGTATAATTAAAGCCTAAGATTTTAAGCGGGATAAACAAAAATCACAAAATAAAAAGGTCAGGTTAAGGAGCCATAAATGTTTAAAAAATTATTTATTGTTTTTACTATATTTATTTTTATATTTTACGCAGGTAGCGTATATGCGAAAGTTTTCTTATATACAAATAGCAATGGTGAGACCTATTTGGTTAGGGATAATAATTATAAACCTAACAACAAAAACGCCATAACAATAAAATATAATAATATAATTAGATTTAAAGGCACTATCTCTACTTATTTATCTTCTTTTAGCGAAGGATTGGCTGATATTAAAATTAACGGTAAGCATGGTTTTATAAACAAAAATGGTAAATTGATTATACCATTTTTGTTTGGCGGAAGCGCATGGGATTTTAGAGAAGGATTGTGCCCGATTGAAAATAATTCAAGAAAATGGGGCTTTATTAACAAAAAGGGAAAGTGGGTAATACCGCCAGAATTTAAATTTGCTTCAAGCTTTAATGAAGGATTGGCAAAAGTTGAAGATAATAACGGAGAAAGTGGCTATATTAATAAAATGGGTCAATGGGTTATACCGCCAGAATTTGATATAAGTGGCGGATTTCACGATGGATTAGCAAATGTCAATACAAATAATAACATAAAACGAGGATTTATAAACAAAAACGGCATAATGGTCATACCGCAAGAATTTGTGCATACATGGGGTTTTCAAGATGGATTAGCGGCCGTAAAAATTAAAAATAAAGACGGGTGGGGGTTTATCAATGAAAAAGGCATATTAGTTTTATTGCCAAAATATCATAATATATGGGGATTATCTTTCAATGAAGGCTTAGTTCCAATAGAAATTAATAATAAATATGGTTTTATTAATAAAAAAGGAATATTAATTATACCTGCAAAGTTTAGGCGTGCGAATGATTTTCATGAGGGGATTGCATCCGTTGAATTTAATAATAAAAAATGGGGTTTAATTAATAAAAAAGGTAAAGTTATTCTTATTTTGTCGTATAAAATTAAATTTGTTTTAAGTTTTTACGACGGATTAGCCCGTTTTGAAAGTATAAACGGTGAATACGCTTATATGAATAAAAAAGGTAAAGAAGTTATACCAGTAAAGATAAACAAACCCTTTAAAATACAATATTAGATAGGATTTAAAAAAATAAGGCATAAAAGGAAATATTTATTATGAAAAGCATATTTAAAATACTTATATTTGCACTTATCGCCTTTTCCGTAACTACGGTTTCGGCTTGGACGCTTGGCGGCAATTATAATAAATCAGATTCTAACTTTAATAAATTAGCAATGCGGGTATATAATTCAAATAGCTCGTATATCTTCACGCAGGGCGCTTATACCTATAACGCAATACCGATTACGTCCACCGCGTCCGGATGTAAAATTATAAGCATAATAAGGCAAACGCAGAGCTTTAGCAACAAGGATATCGAGAATTATAAAATTTGCAACAGTTCTATATCCGATGTCGAAAATACCAATCCTGCGGGCTGGAATAATTTGCCAAACGGTATTAAACCTCTTATAGATAGCGTAATAGCCGAAACAAGGCAATACGGCAAGGCAAGCGCTAATTATAACGGATACAGAGTAATAGGAAAGAAACAAGTATACGGCAATGCCGTTTATGTTTATGTCCTGAACGGGATAAAGTTAGAAGCGATGATGAGGTTTTAAAAATAATAAAAAATAAACCAAATACAGGTGGATTATGTCCGAAGAACAAAAAAGATTATTAGAACAGCAGTTATGGGCTATAGCCGACTTGCTCAGGGGCAAGATGAACGCCGACGAGTACAAAAACTACGTATTAGGTTTTATATTTTTAAAATATCTTTCGGAAAAGCAGGAAATATACGCAGATAATTTGTTAAAACAGGATAATTTAAAATATATAGACCTTAACGGTGATAACGGTAAAGAAGAATATATATCTTTAATTAAACAAGAAAGCTTAGAAAATATAGGTTTTTTCTTAAAACCTGGTCAGCTTTTTTCATATTTGGTAAAAAAAGGCAATAAAGAATTAGGGGAAGATAATTTTATTATAGAAGACTTAAAAAATATTCTTAACGCTATAGAACAAAACACGATAGGGCATGAAAGCGAAGAAGATTTTTTCGGATTGTTCGAAGACGTTGAATTAAGCTCCGCTAAGCTCGGCAAAAGCGAAAAACAGAAAAACGAAGTAATTATAGAAATATTAGTGCGTTTAAATAAAATAGATTTTAAGCTCTCCGATGCCAAAAGCGATGTGTTAGGCGACGCCTATGAATATTTAATCGGACAGTTTGCCGCCGGAGCCGGCAAAAAAGGCGGAGAGTTTTATACTCCGGCGCAGGTTTCAAGAATATTAGCTCAGATAGTTACCTCAGGCAAGGAAAAAATAAGGTCTGTTTACGACCCTACCTGCGGTTCCGGTTCTTTATTGATTCGCATAAAAGATTACGCAAACGTGACTGATTTTTACGGGCAGGAATTAAACAGAACGACGTATAACCTTGCGCGAATGAATATGATACTGCACGGCATTAATTATTCACAATTTCATATTAAACAGGGCGACACTCTGACCGATGATTATTTTCCGGATTTAAGAGCCGAAGCCGTTGTCGCAAATCCGCCATTCAGCGCAATATGGAAAGGCAAGAACAATCCTTTATTAAACTCCGATGAAAGATTCAGCAAATATGGCGCATTGGCTCCCGCCAATAAAGCAGATTACGCGTTTGTCACGCACATGCTTCATCATTTGGCGGATAACGGCAGTATGGCTATAGTATTGCCTCACGGCGTATTATTCAGAGGCGGGGCGGAAGAAACGATAAGAAAATACTTAATAGAAAAATTAAATTATCTTAATGCCGTTATCGGGCTTCCGTCAAATCTTTTTTTACGGAACAAGCATTCCCGTTTGCGTAATGGTTTTCAGCAAGTGTAGAAAAGAAGACGATAGCGTATTATTTATAGATGCAAGCAAAGAATTTGAGAAAAGCAAGAATCAGAATATATTAACCGATGAAAATATTGAAAAGATAGTTGAATCATATAAAGAAAAGAAAGAAATTGAAAAATTCTCGCGTTTGGTAAGTCTTAAAGAAATTGAAGACAACGATTACAATTTAAACATTCCGAGATATTTAGATACTTTTGAAAAAGAAGAAGCTATCGATTTAGAATCTTTGGCGGAAGAAATTAAAAAATTAGAAATAGAAGAAATAGCGGTAGATAAAGAAATAGACGGATATTGCAAAGAATTAGGGATTGAACCGCCGTTTAAAATCAATGAGGTTAGATAATGAATGTAACTAAAAATGTGCCCGAGCTGAGATTTAAGGAATTTAGCGGAGAATGGGAAGAAAAAAGATTAGGAGAATTATTTTCATTTCTTTCAACAAATTCATTTTCGAGAGATAACTTGAATTATGAAATAGGAGAAGTAAAAAATATTCATTATGGTGATATTCATACTAAATTTAGAAGTTTATTTGACATTACAAAGGAATATGCACCCTTTATTAACAAAGAAATTCTAAATGGAAAAATAACGGAGATTAATTTTTGCAAAGAGGGAGACATAGTAATTGCAGATGCATCGGAAGATTATGAAGGCATTGGAAAAGCCATAGAGTTAGTTAATTTGAATAACGAAAAAGTAGTTGCAGGTCTTCATACTTTAATGGCTAGGCCAATAAATAATAAGTTGATTATTGGATTTACCGGACATATGCTGAAATCTAATAATGTGCGCTATCAAATAAAAATGATTGCTCAAGGGACAAAGGTATTGAGTATTTCGAGTAAAAGAATGAAAGAAATTCCTTTAAACATCCCTGCTCTTTCCGAACAGCAAAAAATCGCCTCATTCTTAACCGCCGTTGACAAGAAAATAGAGATAGTTGCTAAAAAAATAAAGCATTTGGAAAACTATAAAAAAGGCTTAATGCAAAAGCTTTTAACCGGTGAAATAAGATTTCCAGGGTTTAATGATGAGTGGAAGGAAGAAAGGTTAGGAAATATATGTAAAATCAAAAAAGGTGAACAATTAAACAAAATATCATTAAACAATTTTGATAAATATCCGGTTATTAACGGCGGAATAAGACCTTCTGGATATTTAAATAAATATAATAAAAATGAAAATACCATAGTAATTAGCGAGGGCGGGGCTTGCGGATATACAAATTTTATTAAAACTAAGTTTTGGAGTGGTGGACATTGTTATACTTTAGAAGAATTAAAAAATATAATCGTAGTAGAATTTTTGTATCAATATTTAAAATTTAACGAAAAACATGTATCAAGGCTAAGAGTAGGGTCTGGATTACTTAATATTCAACAAAAGGCAATAAGTAATTTTGAAATTCTGTTCCCTTCCCTTCCCGAGCAGCAAAAAATCGCCTCATTCTTATCCGCTATCGATAAGAAAATAGAATTAGTTAGCAAAAAATTAGAAAACCTTAAAACATACAAGAAAGGCTTATTACAAAAAATGTTCCTATAAATTCATATTTTTAACATAGTTTATTTATTTTGTTTATTTGTTTATTTATTTTAGTCTGTTAATTTATTTATTTGTTTTATTTTTATAAAGGAAAGCGACAATGCTCGAAAGCGAAAGTATTATGGAAAGTTTATTTATAGGCCAGCTGCAAAAATTAGGCTATGAATCTGCAGGGATTCACGACGAATCCCAATTTTTGCGCAATCTTAAAGAACAGTTGGAAGACTTTAACGATACAGTTTTTACCGATAACGAATTTAAAAGAATATTAAATCATCTGAACAGCGGCAACCGTTATACTAAAGCATCCAATTTAAGGGACAGGTTTCTTCTCAAAAGAGACGAGGTTTCGGTAGTTAACGATCAGGAAAATCTGAAAAATCCGTCCGAAACTTATATTAAATTCTTAAATACCGACAAATGGTGTCAGAATAACTATCAGGTTGCCCGCCAGATGAGAGTTCAAGGCACGTTCGGTAACAGATACGACGTTACTCTTTTAATAAACGGTCTGCCTTTAGTGCAGATAGAGCTTAAAAAAAGAGGAGTGGAGTTAAAAGAAGCGTTTAATCAGATAAACAGATACCGCGCTCATTCATACCCCGGCACTTTATTTGAACATATCCAGATTTTTGTTATATCTAACGGCGTAAATACTAAATATTTTGCAAACAATCCTCTACACGGATTTGAAAAAACATTTTTCTGGACAGACGAAAATAATAATAAAATTACAAATCTTGAACAATTTACCGATATATTTTTAGAGCCCTGCCATATTTCTAAAATGATAGCAAAATACATCGTTTTAAGCGAAGATAAAAATATGCCCATGATACTTCGCCCTTATCAGTATTATGCCGTAGAAAAAATAATAGAAAAAGTAGAAAATTGTACTAAAAACGGTTATGTCTGGCATACCACAGGAAGCGGCAAAACATTGACTTCTTTTAAAGCGTCTCAAGTTATAAAAGATTTACCCGATGTTAAAAAAGTGCTTTTTGTAGTGGACAGAAAAGATTTAGATACGCAAACCGTAAAAAAATTTAATGAATATTGCGAAGGCAGTGTCGACAGCACTGAAAACACAAAAGAATTAGTTAAACAGTTAGAAGACGAAAATAGAAAACTTATAGTCACGACGATTCAAAAACTTGATTTAGCTATTAGCAAAGAGAATTATAATAAACAATTTGAATTTCTAAAAGACAAAAAAATAGTAATTATATTTGACGAATGCCATAGAAGCCAGTTCGGCAAAACGCACGCAAATATTAAAAGATTTTTTAATAATACGCAATTATTCGGTTTTACCGGAACCCCTATATTTGAAGAAAATCGCACAGGCGGAGTAACTACCGCAGATGTTTTTGATAAATGCCTTCATCAATACGTCATTACCGATGCTATAAGCGATAATAACGTGCTCGGATTTTCCGTAGAATATATCGGAAAATATGTAATTAAAGATGAAAACAGTTTATTTAACGAAGATATAGAAGTAGATATTGATAATAAAAAACTATTAGAAAGCGACAAAAGGATAGAAACAATCGTTGATTATATTTTACGGGCGCATAAAAATAAAACAAAAAATATTTTTAACGCTATATTGGCGACGGATAAGATAGAAATATTAAAAAAATATTATAAATTATTCAAGACAAAACAACATGATCTAAAAATAGCCGCTATATTCAGTTTTCAGGTAAACGAAGAAAGAAGCGATTTTCTTGACATAGACGCTTTTGCTTCAGGCAAAGAAGATAAAAATTCCCGGGATTTTTTAGAAGACTGTATTAAAGACTATAATGATATATTTAAGACTAATTGTTCCACGGAGCTGTTTTATAATTATTTTAAAGATGTTCAGAATAGACTAAGGGACAAAGAAATAGATATATTAATAGTCGTAAATATGTTTCTTACAGGTTTTGACGCTCCGACGCTAAATACTTTATACGTAGATAAAAATTTGCGTTATCACGGACTTATACAGGCATATTCAAGAACTAACAGACTATATAATCCTAATGAAAAAAAACCTCACGGCAATATAGTCTGCTTCAGAAATTTAAAGGAAAATACCGATGAAGCCTTGGCACTATTCGGCAACGAAAATGCAAAAGATATTGTATTTAAAGAATCTTACGAAAAACAAAGAGAAAAATTTATAAATAAAGTGACTGAATTAAAGGATTTTGTCCCCACGCATAATGACATTACCAATCTAAAAAGCGAGTCGGATAAAATTAAATTTGTTAAATGTTTCAGAGATATAATGAAATTAAAATCGTCTCTTGAAACATATATGGAATTTAGTTTTGCCGATGTAAATATGGATGAAAAAGAGTATGCTAATTTTCAAAGCCAGTATCTTGATCTATACGAAAAAAGACATGACAATGAAGACGATAAGGATATTGGCAATATAGATTTTTTAACAGAACTGACTCGCGAAGATATTATTAATTATGACTATATTATCAATCTTTTGACTAATCTTAAGAAAAAAGAAAACACGCCTGAATATAACGACGAAAAAGAGAAATTTTTATCAAAACTCAATAGAGACATAAATTCTAAGGATAAAGAGCCGTATGTTAGAAAGTTTATCGAAAAATATTTGCCGTATATTAAAAGCAAAGACATAGAAAAAGAGTACGATAATTTCTTAAATATAGAAAAAGAAGGATTTATAAATAGAGCCGTTGAAGAAGAAGGTTTAGATAAAGAAAAATTCAAACAGCTTATTGTTAATTACTTCTATTCCGACAGGATGCCGATTGGCGACGAGATAGTTTTCGCATTAAATACTGAGCTAAGACTTAAAGACAGGCGAAACATAATAAATAAGATAAAAGAAATAATAAGAAAATTCGTATCGGTATTTGAAGAGTGGTAATAACCGTATATAATAATTAGAAAAGCTGTTTATTGGAAATTTTAAGGCAATAAAAATATGCTAATAAAATTACATCGCTGATATTCAAGAGGCAGTTTTTATTATGATTTATAAATATGCAAAATATAAATGGCTACCAGATATTATAAAGTTGTAGAATTTTATCAGGCGGAAAGAAAAGAAGATAAATACGAACTTGCGATAAAGAAAATATAGTTAAATTACAAAAATTGCAAAAAATGCATGGCTTTTAGCCTTACAATCATTGAGGAACTTTTATGGCGAAAATAATTAATTTTCCAAACTCTAAAGTATCGGCAGAAAATTCTAAGGAAGCACAGCAAGTAATACAAAAATGGTTAAATCTTCCGGAAGAAATAAAAGAAAAACTCATAAATAACGTATTTTGTTCTGTTTGCGGAGCAACCACTATTGTTGATTACACAGTTGTTCTAAACGAATACTACAGCGATGTAGTTTTAAAAGGCAAATGCAAGCATTGCGGTAAAGAAGTCGCAAGATTAGTTGAGCTATAAGTATATGCGTTCAATAGAACATATAAACGGATTGTAAAATATTTTACAAATTTTAATTTTAAACATGGGAGACAATTTATGAGCATTAAAATTGCGCTTATTACCGGCGGCAGCCGCGGTATAGGTAAAAGCACGGCATTAAAGACGGCGCAGCAGGGCATTGATGTAATTCTTACCTACCACAGTAAAGAAGAAGAAGCGCTGTCTGTGGTTGCAGAGATTAAAGCTATGGGAAGACAGGCGGCGGCGCTTCATCTGGACGCAGGCAAGTCCCAATCGTTTGGAGATTTTGCGGCACAGGTAAGCAATTTACTTTCTGATAAATGGCAGCGCAAGGATTTTGACTTTTTAGTTAATAACGCAGGCATAGGAATTAATGCCTCTTTTGAGGAAACCACGGAATCCCAGTTCGACGAGCTTATGAATATTCATTTTAAGGGAGTATTTTTCCTTACTCAAAAGCTGCTGCCGATGATTGCCGATAACGGCCGGATTATTAACGTCTCTTCCGGGCTCACCCGATTTGCGCTCCCGGGTTATTCCGCATATGCGGCTATGAAGGGAGGCATTGAAGTGTTAACCAAATATATGGCAAAGGAACTCGGACACCGCAAAATTGCCGTAAACGTTGTAGCTCCCGGCGCAATAGAAACCGACTTCGGCGGCGGAGTCGTGAGAGACAATCATGAGGTCAATGCTTTTATCGCTTCAGGAACATCTTTAGGCAGAGTAGGTCTGCCGGATGATATAGGCGGTGTAATAGCATCAATGTTGAGCGAAAATAACGCATGGATAAACGCTCAACGAATCGAAGCATCCGGCGGCATATTTATTTGAAAGTATATATGCTAAAGTTGTTTTAAATAAAAGATGCTTAAACCGCTAGGAGAAAATAATTGGAAACCGACGCTATTTTTATCAGAACGCCCGAAGCAAGCTGGACTCCCGCAAGTTCTATTTACGGCGAAAGCGTAATGTATGACGGTAAAGATATAGTATTCGTTAAACAATTAACTAAAAGGCTTGAAAACGGAAAAGGAGTAGCTTATTTAATTAAATTTATTCCTCCCGAAGGCAAAATGATCAGGACGGTTGCCGTTGCCCGTTCGGATGAACATGTTTATATACTCGAAGGCGGACACTGCCACAGGAACGGAGAACAAAAATTATTTCCCGGAGATTACGTATTAAATCCCGAAGGTCATCCGCATGCCAATCTGGCTAATATTGAAACCGTAGCTCTTGTAATTTGCACCGGAGCAACAGATGAAGTAAAAGAAATAACTGTAATAGAACCGAAACTTTGATATTTTATCATTAGAACAATTATATATATTTAGCTGTTAAAAAAATAAATTAAAAATTAAAATATATATTGTAAGTATTTACATTTTATAGATAACTTGATTATTTGCAGATACCGATTTAAAAATTATATTTTTGGATTGGAAGCCGCAGTCGCTAAAGATGATGAAGCAGTGCGAATGGAACGGCGCGGATTATCAACTAAAAGATTGATTGTGCATGCCATAAAACCTGCAAATTCTATTTAACCGGCTTAATGGGTTAAAAGGATATATATAAATTATATTAACAAATTAATAATGAAAATTATAAAATCATTTAAAATATTTATTGAAACAATTATTGTATTAAGCGGATATGTTAGCTAAATCTGATATAAAACGCAACATTGCCTCGGGTATTACCGTAAAGCTGCCGTTTAATCCTCCTTTTGACTGGCCGGCGATGATTGGATTTTTAGCTCGCAGAGCTATTCCTGGCGTAGAGGCTGTGCAGTCGGATAGTTACTTTCGTTCTTTTGTCTTAAACGGCGTGCACGGCGTAGTCCAAGTTCGTCCGGACGCTAACGCAAATCATCTTCTGGTAATAGTACATGCAGGCGGAGCAACTCCATTAAAGATAATAGAGGCACGTCTTCGTTGTTTGTTTGATCTCGATGCAGATATGACCGTTATTGATGCTCATCTTTCTAAAGATCCGCTATTGGCGTATCGCGTGAAACAAAGACCAGGCTTGCGTGTTCCCGGCGCGTGGGATGTGTTTGAACTTGCTGTTCGCGCTGTGTTAGGACAGCAAATCAGCGTCGCTGCGGCGACTACGTTATCCGGCAGGCTTGTAGCCGCCTTAGGTAAACCCTTAAACATAGATGTTCCGAAGATCATTAAAGAAACAGGGATTTCTATGATTTTTCCATTACCCGAAGTTGTGATGACGGCCGATCTTACGCAGATAGGTCTTACGCGGGCACGGGCGAAAGCGCTGCAGACATTAGGGTCGGCTATGAATAGCGATGAGCGGCTTTTGCAGCCGTATGGCACACTTGACAAAACTATTACAAAATTATGCGAATTGCCCGGCATAGGACCATGGACAGCTCAATATATCGCAATACGCGCGCTTCGGGAACCGGATGCTTTTCCATCGTCAGATCTTGGGTTGTTGCGTGCGTTGGGACGGAAACAGGAACTTCCTACGCCTAAAGAACTGATTGCCGCTGCTCAGGTCTGGCGACCATGGCGCGCTTATGCGGCGATGCGTTTATGGATGCAGCCGGAAATGCCGCTATCCGGCAGCGAATGACTATGATGTTATATAGTTGCAGTTTCTTGCGTTAGATATTATCGGAGTCTTAGCCGATTATTTGAGATATATACCTTCGTGTTCCAATAGCCGGAGTTTGCGTTTTATTCCGCCGGCATATCCCGTAAGGGAGCCGTCTGAACCTATAATGCGGTGACACGGTATTACAATCCCTATCGGATTGGATCCGTTAGCGAGGGCGACTGCTCTTATAGCCGACGGCTTGCCTATTTCTGCAGCCTGCATTTTATAACTCATTGTCTTTCCCGCGGGAATTGAACGCAGAGCTGACCAAACCTCTTGCTGAAACGGCGTGCCTCCAGTTTTTACAGGGATATCGCCTATGGCTGTAAGATCGCCTTGCCAGTAAGCATCAAGCAGTCGTTTAATATCTTTTGGAATTGTTTCTGTAATCAGTCTGATATCGGAGTGAGCGTAGTGCAGGCGTAAAAGCCGATGCATGCGCATCTCGCAATCCGTCCAATCCAGAGCGCGCAGCCGTTTTTGAGAATCCGTGACCGCTATCATTTCGCCTATAGGCGTTGCCACATGTTCTACGTAAAAATAGATAATTTCGGCATTTGTATTCATGTTATTTCTCTTCGGCATATTAATGCGTAATATATGATATTTTATATGATTAAATCATATTTTTAATATTTTGTAAATCACGCCGTTTTTCCCAAAATTGCCGATAGAAAATTTATTTTCTGGTATTCATTCACGCAGTCATGAATATTGCTCACGCAGGAATGACTTTGCGGGTATTTAGCTTTTCACCCAACGGGTGTCCCAGCTCGCTTCGGCGGGAATCCAGTATTCATATAACTTTAAAGCTATTTTAAAGATTTCTATCGGCAATTTGGGTTTTTGCGTAATTTTTACAGTTAATATTACAATTTCGGTTCAACCACCGTAAATTCTTTTATCTCGTCCGTCGCTCCGGTGCATATTACAAGAGCGACGGTTTCGACAATATTTAAATTAACGTGCGGATGCCCTTCCGGGTTTAGCACATAATCTCCTGGGAATGATTTTTGCCTGCCGCTGTCGTCGCAAAATCCTCCTTCAATTATATAAACATGTTCGTCCGAGCGTGCGACCGCTACCGTTCTAAGCATTTTGCCTTCGGGAGGAAGCAATTTAATTAAATAAGCTACTCCTTTTCCATATTCAAGCCTGTTGCTTAACTGCTTGGTGAATGCTATTTCTTTGCCGTTATATAAAGCTCCTTCGCCTCTGACGGAACTGGCAGGCGTCCAGCTTGTATCGTGTTTTATAAAAACGGCATCGCAATACGGCAAATGTTTTGATTTTCCGCATACGCAAATGTACAATGTTTCGTTTGTCGGCTCTAAAACGGCAGGGACGATATTTTCAGAAAGGGTTTTGTGCGTTCCGTCGCAATACGGTAAATTTTTTGATTTGCCGCATTGGCAAATATAGGTTTTTTCTTTAATTCCGTTTAAAATCAGAGGTTCTTTTTCCATAATTTTTCTCCTTATTTATTTTAAACTATTAATTTTTTAATTTAATATTTCTGTTATTATAATTTTGGTATAATTATAAGTAAAATGAATAATGTTCATATAGTATGAGGAAAAATTAATGACATTAAATCAACTTATGATTTTAACTAAAGTAATTGAACTGCAAAGCTTTTCAAGAGCGGCGGAAGAACTTTATATTACTCAGCCGGGGGTAAGCCATTCTATATCCGATTTAGAATCGGAATTAGGCATAAAACTTATAGAGCGGGGAAAAGAAGGACTTTATCCTACGGAAGCGGGAAATTTAGTTCTAAAACATGCCTCCGCGATTACGGCAAGTATGGAACGGATAAAACAGGAAGTTGCTTTGCTGGGGACAGAAACGAGACAATTAAAGATAGGAAGTTTCGGGAGTATTTCAACTAATTTTCTCCCCGGGATAATGCGCTTATTTAAGTTAAGATATCACGGTATCGAATTAAAAATATTTAAAGGAACTGAAACCGAAATAAGAGACTGGATTGCGTCCGGAACGATAGATATAGGGTTTGTTACATTACCGTGCAATAATCTTAAAACTATTCCTATCATCATAGACGATATGGTGGTGATTTTATCTAAAAATCATACTTTAGCAGCTCAAAAATCGGTCAGCATCGAGCAATTAACCGAAAATCAAACTATGATAACATGGAATAGCAACTGTCAGATTTTAGTAAAAAAAGCGTTTAAATCTTCGACGGGGGAACTTCCCCGGTGGAAATACAAGGTAAGCAATATGGGAACAATGCTGGCCATGATTAAAGAAGGGCAGGGAATAGGAATTATACCAAAAATTTGCATCCCCGGAAATATATCGAATGTACAAACTTTGCCGCTTGAACCGGCATTACAACGCAAGATAGGCATTGCTTCCATAATACCCTTTACCGGCCTGCCTCCTGCCGCTTCCGCTTTTGCAGAACTTACTAAGAAATGGACAGAAAATAATATTAAAACTGTCCGGCTGCCCCATTTTTAGCGCCGGATACTTTGGGAAAAGCTGTTGACGATGTGTTTTCTAAAAAAACTGGTATAATTAATTCAGTTGTTATAAAATCCGGCGGAAACATTCTTGCCGCCAATATTAAAAATATATTTGCGCATTAAATTTATTCAGGGATATTCATGTCGAAACTTAAAACATTTCCGTTATTCAATTCACGTTTATCATTTATTCTGGATAACGGATTAAGGACAATCGTAGAGAATGTGGAGAAAAATATCCTGTTAATGGGGATTAAACAGGGAATGCGGGTTTTAGAAGTAGGCTGCGGAAGCGGTTTTGTGACCCGTTATTTATCTAAATTCCGTTTGCATAAATTATTTACATATTGTTGGTGATTTAATAAATAAATATGGAGGACATTGGAAAAATGAGGAATTTTGACCATAATTCGGGAGAATACTTAGATATCGACGGAGCAAGAATTTATTACGAGGTCGCCGGCAATGAGAACAGTCCGGCCTTATTGGTCTTGCACGGGGGGTTTGGGAACATGGAAGATTTTAATGCTATGCTTTTGGACTTAAATAAAGAGTTTAAAGTAATAGGGATTGACAGCAGGGGACAGGGCAAATCGACGCTCGGTTCAAAAGCGTTAACCTACGAACAGATTCAAAAAGATGTTGAGCGCGTTCTCGAACATCTCAATATCGATACGTTGAGCATCATCGGTTTCAGCGACGGAGGGATTGTCGCTTACAGGCTCGCTTCGCTGACTCCGTTAAACATTGAAAAGCTGGTTTCGATTGGCTCGAGCTGGCACATTAAGAATACAGAACCGACGAGAGATATGTTTCTAAAAATCACGGGAGAGAGTTGGAGAAATAAGTTTCCCGCCACTTACGACGCTTACCAAAAACTAAATCCCGAACCGGATTTCGATTTTCTTGCCCAATCCGTGATTAAAATGTGGCTTGATTCGAGCTCGTCCGGTCGTCCGAATGAAGCCGTTAAAAATATTTCCTGCCCTTTGCTGATTGTCAGGGGCGATGATGACCATCTTCTATCGAGAGAGGCTGCCGTCGAGTTGTCGGGACTCGTCAAAAAGTCGATGTTACTAAACATTCCGTTCGCGGGACACGTCGCGTTTGAAGATCAAAAAGAAATATTTATGATCATCCTTAACAAGTTTCTTAAGGAATGAAGTTATCAACAGCACCGTGTTGTAAAATTTGCGCGAGTAACGGACAATGTTATGAAAGAATTCACTAACCGAAATACGGAGTTTTTTTTGCGTATTCCGTAAGAGTCGGCGCTTGCCTTGCCGCATGGTTTTGCTTCGGCGGCTATATCATTTATAACAGGTTTTATCAAAAATAGTGACGGAGACGTTGAGAAAGGCGGTTGACGATGTTTTCTGGACTAAAGATAAATAAAGTTAATGGTTTTAATTCCTACCCGCCCGTTTCCGAGCCTTAAAATGCAAATTAGAGCGTTCTTAAGATAGATTTTTAAGATGTTAAAGTCAACTAAAATTCCCCACCTAAAGAGCGTTTATTTTCCCCACTAATTCCACAGGGTAAATTTTAATTATTTTTATAAAATAATTAATTTTTTTTATTGATTTTTTTAAAACTTTAATTAATCATAAATGCCGATTTAAAATTACACTTACTACCTGCTAACAACTTAATATTTATATTTGCGCCTCCTTTTTTCAACATTACATTCAAAGAACCCCCAGCATTGTCCCCCGATGGGGACTTGCGCTTTTTTTTGAAAAAAGAAAAAAAAGCGCTCTGATTTATTTGCATATTAAAAATTTACAATATTAAAAAAATATCTGCAGCTGTTATTGGTTGTTTTTTATAAGTTCTTTCATTCTGTAGCTGTTACCTGTTATTTTAAATACTATAGAGTGATGTATTACTCTATCTAATATAGCTGAAGCTAAAACAGCGTCTCCGAATATATTAGCCCATTCTTCAAAAGGTCTGTTTGTCGTAATTATAATAGAACCCGTTTCATATCTCCTTCTTATTATTTCAAAGAACTCGTCAACCGATTGTATTTTTTTAAATCCTACTTCGTCTATTATTAAAAGATCCGCATTTAAAAGTTCTTTCAATGTATTGGCGTAAGTTCCGTCTCCTTTGGATTGTAGTAATCTGTCTAACAGCTCGGTCGTATGAAGCATTAAAACTTTATATCCTTGTTTTAACGCTTCTATCCCTAAAGCGTTTGCAAGATGAGTTTTGCCTACTCCGGGGTTTCCCATAAATATAATATTCTTTTTTTCTTCTAAATACCTGCATGAGGCAACATCTAAAATCTGTTTTTTATTAAGTTCAGCCTGATAAGTAAAATCATAGGTTTCTAAAGTTTTTGAAGAATCTAATTTAGATTTTGTAAATCTTATTTTATAAGAATTAGACTGTCTGTTTACAAGTTCGTCTTCTATTAAAAGAGTTAAAAAATCTATATAGCTTAATTGGGATTCTACCGCAAATTTATTCCTTCCTTCAAGCACTTTGACTATTCCGGATAATTTAAGTTTTTTAAGTTTAAAAGGCAAAGAAATGTGATACTATTAATTTCAAACGATTCACACATAAGGAGATATTTATTGATTATATTTATTGACGATTCAGGAGATCCTGGCTTTAAGGTAACAAAGGGTTCATCTGCTGTTTTTGTTATTGCGCTGGTTATTTTTGACGATCCGCTTGATGCGGAAGAAACTGCGCTAAAAATTAAAAGATTAAGACAAAAATTAAACCGTCCGGAAAAATTCGAATTTAAATTTAATAAATGTAGTAAAGATTTCCGTTGCATGTTCCTCGATACTATTACAGGTGCCAGATTCAGAGTAAGGGCTATCGTAATGCCTAAGAATAATATTTACGGAAAAGAGTTGAGAAGGTCAAAAGAATCCTTTTATAATTACGCAATAAAAATGGTCCTTAAACATAGCGATAATACTATAATCGACGCAAAAATAAGGATAGACGGACATGGGGATCGTAAATTCAAGCAGGCAATGAATAATTATTTACGCAAAGAGCTTAATAGCCCCGGGAAAACAATTTTTACTAATTTGAAGATTATAGACTCTAAAGAAAATGTTCTAATCCAGTTAGCGGATATGGTTGCCGGAGCTATACATCGCTCATATTATAATGACAAAACGGATAAAGATTTATATAAAAGCATGATTGCTGAGAAAATAGAAAATGAATGGAAATTCGGAAAGTAATATAACCTTATGAAGGCGACCTTATCTCTATTGCAGGGTTACCTGCAAACGCACACCATACGGTGACAATTCAAGTATAAGGTCTTTGTACTTTTTATATTACTACATTAATTAATATTCGTCAATAATTTTTTTTAAGTGTCCGCCTTATCCAATTACCGCTATCCGATTTATTTTATCTTTTACTCTCTCCTGCATTTGCCGGTTTTTACCCTCTGTGAATTTCATTACAAAGAACTTGATTATTTATATCAATCATCTTTATTCTTTATAGGAATTTTTACAGTAAATATAAGGACACCATCATCATCACCGCCATCGCAGAAAAAACTGCAAAAATTTTTGGTGGTTTAATAAAGAAAAAATTGGCCGTTTTAAATTAAGTTTAAATTTACGCGTAATTGGTGGCTGGAGTGGGATAAGGTATTTCCCTGTTAAGCTCTTTGGCTGTTTCTATCCATTCGGCTATAACGGTGTGCGCATTTCTTGCGGCTTCTTCATAGGTTTTACCGTCCGCTATACAGCCGGGTAAATCTGGGACTTCCGCTATATACAAGTTTTCTTCTTTATCGTAATGGATTATCATTTCGTAATTATACATATTAACGCTTCCTTATATATTATAATATATAAAATATAACATAAAAATACAACAAATTCAATTTTATAGCATTTTATATTTATTTAATATATCGACAACCTGTTTAACCTGATAAGATTTGGCTTTATTATTTTCATTTGGCTGAATGTTTAAAATTTCGGCCACGTTTTCTTTACTAAAAATAAAATGGTCTCCTTTAATTCTTTCGGTAAAGCCTAAATTTTTCAAGAATTTTGTTAAATCATTAAAGTCTATATTTTTTCTTGAATCAAGATTAAGCAGTTTTGTTATAAATTTTTGGCTTATAGTCATATCGGCATTAACTTATTTAATTTTAAGTATTAATCGGCATTGGTTAATTTCTTATCATACGTTATAATTTCCCCCACACATCGTCAACGGCTTTCTTTAGCGTCTCCTGTACCAAATGGCTATACCTTTTCATCATCTGCGTCGTCCGGTGTCCCAGAAGCTCGCCTGTGATATAAAGGCTTGTGCCGTTCATAACCATTTTGCTGGCAAAAACGTGGCACAGGTCGTGGATGTGCATATCCTTTAATCCGTCATTGCGGCAAGCGGTATAAAAAGAACGCTTGAAATCGGTTAGCTTTTTGCCGCCGATATTAAAAACATATTCACGAGAGTCTGAATATAAACCGAATAAGAGTTCTTGTAGTTTTGAGTGTATAGGAATATAGCGGTCATAATTAGTCTTCGTGCCTTTTATCGCAATAACGTTATTGCTTAAATCCACGTCGTCCCATTTTAGATTAAGAGCTTCTCCTTTCCGGCAGCCGGTGTAAATAAGAAAGGTTATTAAATCCCTTGTAAGTTTATTTGTGGCACCGGAAATAAGCTATCTATGTCGTCGTCCGATAAAGTTTTAAGGCGGGATAGTTCGTTTAGTTTTTTAATTCCCGCACATGGATTTTTATCGACAATGCCTTTTTCAATGCAAAAGTTAAAAAAGTGGTGTAAAGCGCTTATTTCAAGATTAACGGTTCTAAAATAGATTTCTTGCTCTCTTTTGCCTAAGTTTTTAGATATTGACAATCTTTCAAATTTTCTTTTTAGTTGGTCATTTTTTATATCCGATTGAGTAATGCCGGATATGTTTTTATCTTTGAAAACAGGTAAAAAGTGTTGAGCGATATTTATTTTATTTTTAATTGTCGTTTTTGTATTCATAAGACTTTTTATATAATCTTCGTATAACTCATCAAATTTAATTATATTTTTATTAATTGCGGATTAATTATATTTCTCACGCGCTAAATCTGTTTCAATGCTGTTTGCAATTTGCTGGGCAGTTTTTTTTATCGATTGTTTTAGCGCTTCTGCGGTATTTTTTATTGTTAAATGAAATATTACAATACCAGACGTTGCCGTCTTTCTTTTTATACACGCTTGCTACAATATCCCCTAAATTTATATAGTGACTCAAGGTGACAAATAGGTGACAAAACTATGTTAAAAATTATATAAAATTGACTAAAATTTAGCAATGTGATTGTTTACGGTTTACTGTGAAGTGCTTATTTACTGCGGTTTTAAGTGGTGGGCTGTGCCGGGATCGGGATCGAACCGGCGACCTACTGATTAAGAGTCAGGTTATTACATTTATAACATATTGATTTTACTAATATATTTTTAAATATAATTTGGACTATGGTAAAATTTATGTCATTCAATCCGTAAACCCCTTGATAGCGCTTACGAGCCCGCTAATAACTTTGTCTATCCTCACCGGGTCCTTAAATCCCGCTATGCTTTTTAAAAACTTTTCGAAGTCTTTATATCCGAGGAGCTGCAATAATTCGTCGGGTATATAGCCGGCAAGCATTAAGTATTCGGCGACCGGTTGCTTTAAGTCTCCCGCAAGTTTCATGACTTCTTCTTTGGTAAGGATATCTATGCCTTCTATGGCGTCTTTTATCCTGTCCGTCTTTTTCTTTGGAACGTCTTTTTTAATTCTGTTAATAAACTTATCCGGCATGCGGTCTTTTTTCAAGTCTATTTTTTTAAGGACTGCGTCCGGGATTTTATCCTGCAATTTGGTTTTCGCAAGCAATAAATAAAGTTTGTCCCTCGTATTTCCGTCGAGGTCGAACAGCTTTATTATCTGCTCGAGAAGCTCTCCGCTAGGAAGCCGTTTATCGACTTCTATGAGATTTAGATGAACTGCGGCCACTTTAAACTTATCCGACATCTGTGCTATAGTTATATGTTTGCTCTGCCTGATTTCTTGAAGTATACGACCCAAGGTTTTTTCCTGCTCCATAATTGCTCCTTGAAAATTATAATAAAATGTTATTAATCTTAAACTAAAAATTATATTAATATCACTTTTAGTTTAAGATTATATCTTGATAGGTAATGTTTGTCAAGGACAATAAAAATAAAGGTAAAATGCAACTATACACGCTTAAATGTAGTTAAATGTAACTAAATGTAAAATTACATTTGACTACATTTAATTACATTTAGCCATATATGGTGTTATAGCGAACTTGACAATTAAACTAAAAAAGGTATAAAATAATTTCAGGAAAATATATACTTTTTCCTGAAAAAAATAAGGCGAAACAATATATGAAATCTATAGAAGATAAGATATTAAATAAGCTATATCGTCGGGGTAAAGGATATGCGTTTTCATCAAGCGATTTTATAAAAGAATTTCCTATAAATAATATAGAGAAAGCATTATCCAGCTTAGCTCAAAAAGGTAAAATACGTCGCCTGACCCGTGGTATATATGATTATCCGGAATATAGCCCTTTCTTAAAAAAAGAATTAAGCCCAGATATACGGCAAGTAGCAGATGCAATTTCAAGAAAATTTAACCTGAAGATAGAAGCCAGCGGGGATACCGCGCTTAATATTCTGGGGATATCTACCCAGGTGCCGGGAAAATATATATATTTAAGCAACGGGCCTAAAAAAACTTACCGGATATTAAACAATATTTCTTTGGAATTCAAAAGTTCTGCCCTTAAGAATATAGGCTTTAGATACAAAGAAAGTTCGCTAATCGTGCAAGCGCTAAAGTCGTTAGGAAAAGAAAATATCACAGACGATGTCAAAGCGAAAATAAAAGAACGGATAGATAGCAAGACATGTAGTAATATTCTAGAAGATACAAAAACTTCGGATACCTGGATATATGAAACCATAAAGCAAATTTGCAAAAAAGAGTTAAGTAATGGATAAAGTAGCTTTATTATCAGGCAAGGACAGACAGGAACTTTTCCGTGAAACAGCAGCGAATAGGGGCATGACGGAAACTATCGCGGAAAAGGACTTTTGGGTAGTTTTTATACTTTATAAAATATTCTCAGACAAAAGGTTAAATAAAATACTAATATTAAAGGGCGGTACCAGCCTGTCCAAGGTTTTTAATCTTATCGAGAGATTTTCTGAAGATATAGATTTAATACTTGATTGGAGGGAGTTAACCAAAGAGGATCCATATAATGAAAGAGACTCGAAAAGAAAACAAACTAAATTTAATGAAAAATTAAACGAAGATGTAAAAGCCTATATCAACGATATATTATTGCCAATTATCTCAGAAATTACCAGTTCATATTTTTGTAAATGCGAAATTAATGAAGAAGATAAATTAAAGATTAATATAGCTTATCCGGCCTCGTTCGCGGATGCTTATATAAGGCCTCAAATTTTGCTCGAAATTGGTCCTCTGGCACAATGGTCGCCGTCAGAATCTTATCCGATAAAATCTTATGCTGCAGAAGAGTTTCCTGATATTTTTGAAAAAAAAGCATGTAATGTGACGGCAATTATGGCCGAACGAACATTTTGGGAGAAAGCAACAATTCTACACCAGGAAGCAAATAGGCCGACTGATAAATCATTACCGTCAAGATATTCAAGGCACTATTATGATTTAGCCGTTATGGCAAAATCATCGGCAAAAAATAAAGCCCTTAAAAATTTAGGTCTTTTAAAAGAAGTCGTGGATTTTAAAAATAAATTTTATCCGTCAAGTTGGGCAAAATATAATGAAGCAAAACCAGGAAGCATGAAGTTGTTGCCGCAGAATAACAGGATTAAAGAACTGGAAAAAGATTATAAAGCTATGGGAAAAATGATTTTTGGCAATGAACTGGCATTCACAGAGATTTTAACGAGACTTAAAGCATTAGAAGATGAAATGAATGCCCGCCGGTCGTGATGACTATTAAACCTGTCTTTTTATGGCCCCGATTTTTATACCGGTAGTAATATTGTGAATTATTGCTACTGTTATTACTACCGCCGCAAATTCAGTATTTATCTAATATATAAGTATATTTTATAAAATATATATATTTTTATTACAACAGTATTAATCCTCACGTATTACTGTGTTTGAAAGCTATCGGTAGTAAAGTAGTAATATTTCATAATGGCTTTATAAGGTTTTTTATTTTTTTTATACTAATATTTTTTTTCTTAAATACATACTATATATTTTTAAATCATTACTACCAGATGATATACCCGCCGCAATAGCATAAAATATAAGGGTTTGGAGATATTTAAAAAGTAGTAAAGTTATTGCTACCGAATTATTTAAGATAATTTAAAGCAATAACACCGCAATGGATTCCCGTCAATTTTTTTCTGAATTGTATATTGTCCTTTTTTATCGCCCGATATTAACACGTCTTTCTGTTTTAAAATATCTAAAAGTCGTTTTTGTTCAAGTTTATATTCTTTGCATAGCATTTCAAGCGCTTTGTTTGTATAAAAATATAAAACAAAATCATCATCATTAGCATATTCAGTTTCGATTTGTCCTATGATTCCATTATTAGGCTTACGATAACTATCTCCGTCCTTTTTTTCCTGAATTTTATTAAAAAACCGCCCCGACCCCCCGGCAAATTCTTTGATCGCGTTTTGATATTTTTCATATTCACTTAGAACTTCTGCATTAAAAGTCTCTGCATTTTCTGATACTATTTTCATAAGAATATTATTAAAATTATTATTTATGTCAATATTCAGCATTTTGCAGAAATATTTATAGCAAATATTTAGTAAAAATATTGCCTCATGCTTTCCTCCAAGATTTATATTCAATCTATAATTTCTGATTGTTAATGTTAATATAATTTCCTCAGGGAAAGAGCGTTTAAATTCCCCAGTATTTTAGTGTAAAATAACTCCTATTAAATTTGTATTTTAAATATAAATAATAAAATTAAAATACAAATAATAAAATAATAGGAGGTACAAATTTGAAGGGGATCGCTATGTATTATTCAGTTAAAACATTATTGGAAAACGGCAAAAGTATTTCAGAAATTGCAAGAACATTTGATATAGATCGTAAAACAGTAAGAAAGATTAAAAAAAGCATAACAGAAGGAGAAATTACTCCGCCTTCTATAGAAAGAAAAAGTATTCTTGATAATTATAAAAATGACATAAAGTCTTATCTTGAAGATGAATTAAATTCCGTATTAATCCATCAAAAGCTTACTGAAAAATATAATCTTGCAATAAGCTACTCTGCGGTTAAAAGATATGTTAAAGGCATAAAAGGGCCCGATGCCCCTTTCATGCCTTTAATAAGCGCTCCGGGTGAAGAAGCGCAGGTTGATTTCGGTTACGGAGGCTATTTTTTAAAAAACGGCAAAAAAGTAAAAGTATGGATTTTCTGCATGGTGTTATCCTTTTCAAGATACGGCTATTTTGAATTAGTTTTAGATCAGAGCGTGCCTACTTTTATAAATTGCCATATTCATGCTTTTGAATTCTTTAACGGAACACCTAAAACAGTTAAAATAGACAATCTTAAATCGGCTGTATTAAAAGCAAGTTTTTATGAGCCGATAATACAAGAAGAATACGCCGCAATGCTTATGCATTATAACAGTATGCCTGTTACGCGCAGGGTTAAACAACCTACCGATAAAGGCAAGGTGGAGTCCGGCGTTAAATACGTGAAAAACAATTTCATAAAAGGACTTGAAACAAAAGATTACTATGAAGCCACCAAAGAACTTAAAATATGGACTAACAAGATTAATCAGAGAATACACGGCACTACAAGAAAAGTACCTTTTGAACAGTTTAAAAAAGAAAATTTATCATTACTCCCTGTTAGCCGCTTTGAGATATATACGGTAGAAAGAAGGCAGATTAATAATTACGGTCATATATGCTATAGATATAACTTCTATTCTTTGCCTTACAAATATAAAGGCGAATTTGTGACAATAAAATCAAACGGTTATATTTTAAAAATATACGATGAAAAACTAAATCAAATCGCGGTTCATTCAATATCTCAAGATAAAGGAGATTTTATTACGTTAGAAGACCATGTTCCGGTATTTAGAAAAAATACGGATAAATATTATGAAAGTTTGCAATCCATAGGACAGGACGCTTTAATATTTTTTGATAATATTAAAAAACTGAGACCTCATTACTGGCACAGGATTATAGCCGGTATTATTTCTTTCCGCAAATATTATTCAAATGAAGAAATAAACGCTTCTTTAAAAAGAGCTAATCTTTATTCTACTTTTAATTATCTCTCCGTAAAAAAGATATTAGAAGATAAACTCTACGATAAAAAAGATTTTACTGCGGAAGCTACAGGAAGCGGCTACTTCACTGATCTTGCAATATACGACAGACTTACCGGAGGCGCTAATGAAAGAGCTTGAACTTAAACTTAAAAAACTTAAATTATCGGGAATAGTCAAGGTGCTTGAAGGAAGAAATAAATTTGCGGTAGAATCCCAGTTAAGCTATATAGATTTTTTAACTCTTTTAATAGAGGACGAACTTGTAAACAGACAATCAAATTCTTATAAAATAAGATTTACGAAATCTAAATTAGATTATTCTAAAACCTTAGATACCTATGATTTTAACTATCAGGCTGAACTTAATAAAAAACAGATTTTAGATGTTGCCTCATGCAGGTATTTAGAAGAAAAAAAGAATATTATATTTATGGGAAATCCTGGAGTAGGCAAAACTCATCTTGCCAATGCTTTAGGAATAGAAGCGTTAAAACAAGGATATAAAGTTTTAATGCTTCATACGACCGAGCTGTTAGACAGATTACTACAGTCTAAAGGAGACGGAACCTACGTCAATATATTGAAAGAACTTTTAAATGCGGATCTTTTAATCATAGACGAAGTGGGATTTAAAAAAATACAATCGGTTGACGAGTTCTTTGAAATAATAAGAAGAAGATATGAAACGGGTTCTATTATAATTACGACAAACAGACCTTTTGAAGAATGGGCTAATATATTCGGAGACGCTGTTTTAGCTTCAGCTATATTAGATAGAGTAATACATCACTCTATAGTATTTAAAATAACAGGTAACAGCTACAGAATGAAAGAACTTATAAAAAACAACCAATAACAGCTGCAGATATTTTTTTAATATTGTAAATTTTTAATATGCAAATAAATCAGAGCGCTTTTTTTTCTTTTTTCAAAAAAAAGCGCAAGTCCCCATCGGGGGACAATGCTGGGGGTTCTTTGAATGTAATGTTGAAAAAAGGAGGCGCAAATATAAATATTAAGTTGTTTAGCAGGTAGTAAGTGTAATTTTAAATCGGCATTTATGATTAATTAAAGTTTTAAAAAAATCCATAAAAAAAATTAATTATTTTATAAAAATAATTAAAATTTACCCTGTGGAATTAGTGGGGAAAATAAACGCTCTTTAGGTGGGGAATTTTAGTTGACTTTAACAGATTTGGATTTCAATATAATTGAAACAAAAATATTTGAAAGGCTTTCTAAAGAACGTACTGAAAAAAATGCTTTAATACTTGATATAACCGACACATATTTTGCGGGAAGCGAAGCATTCTGGAAAGAAAGAAAAGGCAAAGACGGAAAATACGATAAACTTCTTCAGATAGCTTTAGCGGTTACCAAAGAAGAAGGGTTTCCTATTATGCATAAAACGTACGAGGGCAATATTAACAATATGAAAATATTCCAGGATCTTTTATCTGAAACCCGTTTGAAAAAGTTTAATTTCATAGTTGTTGACAGAGGCATGATAAGCTATGAAACAATTGCTGATTTAAAAAATATCAACCAAAAAATAATAACCGGTTTAAGGCTTAACGCAAAGATAAAAAGGGATTATTTAAATATAGACAGAGAAAAGATATATCATCCCGATTGTCTCGTGAAACTCAAAAACACAAAGGTATATGCCGCCGATTTTGATTTTATGGAAGGCAAACCGATTGCCGTTTATAATCCGGAAATAGAACTAATCAAGAGAAACCATGCAATAGAATTCGGCAAATTCGATTCCAATCAGGCAAAATATATGGGTTACTCCCTTATTTACCATACCACTCAACTTTCAAATGCCGAAGTTATAAAAACATATTATGAAAAAGATATCGTGGAAAAAGCGTTTAGAGAATTAAAAAGTTCTATTAATCTTAATCCAATAAGAAAATACAGAATGAATCACATTAAAGCACACGTAAAAATCTGCTATATGGCTTATACGCTGCTTTCGTATATAAAATACAAATTAGCCCCCATAGGAATGTCTGCAATAGACGGGCTAGAAAAACTATCCCCCGTCTATAAAGTGCAGCTTAAATCCGTAAAAGAAGATTTTAGCTGGTCTAAAACCGTTACACTTACTAAAGAACAAGGGGTAATTTTAAAACTTTTGGGGTGTAGTGTATAAAAAAGAGTGAGAAGTTCGGAAATTAAAAAAGTAATTATGTCCCGGGTAATCTTATTCGTGGCGCCGGCGATGAGTTTCTGGATATCGGAATCGGAAAGGGTTTTTAATCTTTTAAGTTCGTTAAGCTTTTTGATTTTGCTTGCAGGGTTTTTCTTATCGATATAGTCATTTTCTATGCAGTAATTAAAGAAATGGGACAGCGTGATTATTTCTGCATTTGCCATTCTGAAAGAAATTTCGGATTCTTTTTTGCCTTTATTTTTAGGCAAAGACAAAATTTCGAGTTTTCTTTGTAATTGATAATTTTTAATATCTCCCGTTGTTATGTCTGAAATATTTTTGTCTTTAAAAACAGGTAAAAAATGTTTTGAAGAATAAATTTTTAAATCTTTATTTTTGCCCGGGGATTGATTATTTATATAGTTTTGAAAAACTTCTCCGAATATCGGATTGCTTTTATATTTTTGCGGCAAATCGAACTTACCCCTGACGACTTCGCCCCTGATTGCATTCTCTACTTCCTCTGCTACTTTTTTGTCTTTGGTCCGGCAGCTGTATCTACGACGTTTTCCGTCGAAAGTAAAATCACACCACCAAATGTTTCCTTGTTTGTATAACATTTTGACTTTTAACTATGGTAAAAATTATGTCATAATTTCCTATTTTTTCCATTATTTTACCATTTTTACGGAGAATGTCAAGAGAAAGGATATTGCCTGGAAAGGCTTATTTACTGCGTTTTTGAGTGGTGGGCTGTGCCGGGATCGAACCGGCGACCTACTGATTAAGAGTGTATATCAGAGTGAAATTAACATTAAGTAAATATGCGGGAAAACGGCTTACCTTTTAGATTTACGGCTATTTTAATTTATCCGTTATTTTCCTTATTTTCACCTATTTTTAAAAAATTTCTTCACAAAAAATTCACAGTCCGGATGTCTGATTTTTAGTCAGACGACCTATGGTATTAAATATTATAGCGTTTCGGACCGGATAATATTAAGGCCTTGACGATACCGCCGATTTTATCTTCCGGACGAACGGTTTCGTAAAATGTTCCGATGCTGCCAATTCTGCTTTCATATTCGGATTTTTCTTCGTGCCGGCCGTAATAATCCGGAATATAACAGTCTAAAACAAGTGATATTTCTTTTAATTCCTTAATATCGTCATAGCCCCCTTCGTAGCCGGGAATTACAACCCTGGTTTCCGGAGGATATTTTTTAAGCTCTTTGATAAGTTCACCTGCGCTTATTTTATTTATTTTTGTATGTTTTTTATTCATAATAAAACCTCCGATGTAAAACCAAAACAAACTCCGATTACCCCAGCTTAGGACCGCCTTTGCCTTTATTTAGCCTGTTATTTAAGTCTTTAGTAAAGGCGTCTTCCTCGTATAGAGTCTGTTTTTGCTCAAGCAGATTTATCTTTTCTATTACAAATAATTTAACCTTTTCTGCGATTAATATTGCTTCTTTGGCGTCATCTAAAGTCGGTTCTATAATGTCGTCATATCTTACGATGACGGCGTAATTTGTTAAATTACTTATATTTAATTCTTTAAGTTTATTAAAATCAATATCTATTTTATGGCAATCTGACAATACTGCTGTAATATCGTGAGTAAAATTAATTTCTTGATTATTGCAAACTAAGAATGCTTTTAAATATTTTTCAACTGATTGTTGACAATGAAAACAAATTCCTTCTAAAAAGTCATGGTTTTCAATAGACAAACTTTTTGCGATATTTAAATCTTTTTCGGCTTTTTGTATTAGTATCTGCGCATCTTTCTTCATAAACTTACTCCTTCTTTATTTACATAATAAGATAGAAAACCTGTTCCTATCTGCTGATGTTCATAAAGATTTTTAGATTTTATTATTATGTCGGTTGATATATCTATATTTTCTACTATTTTTTCACGGATAAATCGCAAAACGTTTATTAAATCATTTTTTATTAGATCTCTATTTGTAACCACAAAAAAATCCCAATCGCTATATTCTTTATAGTCTCCTCTTGCCCTGGAACCGAAAAGATAAATAGCTTCTACTTTATAGCCGGCTTTTTCTATTTCTTCAGTAATTATTTGTTTCGCAGTATTTAGTATATATTCTTTATTTTCCATAATTATTTATTTTACCACATCTATTCTTTATCGGCGGAAATTTTTTTAAAATTCTTATTTTTACATTAGGGAGTAAAAAAACAAAAATGAAAAAATAATCTTTTGCTCAAGACAGCAACGTTCCGTTGCAAAAATCGCTTTTAGCGATTAACCTGCGGTGCTTTGGTTTACGGTTTCCGGTTTTCAGGGTAAAAAGTATGATTTAGAATAACGTCTACAATGTAGACGTTACTTTCCGTCATATAAAATGCTGTTAAAGGCTTACGGTTCTTCGTTTTTGGGTGTGTCTATATGATTCTCCGTATTGTCAACAGTGTTGACAATACTTTCCGTCATAGTTTTTTCGTCTAATTCAGGCGGGGCTTCGTTTTAAGTTATATCTATATGACGCAGAGTAACGGCTACATTGTAGCCCTGACTTTCCGTCATAGTTATTACATATCAAATGTTTTTAAAATGACCCCGTCGGTATAATCGATTAGTATTTTTTCGCTAATAACGGCAATAACGAGGCCTTTTATTTTCCAGCTACGATGTTTAGCGGCTTCTTCTATAATAATTGAACCAAATTCAGGATTTATCGGGTTCAGAGAGATGTCCGGCATATTTTCGTGGATCCGTCCGGAATCTACAAATTTATATAAAACATTACTGCTATAATTTCTAATGATTTCCTGGCCGGTTTTCATATTAACAACGGCTACGGCAATATCGTTTATTCTCTCGTCTAAATTCTTAAAATCAATATCTATAAATTTAATTAACGCAATATCGTTTTTTCTGATTAAGGGCTGCATTGACTCATCGGGCATAATATAGGCGTAGAAATTACCTTGAAGTTGATAAGAAATAACATCAATTAGCCTATAAGGTAAAAAAACGTAAGATTCCAAGCTTAACCGTTCAAACTCTTCCACGGTTTTTATAATATCCTTGCTTAACGGAACCGGCGTTATTCTTTCTTCAAAAAAGAATTTATCGAATTTTGCGCTTTTAAAAAAATAATCCAGTTTATCAGCCGGATATTCCAGCGCGGCCGCTATTTTAGAGACATATTGTTTTTTAGGTTTTTTATAGTATTTTTCAAGTTCGGCAATAAAAACCCTCGGAACTCCCGCTTTTTTTGCAAGTTCTTCCTGTGTTATATGTTTCTCAATCCTTATTTTTCTTAATCTATCGATAAAAGATATTTCAGATTTCGTTAAAAGAGGTTTATATTTAGCCATGATATTTAATTTTATAACACATTATAAAAAAAATTAACACAAATATTTTAGCACCGCAGGTTAATCGCAAATGCGATTTTTGCAACGGAACGTTGCTGTCTTGAGCAAAAGATTTAAAATAAAAATAAAATATTTCTACAAAGTAGAAAAAATCACTTGACAATTATATTTTTAATTATATAATTAATTATGTAGAATATATTAACACAATATAGAATTTTACATTTAGGAGCTTAAAAAATGAAAAAACTAACATTCCTATTATTTTTTATGTTTTTATTTTTAATGCCGGTTACGGTCTCGGCGCAAGGGATAATTACGTTTGATCCCGTGACGGCGGGGATTCAGGCGGTAATTAAAGAAATTACCGCCGCCAATACCGCCATTCAGGCGGCGGAATCTAAAATACAAGTAGAATTATCAGCTTTAAAATACGTGAGGCAAGGACAGCAGCTGATGAATCAGGTTCAAAATATGCAACAGGAAGCTTCAGGATTAATGGGAGCGGTTAATAATCTTGAAGGCACTGTTATGATGCCCGCTAACGAACTGCAGGGGCTTAAAAACTCGCTTACGGCGGAGCAAGCAAGTATGACTAATATTATCAGCATGGAAAACGGCAATCCGGCTATGCAGGGGTTTTTACAGAATTATCAGAATACTTATGGGAGTAATAGTCTTTATAATTCTAATTTACCCCAGCAAAACCAAAATATGCAAAATCAATATCAAACCGCCGACACGCAGTCTGGACAGACTGCCGGATACGCACAGGGGATTTTAAATAATTCGCAAAATCAACAGCATTTAGTAGAACAGCTTGGTTCTAATATCGGAAAAGCTAACTCCGCTGTTTCTGCGGAACAGGCAACAGGACAGGCGGTAGTGACACTAACCGAAGAAGTAAATCAATTAAATAAACTTGAAGCGGAACGGGCGAAACTTGCGGCTATGCAGGCAGGTCAGCAAGATTCGGCGGTTTCTACGGCTTCGCAAACTTACTCGCCGCCGGCGTTAAAAATTTATGATAGTTCCGGCAATCCGTTTGGGACTTATCCGCCAGTTACTAATTTTGGAATTAACCCATAAAAAAATTAAAAAAGGAGAAAAAAAATGCAAAAAATCAAAGAATTTTATAAAAAATACGAAGACAATAAAATTTTTAAAATTGCCGTGGTCTCGGCGGGGATTATTCTTGCTTGGCTTTCACAGTATTTACCGATCCAAAATTTATCTAATGTCCATTTTTAATTAAGAAAAAAAGAGGGGTAATATGAAAAAGAAATTATTTTTAGTATTAATTGCGGGGTTCTTCGTTTTCGGTATTTCGGGGTGTGCTAAAAAAACATTACAAGACCACTCCGTTTATTATTATTTGAAGCATAAAAAATCTGCCGAAAAAGTTTATAAATGGTGCAATAAGAATTTGCCTGGCTGGCAAAATCAAGAGCCTGACAGCGCTTCATCGGCAGCTCGCTTAAATAATTGCTCGGCGGCCGCTACGGCATATCTTCCACAACCGAAGCCGCCGAAATTAATAACATATTAAATTAAGAGGTATTAAATTATGAAAAAATTATCGCTAATATTATTTATATCTTTAGCTTTGACTTTATCTGTAAGCAAAGTTTATGCTCTCGGAAACGGCACGGGAACTTTAGGCGCCACACCGGCACAGGTAGCGGCGCTTAATGCGCTGGGGGGAACTCCAACGGGAGCAGCTCCCGCGCCCGCGCCGACTGTGAATAACGTCACCGGCGGAAATATTGCATTTAATAAACTAAATTCAATTGAGCATAATCTGCTTAAGGCCGGGCCACAGGAAGCCGCAAGTTTAACAAATATTTCCGGACAGTTATTCGCATATCTTGCCGTAATAGCAATGGTTTTATGGTCAATTCAAAATCTTTTATTCGGCGACAAAGGTATAAAAGAATTTATGATATTTATATTTTTTATTATTTTTGTTCGTGGAATGCTGGAAGCGTATAATCTTTTTTTTACCGGCACTGTATCTATGTTTTATTCGCTCGGACAAACCGTTGCCGGTGTGACGGATCCGATGAGCCTATTCCAGAATATTTTTTATGATTTTTATAATATTTTATCGTCCCAGTTCGCTTTAGTTTCTACCGGCAGCATTTTTAACTTTTTTTCCATTTTGCCTTCTGTGATTTTATATTTTATAGGTATTATTATTTTGCTTATAGCGTTTTTTCTTGTTGCAGGAACAATATTTGTCGTAGAAGCTTACATTGTAATTGCGTTAGTTACGGGTTATATATTCGTGCCTTTTATGATTTTTAAACCCTTGGAGTTTCTTTGGAACGGCTGGCTTAAATTCTTGCTGACTTCGGCTATTTCATATTTTTTAATTTTTGTTGTTTTGAAAATGTTCAGCTTATTTATGAACAATACACTTTTGAATTATATTCAGGCAATTAATGTGAAGGCTAATTACTCAATTCAGGCCATTATTAACGAGCTTATATACACTTTTATTCTGCTAGTTTTTGGTTGGTTAGTTACAAAAATACCGGGCATAGCAGGTGAAATTGTAAGCGGTATGCCTAATATGAGCGTAACCGCCGTCATTGCACCTATTATTACAAGCGTAAAAAACATAAGCACCGGCGGGGTTAAAATGGGCGGAGCGGCAAAAACGGCGGTAGTGGAAAGGGCTAAGGGAGGCAAATAATGATTAAACTAATTAATTTTATGCATAATTTTATTTTCAGTCTGGAGACTGTTTTTTTGCTGGTTTTTCTCGGTTTCGGCCAAATTATTTTAAGTTTACTTATAAGCCGCAAATCCGCTGGCGGAGCTGAATTTTATATGTTTATTATTGACATTATTGCTATTTTTGTATTAATAAAATTGACAAAAAAAGCAATAAAAGCCTGGAAAACAGCCCCCGCAGACGAATTAATATTTACAAAAAATATAAAAAAAAACTTAGATAAAAAAACACAAAATAATAAATAAAATTCGTAGCCGCTACGAGCCCTCAAAAGCTCTTGAAATCTCGAAACTCAATAAAAATAATACAAATAATACTAAAAATTAAGGAGATAACAAAAATGAAAACTATAAGTATAAAAAAAGAAAAAATTTATCATTTAACAAGTGATTTTTTTGAACTTATCGCCGAAGAAATTGACGACTTTAAAACCGAATTAAAAATTTTAGGCGAGGCTGAAGAAAAACAGGACGAAATTAAAATGTTTAAAAGGCTTCAGGCCGCCCGTGCAACGCTTAACAGAATTATTTTTAATCAGCTGCAATGTAATATAGATAGACTTTCTGCCACTATAATGGAAAAGCGATAAAAAAGGGGAGGTAAAAACATGGGGACAATTATCGGACTGACGGAAAGTCAATATGAAGAATTAATAGAAAAAATAAAAAAACTTGAAGCCGAAAACAAAAAACTAAAAAAGGAGCTTAAAAAATGGAAAAACTAATCGCCAGGCAAGGCAAAAACGAATACATTAAATTCAAAAGCGGGGGGCAGCTCTCGCATAAGGAAGCGATACTTGCGCAATGCTATACCTGTTACGTCGAAGGAGCAGGCCCTAAAGAATTAGACTGCTTAAGCAAGAACTGCTCGTTATACGCTTTCCAACCCTACAATCCGAATCCAAACAAAAAAAGAAGAATTTTATCAGAAGAGGAAAAGCTAAAAATATCCGAAAGATTAAAAAAAGGATTGTTGGATAAAAAATTAACTGCCCCTGCGCCTTAAATTTATGGTGCTGTGGAGTTTTAAATCGGTTTTTCAAGACGAATTAATAGAAAACCATTAACCGAGAAAATTAAAGGCTTTAAATCAGGAGTTAAACCATGACAACAAGGAAGGAAATTTCAAAAAAAATAAGAGAGGTAAAAAATAAAATGCGAGACGTTAAAAAAACGGACCGTGATGAATACGAAAAACTTCACGCGGAAAGGCTTAAGCTCGAATCCGAGCTCGCGGAGCTTAAAAAAAACCTTGCCGACCAGGTTGCCCATGCGGCCAAGGTGAAGCTCCGCAAACAGGCAGATCATAAAAAGTTTATCATGGGCGGGTTATGTGTTAAATACTTTGGTCTAGATATTGAAGAGAAAATGCTGGAAGAAAAACTTAAAACCGCGGCGGGGAAATAATGAAGGGAAGAATACAGAGAAAATGCGACTTTATGGCGGGCTGGGACAGCGGCTACACACGCCCGCCGAAAAAAGAAAATCAAAAAATCAGGCTCGGCGGAGCCCACGGCTTGACGAGTAAGGCCAGGCCGTCAGGCGGGTTTAAGGGGTTGAAAACGTGGAATATCAGCTGCCAGGTGTCCAGGGTCAAGGGCGTTGAATCTAAAGGCCGGAGCGGAGCCTTCACGAATTATATCGAGCGCGATAAGGAGTGTGTAATTGCTTATGGAGACACGCCGGAAGAAGGCAAGGAAAAATACAGGGAGCTTGAGGAAAGGTTATTTAGGCAGAAAAAAAATTCAGTTATCCAGCGCAGATTTGTCATCCCTCTTCCAAAAGAAATTTTAAATAATCCGGAAAAGGTTGAAAAATTGCTTAAAACTTTACAAAGCCGCTATTTTTCAAGCTGCTATGCCTTCAGCGCAGCGTTGCATAAATCGGAAAACTTCAAAAACCCGCATATCCACGTCCAATACTCGAATGTTGACGGCAATTTCAAAGCGATTAGGGAGTTCCAAGACCCGACCATGCTGGACGCGGTAAAAAAAGACATTAAGTATTTTATAGAATCAGAGTTAAAAATAAAATGTCAAATGAAAGGTATAGGCAAAGGGATAAAACATTATCCCAAATGGGTCGGGGCAGCATTAAAACGGGCGGAAGAAGCGGAAAAAAAGGGAGACAACGGGAAGATGATGAGGGATTATGAAGAAAGATACCCGCTGTTTGCACAATATCTCAGCGAACGCAAGCGCAAACTATACGAGCGGGCAATACAATTAAAAGAAAATAAGATTAAAAAAGCTACCGAGGGCGAAATAGTGTGCGTAGAAGAATTTTCAGAAAAAATCAAGAAAAAAACTTCGGGATTTTTGGGGAAATTTTACTCAAAAAAAGAAAAAGAGCAGATAAAAAAAGACCTAGAGGCGAACCAGGGCATTATAGACGACCTTAAGAAAAAGGCTGCCATGCCTGATTATGCGGCCGAACTCGAGGAAAGGGAGAGAGAAAAGGAACGGCTGCGGCAGGAAAAGATTAAGAAAGACTCGGCGGAACGAGAACTTGCCGGCGAACAAAAGCAGGACTTCGGCAGGAATAAAAATAAAGAAATGCAGGTTGACGCCTTTTCCGAAGACCTGGAAAAAAGGCTTAATAAAGGCAAAAGTAGAGGATTCGGGAGATAAATTCAAATTTAAAGGGAGGTGATTAAAAATGAAAATGCGCGATAAAATTCAGGTTTTAGAAGCAGAAAATCAACAACTAAAAAAAGAAAATAAACAGTTAAAGAAAAGAATAATTAATAAGAATATTGATATTATTGATGAAGAATTTTGGGACGTTGTTAACGAATTCTCTAATACGATAGAAAAAAGAGAAAGTAAAAATTAAAAAGCCTTTAAAAAAAAGGTGAAAACTATGACGGAAAATCACATTATTTTAACTGAACAGGCATTGCTCGCAGGAATTATAATCGACCCTAAACTAGTAGAAGAAGCTGATACTTTAACCCATTCAGATTTTTATGATTATCGGCACAGGGAAATTTTTGCAAAGATAAAAGAACTTCACACCGCAGGGAAAGCTATCGATTTAACTAATTTTGCCGGCACGGAATATCAAGATTATGTTTTAGAATTAATGCAGCTGCCGGAAGGACTATTAAATATAAATCAATATGTCCAAGAAATTAAAAATGCTTCTCTCCGAAGATTATTAATTTTGCGATTGGCTGATATTATTAATTCAAATAAAAACAGCAATTTCACGGAAATAAAAGCGAAAATTCTTGAATTATCCCTGAAGCTCGAACAAAACACGCTCGTAAAATTTGATTTTAAGTTGCCGTCAAGCGTAACAGCAAAAAAGACATCTTTTTTGCTCGATGATTTTATTCCGCTGCCGGCGGGAGCCGTAACGATGATTTCATCCAGGGGCGGGTCCGGCAAGTCGGCTTTAGCTTTGCAAATTGCCTTACGAGCCGCGGACAGGCAAATTCCTACGCTTGCGTGGCTATCTGAAGACCCGGATTATACAACGAAATATCGGCTCGAAAAAATATCGCAGTTTACGGAAATTCAGGTAAATAATGACTGTTTAAGATTTACCGACCAGATCCCGTTTCAGGTTTTAAAAAAATCCGATAATCAAATCAGTATAAATCCGGTTTTTTATGAATTTAAGGCCGCTTGCAGGGATTTCAAAATAATAATTTTGGATCCGCTCATAGCGTTTTACGGCGGAAATGAAAACGACAACGGAGAAGCCAGGCAGTTTATGGATTTACTTACGGAATGGGCAAAACGGGATAATAAATCTATCATTCTTATTCATCATCATGCTAAATTTGCGAATTTAGGGGACGCAAGGGGAGCGACTGCCTTAGTTGACGCCGCAAGGGCGCATTATACACTCGAAGCCGATAAATCGGACAATAAAAATATAATAGTTAAAATAGAAAAGGACAATTGGGGTATAAAAACGTTTTTCCGGAATGAAAAAAATATACAAATTTTTAAAGAAAATTTTGAGGATAAAGAAGCTTTTCAAAAAGAAAATATAATAAATATAAGGGGGCTGTAATTATGAAAGACACGAAAATAAATACGAACATGATCCAAAATGCCGACAGGGACCAGTTAGACAAAACCCGCGAACTTGTTTTACATTCCCTTTCAAAAATTCAGCTTTCTCAGCCGGTAAAATGGGTCAAATACGAAAAAGACGGCGCGATGTTTAGAACGATTGCCGTCATAGCAAGCATTAACGAAATATTTCACGGAATCTACGGCCGCAATGGCAGCAAAGAACAGCTGGACGATGTGCAAACTACGATAAATAATATGATAAAAAATACTATTGTTAGGGTTAAAACAAGCACGGGACTGACAACTATGAGCGCGATATTATACATTAAAAAAAAGGAAGAGATAGGAAAATACGAGATTGCCTTTAATCCTGCCTATCTTGAAGTCCTGCAAAACCGGGATAAATTTATCGACGTGAACCCGATATCTAAGATTCATTCTCTTTGCGGATATTATCTTGCTTCATATATTATATCGCTTCCAAGCAACTGTTTTAAGATTTCTTTTAGAAACCTTTGGAATAATAAATCGATAGGAAGCAAACCCAAAAGCAAGAGGGGGGACGATTACGCGTATAAGAGGTTCTGTCATAGAATCTGTAAGGATTTGACGGTAATTTCGGCCATAGAATCTAATCGAAATTGCAGGGTAATTATCGAGGGTGAAAGCTATATATTTAAACAGGTTGAAGCTATCAGATGAATAAAATTGATATATGACGGAAAGTAATAATGGTTCGGTTAAACTGGAACAAACTTCGGTTAAACTGGAACAAAGTTCGGTTAAACTGGAACAAAGTTCGGTTAAACTGGAACAGACGATTTTATAACTTATTAATATTATTAAGTTTTTAGACCTAAAAAAAGCCTTAATATATTAAGATATTAATATATTAAGAGAGAAAGGAAAAAATCTTAACAATTTTTTCCTTTCTCAAAAAGCTTAAAACTTGTATTAAAGAAAAGACTTTTTAAAAAAGGAGCTTAAAAAATGGAAAAGCTGTTAAAGATTAAAGACGTTGCCGAAATTGTCGGCTTGACGCCTGTTGCCGTTTACAAGTTAATTTATAAAAGACAGATACCTTTTATAAAAATCGGCGGTAGAATTAGATTTAATCCATCTCAAATTTCGGCGTGGATTTCCAAGAACAGCTATGATAATATTATCGTTAAAAGGTAAGCCGTAAATACTGATAGGGGGTGAAAATGGGTATTTACAGGCGCGGTAATATTTTCTGGATGTCGAAAACTATTAACGGCATACTTTACAGAAAATCCACTGAAACAGAAAGCAAAATGAGAGCCAGGGCGATATACGAGGAATGGACTACGCAGCTAAAAGAGTCTGTTCGTACCGGTAAGCCGGTAGTAACGACGGTAAAGACGGAACCTAAACCGGCAATGACTTTTAGCGAACTTGCGGATAAATATCTTGAGTTTACGGCCAAAAGATTAAAATCGCATAGCAGGCTTAAAAGCTTTATTAAAAATCTTATAAATAGATTTGGAGATAAGCCGCTCGATGATTTTAGCCTTGAGGACATTGAAGATATTCAGGGAGACATCCTTAAAAAAGGCCAGTCGGCAGCATACGCAAACAGGCTTGTCGTTATAACTAAAATAATGTTCAACAGGGCTTTAGACTGGGAATTGGTATCCGAAGACGTGATTAAAAGGCTTAAAAAATGTAAACTTTTAAGAGGTGAAATAAAAAGACTGCGGTATTTATCCGAAGAAGAAGCGGAGAAGCTATTATTTAACTGCGAGCCACACTTAAAGCCGTTTGTAATAACGGCATTAAATACCGGCATGAGAAAATCTGAAATATTAGGGCTTACATGGGATAGGATAGATTTGAAAAACAGGATAATCCTTCTCGATAAAACAAAGAACGGAGAACGCAGGGAATTGCCGGTAAATGATACTTTGTATCAAACGCTGTCTGGTTTGACTCGGCATTTAAAAACGGACTACGTGTTTTATAATCCGCAGACATTAAAACCGTATCACGATTTTAAAAAGCCTTTTTTAAAAGCATTATCTAAAAGCCATATCCTTGATTTTCATTTTCACGATTTAAGGCATACTTTCGCGAGCTGGCTTGTTATGAAGGGAGCAGATTTAACGACCGTTAAGGAACTGTTAGGGCACAAAGATATTAAAATGACTTTAAGGTATGCTCATCTGGCACCTGCGCACATAAAAAAAGCGGTAGGTATGCTCGATAAGAAAATAAGCTCCGCTGATTTAAAAATTCACAAAAAATTCACAATGGAAGTGAACAAAAAAATATAGAAGTTATGAAAGCCTTATAAAGCGTGGTGGGCTGTGCCGGGATCGAACCGGCGACCTACTGATTAAGAGTCAGTTGCTCTACCAATTGAGCTAACAGCCCGAAAAAATTGATTTTATTTTGATATTACGATATATATTCTATTGTATTTGCATGATAATAATAAATATAGACAATCATCTTGTAATATGGTAATTCTATAATATAATACTCTATAATATAGTAATTTTATAATAGTAATAATTTTTAGTCAAGTTCTTATATTTTTGTATAATTTATCTTAAAAATTTGAAATATACTATTCATTCGATCTAGCTATTAAATAAATAAATAAATAAATGAATAAATGAAGCTAAATTAAATGTCAGATATAAATATTTATTTTGCAATAAGTGGTAATTTTAGGATATATATCTAATATCTAATATCTAATATCTAATATTTGTTATCTGTTATATATAATTTAATAAATTTATATAGTATTAAAATTAAAATATAATAAGGGCGAGTTGCATGGATACCTTGCATGAAATAAAATTAATTTATTCATTTAACGATAAAGATGTTGAAAATCTGAAATTTTTAAAGAGTATTATGGAAGCAAATACAAATGAATTTATTGCCGGAGTTTATTCTTTTATCTCAAATTTTGAAGATTTCAGCAAATTTTTACCTAATGATGAAATTAGAAATAGACATCAAGAAAAACTTAAATTCTGGTTTTTAAATATGTTTTCAGGTGAATATGATAACGATTATTTGCGCAGGCTTAGAAGGATAGGGGAAGTTCATTCGGATATCAAACTTCCTTCCCATTATGTTAGCGCCACAATGAATTACATAAGAAATTATATTCATTCTATAATATTAAGAAATTTTACTGATGGCGATAAAAAAGACTCATTAATTGAATCTATAAATAAAATTCTTGATATAAATTTAGATATCATTATAAGTTCTTATATTGATGAAGGAAAGCTTTATATATCTCATACAAAATTTGAATCTAGAGTAATAAAATTAAGTTCAAAATTTTCTTATATACTTGATTTGTCTTTAGTATTAACTTTAATGCTTGCAACGGCGATGGTCTTCTTTTTATTCTTTTTTGAAATATATAGATTTGCATTTAGCGGAGCCTCTTTTGAGACGACAGTTGTTGATATATTAGGTGCGATGCTGATTATTTGGGCTATTAGGGAGCTTTTGGAAGAGGAAGTAAAAAAACTTCAAGGTAAAAAATTTGCGTTAAGCGCTTTTATCGCTCTTGCAATGGCGGCATTACTTAGAAAAGTTTTGATATTTTCTCTCGCTCCTCATAAGTCTCATGAAGTAGCTATCTTAGGATTATTAATTTTGGTTTTGGGAATAGTTTATTGGCTAATGAATAAAAAAGGCGTCGATACTTGATTGTTTATTTAAGGCTAACTATAAATATTTAATAAAATAATAAGACTAATTGCTTAATACATAAGACTAAATTTTATAAACAAATTTTAAAATAGTTTAGTTTTAATTTATATAAATCCCAAAATTGCCGATATAAATTTATATACCGGATTCCCAACCACGCGGGAATGATTTTGTTGGATTTTAAAAATTCGCTTGTAGGGTCGGGTGTCATTCCTGCGAAGGCAGGCATCCAGTATTGTTGAAATATGCGGTATTATCAATAATTTCTATCGGTAATTTTGGGATAAATTTTAAAGATTGACTTATATTTATATATTTTATATACTGAAACTATTATTTATTTATTATTTATTTAGTTATAATATTATATAAATTTTATATATATAATTAAAAAATTATCGGGATGTGGCGCAGTTGGTAGCGTACCTGCTTTGGGAGCAGGGGGTCGCTGGTTCAAATCCAGTCATCCCGACCAGTTAAAGAACATAATAATAAAAGGTAGCAAAAGAAACATTATGTTATCCGATTTATTTTATCTTTTACTGCCTCTTGTATTTGCCGGTTTTTATCCTCTGTAAATTTCATTATGCAGAACTTGATTATTTGTATCAATAAATATATATATTAAATACATATTTATTTTATTAATTGAATAAATTTCAAAAAATATTAAACATAAATATTAAACATAATTATTAAACAGAAATTGAAAATAACAAAAACTGTTCCGATATATTTCATATATGTTTTAAAAAACATAAAAACAAGCAATAATGTTTTTAATTACCTACAAATTCAATCAGGAGTAGGAGATAAAATAAATCGGATAGCTTTTTAAACTTTTTAAATTCTTAAAAAATACAATTATAAAATAACCAGATAAACAGGAAGCCACATAAAAAAAAATAAAAAATATATTGACCTTATTTTTTTATAATGCTAAAATAGACTCATAATGACTCAATTAATGAATCATAATAATTGAGTGGGGGAGGCGGCGCGCATGCAACAATTAACTATAAGAGGGATACCAGAAGAGATTCAAGCTATTGTTAAAAAAGAAGCTGAAGAAAAAGGGGTAAGCCTAAATAAAGCTTTCATTTCATTAGTGGTGAAAGCAGCAGGAATCAATGAGGAAAAAAAGAAAAAGGAAAATATATATCACGACATGGATTTTTTATCAGGTTTATGGACGGAAGATGAAGCGAGAATATTTGAAAAAAATCTTGCCATCCATAGAAAAATAGATGACGAGTTATGGAAAACAGTAAAATAATATTGGATTCTTGCGCATATTCCGCTTTTTTGAGAGGGCATGGTAAGGTTAAGTCGGTCATGCAAATTTCCGATGAGATATTTATAAATTCTATTATAATCGGTGAATTACTATCAGGTTTCGCATTAGGAAATCGCGAAGAGCGAAATAGAGATATTCTTCTAAAATTTTTAAAATCTCCGAGGGTAAAAACTGTTGCCGTGAACAACGAAACTTCCGAAAGATATGCCGTTATAATAAATTACCTTCGAAAAAACGGAACGCCTATTCCGACAAATGACATATGGATTGCCGCATCGGCTATGGAATACGGTCTTAAAGTTGTTACCGCAGGCAAGCATTATCTTAATGTTCCCCACATCATCACAGAATTTTACGATTAAAAAGTATATTAGACTATCTATCCGATTTATTTTATCTTTTACTCCCTCCTGGATTTGCAGGTTTTTATTCTATTTAAATTTCATTACGCGGAACTTGATTATTTATATCAATAAATATATATTAAATACATATTTATTTTATTGATTAAATTAATTTCAAAAAATATTAAACATAAATATTATTAAACATAAATATTAAACAGAAATTGAAAATAACAAAAACTGTTCCGATGTATTTCATATATGTTTTAAAAAACATACAAACAAGCCTGCCATAGTCTGCGCGGTTATAGAATTGCCCGATAAAGTATTTCATATATGTTTTAAAAAACATACAAACAAGCAATAAGGTTTTTAATTGTCTATGAATTCAATCAGGAGTAGGAGATAAAATAAATCGGATAGCTTTTTAAATTGCCAAATACCCGTTTTTTAATTCCAAATACCAAAAAACCAGTTATTCCAACTTCGGACATTTCTTTTTATTTAGCCGGTTGTTTAAGTCTTTGGTAAAGGTATCTTCTATATTAGGGCTTATTTTTTTGCATTCAATAAGTTTTGTTCTATATAATAATCGGTAAAAAATCCGATAAGTTTTTTGTAGCCGAAGGTTTCTTTGTTTTCCATAATTAAATTATATTATACCCGACTTTAAGGAATTTGATTTTGTTAAGCATTCCTGCATTTGCCGTTTTTTATCCTCTGTAAATTCCATTATATAGAACTTGATTATCTATATCAATAAATATATATTGAATACATATTTATTTTATTAATTGAATAAATTTCAAAAAATATTAAATATATAAACAGAAATTAACAGAAATTTAAAATAACAAAAATTGTTCCGATATATTTCATATATGTTTTAAAAAACATAAAAACAAGCAATAATGTTTTTAATTACCTACAAATTCAATCAGGAGTAGGAGATAAAATAAATCGGATAGTTTTTTGTATTCCTTTGAACTTACGCCGATATTTGATACCTAAATTAGCCGGGCGTTATATTTTCTTCAAATTTGCTTTTCTGAATTATGCAGTTATAATATTACTATATATGTATTATGTAAACATAATTAATAAATTTAGGTTCAACTAAAGACTGTAAAAAAATATTAGTTTCCCCCCTGGAGCAATTTTATGACTGCTAATTCTAAATATGTCGAAAATAGTGCTGTAGAAGTTGTAGATTACAGAATATTGCACACTGTTTCACATGAATTTAATGGAGATTTCAATAGGTTTCGGAAAAGCATAAGTAAAAATAAATCTTTGGAATCTATAAACATTAAAGGTGTTAATGATTATATTGATTCAATATATAGAATCAAAGAAGAAAAAGATCATTATTCAAAAGAAGAGAAGTGTTATTCTTTAGAGGAAGATTATAAATATTTATCAGAAATTTTTATATACAGAAATAACGCATTGGCTGGTAGATTTTCAGGGAAATGGATTTTAATTGTCCTTCCTTCACTTCCTCTTAAGAGCGTAGAAGCCTGTGCCAGCTTATTTTTTTTAATTTCAGAATCTATTATTACTATCGTGAAGTTAATCAGACCTCCAAAAGCAGATAGTCTGAAAATTTCTAGTATTGATGAAATGATTGAAACGATATGTTATTTACAGAAACCGCAAGATTTAGCAATTGATAAAAAAGCTGTTCTTGCTCGGTTTCAACATCGTGACATTAATGATTTTTTGGACAACTTATTTGATAATACAAATAAAGATGTATATTCTTTAAGCGAAGTTTTTTTTATTGCTTATTATTTTTTATTTTATTTAATAGGTAAATCAAAAAATAATAGCAATAGTAAGGGTAAATATAATAAATACTATAAACATTACAATGAATTTTTGAATGTTTTTAATACAACCTTGTTTACTACATCCATATTATTTATCCCGCCATCTATGTTTAGCAATGCAACTTTTATAGACAAGATACCTAATCTAATTTATAGTTATAGTAGGACAGCCAAAAAAAGAGATTTTGTTAACGACATTTCTATATCTGATGATTCAAAGTTTTTTATGACTTACAACAGGTTTCTTATGGTTTTCAAAGAGGGAAAAGATTTAGAAGAAGAAAAAGATCACTGGGTTTCCCGTGCTTTTGTGATAAACGAAGTTATTTCCGGCATTTTCTATGCTTTACATTATTTTGCCAATGAATATGCTAGATTAGCCAAAAAGAAATTTCCTTGGAGACAAACAAAGAAACAGAGACAACTTTTTTTAAATAGAGTGATGGAATATTCCAGTTCTTTTTTTGATCCTAATTTCAGTCAACCGATATGGAGATTACTTGATGCGTCTTTTAAAATTAACGAATTTACCGTTGTATTAAAAACAATAAAGGATAATATTGTGATGAGCGAAACTATTAAATTAAATAGGCGTATATTGTCTATCACAATTGTTTTGGTTACTCTTACAATTGTTTTGATTTTGCTTACAATCGTTCAAGTTATTCATTAAAATATACTTCTTGAGATAGTATGCAAGCAAGCAGGTATTCTAAAACTATATGCAGCAATAGAGGCAGTATTGTTTTTATTGTAAATTTATTGTAAATTTATTGTAAATTTGAAATATTATTGTTACCTGGTGTATTATATATTATAACGTATAATAAATAAAACACCGAATGAAAACTAAACTTTCCTTAGAGTAAAGCAAATGTTAGATATATTCAATTTAACTTAATTAATATTTAATATCAACAGAAGGTGTTTAAGCGCATACGGCGGTGGCGGTCATTTCGGACACTAAAACGAAATTTCACGATAGCTGGAATTAAACTTGTCAATATTATTCCAAGTATTTACATATTTATCTAATAAATATTATATAAAACAGAGGTAAGCATAATAATTCATTTACTAAAAATAATTTAACAGACCATTTATGTAAGTAATTAAATTCTTTTCTTCTGCTATCTTCTTTTGGCGTAACCGTAATTGAAATCATTTGCTTTTTTAAGATGCCCATCCTTTTTGAAATGAAATTTTCTGAAAATATGATTAAAATTAGTATAATAAACGGTCCAAGCGTAATAAATATATTGCTGTATTTATTAATATAAATCATGTATCCTGAAATTATCATTATAGGCAGCGTAATATATCCCAATATTGAGAATTTATGCAGAAGATGTCCCACCATATTCCCAGCCTCATCTCTTGATTTTATTGTTTTGAATACATAAGGAGCGGTGAAATATCCTATAAAAATGCTTGAACCAAAAAATATTGATAAACAAATGCTATAAACATATAAAAATATTATTAAAATCATTAATTTACACCTATATAACTATAAACTAAAAACTAATAAATTCTTGAATAAAAATAATACATATAATACATATAATTACATCACATAGTATTTTTAGTATTTATTGTCCGATTCTCTTAAATGATAAACTTGGATTAAATTATAATAGTTATCTTTTAATTATCTTTTAATAAACTTACAACAAATTGTTTTGCAGTTCTTCCTGAACGAGAACCTTTTATCGTTGCAAAATTGACGGCTTCTTTTCTTACTTGATTTAAATTAAAGCTTGAAATGCCTAAATTGTATTTCTTTAAATACATTTCAACTATTTGTATGTATGTTTCTTGATTAAAGCTATAAAGTCCAAAGCTAAGACCAAATCTGTCGCTTAATGATAAACCCTCCTCGTATTCCTGCTCAGGATGTATAAAATTTTCAAGATTATTTAACGAAGCAAATTTTTCTGTAGTCAAATGTTTTTTATTAGAAGTTGCGTAAATAATAACATTTTCAGGGAGTTCGTCTAAGCCGCCGTCAAGAATTGATTTAAGTTTTTTATAAAATAATGAATCAGCGTCAAATGCTATATCATCAAAAAATAATATAAACCTGTAAGGTTCGTCTTTTATAATAGTAATCAGCTCGTAAATTAATTCGGCAGTATCTTCAATGACTTCAATAAATTTTATTTTATTAATATATGGCTCATTGCCGAAAGATTTTGTTATTGCCCTAATCAATGAAGATTTCCCTGTTCCTCTGTCACCCCATAAAAGAACATTATTGGCAGGTTTTCCTGAAGCAAATTTAAAAGTGTTTTTAAAAACCTCTTTTATGATATCGTCAATGCCGATAAAATCGGATATTTCTAAAGAATTAATATTTTTAATCGGTTTTAAAATATATTTTGAATCAGTTTTTAAAAATTTAAATGAACCGTTATTTTGCAGATCATTTTTATTAAACAAAACACAGTTAAAATATTGGAAAGATGAATTCAATTCGTTAATATTAATTTTATTGTTTGCGGTAGCGCTGTTCTCATGCTCATTATCATTAGTATTATAATTGTTGATGTCAAAATTTTTTATGCTTTTGTTATAAACTGTTTGTAATATATCAATTAAAGTATTAAATTTTTCATTAAATTGAGAAAAACTATTATGAATATTATAAATTAGTTTATTTGTAATCTTAAATTCTTCTTGAAAAGATTTTAAGATATTATTAAACTCGTCATTTTTATCAATTATTGAATTTATAGAATCATTATGATGTTCATTGTAAGTATCGTTAGAGTTAGCTTGTCTCATTATTTAATTTAATTTAATTTAATTTAATTTAATTTAATTTAATTTAATTTAATTTAATTTTTATTTGTTTTATTATTTATTTATTTAATTAATTATTTAATTATTTATTTAATTCATTTAATAATTAATAAATAAATTTATTAAAAATATTTATAATAAATAATATAATAATTATGGAATGAAAAAAGTAAGTTTATAATTATTTAAATGACGCATTAAGTTTTATAGCACAATACGAAGAACACATAGAACATACCTTGTCGTCCTTTAATGTAATAGCTGAGCGCATATCTCTTGCTTTTTCAGGGTCTAAAGCACTGTTATATTGACCTTCCCAGTTCATAGTTTTTCTGAAATTGCTCATCTGAATATCTTTTTGTATTGCATTTTTGACGCCTTTAGCGATATCGCCTGCATGCGCGGCAATTTTAGCTGCTATTACTCCATTTTTAACATCTTCCGCAGACGGAAGTCTTAAGTGTTCGGCAGGCGTAACATAACATAAAAAGTCGGCGCCCGCTCCTGCAGCAATGGCACCGCCTATAGCGCTTGTAATGTGGTCATATCCCGGAGCAATATCTGTAACAAGAGGACCTAAAACATAAAATGGAGCTCCGTTGCATAAACTTTTTTGAAGTTTTATATTAGTTTCAACCTGATTTAACGGAACATGACCGGGACCTTCTATCATAACTTGGACATCTTCTTCAAATGCTTTTTTTGCAAGTTCTCCAAGTGTTATAAGTTCGGTTATTTGAGCTCTGTCTGTTGCATCTGCGATGCTTCCAGGTCTTAAGCCGTCTCCAAGACTTAATACTACGTCATTTTTTTTAGCTATTTTTACAAGACGGTCGTATTGATCATATAAAGGATTTTCCTTATTGTTTTTTATCATCCATGTAGCTATTAACGAACCTCCTCTTGAAACTATGCCAAGAATTCTTGATTGTTCGTTCATTTTTTTTATTGCTTCTAAAGTTAACCCGCAATGAACGGTAATAAAATCAACACCTTCTTCGCATTGTCTTTCAATGACCTCAAATAATATTTCAGGGTCGAATTTTTCTATAGGTTCGTTTTTGTCCATTAAATACTGAAATGCTTCATAAAGCGGCACGGTACCTAAAGGTATTGTAGAGTTTTTAAGTATTTCCCGTCTAAACTCTTTAATATTTCCGCCAGTTGATAAATCCATGACGGCATCGGCGCCGCTGCCAATTGAGACAAATAGTTTTTCTAATTCTTCGTCAATACTGCAAATGTCACCCGAAGAACCTATATTAGAATTAACTTTAGTAGATAAGTCTTTCCCGACAGCTAATGGATCTATGCTATGTACTTTATTTTTTAAAATGATTGTGTGCCCGTTTGCAATGTCATGCATAATTTTTTCAGGTTCCATGTCCTCTTTCTTTGCAACAAATTGCATTTCTTCAGTAGTTATATTTTTCTTGGCCGATTCAATTTGGTTCATATTTTTTTCCTCTCTAGTATTAAATTATTAATGGCAATAGTATTTTAATTTTTAATCTTGCAGGTAAAAACAGAGATGCTCATTAAGTGTAGTATAAGTGTAGTATTTATATTACTGCATTATTAAACATATATTTATTTAGTATAAATTTGCATAACAAATATTTTATAATATTCAATATGTTCAATAAATTAAAATTTTCTATTGCAGAATTAAATTAATATTATAATTATTTCATACTTATATAATATAAATAAAATAAAGCTACATTACAATATACTATTATATAGTATACAATATATAATAATTTTTTAAAATAGTTTATTTAATTATAAATTATGTCTGTTATTATATTTATATTAATATTTATATTATATTTATACCTTAAATCGCCGTTAGAAAATATTAAAATTGCTTTAACATATAATAAATACTAGATCATGCTTTCGCAGGAATGACACCCGTTGGGTTAAAAGTTAAATCCCCGCATTGCCATTCCTGCGAAAGCAGGAAAGTTCAGAAGATAGAAACGCATGCCGTTTCTGTTCACGAGGCTATCAGTCGAGAGCGAAGCGACCGAAGCGACCGAAGCGGTCATCTATAAAAAGAAATTTCTAACGGTGATTTAAGGTAATATAATATATAGAAAACTAAGCTATTTTTTCAAAAATTTCATTTTGCCTTTAATTAAATAGTGAAACTTTTAATAATTTTTAATAATTAAGATAATAATAATTAAATAAATTTGTTTCTAATTTTTTGTTCATAATATTTAATATTATTTTAATATATCTTGAATTATTTTTATACTTCCTTTAATATTTTTTTGTTTAAGAATCCCTGATTGAATTGCCGCATATCTTGCTCCTGCGTTTCTAATTGTTTGTATATTGCCGTTATTTATTCCGCCTAATGCAAATACTGGTATTTTTGTATTGTTGATTATTTTTTTTAGAGGTTCTAAGCCTTGCTCAAAATCCTGATTTTTAGTTTTAAAAATAGGGCTGAATGTTATAGCGTCTGCCCCGTTTTTTTCAGCATCTAACGCTTCTTCATATGAATGCGACGAATAAAATATTATCATTTCCCTATATTTTTCTTTTGCCGCTTTTATCGGAATGCTATTTTTATTTAAGTGTACTCCATTAGCTTCAAGTGCAAGTGCAATATCTATTCTGTCATTTACAAAAAAATAAATATCTTTATATTGTTCAATAATTTTTTTTATCTTTTTTCCAATATTTATAATTTGTCTAACCGATAAATCTTTTTGTCTCAGCTGAAAAGCTTTTATGCCATTATCAAAGCATGTTTTTAACGTATCAAGATATTCATTTTCCGAAGAAAAAAAATTTTTCTCTCCAATAAGATATATATTAAATGGGATATGAGATTGCATATTGTAATTCTACCCTGATTTATCTATGGAATTATATTTTTCGTTAATTAATAATGCAGTTTATATTTTATATAGTATTTATATATTTAATAATATATTATTTGAAATCAAAATCAATTAGTTCAAGCAAGGCAGTTATAGTTATAATATAGAAAGAATATAGTTATTATATTTCTAAAAATAAAACTTGTCAATTAAAACTGTTTATTATATAATTTATATAATAAATGATATTGATTAATAATAATTATTATATTAAGACTTGAATTAAATAATTTTTGTGATATGCTGTAAATATTGAACATCAATCAATAATAAAATACATAATAAATAATATATTATAAAATAATATAAATTTTTTTTTAACTAACTAAACTAACTAAACTATTCTATTAAATCTATTAAAATAACTTAAATAACTAACATTTAAATTAAACTATGGAGGTATTATTATGTTGTGGAAATGTTCTATGTGCGGTTATATTCATGATGGAGATTCAGCTCCCGATGTTTGTCCTAAATGCGGGGCGCCTAAAGAAAAATTTGAAAAAATTGCTCCGGATGTTGAGCAGCTTATTGTTCGTTCAAGAAAGACCAATCAATTACATATGGATTTAACGCATTTACTAACAAAGGTTATTGCAATTTCAGAAGAAGGTATAACAGATAATCTTGACCCAAATTGTTTGACTATATTCCAAAAAGCTAAAAAATCAGCTTTTGAATTGAGACAAATGTCAAAGGCTGAGATAGTAGCTCATATAAATAAACAAAAATGGGGTTAATTTGAATATTAAAATTTATTTATTTTAATATTCAAATTATAAATGTTAAAAATTTTCTTTTTATAATTAATTGTAATATTAAAAACCATAAATTTCTTAATCATAAATTAATTGATTAAAATTTATGGTTTTTTATATTTATATTTATATTTATATTTATATTTATATTTATATTTATATTTTTATATTATAAATTTACAATATAAAAATATAAATTGACCTAAATTTACCATTAATCTTTAGAATTATAAGAACTATAAAACTATAAAAATATATTTTGTCTTGACTTATTTGTTGATTGAAAATAAAATCATTGCATATTATATTAAAATAATTAATAAAGGAAAATATAATATATAATTAAAACAAAGAAGAATTCAATAAATTTATTTAATTATAATTTGTAATGATTCTATAATATTTAAAATTTATAATAATAATATATATATATTATTATTATAAATGTATGATAATTATAATAATAATTAATATAGATGTGAGGTTTGGTATGCAATTAAATGATTCTGTCCGTTCAATGTTTGTTTTAAATATGGTATCAAAATTTTCGAGATGCCTAGACGATTCTAATTCAATTTGTTCCGCAGTATGTCCTTTAAGTTCCTTTAGAGAAAAAGCTGCAGTCAATTTTAATATAAATTTTGATTACAAGGGCAATTTAGATTATGCATTATCAATGCTTAATATAGCTAATAACAATAATTCCGGTTCTATAAATAATTCAGATAATAGATCATCTAAGGTTATGCACGGATTGTGCGAAACTTTATTTAAATCAGGATATTTTAATGAATTGAAACATCAAGAGTCAAAACATAAAGTGGCTGTTATAGGGTCGGGACCGGCTGGATTGTCAGCATCATTTTTGCTGGGTAAATGGGGGGTTGCCGTAGATGTTTATGAGTCTAAAAAATGGCTCGGTGGACTTTCTAGAAATTCGCTGCCGATACCTAATATTCATGAAAAAATTATAGATAAAGAAATTAGGTCAAAATCACCTTCTAATATTAATTATTTAACTGAAAAAAGAATATTAGAAATAAAATTGCTTAAAGAAAAATATTCTGCAGTGATTGTTGCCGTAGGCGTTTATACAGACAAAGATTTAATGACCTATTCCGGAAATGAAAGTTTCGCCGAAATCAGTGATAATCCCACAGATGCATTTATAAACGATAAAAATTCTAATTCAATAAAAAATAAGACAATTGCTATTATAGGGTATGGAAATTTAGGGATTGGTCTTGCAATAAGATTAAAAAAAATGGGTGCCGAAAATGTTTATTTAATATTCCCTAAAGACTTTAAAAACGTTCCGACTTGGGATAAACAGATTATTAAAGATTTTAATATAGGAATTAAATTTTTTATGTTTGAATCTGATAATTATATTATGGATTCTTTAGATATTAAATCAAATAAAATTATAAAACTTCATCTAAACAGAATAGGCAGCACATCATATTACGGTTTTAGCCCCGATTATAACGACGTTTACGAACTTGATGCCGATGAAATATTGTTTGTAAATCCGCCAAAAATTTATAATGAATTTTGTAAAGAAAATAAAATGATATGTGGAGACGAAAGAGGTCTGATTAATATAAATAACGATAATTATATGACTTCTATAGAAGGAATTTTTGCCGCAGGAGATGCAATTTTAGGCGGATCATCTGTGCCCCGTTCGGCTTTGAGCGGAAAGATGGCTGCAATTAATGTTTATAAATATCTTGAAAAATTATAAAATTTATTGCATAATTATACATATGGTTTATTTATTTGTTTGATGCATTGCATGTATTAAATGTATTGATTTTTTAAAAATATTAAAGTTAGTACACATAAATTTGTATAACATATATTATTAAATATTAATAACAATATAAAATAAACAAGAATAAGCAAGCAAGAAGTAAGTAATAGAAATACTATATATAATATATAATATATGGTAAATATTTTAAGATTATTTTTTAATTTATATATTTAAAAAGGGGGTTTATTATGGATGAGAAACAGGCTGCAAAAATAACATGGGTGGTTGTTATAGTAAGCGTGATTGCTATAGTGGCTTTAGGCATTTTTGCCGCGTCGGGATTAAATTATACTATATTTTAATATTTAAATTATGATTAAATGAAATTATTACACTTCATTTTTTAACCCTTTCATCAAATATGATTTACAACAGCCTTTGCTTTTGAGCCGTTGTTCACTACGTTTATGTGGGCAGGAGAATGTATTGGATAGGGAAATGCGGTAGTTCGCTGTTTTATCAAGTTAAGTTAAGTCTTGTAATTTCTAATTAAGTTAAGTTAAGTTTAATTAGTTATAAAAATATTTTAATGCATTTTTAATGATGTTTATAAATTTAGCATAAGATTCTAAAATATAAAATTATAAAAAAAGATATAAATAATCTATCATTTTCTTCATTGGAAAAAAGAAGAATTTATAAATTGGATGTATATAGTACTTAACACTTTATCATAAAATTTATAAATCATACAGAGAAGGGATATCTTCCCTTGGAGTAGGCAGTGTAAGACCTGCTTTGCAGGCAACTGCTGTTGATACCAGAATTCCCTGCCTAGTAGGAATGGGGAGTATGTCAATTTAATTTGTCAAAAAAAATAAAACATCTTGACTTTTTAGTTTATTTGTATTATCATTTAAAATCTTGCTATCAAGAGCCGCTAGCTCAGCTGGTAGAGCACCTGACTTTTAATCAGGTGGTCGTGGGTTCGACCCCCGCGCGGCTCACCACTTAAAACCGCAGTAAATAAGCACTTCCAGCAACATTAATCTTGACAAGCATATCCTTAAAAATGGTAAAATAATGTCAAATTTGGTGAAAAATTGTCCCAAATTTGTCCCATTTTTAAAAGGGGTATAAAATGTCGGAAAATATCAGAAAGCGCGGCAACGTATGGTATTACGATATGATGATAGACGGCGTCCGGTATAAAGGAACGACGAAAACTGGACCTGCTATAATTTAATAGACACTCGGTTAAGGGTATTATAAAATAATTACACCAATACTTAATCGGAGGTTTTTATTATGGCAGAAGAAAGAAGATCATATTCAAAAGAATTTAAATTAGATGC